>JADJPG010000006.1 GCA_016713365.1 Verrucomicrobiota bacterium | reverse complement strand
TCAATCCGCGCCCCGTGATCACTCACGGGGCGACATTGCGCCGGGAGCTGAGCCGTGAACCGAGCCGAGTTTCAATCCGCGCCCCGTGATCACTCACGGGGCGACCGATTTCGTGCGGCGTGTGAGTTGCAGTTCCACAGTGTTTCAATCCGCGCCCCGTGATCACTCACGGGGCGACTTCTCGATGCCATCGCAGACTTGGGCGGCATCAAGTTTCAATCCGCGCCCCGTGATCACTCACGGGGCGACGTTTTTGCGCTCGGAATGAGCTGGAATTTTGCTGTTTCAATCCGCGCCCCGTGATCACTCACGGGGCGACCGGAAGGCGACGAGTCTTTGACCTGCCAGAAAGTGTTTCAATCCGCGCCCCGTGATCACTCACGGGGCGACTGGTGTTCGCGGCGGAACGCTACACGTATCGCGCGGTTTCAATCCGCGCCCCGTGATCACTCACGGGGCGACACCGGCGCGCGTACCTCCCCGGTCCGCCTTGTGAGGTTTCAATCCGCGCCCCGTGATCACTCACGGGGCGACGCGGCGAACATTTTCCAGAACGGAACTTGGAGCGTTTCAATCCGCGCCCCGTGATCACTCACGGGGCGACACTTCATCACGTTGCAGCAATGGATGAAGGACAAGGTTTCAATCCGCGCCCCGTGATCACTCACGGGGCGACCATCAAT
This sequence comes from Verrucomicrobiota bacterium, assembly GCA_016713365.1. Classification (GTDB taxonomy): domain Bacteria; phylum Verrucomicrobiota; class Verrucomicrobiia; order Limisphaerales; family JADJPG01; genus JADJPG01. The sequence continues at coordinate 135,602 of JADJPG010000006.1, read as the reverse complement.
CGCCAGCTCGCATTCCTCCTTCGTCCGGTTTCAATCCGCGCCCCGTGATCACTCACGGGGCGACTTGCTCCTGCTCCAGCTCCGCCTTGAGAATCGTGTAGTTTCAATCCGCGCCCCGTGATCACTCACGGGGCGACTCAATGATGTGATAGGCTCGGCCGATTTGAATTTGTTTCAATCCGCGCCCCGTGATCACTCACGGGGCGACGCAGCGGCGGGCCGACGGCGCGCAAGCCGTCGATCAGTTTCAATCCGCGCCCCGTGATCACTCACGGGGCGACCGCGGCGGCCCTAACTTGAGCAACCGCAAACACTTGATATCGCGTTTCCGCGAACCAAGCGAATCTTTGTTCCCAACCAATTACCTTAGCTGTCAATGAACAGCGGCGACGCCAGTCGGAGGGGGCCGATCGTGGTTGCCGCGAAAGCATGGCGTTCTCCTCGGCGCTAGGGGTTCGCGGAAGGAGGGTCATAGAATTAAAGGCTCAGTCAGATCGATCGGTTTGCCGACGCCGTGGTGTTCAATGCGTTGGACCGCCTTTTCATCGAGAAAATAGAACCGGAGGGAATCTTCCTCCGCCTTGATTTCGCGAAGCAGCCGTTCACGGAGAAGCACCCATTCTTTTTGTCCGACCTGGCATTCAAACACGGACTTTTGCACGCGCACTCCGTAGTCCTCGCACGTTTGCGCGACTCGGCGCAGGCGACGTTGCCCCGCCTTTTCAACAGTGGAGACATCGTAGGTGACAAGGATGAGCATGGTGTCGAGTCAAGGCTCGAAGGAGTCTCGCTCCACCGGTTCATTGGGGAAAGCCTATTTCGGCACGAATGGGACATAATCGGCAATGTCACCTCGGAGATGCCGAGCAAGAACGCGTGCCTGGATGAATGGCAACTGCGCGATGCGGAGATTCTGTTCGAGCAACGGATGATTCACGGTCTCCTGCTTTCGTTGTTGGTAGGCGGTAATCACCAACTTGCGCCCTTTCTCGGTGAACTCCACCGCACCGCCTTCACGTTCCCTGAAATGTTCGATCCCAAGTTGCTGGCGGTTGACGAGAGTAACGGCGAGCCGATCCGCCAGCCAGGGACGGAATTCCTCCATTAGATCCAGCGCCAGCGACGGTCGATTCGGTCGATCCACATGCAGGAATCCAACAAACGGGTCCAGCCCAGCCGCTGTCAGTGCCGCGATGCAATCGTGCCGGACCAGCGCATACAGGAACGAGAGCAGGCAGTTGACGCGGTCGCGCGGCGGGCGACGGCTGCGGTTGGTGAACGCGAATTCGTCCCGCTGTTGCTTGAGCATAAGACTGAAGACTGCGAAGTAACGACTGGAGGCCATGCCTTCGTTACCTCGAAGCTGGTCGAGGGACGGATTGCTACTGCCGGAAGTGATGGAAGGCTCGCCGTTCCCATGAGCCTCCCCGGCGTAGCCGCCGACGTGAGGAGGCGGATCCTTCCGAACGACAGAATCGTCCGCCTCCTCACGTCGGCGGCTACCTCCTTCCGCAGGAGCGGGAGCAGAGAGTTGCAGTTTACCCAGCTCCTGAACCTGCCGGGCCAGTGCATCGGTCGTCTCCTCCAAACGCGTGCGGTCTTCGGCCGACTCTGTTTCGCGTGCTGCGCGCAGGAGGCTGTTGCGGCTATTCTGGATCTTCCCTGCGATGATCTGGCGCGCAATGCCCGCACAGCGCATCGGATCGTCCGCCGCACGAAATTGCGTTCGACGCAACGTGACGCTGGTATCCGCCACACCGGTCATCCGAGCCTGCAAATGGCCGAACTGACTGAGGTAATTAACTGCGACGCCATGTTCCCAGCACAGGTCCAGAGCAGGCGGGCTGACAGTGCTGGCTCCAAATACGCAGAGCGATTCCAAGTGGTGGATGGGAATGGAAACCTTTCGCCAGTCGGCGGCCTTGTCCCGTGTGCGATCTTCCGTTGGTAGTTCCTCCGGATACACCGGCACTTCGACCTGAAGCGTGAGGTGATCGCGGGCGACGTAACTGCCCGGCGTGGTCAGGTAGAGGGTGTTTTGTTGGATGTCCAAGCGAGTTGAGAGTTGCGGAGTTGAGGACTGAGCGGAGCGAATTTTCAGGACGCTGCGTCGGGATCGCAGAAGAGTTTTTCGAAGAGTTCCCTGGCCCGCTGAGTCCCTTCCTCCGTGAGGACGACTGATTTGGCTACGCCGACTGGATCGCTGATCCACCCTTTCTCATGCAGACGGCCGAGCGCGTCCCAATCGTGCCCTTTCCAAGCGCGTGGTAACTCGCCACGGCGCTCCACGAAACTGGTCAAGTGCAGCAAGGCCAGCACGGCGTCATCGATCTTCTCTGAATTCGGTTTCATACCTTAAAGAGGTCACGGCTGAGACGCGCCGCGCGGTTCTCCACAGCGGTCGCCTTCGGCAGACATATCTCGAAAAGAGAACATTCCTCGCAGGCGGGTTTGAATACAGCCGGAGGAAGCCGTTCCGGATGTTGATGGTTTGAAGTTGAGCGTGGAGGGTTGAGTAACGCATGCAGATCGGCGATGGAACGCTCTGTGGTGGCGCGAAGCTCGGTAGTGAACTCGAATTCACGCCGACGTTTCGAGTCCGCATGAAAGATAGCGCCGCGCGGAACGGCGGTGCGGAACATTTCCTCCAGACACATGGCCTGAGCGCAGAGCTGCGCATCGTCGTTTTCCCATTGCCGGCGCTTGCCAAGTTTGAACTCCACCGGGAACAACGATCCGTCAGGCCGTCGTTCCACGATGTCGCACTTGCCATTCAATCCGAGCCGCTCCGACCAGACGGGCAACGCCCGCAGCAAAGTCACGCCCTTGGCCACCTCGTAACCGGGCAGATCCGCGTGCTCGTGAACGATGTCGCCGCGATTGGTGTGTTCGTTGGCCGAACGCCAGCCCTCGACAATCTTCAACGCCGCCCGTCGCGGGCAGTAGAGATGATCGTTGAGCAAGCTCAACGGCAACTGCTCGCGCTGATTTGAAAGCGGCGACTTCGGATTTCCGATTGGGGTCACTTCGATTCGGGGATTTCCCAGATCAGGCGGCGGGCGGTGATGGTGGACACGGGTTCATTGCCGTCTTTGGCCTCCGGCTTTTTCTCAGAGCAGCCGCTGACTACCCCGTGGCTATTCGTGAGCGTGTAGAGCGGGCCGTCGGGGGCGGAGCCGGTGTAGTCATGGAGGCCGCCGGGGAATTCGCTGTCGGAGGACTCGAATTTGCCTTCGAGGCTCTTATCCCATTTTGCCGCCGCCTTTTCGGCGGTGAACTTCACGCCCGCGACCTTGACCAGATCGAATACTTTGTGGGCAGGAGCGTTGCCGAGGGCGGAGGTGTGCTGGAAGTCCACGAGACCGACCACGCGCATTCCACCGGGGCGGGCGGAGGAGCCGTCCACGTTGTAGTCGCCGAGACAGCGGGTGAGTGCGAAGAGGAAATTGTCGAGGTCGCCGTAGGTGAATTGGGTTTTGGCCGCGAAGCCGGGCGAGAAGTGGATGTGGCAACGGTAAAGGCCATAGGGCACGGCGTGCTTGCGACCCATGGTGCGGTTGTCTTCGTCCTTCTTTTCGGCCTCCTTCTCGTTGGCTACTGCGCAACGGGTGATTGAAAAATCAAGCTGGAGGATCTTATCCAGGGTCTCGGCGAAAGTGATCTGCAACGGGCCGCGAATCTGGCCGTAAAAACTGCCCTTCAGCGGGCCTTCGGTCGAAACCACTTGGCCGAAGTAGCGGACATCAAAATAGGTGGCACAAAGAGCATCACGATAGGCGCGATCCTGGTATTCGGAGAGATCTCTCTCGGTCTTCTTTGGCTTTTTATCTTCCTCGGACTCATTCGCGTCACTCTTGGATTTCTTGGTCTTCTTGCCAATCTTCTCCCAGTCGGCATCTGTTAGGGTTCGTCCATCGACGGTGTAAGTCTTGAAGATTCGCTGGGCTTCAGCCTTGAGGTCTGGGCTTTCAACCTGGCGCTGAATTACCGCGCCCTCGCGGATGAAGAGATGGTAACTGGACTCAGGTGCGTCATTCTCGCCCATCTGTTCGCCCGCCGTCGTGTGGCGGGAAAAGAAATTCCTCACCTTGCGCTTGAGGCAGACGTCGGTGACGAGGCCGCGGAGAGTGTCGGGTTGGAGACGGGGCATGTTGCCGGTGTCGGGGTCGCCGTTGGGGTTGCAGTTGGTGGCGTCGAAGAGGAGAGCGATGTCGTGACGCTCGGCGACGACTGCGTCGTGGGCCTTGCCGGTCCAGAGGGTGGGGAAATGATAGGTATGGCTCATGGCGATTGGTTGGAGTTTAGGATTGAGTTTCAAGCGTTGGAGTCGTCGGGCGATGCAGTTTCGGTGTCTGGTGGCGTGCTGCCGGCCAATCCGCCGGCTTTCGGCGCGCGTTCATAATAGAAACCGATGGCGAACTGGCCTTGCTGCTCCAGCGAAAGGGTGCGTGGCCAGCTTGCTTCACGGGAGAATTGGGAAATCAAGCTGGCCAGTTCGCAGTCGAGCGTGTTTGCGCGATGCGGGTTTTCGATCTTCTCCAGATGAATCCGAGCGAGTTTGCACAGTCGAGGGAAGACCAGCGCAGGCGTGCTCGACGCCGATCCATAATAGCGGCCGGCGGGTGATGACGCGGTGGATTTCCGGTGGGCCTCGTTGTGAATTTTATCGAGGACAGCGAGCACCTGGCCGCAAACATAGGCGACAGATTGCCGTTGGGTTTCGTGGGTGGATTCGTTCATGAGAATGTTCTGGTTGGTTTGGAAATATAGTTTGATGAGAGCAGTGCGGGCACGTAGGCGGGATTCGAAGTCACCCTTGTCGTCATCAGCCTTACCCTTCGCGAATTCGAGGGACTGTCTTGTAACGGCGGCTTCGAGAAAGGAATGCGGCACGAGTCTGCCGAAGAGCGCTGTCTCCAAAAGTTGTGCATAGGCCGGAGACGGCGGACCACTCTTGCCCTTCGGGGGGACCATGGCGTCGGTGAGTTCGCTCAAGGTGCTGACGGTGAGCGCACCGCCGTGAAACACATTGGGCAATGAGACCGCTCGAAAATATTCCTCCGTCTTCCGCGTCGCGCGGCCCAGGGTCTCCGTATGCCAACTACGGACGGTGATGCGCGATTTGGGCGAGGAAAGGATGGCGCAATAGAACCGTGCTGAGTCAGGCGAGACGGCGGCATGGCCGTGGAGGTTGTGGAAGAAGTCCCTGACTTGGAGTGCGTCCGGTTCGTTGAGCAATGAGGCGAAATCCAACGGAACAGGAGTGCCTTGCCTGTCCGGTGCCACGGCCCAGAACACGGCGACAAGTTTCTCTCCCAATTTGCAATGGCTGCCCCTGTCTTGCAGCAGCCACTTCAGCGCGGCGGCAGCCCTTTCGGAAGATCTCAGCGAAAGAGACAGCGTGTGCTTGCCGAGTCCGAAAGACTTGGTGGCGGCTTTGTCGAAGGAGGCCAACGGGCAATACATCCCGCTGTTGGGAATCCCTTTGTTCACGTTTGGGAACACAGGTGTAATCCGACGGCTGCTTTCATCCTCCTCGGTCTCGTAGCCATCCATGCCCGAAGGAAGCAGTTCGAGAATGGCTGTGCGCTCGTCCGTGTAGGACTTCTGCCACCAATTTTTGAAGCCGGAATCGTTTAGCAGGATACGACCGTTGACTCGGAACGTGAACTTGGCGTTGGCGATGGCCTTAAGCTGGGCATTCCGAGCCTTGGTGGCCTCAGCCTTTGCTTTTTTCTGCGCGGCCTTCGTTTCCTCGTCAGTTTTACCAGTGGTAGTGGCGACGGCCTTTTCTATATCTGGCAAATCGAAATGCGATAGCACTTCAGCCGCTGTCAGCCTATGCTTGGCTTCGTTGAATGTTTTGAGTGCCTTGGCCAATTCAGATTCCTTTGAGCGTTCATCACTAATGAAGCCGTTGATCCGGGCTATCCACCCGCTGTGTCGGTAATGCTGGTTGTTGCCGGGCTTGGTTTCGGCCTCGTCATCGTTCTCGGGCTCTACTTCCTGATCGTCCTCATCACTGGCCTCTTCGGACTGCGTGCGAGCGGGAGGCTTGATCTCTTCGATGATCGGAGCTTTGTTGTTCGGCGTCCGAATCTGGGTGCAAAAGATCTCTTAATGTCGCCGTGGCCCGCCTCCGCGACTGATTTTCCACCGCCACCTGCGGCCTGAATTTCCGGCTCCGCCAGCGATTTGATTTTTAGTGGGAAATAGACCGGGCAGTCCATGAGCTTGCCAAGTTCCGGCTCGCCGCTCTTTTCCTTGGTGCTGCCATAGGCCGGCGCGACGCCGAGCAGATTACCGTTGGCATCCAAGTCTATGAGGAAATGGACTCGCAGCTTTTCGAACGGCCGAGGTGGAGGAATTCCCAGCCGATCCGCGAGATCAAGCAGTTCCGAAATCATGACAGTGCCTCCTTTCTCGTGACCTCGATCCATCCGTGCCGGGCAGTGGCATTCCGCAGCGTGCGGGGCTCGGGTCGGTTACCGGGCTTGTCCCAGTCCTTGTCTGGGCGTGCGCCATCGGTCCAGTGGTTCCACATCGGGGAAAAATCAAAATCGCGGAAGATGTTGCCGAAGGATTCCTCGGCGGGCTGGTCGGGTATCTGAGCGGGTGGGGCCTGCGCGAGTTCCCATTCGGCGACGGAGAATTCTCGGCAACCAAAGAAGGGCTGGTTGAAGCATTGGCCGGCGGCGGCGCGGCGCAGGAACATCTGGTGGTATTTGTTGCGGGCGAGGAACTCGGCGCTCGGGCGCATCTGGCGTCCTAAGCGCTGGCGTGTCTCAGGCGGGACTTCGATCACGGCCTCAATGTAATAATCCACGTCCTTAAGGATGAGACTATGACGTTGGGCGCGGATACGATCAGCGTTGATGTCGTAGCCGGTAGCGTTTTCCGGTTTCTGGTGGGTGGGATAGCCGAGTTCGTTGCGCAGGATGGAGAACGGCGTGCCTTTGCAGACGATTCCGAGGCGGGTGATGACCCAGCGGAAACCTATCTTGTTGTCCCGCTTGGCGGCTTCGGGTTTCTCGATGGGTTTCATCAGGATTGCCTCGAAGATGCCGCGGGCGGCGCTGGGCGTAATGACCGGGTAACTCACGCGCTCGACGTGAAACTCGGGACGCGTGAAGCAGGCGAAGGGGCCTTTGACGCGAAGACAGATGGGGGCGGAGGTCATAGGTCAGAGGATTGAATCGAGGGCAGTTAATGCCTGTTGATCGAGAGTAAGGCCTGCTCCATGGAGACCATCTTGGTAGCGAAAACCGCATTTCAACCAATAGAGTCCGCGATCGGGATCGTCTCCTTTGAATAGAAGCTCGGAATCAGAAGCGTGGACAAACTCTTTCACCTTACGACTGGTTGGGTGACTTAGGTTGACGACGAACGGTTGTAGCGTCCGCCACTCATCGGCAGTGAAAAATCCACGATGTTTTGCGGCTTCTCGCAAACTGCGGATGGTGCGCCCGTCGGGAAACTGGGTCTCAGAATCAGTTTCAGCACCCGCTACGCGGCTTATCTCGATTAGCAGCGGGACGGTGTCAGCGTCGATAAAGTTGAAGAGATCGCTAACGGCCTCGAAGTGGAGTTGCTCACGGGCGGACTGGATGGCGCAACCGCCGGGATCTGGAACTGTCGTCTGGTAGAGGAGGCGGAAGTAGGTATCGAATGAGCCTGGGGTGTTGGGATCGGCCTTGCCCATCTTTCGGAGAAGCTCGGCGTTCTGCATGGCGGATTCATAGACGCCCCCGGGCTTTGAGGAGTCGTCGGCTGGAGTGAAGACCGTGACGGTGCTTTCGACCTTCGAGCGGGAGCCGTGGCGATTGCAGCGGCCCGCGGCCTGGACTATGGAGTCGTAGGGACCGAAGGCGCGCCAGACGGCGGGAAAATCGACATCCACGCCAGCTTCGATGCACTGGGTGGAAACGAGCAGGCAGGGCTCGCCTGCGCCGAGGCGGCGTTCGACTTCGCGCAGGACTCGCTTCCGATGCTCCGGATACATCCAGGTAGAGAGGTGAAAAACAGCGGCAGCGAGCGGAGTGCCGGTGCCGGCCTTGCCACGAAGCGAGTCAAAGAGGCTGCGGGCCTGCTTGCGGGTGTTGAGGATGGCGAGAGCTTGCTGGCGAGGAGCGGCTAGCATGGCATTGGCCAGCGCATCGTTGCTGAGTGCGGCGGGCGCGATGTCCTTTGAGAGGCCGCAGTAGGTAACGCGTTCGAGTTGTCTGAAGTGGTCGGCGGCGACGGTGTTGATCTCGGTGATCTGGTCGAACCCAAAGAGTAAATCGTCAGATTTCTTGAGGGCCGGCTGGGTGGCCGTGCAGAGGACCAGCGAGCAGCCATAGGGGCGCAAGGGAGAGGTCAGCTCCTTGAGCGCGTCAAGGATCGGTTGGAGCAGAAGTGGTGGCAGACTCTGCACCTCGTCGAAGATGACGACGGACTGGCAGAGATTGTGAAGCTTGCGGGCATCGGCCGGGCGGCGAGAAAAGAGGGAGTCGAAGAACTGGACGCTGGTCGTAACGATGATCGGGGCGTCCCAGTTTTCGGCAGCAAGCTGGCGGAGCGAGCGTTCCTTGTCCCAGCCGTCGGCATCATCTTTGGCGTTTTCGATCTTGGGATCGCTCGCTTGCGAGTGATGTTCGAGGACGAGCGGATCGGCGTCGGTGTGGCCGAAGACATCAATCAGCTCTTTGGTGGTTTGCTGGATGATGTTGAGATAGGGAATAACGATGATGATGCGGCGGAGCGGGCGGGAGCCTGCGGTCAGATTGGCATTGTGGTGGGCAATGTGGTTAAGCGCGAAAGCAAGCGAGGCGAGGGTTTTCCCGCCGCCGGTTGGCACCGTAAGGCTGAAAACGCCGCGCGAGGAGACAGCCGCTGCATGACAGGCAGTAAGGACGGCAGCGCGAACGTCGAGCACGGGTTGGGAAGCGCCTCTCGCACGTGCGGCTGCGGCGCGTTGCTCGATCGCAGCGGTGAGCAATGCGGACAGGGATGTTGCTGCATCGGGTGTCGCGAGGGCGGCTTCGCCATAGCGCCATGCTTTCCGCCGGGCAACGTTGGCCTGGGAGCCATCGGAGTGATTTGCGACTTCAGTATCGAGCCGGTCGGCATCCACGAGCGCGCTAAAAAGTATGCGCGTGTAGAAATCGACGGCCCGCATCTTAGCGAGGCGTTCGTCTGCGGTGGGCGAGGGCAATTTGTCGAGCCAGGGAGGCAGAGTCTTCAGCGATGAGGCGTCGGGCGGGTTGAATTTGGGTTCCCCGGATTCGGTTCGCAGGGCGGCTTCGCAAGCGGTGGCTTTGGTATCGTAGCGCGCCGGGACGCTTTGAAGGTCACTGCGATTGTGCAGACCCGCGTGGTGCCCGTTGATCGCAAAAGCAATCGGCCACAGCTGACGCGCCAATGCGATGGCGGCACCGTGATGGGCGTGAGGCTGCTTCTCGCCTTTGTCGCCACCGACCCGCTTCTGAAACTCATCTTCAGCCTTGCCAAGGTCATGGAGCCAACCGGAGAGGCATGACTGTTGGGACGCATCGAAGTGAGCTGCAAGCAATGCAGCCCGCTCCGCGACACCGGCGAGGTGCTTGGTGAGCGATTGGTCGGGATGGGCGAGAAGTGGAGGTTTCATAAACGGGATGCTCCGTGGTACGGTTGTTTACATTGAGGACATGCTCGGGACTCCACCGCCCGCAAGTGATCGGCAAGCTTCTGCCACCCAGATTGGTCCGGGTCTGGACGGCCATTGGGGCCTTCCGCAGTATGTGCGTAATAGATCATTTCGTTTCGGCACCTCGCCGAATCCTTTGCTGACGAACAGGAACGTTTTTATAGAGCGTCCGGCCGCCTTCCGAATTCAATCGGATTCCATTTTTGACGCGAGAATTGTTATCATAGGGGGTAGGACAACGGCGGGGTAACCCGGAGACAGCCGGGAACCTTTTGCGCGGTCGCATTTCTTGGGCGTATCGAACTTTCCCGATTCCGATTTCGCGCCGATTTGGAGCCTTCGCCTTCGCTTCTAACCGCCGTGACCAACGCGCGGTTTGCTGCGCTGCACGGGCGTGTTCGGCCCTGTCTCCCTTCCGACCACGCCCGTTCCACTCCGCAAACCGCGCGCTCGTCACGAGCTGGCATTTGCCGTCGGCCGCAAGTGCGGCGGGCTTCCGTCTGCGGCCCGGCGGCGGGTCGTTCCGCTCCGGCTGCGTTACGCATTGGCTGCTCTCCGCCCTCCGCTCCACTTTCCCCGCGCGCCGTCCGCAGACCGAAGTTTCGTTTGATTCGTATTGGGCAAAATCGATGACTGGCCTGATAACCTGGGCGATGAAACCGTTCTTGATTTTATGGCGGCGACGTTCGCGTCAAGGTTGTGCGCCCCGGCTGCCCCGCGCCTCCACCTTGACCCGACCGTCGCCGCCGGGAGTTTGCCTCTAGGTTTTCATCGCGGAATGCTGTCGCACGGAGGATGAGAACAGGGCGGGGAATCGATCAGAACACCATCAGGCAGTCGCGCATGGTGTCGTGGGCGAGGATGCCGCAGGCGGGCCGGCCATCGAGCAGACATTCCGTCACGGCGTCGCCAACGAGTTTCTCGACGGCATCGCGCATCGGACGGGCGCCGAGCTTCGGATGAAATCCTTTCCGGACCAGGAAGGGCAGGGCGGTCTTGTCGAGTTCCAGCTGGTGTCCTCGCCGGACAAGGAATTCCATTTCGCGCTGGAGAAACTTCTCGGCGATCTCCAGCTGATGTTCGTAGCTGAGGCGGTGGAACACGAGTTTCTCGTTCACCCGCGCGAAGATCTCCGGGCGCAAGGCCTGTTGGGCGCGGGTGAGCACATGGCGTTCGAGGGTCGCCTCATTCGAGTGTTGCAGGCTCATCAGCTCGGCGGAGCCGATGTTCGAGGTGAGCCAGACGTAGAAGCCGCTGAAGTCCAGCGTCTGGCCGGTCGCGACGGTGAGCCGGGCGGCGTCGAGCAGTTGCAGCAGAATATCCAGCACGCGCGGATGCGCTTTCTCCGCTTCATCAAAGAGGAGGGAACCTTCCGAGGCGCGATCGCGCACGGCGCCGAGATAACCGATCTCACCAAGCCGCGCGCCCAGCAGCAGACCGAGCGCTTCCTGATTCTGAAACTCCGACATGTCGAAACGGAAGAGCTTGCCCTCCCCGAAGACATGGTTGGTGGTGACCATCACGGTCTCGGTCTTGCCGACGCCGGTGGGGCCGAGCAGGAGAAAGCTGCCGCGCGGACGTGACGGTTTGGTGAGGCCGAGTTCGCCGCGCCGCACTGCGGAGATAATCCGCGGAATGGTGTGGGACTGGCCGCGGATTTCGCGCGGCAACAGCTGGTCGAGTTCCTGGAGTTTCGTGAGCTTGTTGGTGTCTGGTGTTTTGGTCATCGCTCGATCTTTAACAGGGACTTCCTCGCACCTCGTGTTGCTCCTACACCCGGAGTGTTCGCGTTTTCTCCATGCTGCGACTCGTGAACAGCGCATTCGTCGCTGGTCGTTGAACAAACAAAAACACGTCTCGCATGAAACAAACTATCCAACACCTCAACCTCCGTTCCCGACTCCCCTCGCTCCTGCTCGTGGGGGCCATCCTCGCGATGAACGCCGTGTCCGCCTTTGCCCAGGGCACCGGGTTCAGTTCCACCGATCTCAAGACCGGCATCAGCAACAGTCTCGCCGTGATCATGATGTTCGGATTCGTCCTCGGCATCTCTTGTGTGATCTACGGTGGGTTCGCCATCCGGCGTGGTGATGTCGACCAGGGCAAGATGTCGATCATCGGTGGTGCCATCATCGCGGCGGCGCCCGCGGTGATCTTCGCGTTCTACAAAATCTTCGGGCTCGACGCCAACAGCAGCGTGGGCGTCGGCTCGTTCTAAGCCTCCCCCGGTCCCCGCCATCCCTCCCGCCACCCGCCGCCCCGGGCCATCATGAAAGCTGAACTTCGCCTCACCGATACCAACGCCGCGTCCGATTCGACCGGTCGGACGTGGGGTCTGGAGGGCGGGTTGTTCTGGTGGCTCGTGGGCGGCGTCGGCGCGGGCATCACCGCCTTCTTCGTCGCACTCGTTCTTTTGAAGTCCACCTTGCTCACCGCGCTCGGAGTCGCGCTGGTGCCGGTCGGGCTTTGTCTCGCCTATATCTTCGGGCTCCGGCAGGGCAAACCGCCGGGCTATGACCGCGACATGTTCGAGCGTGTCTGCACCGGCAGCGGATTCGCTCCTGGCCACTCCCGCGTCGTACATCCTCTTCAAACGCCATGAGCACTTCCGTAGTTGAACAACTAAGTGTCGCCGAACGCACCTTGCGCGAGAACCTGCATCGACACGATCTCGACCCGATGGCGCGGCAGCACCTGGAACGCGCGGTGTCGCATGTTCACGAGGCGCAGGTGGCGACCCAGGAGGTCGGGAAGGCGCGGACGGTTCATCGGTTGGTCAGTGATTTGGAGAAGGTGGAACGGCTGGTCGAGAAGGTCCGCCAGCGGCAGTCGTCCGATGTCGTCATTAAATCCATCCGTGTCTGACTTATGTTCGAGCGCGCACCCAACGGCTTCTTTACCCACGACCTTATCGTGTTCAACCATCTGCGCCGCGGCGGTTATGTGGCCAAGGGGTTCATCTTCGAGTCGCCGGACCTGACCAACAGTCCGATCGCCGATCTCAATGATTTTCAAGACCAGCTGTGTCTGCTGCTCGCTTCGCTCCACGAGAACCAGCGGCTGCAGGTTCAATACTTCTGCGATTCGGATTACAAACAGGAGTTGCTCCGTTATCAAATGGAGACGGAACGGTTTTCCAACGTCTGGACCAAACGCGCCCGCAATGAGCGATTCACTCGCTATTGGAAGGCTATGTCGGATCGCAAACTCCGCCGGCAACGGGTCATCTTCTACATTTCGCGCACGCTGGAGAATGTCCCGACCAAGTTCCAGACGGTGGCCGCCCGGCGGGACTATTACTCGACCTTGCTGGAGCAGCTGCAGACCGAGTTTGAGCATGTGCACCGGCTGCTCCTCGATATCTTCGGTTCCGGCGGGGCCCGGGTGTTACCCATGTCGGACGCGGATCATTTCCGGCACTACAAACGGTTCCTGAATCCGTCGCTGAACGACCGTTTCGATTACGATCCCGCGGATGGCTTCGCTCCGGAGTTGTCCATTCACGAGAACTGCTGGCACAGCGAAGGGAATGGCCAGGCGGATTTCGGCTTCTTCCTCGATGGCCACTATCATTCGCTCATCGTTCTCACCCGCTGGCCGCGGACGACGTATCCGGGCATCATCCAGCGTCTCACCAATTTGCGGCTGCTCGATTACACGATCACGGTGAACATCGATCCGCTCCCGATCACGAAGGAGATCAGCAAGGAGGAGAAGGAGCACGATCGGGTGGCGGGCGATTATGCCAGTGAAAAGAAGATTTCCCTGCTGACGGTGATGGAGAAGAAGCAGAAGAAGATTCATGCGCTGATGCAGGGGCAGACCATTCCGTTTCACGCGATGTTCGCGGTCCGTGTCTGGGACAAGACCCGCGATGGTCTCAACGCCAAGGCGGGCGCCATCAAGAACGCGATCAACTCGATGAATGCCGCGCAGTATTTCGAGAGCAACCTGCCCAGCACGTCGAAGAATCTGTTCTTCCAAACCTGGCCCGGCTGGACGTGGGGCCGTTACGAACATCGAAAGCTGTATGCCGAGCATCGGTTCCTCGCCGACATGCTCCCGGTCACGAGCACGTTCACCGGGCATTTGGCGACCGCGGAGGCGATCTATGATGGGCCGGCGAGCAATCTCATCGGCATCCAGACGTTCTCCAGCGGGAAGGACTCCGCTTCCCCGCAACACGCCGTGTTGCTCGGCATGTCCGGGGCAGGGAAGTCGGTGACGGTGTGTGACCTGCTGACGCAGACGGAGGGTTACTTCGGTTACACGGTGATCATCGAGGAGGGGTTAAGCTACGGCATTTACACCGCGACGGTGGAGGAGGGTGCCCGACCGTTCATCATTCATCCCGACGGCGATCTGACCATCAATTATCTCGATACGAAGGGTCTGCCGCTGACGCCGGATCATCTCTCCGCCGCGACAGCTCTGGTGGCGCGCATGATTGGCACCTCCGCGCAGGAGGACAAACAGATGCTGCGGCAGGCGCAGATCGCAAAGTATTTGAACCTGCTTTACGAGGATGCGTTTCAGGACTGGCAGAAGAGGCGGCACGATCAATTGCTGGTCATCGCCCGACATGCGCTCGCATTGCAGAAGTTTCGCGCGGAACAGATGCCGCCCGGTGCCACCGGTCTCGAAACCTTCGCCGACTTCCGCGACCGGGCAGTGCCCGGTGCCCATCATGCGTCGCCTCAAACCAATGCGCCTGCAGCGCAAGGTGGCGACTTTAATGAATGGGGGCGGGCTTACCTCGACCAGTTCACCGAGGCGGAGGCGTTGAAGTTCCTGAAGGAGCCGAAGTCGAGCAAGGAGGTCCGCAATCTCGCCTTTGCGTATTTCACCCCGGAGGAGTTTCCGACGCATCGAATGCTTCAGGAGTTGATGATGCTCGATCCGATGGGCGCCGAGCGCGATCAGATCATGGAGATTGCCACACTCATCCTGCCGTGGTGCCGCGATGGTAACTACGGCTGTCTGTTCGATGGTACGAGCAACCTTTCTCTCACCGGCAAAATCGCGCACTTCGAGCTGGGCTACATCCCGGATTCGGCGAAAGAGTTGAAAGCCGCCGCGGGCTTTCTCATCACCAACCACGCCCGCAAGCACATCATGACGTTGCCGCGCGCGATTCGGAAACGGAACATCTACGAGGAGGTCGCCCGGTTCCTCGACATTCCCGGCGGTCAGGAAATCGTGCAGGAGAGCTACGCGCAGTTGCGGAAGTTCAATTGCTGGAACATTTCCATTGTGCAGCAGTATGCCCGGTTCAAGGCGTCGCGCATTCGCTCCGCGGTGTTTGGGAATTCACGTCAGTTTTTCATCATGCGCCAGAACGACCGTGCTGACCTCGATGACATGGGCAGGGACATCGCGCTGCCCGAGGTGACGCAGCACGCGATCATGAATTACCCGCTCCCGGATCATCAACCAGGCGAGAAGTATTCGCCGTTCACTTATCTCCACACGGACTCGACCCGCAATCTCTGTGGCACGGTTCACAATGTGGCGTCACCCGAGATGCTCTACTGCAGTTCTTCCAGCGGGGAGCATTTCGATCGGCGTGCGCGTGAATTACGCCAAAGCCCCAGTGTCGTCGAAGGAATCATCCTTCACGCCAATCCACCCAAAGACGGTAAAACCAAAACCCATTAACAGTTATGAAATCCAGGCTTCTCAAATTCGTGTCTGAATCGCTCCTCCTCGCGGTCGTCATCGGCGTTTTCACTGGCTGCACCGCCACGCGTCCCATTGGTGACGTCGCGCTCGGCGCCGGGGGCGCCTATATCGGGCATGAGCTTTCAGATGGCGATCCGCTCGTTACCGCTGCAGGGGCCGCCGCCGGTGTAATCGTCAATGAGACATTGCACTACGCTGCCCGCAAGCAGGCGGACAAGGCTTTTGCTTCAGGCTACGACAAGGGAAAGAGCGACGCGGTGAAGCAGCAGTATTGGCTGTATGTCTCGATGCAGAAGCAGCGCAACGGAGCAGGGAACGTCCGGTTTTATCCAGTTCAAGTGCCCGAGCAGCGAATTGACGGTGTGACTTTCCAGCCGACGACCAAGTTGATTCGGATTGAGGAGTAGCATTTGGTTTCGAATCCCGTTCATTGGGGCCGTAGTGCCGGAGAGGATAACCAAAAAGTATTGCCGGTGCGCGAGCAACTCGGCGGGCGAGTAGGTGGCCAAAGCTGTCTCCCCTTTGTTCTGCATTTCGCGATTCCTGAAGGAGTAATCGCGGAGATTTCCACCATGGGATAAGAGGACAGAAAGGCGGTCGCATCCCACCGGCGAACTTGCTGTCGGTAAGACCTTCAAAGTTCTACGGTGACTGTTTTACTCGCGAAAGGCTTGAATTCCATGAGGATGAGCCAAAGGCCGGATTGAGCGGTAATGATTCGCGGGATTCGACCCAATTAGGAGCTGTGAAAAAACTTCAAACCGCTCGACGATTTATAAACCACTAAGGAGTCGGATTTTGCAATTCAGGAGACCGACTTGCTGAGGTCGGCTGGAAACATTTTCTGTTAGATCCGCCTTGGAACCCGGCAATTAATCAGTATAAGCGGCAACCCGGGTCTCAACCTTCAACGGATCAATGGAATGATTTCGATATTCTGGGATAATTGGATTGAAAGTAGGGCAAAGGAAATGAGTTCGCCCGCGTCTCTGTATCATCAACTTCCCTCCGTCATCTGTCCCAGACGTGGTATTTCCCATTGGTGCTTCCCTTGTATGAAAACAGCATATTGTTCCGCCGCCGTTGTGCTTTTCTGCAGTGTCGTGACCATCTACGCGCAGCAGCGCGACGTTGATCGCGAATGGTCTCAACCGGTTGTAACTGAACGTGGCCTGCATCATCGGCTCGCGGAACGGAGTGCTTCCGTAGTTCAACCGGATGGATCAACACGGGAAATAACCACATCCTATGTTGAGCTTGTACCCGGCCTGCACTACGTCAAGGATGACCAATTGCTTGAAAGCAAGGCGGAGTTCAAATTGGTTCCGGGAGGTGCGGCAGCGACGGAAGGTCCGCTGCAACTCATCTTGATGCCCGACATAGCGCAGGAAGGAGCGGTAGATTTTGTGACGCCGGACGCGAAGCGTTTTGTCAGCAGTCCGAGATGGCTAGCCTACTACGACAGGGTGACGGGAGAGAACGCCATCATCGCGGCGGTGAAGTCATGTGTGGGTGAGTTGGTCGGCCCCAATGTGGTCATCTACGCGGATGCGTTTGACGACATTCGGGCCGCACTGCGTTACACCTATCAACCGTGGGGCGTGGAACAGGATGTCATATTCCTGGAATCGGGACCATTGCGGCCAGACCTGTATGGAATGCACGGCGATCCCGCGAACATCGTGCTTGAGATGTGGAGTGAATTTCACACCGCGCCGGTGCCGGATTCCATCACGCCTTCAACAAAAGCCGGGCTCCCTGATGTTTCTCTCGATTTCGGTGCCACTCGTGTCGGCGAAGGGAAAGCATTTTCCATTGGTAACGACGATGGTGTATCCATCCCGGTCGGCAAAACATGGACCAAAACCGACGACCGACGGCAGTTCTTGATTGAAGCAGTTCGTCAGACGGAACTGGCACCCTTGCTGGCAGGATTGCCACTGCAGGCGCAAGCGGGCAATCCTGGTCAGAAGGCTCGGAACCTCGCTCAAGGTGCTCCCGCGGAAAAGACGCGTTCGGCTCTCCTCGCCAAGGGGCGGGATCGAATCCGTAGCCGGGAACGAAGAACGGAACTGGCTTCCATCCAGCGGACATCGAAGCGCATCGAAAAAGGAGTGGTGATTGACTATTCCATCGTCACCACGGTCAGCAACTTCCGGTTCAAGGGCAACACCACCTATTACGTGACGAATTCAGTCACACTGAGTGGAACCACCACCATCGATGGGGGTGCTGTAATCAAGTTTGCCAACGCCACGAATGCTGGCTCCAACCGGTTGCTCATCACCGGGCCGATTGATTGCCAGACCTCCCCTTATCGACCGGCCTTTCTCACGGCAAAGGACGACGATACAGTCGGCCAGATTATCAGTGGATCCACTGGCGACCCAGGCACAAACCGTTATGGAGGGCGGGTCTTGGATCTCAATGCGACCAGCACGTCGTATGACTTGCACAACCTGCGCATTCGATATCCAGATCGGGGAATCCACGTCAGCGCGAGCACAGCCACCTTAAATCTGAGCCATTCCCAAATTGGATACGCAAATACTGCGATCTATAACGTTTATCCGGGCTTTGTCGGCCGGAATCTTCTCTTGTTCGATTCGCTCTATGCCTTGTATTCCGCGTCAACAATAACCAGCCGGTTCGAGCATGTTACGTTTCATCGAATTGGCACCTTGCGTTCGTCGGGTACGGCCTTGATTACCAACAGCCTGTTGATCTGCGTGACAAACGGGGTCTCCTACTCAGGCAGCGGCGTCCAGGAAAGTTTGAGTGACACGGGGGTGTTCCAGACGGTTGGGGCTGGAGCCCGCTATCTCGCCAACCAGAGCACCTACCGAAACGCCGGGACCACCGGCATCGATCCGACGCTGGCATCGGAACTTCGCAAGCGCACGACCTATCCACCGGTCAATCTAGGGGGCGATTTCGTGGTCAATACCACCCTGCAGCCACAGGCGGTTCGAGATACCGATTTGCCGGATTGTGGTTATCACTACGATCCTATCGACTGGGCGTGGAGCGGCAAGAGTCTGACCAACACAACGCTGACACTGGCCAACGGCACTGCTATCGCTTTTTACGATTCGAGCACGGCGCTCAATCTCTATTCCGGGTCGCGTGTTACCGGAAGTGGGACACCGCTCAACCTTAATCGAATCGCGCCTTACTTTGCGGTGCAGGAACAGCCGGTGTTGTGGGGAAGCGCGCGACCGGCGGCGCTCTTTGGATTGGCGGAGACAAATCCGGCGACACCTCCTGTCGTGGATTTGAAATTTACCGGCATCGATTTGTTTCAAGGTTCAAGTCTTTCCCAACAAGACTTCGTGAACACCTATAACACCTTTGGCCAGCTGGCTCTGAATGATTGTCAGGTGCGGGGTGGTTCCATCAGCATCGTGCCGCAGATCAACTTCGCTTCGCAGCAACTTATTGCGTTTACCAATTGTGTCATCCATTGGACCCTAATGAACCTCCAGCATGGTTACCTTGGCGACGCGACCCCGGTCATTGTTCATTTGCGAAATAACCTGTTTCGCACGAATAACGTCACACTCTACAACCATACCAACACGACGACATGGACGGCGAATGAGAATGTCTTCGACAGCGTGACGCTGACCGGGCCGCCAACTGGGTTCGGCAAGCTCGATAATACGAACAACGCCTATTACGCCACCGCGACCCTGCCCAAACACGCGGGCAGCATTACCTTGGGAGCACTGGATTTTGTCGCTGGCCCGTTGGGGAACTACTACTACCCGACGAATGGAGCCAACTTGGCCACATTGCTAAATGCCGGCACCCGCACTGCGGATCTATCAGGACTTTACCACTTTACCACGACGACTAACCAGTTGCGTGAGACCAATTCCACGGTCGATATTGGATTTCATTACATCGGTTTGAACGCGAGCGGCGTCCCGGTGAACACGGAGAGTGACGCGGTAGCGGACTATTTGGAGGACATCAACGGCAATGGCGGCCTGGATTCCGGAGAAACCGACTGGCAGGTTTACAATTCAACTTCCGCAAGCGGGAACGGCCCCGGCTTGGTCAGCTTCACCCCGCTAAAATAGCCGATTGATAATCGCTCGAACATCGAAGGAGAATCAAAATGCAATCACAGGGAAACAATACCATCGGAATCCTCTCTACTCATTCGGTTTCCTGTGCCCATAGCCACTTCACATGGCAACTTGTGTGGCTTCTCTTGGCTGTTGTCTCTTGGCCGCTCTGCTCGCAAGGGGTCTCGCAGGACGAGAACGTTGCCGGATGTCAGAGCGGCTGCGATGTTGTTCATCTCGGTGGTGATAGGGGTGATGGCAATGTCTGTCACGCAATCATGCACCTTCCTTGCGTGACGCAAATTGGAGCGAGTGTCTATGCGTATTCCACCAACACGTGGGTGAATGGTCAGTACTGTAACGAGTTCTTCGGGCCGGTCACATGGTCGTTGGAGGGTCAAAACGGAACCAGTGTTGGCGGTGGGATAGCTATCATTGGCGCTTCGAAAGATAATATGGGTGTATTTTATGCAACTATACAGGTCAGTGATCCTAATTCTGTTCAAGCAGGTTCATACACAGTTGTAGCTACCGGTTCGGGAGGAAAACGCAAAACAGGCGCAATAACAGTAAAGAAAGACTGTGCTGACAATTGTTCCCCTGAGGATGAGGAAAGTCAGGGGTCAACTGGCACCGAAGTTGGAAGTGTGGCAGCAACCGTCAGGTTAGGGCGATACGGATTCGGCAAATCGATCGGTGCGTTGTCTCTACACGAGAAATACCCAACAAACCTGCTGTGCACCCCACAGGTCCTGGACTTTCGCTATGCTCACGGTACTAACAATCCGGACTGCGAAGTCATCCGCGTTGGCAATGCAATTCGTCAAATCAGGGCACCCGAGGGGTATGCCAACGTCGTGTCCAACGCACCTTACAGCTATTCGATCGAGATCTACTCTTCCACTGTATGCAGCACCAATAAGGATGTAAATGGTCTCTACACGTTCTCCGGAGCGCCACTGGCAACAATAGTCATAGCGAATCCGGACACGAGTTGTCTGACGAGCAATAAATTGTCCATTACTGACGGAGACGGCGTGGTTTCCAACTACGAGTGGAAGACCAACGGCTGGGAACTTGTGCATGGCGGCGGTTTAAGAATTCAGCAGAAGTCCACTGAATTCACCAACGACCTAAGGATCGTTACTTTGGACACACGCGGAACCAATGGGTTAGTGACCTGCAGCATCAAAACATACCAGAGTAATGCGTTTGGCGAAACAATGATTCGCGATGTAATTGGAGTCGGAACCGATCGCAGAACGAATTCCTTTGTCTACCATACCAATACCGCTTACCGCAGCAAGGGACACTTAATGCAGGCAGAGTACGCGGATGGCGGTTGGGTCTTCCATGAATATCATACGAACGGTCTGCGCACCAACACCTACTCGGCGTTCTTGAATTACGCGCTATCAACCAACCCTGCGACATCACGAAGCATGGAGTTGCGTTACGGCTCCAACGCGGTGCCCGGTGCAACCGATCGAGGGAGACAAAGAGCTTTTGAGCCGAGATGCGTAGTGGAGTACGTTGAAGGTCGCGAAATTGCCAGAACATACAAACTCTATCTTCCGATGGAACGGCGCGAGATCTACTGTGCCGTTGCTGGTGCTGAGTGGAACAACTCGAGCAATCTAGTCAGAACATATAAGTACTATTCGAACGGTGTAAACAAAGCGCGGTTGTTGAGCGTTGAGCATGCCAATGGTGTGATGGAGATGTATCAGTACACCTACCATACCAATGCTGGAGGAGAAGCGTTTGTCACGAATGTTGTCATGAAAGGACAACCTGATGGCTACAGGACAAACATTGTTGATGGTAGCCGACTGGTTTCGATTCTCGGGAGATTTGGTCAGCTCGTGACCGTGACAGAGACTGACATCATTTCCGGAATAACAAATTTTGTGGAATTCTACAGCGACTATGATGCGTACAACCGTCCACGAAAAATTACGTACATGGACGGAACATTCTCATGGAAGGATTCTGGTTGCTGCGGTGCAGAGACGGTCACGAATCGCGAGGGCACCGTGATTACCTATTTACGCGATAACATGAAGCGCAAGACAGGAACGAAGCAGAACGGAATTACAACGACAAACGTACTCGATGCTGCTGGGAACATTGTGAGAACCATTCGTATTGGATCAAATGGAACACAGATTGTGCAACAGTCGGCAAGTTACGACACTACAGGCCGAATGGTCGCATCGACGAATGCACTCGGTGCGGTAACCAGTTACTCTGAGACGATCACCAACTACCAGAAGCTACGGACGACGACGTATCCAGACGGCAGCACGCGCGTTGAATTGTATTATCGCGATGGACAGCTGGCGAAAATCACTGGAACCGCCGTGCATCCTCTCCGCTACGAGTACGGCACTGAGCAGGATGGCGGCATCTGGCGTCTTTACTCCAAGGAAATCAAACTCGATGCCGCCGGCAGCGACACCTCCGAATGGAGCAAGACGTATAATGACATGCTGGGCCGGAATTACAAGACGGTCTATTCCGACGGTGCCACGCGGGAATCTTTCTACAACATCAAGGGTCAATTGGTGAAAACGGTTGATCCGGATGGAGTCACCACGCTCTATGCTTACAACGCAAAAGGGGAGCAATCCATTGTTGCCACCGACGTCAATCGCGACGGCATCGTCAGCACCAACGGCACCGACCGCATCCAGCAGACCGTGCGTTCTGTCGTCAACAATGGCTCGGCCAATGTCCAGCGTGTCGCCACTTATGTCTGGTCCACCAATAACATTGCCACATCCAACCTGCTGGGCATGGCAGACACCAGCGTCGATGGCCTGATTTCGTGGAATAGCCGTTACGGGCTCACGAACCAAAGCCGGACCAAGTATGCCGGTGGAGGAACCCGCTATAGCACGAACACCGCGTCCGATGGCTCCCAGAGCATCAGCCATTACGCCAATGGCCTGCTGCAAAACGTAACCCGCAAAAACTCTGCTGGAACGCAACTCAGTCGAGTGGACTACTTCTACGACGAACACGGCCGCCAATACGCCGCCACCGACGCCCGCAACGGCACCACGTTCTATACGTATAACGATGCGGATCGGGTCGTGGCCACGACCACGCCGCCGCCGGGGAAGGGTGCTTCCGCGCAAACGACGACTTACGAGCATGATTGGGCCGGACGCGTGAGCCGCACCGTGCTGCCGGATGGCACCAGCGTTACCAACGAGTATCATCCAACCGGTGAGCTCAAGAAGACGTACGGCAGCCGCAATTACCCGGTGCAATACGCGTATGATCCGCAGGGGCGCCGGACCAACATGATTACGTGGAAGACCTTCGCCACCGATTCCGGCAAAGCCACCACGGCCTGGCGATACGATGGTTATCGCGGCTTCCTGACGAACAAGGTCTATGACGACGGCAAGGGACCATTCTACTCTTACACCCCCGGAGGCAGGCTGCGCACCCGCACATGGGCGCGCGGGACGGTTACTACCTATCACACGAACAGCGTGGGCGAGATCTTCGCCACCACTTATTCAGACACCACTCCAGCGGTGACGAACAACTTCGACCGACTTGGACGCAGCACGAACATCGTCGATGGTTCTGGCAGCCGGTTCCTCGCCTACAATGCCACCGGGCAGTTGCTGGGCGAAACGAACAGCAGCGGCGAGATGATCGGGCAGAACCTGCGCTTCACCTACGATCAATACCAGCGCCGGACCAATCACGCCTGGTATGCCACCAACACTTCACTCCTCAGTCATTCGTTCATGTTCGACGGCGCCTCACGCATCACCAACGTCACGGACGGCACGTATCAAGGAGGCTATTCCTACCTTGCCAACTCCCCGTTGATCTCGCAGGTTACCTACCGGTCGAACACCACCTCGCGTATGACGACCGCGAAGACCTACGATTACCTCAATCGCCTGCAAAACATCACCTCCACCCCGGGGGCCTCGGGCGAATCCGCCGTGTCGTTCGATTACGCCTACAACGACGCCAACCAGCGCACGCGCGTGAACTTGGATGATGGTTCCTTCTGGATTTACGAATACGACAAGCTCGGTCAGGTGGTCAGTGGCAAGCGGTATTGGAGCGATTGGACCCCCGTGGCCGGCCAGCAATACGAATACGCGTTCGACGATATCGGCAACCGCACCAGCACGAAGGCGGGCGGTGACGACGCCGGCGGCGCACTGCGTTCCGCGAGTTACACGGCGAACAGCCTCAATCAATACACCTCGCGCGATGTGCCAGCGTATCTCAATGTGCTCGGCATCGCGAATGCCAATGCCAGCGTGACGGTGAACAGCCAGTCCGCCTACCGGAAGGGTGAATACTTTTGGAAGGAACTCTCGGCGAACAACGCTTCCGCCGCGCTCTGGCAATCGGTGACGAACATCGCGTCACTCACGGGCACGAACCAGACGAATACAGGCAACCTGTTCCTGACGAAAACGGCGGAGGCTTACACCTACGATCTCGACGGCAACCTGACGAGCGACGGACGCTGGACGAACAAATGGGATGCCGAAAATCGGCTCATTGACATGACGAGCCATTCCAGCGGGCCGAGCGGCAGCCGCAAGTCACTTCAGTTCGCGTATGACTCGCAGGGGAGGCGTTACAGCAAGGTGGTGAGCAACTGGACGGGCAGCGCGTGGACGCGCGTGCTGCACGAGAAATTCCTGTATGATGGCTGGAATCTGCTCGGGGCCTTCAATGGCACCAATGCCGCCATCATCCGTTCCTTTCTGTGGGGATTGGACCTCAGCGGCTCGATGCAGGGCGCGGGTGGCGTGGGTGGATTGATTGCGTTCCGGCAACACTCCGGTTCCCTGGCGGGCAGCCATTTCGCGGCCTACGACGGGAACGGGAACGTGATGGCGCTGGTGGATGGCAGGACCGGCAGCGCCTCCGCGCGGTATGAGTATGATCCGTTTGGGCAGACGATTCGCGCCAGCGACACGATGGCCACGGTGAACCCGGTGCGGTTCAGCTCCAAGGTCGTGGATGACGAGACGGACTATGCGTACTACGGCTATCGGTATCTCAATCCCAATGCGGGGAGGTGGCTAAATAGAGACCCGTTGGGAGATGAAATGTTCCTGCGGGCTCGTTTGCTCGAAGGGTCTAGCAGCCCAGCAACATTGCTGCGGGAGTCGAAAAAGCCCGGATATGCTTTCGTTTCCAACGACGCAATCAACCGAGTGGACCGACTTGGCCTCACACAAAGTGCTTTGACTCCCGATGAAGTTTCCGCTTGTCAGGCAAACATCAACCGCGCCCTGGACATACTGCGCAAGGCGATCAATTTGCCGTGTGGCCGGTGTCGTAATTTTTTTGGAAGGACGTCACGATGCAATAACCTGCTGGACCGTCTGAATAGTCTTACCGTCTCAATCGACAACGACCCTAATTCTGCAACGTGCGACGGTAAGACATACGGCTACACCTACGGAAATGATGGCCGCTGGCAAGTGTGGATGTGCGCTCGGACGTGTCGAGAAGGACGATGGTGTCTCGGGGCTTCAATCATCCATGAACTCTTCCATGAGTGCAACGATGACGTTGGCGGTGGGGCGCACAACGATGATGCGTTTGCGGCAGAGCGGGCATGTGGATTTAACGGAGTCTGCCCATGAAACCGCTATCGAGGACTTTGGCTGTCGTCGTTTGCGCATTCAGCATCTCTTTGGCTGGGTCTGCGCAGACAGATGCAAATGTTGTTGCCACCAATGCGGTGCAGATCACCTGTCATCGTCCATATGAAAAATACACCAGCAAGGAAGGCGAAAAAATCCTGGCTTACTTGAGTCTGCTTGGATTTGACGATGTGCAATCATATCAACGAAGCAGAGGGTTGGTTGTCGATGGCGTTGCTGGCCAGGAGACATTTGGAACTGTCATTAGGGATCTGTCCACACGAAATCTTCTGGACCCGAGTTCACGTCTGCCAATCAAACTTAGACTTGTTCAAACCGATGCTGGAACTCGCCTTTCCATCAGCAATCAAACAGATCGAGCCGTGGTTCTCCTCGGCGTTGGATCACTCGTTTCTACCAAGGATGGCACGCGTAAACTTTCTTTACCGGTTAGCGCTCTCGCGTCCGGTCAAAGTCCGTCGGGGGCGTTGATTCGTAGAGGGACTAAAACCGAAGCTCATATTGAAGTCCCATCCGTCATTCAACCCGGAGACGTTCTTGAAAAAACTCTGCACACCAGGGCAATTGGAAGCGGCGTCACAGAATTGAGAGCCAGATTTGTGACTGTGATCGACACGAACCGTGTGGAAATGGTCGAAGCTGCTCCGCTGAAGCTTCCCCAACTGATCGAATTGGATGAGTAATCGGCTGTTCCGCCAAAAGGTGTGAAAGAATCTAGCGCGCCTCAGGCCGCGCCAGAGTGAGTCGGCCACCCGCGCCTGTGCCATTGAAAGTTATACTTTTGATATGAAACGCAAATTCAAAATCAGAACGTTGCCTGCGGCAGCGATGCTGCTGTGGCTGGCATTCGCACCGCTAGCGCAGGCGTACTACAACCCGAACTCGGGCCGGTGGCTGAACCGCGATCCGATTGCGGAAAGAGGGGGCATCAATCTTTCGGCGTGGGTCTCAAATAACAGTCAGACTAAGATTGATAAGAAGGGGCTTCTCGCTAGTGATTTCTCATTTACATCCCAGGATCTTGGAGCGCGGGCTCCAGAAGGGGGAAATCTTGGATTAACTACGCTGATATGGGGTCCTGTAACTTCGCGGGTTGCAATGCCCAAGCGATGTTGTTGGGTGGTATGGGCGAATGGGCACGCCACAGCCGACTATTGGTGGAGTCTTAATGATCAGGATGATCCCTACAAAATTCGTAACCATGAACTACGCCATGTTGAGATCGGAAGATCACATTGGACGAGCATGATTGGTGAAATTGGATCTTTCACGGACACCTGCATGTCGAAACAACGAGCAAATTGTTACGATGGCTTGGTCGCATTGATCTCGAACATCTATTTCACATGGGCGAAACTTGACAACAGGCTCTGGGATTGTGGGGACTATGGTAACGAGCAAAGTTGCGCAGAGATAGGTCCATTGAGCGTCGAACTCTTCGGAACTCTCCTGCCCAATTTGCAATTAGAAAAGGAGAAATGTGCGAATACTCAATAAGAAACGTAACGACGTGGGACGTGTAACTTCGAATCTAAGCTCTTGTGTAGCTTTCGTCTTTTTGCTCGGTCCGATTTTCTTTGCTTGCGGAAATCCAATGCACGCCAACCCAACCAACGGAGTAGAACTATTGATAGCAAGAATGTATGTCTCAACAGCCTCAAGCACCTTTACGCTTTTGGATCTACACCGGGCAGCAACCGAACGGCTCAGGCGGCGGTATCCTGATTTCCGGACATACCAAGAACGGACTCCTAGTGAGCGGATGATACCATCGGTTTCTATGCAAACAACGAATAGGAACGCTTTTGTTAAGTTAAGATACGGTGGGGGACTCGGTGGACCATTTTGGCAGGTATCATTTTCAGAAAACGGAATCGCGCAAGACGATGTTTCAGGCGTGGGCAAGGATCAGACTGTGGAAAAGCTGAAGGAGAACAAATGAATAAGAAATGGCTGCTGAGAGCTCTCTTGCTGTGTCATCGCGTGGACTGGCACGCCGCTGGCCAAGGCGTTCTACAATCCGAACTCAGGCCGGTGGTTGAAGGCGAACGCGGAAAATCATATCCAGTCGTGAAAACTGAACGGTTTAACTACGGCGTCATCGCTTTGGCACTCGTTGCTTGGCTGACCTTCGCGCCTCTGGCGCAGGCGTACTACAACCCCAGCGCTGGCCGGTGGTTGAATCGCGATCCAATTGAAGAGCGCGGGGGTAAAGCGCTGTATGCGGCGGTCGGAAATCAAATGCCATGTAAAGCAGATTTTCGAGGCTTGGTAGAATTAAATTTGACGGAAAGAACGGGGTCGGTTCCGGGATACTTCGGTGTAACGGAGTTCACGATTCCAACTGATGTGGGCTGTTCCTTCCAGGTTGTGGGATGCAATCTCGGACTGTGTCGGAAAATCACCTCAGTATCGTGCCGGGCAAATATCACCATTACCTACGCGACCGGCCATGATCCTGACAATCTGATGGCCGGATATTCGTACACAACAAGAGAACATGAACGGAGGCACGCTGATAATGGGCTGGCTTACGCCAATCACGACGAAGCGGTATTGAACGGGGTAAAGGAGCGTTGCGTTAGCCGGGGATGTATGAGCGCGTTGTTGGATTATGTCGCGGCAGAGCGACGTTTCGCACTTTTGACCATGGAAACCGCCGATGAGTTCATTCATGTGTTCGATTTGCCACATGAATCAATCGACTATCAATTTGCGGTAAGTAATCTCGCTTCTCTGGGGCAACTGGCTTGGCAGGCGGCGGCAGCTTTAGAAGCGGCCGCCGATAGGAGGGCAAAGGCTTGTGGATTCTAGCCGGGCAGGAAAAAATGTAGCCTTGATGGCGGCGCTGGTGGCTTGCGCGCTGGTGGTTGTCTTCATCAGCAGGTCTTGTCTTCTTGATGCAGAAATCGAACGAAAAGTGGTGGAATTGAATGCGCCACCGCACCGGCGCTTGTTGCCGTATGGGGAAGGCAAAGCCGTCCTCTTCCCGACAAACTCAATCGAGTGGAATCAATTACCGGCGAGTGAACGCAACAGTCTGTCG
Organism: Verrucomicrobiota bacterium; assembly: GCA_016713365.1. Classification (GTDB taxonomy): domain Bacteria; phylum Verrucomicrobiota; class Verrucomicrobiia; order Limisphaerales; family JADJPG01; genus JADJPG01. The sequence continues at coordinate 107,465 of JADJPG010000006.1, read as the reverse complement.
AATGTGATGAGCCGAATTCCTGATATTGACGGCGAGGTAGAGCGTATAGATATGGCGTTTCCGGGGCATGTCGTCGCCGCCAAGTTTTGGACAAGACGGAACTGCGTCTATTTCACAAAGGACGAGGGTGGTAACTGGCACTCAATAGGTGTGACCTATGCTTCGAGAACCAGGTAAGGGAAAAGGTCTCTGACACCCCTTAGTCAGATAGTCCGGATGCGCGGCTGCCATCGCTTCAGATTTCAAGGTCACCACGTGAAACATATTTGAGGACAATGGACCTTAATCGAAAACTCGCAAAGCGGTTGGTGCTCGGCTGCGTAATGACGGTCTGTATTGGCGCAGCACTGGTTGTTGGAAAGGGGAAAGAACGCTTGAGCAATGAGAGTAATGTCGGTACGCCCGTTGAGGCGATGGGCTGGGAGACGGAACTGGCGGCGTTGTTGAGACAGCCCAATGGCCTGCGCATGGACATTGCCCGGATGAATTTGCTGGCGGGGAGCGGGTTGGCCCGGGGCGAGGATCTGGCCTTCACGAATCTGGTACGGGAGCTGGCCGCGATGACCGCGCGGGTGAAGGCGGAGACGGCCCGGCATGTCGCGCGGTTCCGACGTGCGCCGGAGGAGTTCAACGGGTCGGAGGCGTATTTCAAGATGCTCTGCCTGGTGACGGTGTTGCAGCAGGATTTCGGCATTCGCTACAGCCCGCAGCGGGCGCAGCCGGTGGAGGGCCGGATCGAGCCGAACGAATCGTTTTACTCGGAGGCGGCGGACGTGTTCCTGCACGGATTGCTCGGGCCGCGGCGCACGGGCACGTGCGCCTCCCTGCCGGTGTTGTATGCGGCGGTGGGCCGGCGGCTGGGGTATCCGCTGAAGCTGGTGACGGCGAAGAACCATCTCTTCGTCCGCTGGGATGGAGCGGGCGAACGCCTGAACATTGAGGCGACGACGGAGGGGATGACGACGTTTGAGGATGAGTATTATCGGGGCTGGCCATTTCCGATGTCGCCCGAGGAGGAGCAGACCGAGCGGTATTTAACGTCCCTGAGTCCCGTCGAGGAATTGTCCGTGTTCCTCTCGCTGCGAACTCATTGCCTGCTCGCCGCAGGCCGCTTCGAAGAAGCTGCCAGCAATCAAGAGCACGTTTGCCGGCTGGCACCGCACTCAGCCATCCAACGTGAGTTCATGGAGCATTTGCGAAGCAATGCAAAGCAGTCGGATCGAAACCACCCAAACCCACGAACAGTCGTGACCTTATGAAGAGATGCGACCAAACGCTATTGGCTGTCACGTTGTTCTTATTCATCGCCGTGTCGCCCGCGAGGGCGTTCTACAATCCGGCGGCGGGGAGATGGTTGAACAGAGATCCGATTGAGGAGAAGGGAGGAAAGAACCTTTGTGCGTTTGCTGAAAACGCTCCTTTGCTGAAGTTTGATCCTGATGGGAAAATAGTCATCACTCAATTGAAGTGGGAGAAAGGTGAATGTGGAAAGTATACCGTAGAGTGGGATTTCAAGCTTAGCAATCCAGCTCCATGCACTGGTTACCTCGTTCAAGAAGTCGAGATGAGCAAAGTGGTGAAATACTGTTCCTTGAAGAACGAAGTTCAAATTACTGATCATTATTGGGAGGTGTGGCCGGTCACAATGAACGACTCATGGTCAAACATTGCAAGGCGATATGGATATACCGACCAGTTCGCAAATGGTAAGTATCCAAATTCGAAAGGGAGCGATCAAAAGCGTGGCGTCGTTGCGTTTTACTGCGCCAGGACAACTGATGCTGGCGACCCAAATGACGATCCTGCAAACTGGGGGTCAATCGCAAGCTCGGGCGGTCTTCCGGCGACAAGGACTCGCCCAAGTTGGTGGAACAAGGTGCAACCCGTGGAGGCTTTAGAATATCATTGGGCAAACGCAAACTGGGATTGTTGTTGCGAGAAACCATTCAGTAACGCTGACAGGGGGGAGATGACGTGGCCCGTTCGGCAGGAGCCATACAACTAATGCATAACGCAGCGCTGCTACTCACTTTTGTCGCATTATTCGGAATCTTGGTAACCGGCTGTGACAAGCAGGAGGTTGGGCCGGATTCGACAAGCATTTCCGCAGAGTCCCTGTTTAATGCAATATCACGAGTCGAACCATGGAGATCGACCAAGGATTACACCAGCAACGACTGGAAAAACGCTATAGAAGCAGCCCGGATGTTCCAAAATGCGACCCCGTCCACGGTTGAACTCGTCCTTCAACGGTTCGCGGAAACGGAGCCTGGTGCCATAAAAGACGATTTCATCGAAATGTCCAAGCTCCTATTAATACTACGTATAGCGTTTGACTTGCCTGAATCGGCAACAAACAACCCTAGCGCGAGTGCAATGACTTGGGAGTCTGGTCGTAGTGAAATCAACGCAGATGGTTCCTTTAACGTGGCGTGGCCAATACGGTGGAACAACGGCCGTCCGATTTTGATCAAGCGATATAGTGGGCTTTCTGGGCCAGCATACACGGTGCTAGGGGACTATCACATTTTTCGATCAAGATATCCATTTAGGAAACTGCCTGAAAAAGGTTCCACCAAAAGTCCGTAATTGTGTTCTTGAACCATCTGAAGAATCAAACATGAACGGGAGATGGCAGTGGCTCAGTAGCGTCGGTGAAGGGGCGATTGTTTCTGCAATTGCCGTCGTGTTGTTGGCGTGCGGTGGTGCCGTTTTGTCGGCGGCGGAGGTAAAACCCAGTGGGTCCGGAGCACTGCCAGTTTTGGTTTTTCAAACCGGCGGAAAAGCAGTTCAAGATCGCTCGCGTGTGCCCGCCTTTCTCACGGTGCTGCTTCCGGAGGATAGTGGTGCGAAATTTTCAATCGATGAAGGCGCCAGTGGCCCGGCGGAGTTGTCCGCGCGTGGGAACAGTTCGTTTCACTATCCAAAGAAGAGCTATCGCTTGGAATTGCAGGATAATCGGGGAAAGGATCGAAAAACCTCGCTCCTTGGTCTTCCGGCGGATTCGGATTGGGTACTCTACGCCTCGGTGACGGACAAGACGTTTTCCCGGAATCTGCTGGCGCATGAGCTTTGGCGCAGCATGGGGCGCTACGCGGTGCGCTGGCGGTTTGTGGAGGTATTTAGCGTCACAAACTCGTTCAAAGGAGGCCTAATTTCACCAGCTCAACTGGCTTTACAAACAAGACATGTCCTGGAAGCACTGTCAGGCTCAGGCTTCCCGCTCCAGCATTCGAATACGGTCAACGAGGCTGCCCGGAGAATGTCCGACTCCTACTTGGGTGTGTTCGTGTTGATGGAGAAAATCAAGCGGTCCAATGATCGCGTAAACATCGCCCGTTTGCGTCCCGAGCACGACAAAGAACCCGAGCTGTCCGGCGGCTACATCTTCAAGAAGGATGATGAGGCCAAGGGTGAAGCGGGATTGCTGACGGGACAAGAATTGTTGTTGCGCTTTGAGGAGCCGAAGGAACGGGATTTAACTGCCATTCAGAGCAAGTGGGTGCGCAAGTATTTGGGTGATTTCGAGAAGACATTATTCTCATTGGGTTTTCGGAATGCCGAAACCGGGTATCGCAATTACATTGATGTCGAATCATTTGTAGATTTTCACTGGATGGTGGAGCTGTCGCGGAATGCCGATGGTTACTTCCTGAGCCAGTATATGCACAAGGATCGGGGCGGCAAGGTGGCGATGGGACCCCTATGGGACTGGGATAATGCTTTTGGAAACACCTTCTTCGCGGCCGCCATGAAGACCAACGAGTGGCGATTTGAAGGTGTCCAGGATCCCGACTACACTTGGTTTCGTCGATTATTCGAAGATCCTGATTTTTTACAGCGATACATGGATCGATGGAGCGAACTTCGGACGAACGTTTTTGAGACAACCAATCTCGTCCGGCTGATTGATTTCATCACAAGCGGAGTTTTGCCGGCGCTCGGACGGAATCACTCACGGTGGGCGGGGCTGCCCGGGAGCGCACCATCAAACGAGTTGTTTCAAAAGGATGTATCGTGGCTGAAGCAGTGGGTCACTTGTCGCCTGGCGTGGATCGACAGCCAGGAGTATCCCAAGCCAGTTTTGCAGCCACTGGCCTCCTCGAACGGTATCTCCTCTGTGTCGATGGGCTTTCTCGATGGCAGGCTCTTCTACACAACGAACGGCACCGACCCTCGGGCTCCGGGAGGTGCGGTCTCCCCGTCCGCACTCGAATACTCCAAGCCGGTCGAGGTCGCCGGCCGGATGACGATCAAAGCCAGAGCGCGTAGTAAGTTCGGACTCTGGAGCGCTCCGATTGATTTGCAGGTCGGTGCGATGCGAAGCGGTGTTAACATTGATGAAGACTTGACGGGGAAGTGATCTTGCTACGCTGACACAGGAGTCCGAGGAATGATCAGTTGATGATTGCTATTCTGTTGCGAGGTTGATGGTTCACAGGCTTGCCCTGTCTTGCGTTTGCGGCGCAGTCGGTGGGTTCGCTATTATTTTGAATGGCGGCTCGGCACTGCGGTCGGCGTGCCGGTTGAAGAGCTCGTCCTGCGGGGCGATGGTGCTGAGGGGCAAAGTTTTTCTCACTGGTTCGCGCACGGGCACTTCGAAGGCGAAAGTGTGAATGATTTCCGCTGTTGCAATACGGCACATTGAAGGACAAAGAGTGAACACCGTTGGCATTTTGGAACGGACACGCCGATGACGTTCCTCGTCCGTCTCGCGTCAGCGTGACGGACTTCGCTGCATCCTGTGCAGGAGCTACACCCCCGAACCCAGCCTTGATGGTATCTCCTTTTGCGTGATGGGCGGCATGTGGCCCCCGTCCGAGAAACGAAAGGCATACCATGAAAAAACTCCTCACCGTAATGCTCGCGACCGCTGGCCTTGCCAGCACGGCGCGCGCGCAGTGGGTCGTTTACGACCCGGCCAATACGATTCAGTCCGTCATAAACACCGTGCAGGAAGTCGCGAAATTCGTCGAGGTCATCAACCACCAGGTCCAACAGATCAAGGCGCTCGAAGATCAACTCACTGAGTTCAAGCACTACGAAAGTCTGTTCGGTGATCCGAAAGCCGTGGTGCTGAATACCGTGCAACCGCTGGTGACCGAACTACGTCGGGCGGAAGTTGGCCAGACTTTGACTGCGCTCGAAGGGGCGGTGGACGCAGGGCAGGCCATGATCTACGACGCCAATGGACTGTTCAGCAGCATCGGCACGACGTTTTCGACGCCGAATGGCGCGACGGTCGCCCGTCGCGAAGCGCCTTATCTCGCCGTTGCAGCCGTGCAGAAAACTGCGGACAACTTCCTCTCCGTCTCTGCCGACGCGGCCACGCGGCGCATCGCGTTGAAGGAGGAGATCGCCCGCACGACGACGGCGCTCAAGAACGCCACCACCGACGCTGAAGTGCAAAAGCTGACCGGCGTTCTCATCGGCCTCTCGTCCGCACTGAACAACACCGACTACGAAATCAATCAAGCCACCGCGTCGGCGCTCGTGCAGGACGTTGCCAACCGCAATGAGACGCAACGGCAGGCCGAAGCGAAGAAGGAACAGCAACACGCCGAGTTCACCGAGGCGGTGCAGAAATACGGCCAGACCTTCCGCCTCGTGAATGCGCCGACGGCGTTTCCGACTCCGTAAGGCGCCATTCCCAGCTTTCCGACGATGGCTACCTTCGAACAACTCTTTCCGACGTTCCTGCAAAAATGTGCGGAACTGCACGAACTGCTGCGCCTCGTGGCGTTCCTGCTGTTCATCGTCGGAACCATTCTGCTGGTGGCGCACGGGTTCTCCGCCAAGACCCTGATGCTGCACATGGTGCGCCTGTTCGTGCTCACTGCGCTGCTGGTCATGCTGCCGCAGTGGGGCAACCAGGCGCAGGAACTTCTCCAGACCTCGATCCTCAATGGCCTCGGTGTTGATCCGTCGCAGGTTCACCAGCAATACAACCAGTTACTGGAAGTCCGTCGGGATACGGGCGGTGAACGATCCTGGTGGGACATTTTGAGTGACCTGAACGCCTTCTCGGTCGAGATGCTGATTACCGGGATTCTCTGGCTGGTCGGCCAGTTCGCGTCACTCCTCCTGTTGTGGGCCTACCTCATTCAAAAGTTCATCCTGTTCACGGCGTATGCGCTCTCGCCCCTGTTGATTGGTTTGATGGCGATTCGACCGCTGCGGTCCGTGGGCAGCCGTTACCTGATGAACATCGCCGGCGTCCTGCTCTGGCCCCTGGGTTGGGCGGTCGCGGCGCTGATCACCCAGGGCATGCTCGACTTCATGACCGATCCCTCGTCGCGCTTCTTTGATCCGACGGCTTCCTTCTACACGCTGCAAGCAACCTTTGGAGTCGTCGTGGTGGCGTTCTGGATTGTGTTCAGCACGATCTCTGCACCGGTCGTGATCCAGAAAGTGTTGAGCACTGGGGCACTCGCCGGGGGACAACTCATCGCGGGCGCCGTGGGAGGATTTCTGCAAACCGCGGCGACCACATCTGGAGCTGCGGCGGTGGGATCCGCGACCGGCGTTTCATCAGCACCCGTCGCTGCGGCTGGAATGGCGGCGGCGTTGAGCACTCTGTCGACCGCCGCCGGTGTCGGCAGTGCGGGGGCGATGATCATTGCCGGTTCCGGGCTGCCGCCGAGATCCACCCGTGGTCGTGCCGGTGACGACATTACTGGTGATCGCTCCGTTCGTGACCTCATCGCCCAGGCTCGTGGGCGGAACTTTTAATCGCCATGGAAACCCCTGAACTCCGCCAGACTCAAACCAGCACCACGTCGGTCGTCCGACCCCGCCGTGCCTTCGACCCGACCCAATTGTTCGCGCAACGCGATCGGCTGCCGTGGTTCTGGTTCCTCGTGGCGGTGGCGGTGACGGGCGTCGCCGCGCTGGATCGCTATCACATCATCAATCAATTCAAGCAACGGGAACGCGTCGTCATCATCGACCCGGCGCAGACCTACTATGTCAGTCCGTTGCTGCAGTTCGCCGAAGCGAAAGATCTGCATGTGCAACAAGCGGAACTCGCGACCCTGACGTTGCTCCAGCGTAGCCCGAAAGACTTCGATCACCCGGAACTGCTTCGCCAGCTGTTCCTGAAATCCGCCCTGCAGAAGGCACAGGAACAACGCACGCGGGAAGCGGTGGAGTTCCGGGCCAAACAACTCCGGCAAAAACCGGAGATTTCAAAGATCGACATTCTTTCGACCCGTGAGGACGAAGTGCTCGTGACCGTTTCCGGCCAGGTGATCCGCACCGGCATCTTTCAAGAGAAAGCCTTCACCGAAGCCTTCAACTTCAAACTCAACCTTCGTTTCCTGCGCAACCCCAACATGGTGGCCAATGGCCGTTTCCCGACCGCGGTGGGCGACTTCAAATATGAAATCATTCCTTAGCTTTATTTTCCTGACCGTCACGATGGCACTGGCGGGTTCGTCTGAATCGATTCAACGCCTGACCCTCGATGAGCGCGTGGTGGTTACGGTGCCGGTCGCGACGAATCGGGTGACCACGATCAGTTTTCCTGGGCCGATTGCCGCGCTGGATGCGGTCGGTGTGACCGCGGATGGCAAGACGCCGGGTCAATTTCAAATCGCTCACACCAAAGGCTCGTCGTTCCTCTCCGTTCGCGCGCTGGTGCGCAAGGCGGCGACGAACCTGAACCTTCGCTGGAACAAACGCACCTACGTCTTTGAATTGGTGGAGAGTGATGCGCCCGTGCTCGCGCTTCACCTGGAAGAACGAGCGTCAACCGCTTCAACCGTTTATCCGGCGCCGCTGGTTTCACCGACCCGCCTGCTGGCGTTGCTGGACAAGGCGAAGGCCTTCCCACTGCTTAAAGCGCAACGGCCCGAAGCCGTGGCTGGAGCCGAAGCCCGGACGTTTGGGGACCGTCCGCCAGTGGCCGACTTCAACGACTACGAGATCCGGATCGAAGAGATCTTCCGCTTCAACCCGGAGGATACCCTCGTGTTTCACGTCACGCTGCGGAACAAGTCCGACCAGCCCATTCGCTATCTTCCCGAGAGTTTCAGCGTCCGTGTCGGCAACCGGCTTTACCATCAGTCCATCAGCGACGCGCCGGGAATGTTGCCGGCCTCGTCGCTGAGCACAGTTTACTTCGCCATCACCGGCACCCCGGACGGAGGTCGGAATGAGCTGTCGCTCCAGAACGAGTTTGCCGTGCTGGTCACGCGGACCTCGCCGCCTCCGCCGGAAAACGTTTCCACCAACGAGCCCGTCGTGTCACCGGCTCGTTCTCCCAAAGGTCAGCCATGAAGCCGCGCGACTTTCTGAACTTCTTCAAGACCGGCAGCGGCAAGCTGCTGTTGTTTGCGGCGATCTTTGGTGGGGGACTGGTGTTGTTCAGCGTGTTTCGAGATCGCTCGAACAGCGACGACATGGACGTGCGCGTGACCAGCCTTGCGAGCAATGCGACGGATCGTCCGCAAATCGTGCAAAGCATCGAACGCCCGATGCAACCCTATCGCCCGCCAACGCCCAAACCGGAGCGGCCTGCGGCACCGGCGAAGACCAATGAGCTGACGAAAGTCGTGGTCGATCTCGCGAGGCCTGAACCCAACCCGCCGCCGCCAGTGCTTGCCCCGATTAGTCTGTTCGGAGATGCCACGGCGGGTGTGCCAGAACCAAAAATGCTCGGCGACACCTACGCCCCGTATGGGCGGTTGATCGCCTGTGAAATCGTCATCACCGTCGACTCGGCATCGATCCAAACGCCGATCATTGGACTGGTGACCGAGAACATTTATCACGCCGGGAAGCTGGTAATTCCGGCGGGGACGGAAGTTCACGGCACCGCGCAGACCGACCGGCACCGCGAACGCATCGCCAGCGGCAACAACTGGACCTTCGTCTGGCAGACCGGCGAGGAACTCCGGCTGAAAGGCATTGCGCTCGACCGCGAGTTCTCCGGCGATCAGGAAAGGTGGGGTATTACCGATGGCAGCGCGGGGCTGCGCGGGCGCCTGCTCAAGTCCGACAATCTGGCAGAGATTAAACTGTTTGCCGCCACGTTTCTGGCGGGCGCCGCCAGTGCGTTGACGGAGAAGGAACAAACCATCTTCGGTTCGGTCGACAGCCGATCGTTGAACAACGCGCCGTTCAAAGGAGCGGAGAAGGTTCTTTCGGTGTATGCCCAACGCATCTACGACACGATTCAGCGCGATGGGTTCTACGTCCGGGTGCCGAGCGGGAAACAATTCTATATCTACGTCCTCCAAACGATCGACCGCAGCGACGCAGCGATTGGCGGACAGTGGAAACCATTCTTGGAGGAGAGCCCGAGCAATCCCGGTCTCGGGGTAGCTGGCACACCTGCCGGCGACCGGCTTCCAGCAAACTCACCGCACCAACCATGAAACTCTTCGCCTTGATCCCCTTGTTGTTCATTGCCTCGTGCGCGTCGCATTCGCCGGTGGCACTTCGGCCCGCCGCCGCTGGCCGTCGAGCCTCTCGAATCGGTGCGTTATGGCGAAGTGGTCCGCGCCTATCATCTGGGCCGCTACATCGATCCGAATCAACCGGGGACGATGCACGAACAACACCCGATCCATCGCGTCGAAGTCTCCGCGCGTTGGAATCTCCATCTCGGGTCGAACCAGACCATTCCGCTCTTGAACCCGCCGCCTGATGCCGCTGCGGCAACTCCGCTGACCAATGATGCGCTGATTGCGGAAATGAATCGTCAACGTGAGACGACGGCGCGGGTCATGAACGAAGCGGCGAAGCTCGCGCAGTCCTACCGTGAACTCCAAACGCTGCTGGGCGAGATGAAGCAGGTGGCTCGAAACCAGTCGTTCCTCCAGGTCCGCCTTTCCACCAACGAACAACGGATCGCGGAGTTTCAGCGTGAACTCCAAAAACTATCGGCGTCGGCCCTGACGACCAACGAGCCGCCGACCCTCGTGCCTGGGAGCAGCACGAAACCTTGAAGATACTTTGCCGGGAATTGGGGAGAAGCCATCTCCCCGCCGGCGAACACGGTCCAAGCCGTGCCAACCAACCCGAATCGTTATGAGCAAACCGAAATCCTCGGCGCCAGCCGGCGCCAGCGGCGCTGCCGCCCCGACCGATCAGCCCACCTTCCGGAGCAACCCGGAAGTGGATGCGAAGATTGATACCTACATCAAAGAAAACCCCAAGTATTGGGCCTACGTCCAGGCGATGCCGCGCGAGCGACTGGAACGCAGCGTCGTCCTCAACGAAGTGCGCGAGCTCGACCGGCAGCAGCGAATCCGGGACGGGCTGCTCAAGCAGATCAACCGCAATCCGGAGATGAAACGCGCCTATGATCTGCTGGTGAAAGATCTGCCGGAAGATCAGAAGGAAAACGTCATCGCGCAGATCGCCCGTTCGGCGCGTCGCACGATCGCGCGGACGCAGGGACAACAAACGCGCACGGAATCCGTGGGCGTCTGACCAGGAGCGCCCCGGCATCGCCATTGGTGGGCCGGGGCGCGAGGGCAGGGGAGGCGTTTGTAAAACTCCCACCATTGGACAGCCATTGTCCTGGTGGCTGTGATAAAGAGTGTAGGCATGAGCAAGAACCCTGTTATGCAGGGCGATGCCCAGGAGGAACGGATTCTTCGTGAGACCATCGTCCCCTCGTCCAACCACAAGCCCGTTTCCGTCAGTCGCAATGCGACCGAACGGCTGCTGGGCATTCATCAACTCATCTCCGCCCAGCGGCATCCGAATGTCCACCGGCTGGCGCGGGAGTTTGAGGTGTCACCCAAGACCATCAAGCGCGACATCGAATGGATGCGAGTCCATTGGCAGCTGCCCATTGAGTATCACCGGCAACGGCGCGGGTACTTTTATGCGGCACCGGTTAAACAACTACCGGGCGTTCCCACGATCAATGCCGAAGAACGCTTCGCACTGGTGGTCGCAGACAAGGCGGTCAGCCAATATGGCGAGACACCCTTTCGCGCGCCGCTGCGGACTGCGGTTCACAAACTGACCGGACAACGGAGCGGTTTGGAGGGACACACCGAACCGGAAGCGGATTTGTCCTTCCGTCCCTTGGGTCCGGAGGAGTCCGATCCGCAGGTGATGGAGATGGTGGCTGCGTCGGTCCAGCACCGGCGGGCGTTGCGGTTCACCTACCGCAAGCCTGGCGAGAGATCGGCGGCCGCCCGGTTCCTGCATCCCTATCATCTGACCTGTTGCGATCAACGGTGGTACGTCATCGGGCATGATGTCGACCGGCGGGAGATTCGGACCTTCGCGGTCTCCCGCATGAATCAAGTGGCGCGATTGGAAGTTCCGTTTGAGAAGCCGCACGACTTCGACATCAGCCGCTACCTCAGGGGAAGTCTCTCCGTGATGAGTGGGCGGAATGACTACGATGTCGTCATCGAGTTCGATGCGTGGGCGACCGATCAACTGCGCGGACGCCGATGGCATCCCAGCATGGAGCTGATGGAACTGCCGGGCGGCGAGTCCCGCGTTCGGTTACGCCTGAGCGGTCTGGAGGAAGTCGAACGTTGGGTGCTGGGCTGGGGCGCTCACGCGACCGTCATTCAGCCGAGCCCTCTTGTGGAACGGCTGGGAGCGATTGCTCGGGCGTTATCCAGTCGGTATGAAACGCTGTGAGCGGAGCAGGGAGGAGATGTTGTGAACAACTTTTTCCAAATCATGCGAGTGCAGCCCCATGGTTGTCCCTGTGGATGGGGTAGAAAGTGATCCAAGATGAAAACAACTACTGATCATCGTTGGTGGAGCACCTTGCCGGACGGGGAGAAGGAATTGATCCGCGCCCTGATGGGCATGGTGCGGGGCGCCAAGCGGAGTGAACTGCTGGAAGTCTCGCGCGCCGCGCGCAAGTGGGAACGCGGTCTCTGCTTCTTCTTCAAGTCCCGCCTGAAGAACGAACGAACACGTCGCATCTATCTGCGCCCAGTCCTCCGACGCCGGACGGCGGTGCCGTCTACTTCATGCCCGTCAGCCGGGCATAACCCACCAGGTGTTTCTCAAGGTCCGCGTTGAGCGGACACTGGCTGCGCAACCACGCCAACGCACGTTCTGTTTCATGACTCAACTCCACATGATCCCCGCCTGCCGCACGACCCGACCGCCGGGAGCTTTCCTCGCCCTCGATGGTAATCGTGACCCGATCCGAACCCGGTCCATTGCGAACGTCCAGGCAACGCGCGGCCACGAGCTCGGACTGTTCGCCCGGATACTTTCGGAAGACATGCAAAATGGCCGCCATGTCGGCGTCGTAAATCCAGCGCTGATCGCCGGTGAACAGGCGGGAGACATGGCTGCGCGTGAGGCCGGATTCACGAACGACATCGGCCTGCTTGAGACCATGCCGTTCGCTGATGCGCTTCAAGGCGGTGCTGAGATAACTCATATTTTTTTCGCCGAGTTGTCCCATAATATGGGATGTCCAGATTGGTGCAATCCTTCATTCCGCATGGCAACCGGGGAGGTGGGATGAACGGGTCGAACCTCATTGGCCGCAAGATCGCCCGGCTCCGCTGGCAGCGGGCGTGGACGCAGGATGTGTTCGTCGCGAAGCTGCAGGTGCGCTTTCCCGACCTCAAGATCACACGCGACATTCTCGCCAACATCGAGACGTTGCGCTCCGTTTCCACCGACAAACACGCCTACGCCTTCGCTGCGGTGCTCGGGGTGGAGGTAAACGAACTGTTCCGGCCGTAAGGCGACCAAGCGCATGGCCATCCGGCGAAATCAGAACAGGAACGGATGAGCAGCTGGATCTCTTCGGCGAAAGACAAACCGCTTATGACACCGTTGACGCAATACGGCCGGCTGGCCGAGAAACACTGGCGGGAACACCGCCCGAAGATGGTTCGCGAACTGGAGCGGAAACGCATCCTGCACCAGATGCTTCTGGAGGCAGAGGAGAAGACGAAGGACGAAATGGCCACGCTCCGCACACGTTTGATGCAGCAGGGGTCAACGGCGCAGCAGGCCCAGACGCAAGCGTGGGAAATGGTGCGGGAGAAATACCTCCTGCTCCCACCCGAGGCCTAGCCGCCGGCCAATCGGCCTACGGCCGCCGCGTTAGGAAAACTGAAGAGCCTCCCCGCAATCCCAACAGTTACCGCATCACGGAAGCCGACCGTCTGGGCGATGGAGGGCCGAAGCAGAAGTTTCAGCAGAATCTGAAAGCCATCGAGACGCTCCGCGCCCTGGATGCACAGGAGCGGCCAGCGACCACCGAAGAAAAAGCCGCGCTGGTCCAATACGTGGGTTGGGGCGCGATGCCACAGGTCTTTGATGACTACAACCGCGAATGGGCCAAGGAACGTGCTGCCCTCAACGCCAACCTCTCCGAGGAGGAGTTTGAGCAGGCGCGTTCGACCACGCTTAATGCCCACTACACGTCGCCCACCGTCATCGGCGCGATGTATCAGGCCACCGCGCGATTCGGCTTCCAAGGCGGGCGCGTCCTCGAACCCGCGTGCGGCATTGGGCATTTCATCGGCCTCATGCCGGAGGACATGCTGCGACGCACCACTGTCACAGCGGTCGAGATCGATCCGCTGACGGTACGCATTGCCAAAGCGCTTTATCCGGACGCCGACATTCGTGCGCAACCATTCGAGCGAACGAAGCTCGCTGATGGATTCTACGATCTCGCCATCTCCAACGTTCCGTTTGGCGATTACACCGTTCATGACCCAAGGTGGAACAGCCTCAAGCTGCCAATTCACGATTACTTCTTTGCGTCGGCACTCGAGAAAGTGCGTCCGGGCGGTCTGGTGATGTTCATCACGTCGCGGGGCACGATGGACAAACTGAATTCGACGCTGCGCGAACTGCTCCGTGAACGAGCGGAGCTCCTCGGCGCCATCCGTCTTCCGAACGACGCCTTCAAACGCAACGCCGGCACGGAGGTCACGACCGATATTGTGATGCTGCGCAAGCTGCGCCGCGGTGAGTCGCCCACCGGTCCGGCTTGGAAGGCGACCGCGAGCTACACGAACGACCTCGGCGAAGCGTTCACCATCAACGAATACTTTGCCGCCCGACCGGAGATGATGCTCGGCCGGCTGCGATTGACCGGACGGATGTATCGCGACCATGAGCCGACGCTGGAGCCGGATGGCCGAAGCCTGGCGGACGCTTTGGCGCAAGCGATTGAGCGCCTGCCGCTAGGTATCTATCAGGCCCACGCTCACCACATCGCCGAGCCCAACATCGAGGAAACCATTCCTGCGCCGGACGTCGTTAAACCCAACGCCTTTTGTGTTCACGATGGAATCGTTTGCCTCCGTGAGGAAAACGTTCTCCGTCCGCTGAACGATTTGCCGTCCGAAACCCGCTCGCGAATTCGCGGTATGATTCAAGTGCGTGACGCGGTGCGCGACTGTCTGCGCGCCCAGGTGGACGGCAGCCCGGAAGAGCGAGTCGTTGAAACGCGCCAGCAACTCAACATCGCTTACGACCGGTTCACCGCCCGGTTTGGCCCGCTGAATCTCCGCGCCAACCAACGCGCCTTCGACGGCGACCCGGATTTGCCGCTGCTGCTTTCGCTGGAGACCTACAACGACGAAACCAAGCGGGCGACCAAGGCGACCATCTTCACGGAGCGGACGATTCACCACCGGCAGCCGGTGGAGTCCGTCGAAACGCCCAAGGAAGCGTTGCTCGTGAGCTTGAATGAGTGTGGCGGCGTGGACCTCGACCGCATGGCGGGCTTGCTGAACCAGCCGGTTGAGGAATTCCTCCCCGACTTGAAGGGGGTGATCTTCCGCAATCCACAAACGAACGAATGGGAGACTGACGATCAATATCTGTCCGGCAACGTGCGGGAAAAACTGGCGGTCGCCGATGCCGCCGCCCTGACCGATCCGCGTTTCGCCGAGAACGTCGAGGCATTGAAGTCGGTGCAGCCCGCTGATCTGGCAGCGACCGAGATTGATGTGCGGTTGGGGTCGGCTTGGCTTCCGTTTAGCGACGTGAAGGATTTTACCAATCAGCTTTTGAACATTCCTTCCGGCGTCGAGGTCGGCCACGTCCACGCGCTCGGCACCTGGCACCTCAACGCGAATTGGGAAGCCAGGGGCGCAACCGCCAATACGACCGACTGGGGTACGGATCGATACACGGCGCTCGAACTTATCGAAGACGCCCTGAATCTCAAAACACCAACGGTCTATGACACGGTGGACGACAAACCGGTGGTCAATGCGCAGGCTACCGAAGCCGCCCGCGAGAAACAGGAGCGCATCAAAGAGCGGTTCAAGGAGTGGGTTTGGTCGGATGATGGGCGTCGCGATCGGCTTTGTCGCCTCTACAATGACACGTTCAATCACACGCGCGTCCGCACGTTCAACGGCGATCACCTGACGTTGCCCGGCGCGAGCGGGGCGATCGAGTTGCACGGACACCAGAAGGCCGGCGTCTGGCGCATCCTGCAAACGCCGAACACGCTGCTCGCCCACGTCGTCGGCGCGGGCAAGACATTCACGATGGTCGCCGCGGCGATGGAGTTGAAACGGCTCGGCCTCGCCCGGAAGCCGATGTTCTCCGTTCCGAACCACATGCTCGGCCAGTTTTCGACCGAACTGCTGACGTTGTATCCCGGCGCGAACATCCTGGTCGCGGGCAAGGAGGACTTCGAATCGCAGAACCGCAAGAAGTTGTTCAGTCGCATCGCCACGGGCAATTGGGATGCCGTCATCGTCACGCACTCAGGATTTGAGCGCATTCCGCTGGCACGCGAAACGCAGGAGCGGTTCTTTGAAGAACAGCTTCACGAGTTGGAGATGATCAGGCGTCAGCACGCCGATTCCTCGAATCGCCGCTTGGTCAAAGAAATCGAGAAGGCCAAGAAGCGGCTGGAAGCCAAGCTGCAAGCCCTCGCCGCCGAGCACAAGAAGGACAATACGCTTACGTTTGAGGAACTTGGCGTGGACCGGGTTTTCGTGGACGAAGCGCACTACTTCAAAAACCTGTTTTACGTTACCAAGATGACGCGCATCGCGGGGCTGCCGCAGACAGCCAGCGAAAGGGCCTTCGACATGTATCTGAAAGTCCGGCACATCCAGTCGCTCAACGGCGGGGGCGGTGTGGTGTTCGCCACGGGCACGCCCATCGCGAACAGCATGGCCGAGATGTTCACCATGCAGCGGTATCTCCAGCCCGAGGCACTGAAACAGCACCACCTGCATCACTTCGATTCGTGGGCAGCCACGTTCGGCGAGCCGGTCACCGCGATGGAACTTTCGCCGGACGGCGCGGGCTACCGGCTCAACACCCGCTTCGCGCGCTTCATCAATGTGCCGGAGCTGATGCAGATGTTCCGCCAGTCCGCCGACGTGCAAACCGCCGCGATGCTCAACTTGCCGCGCCCGAAGCTGGACGGAGAAAAGCCGACCATCCGCAACGCGCCGGCCACGGAGGAACTCAAGGCATTCGTTCAGTCGCTCGCCGCCCGCGCCGAGAGATTGAGGACAGGCCGGGTTGACCCCAGCGAAGACAATATGCTGAAAATCACGTCCGAGGGGCGGAAGGCGGCTTTGGATCTTCGGTTGATGAAACCGTCCGCGCCGGATGAACCGCAAGGCAAGGTGAATCTGGCGGTTGAGAAGATTTTCCGAAATCTGGCAGGAGTCCAAGCCAGAGCGTTCCGCCCAGCTTGTGTTCTGCGACCTCTCTACGCCAAAAGACCGAGGCTTCTCCGTCTATAACGACATGGCGCAAAAGTTGGAACGGTTGGGAATTCCGAGCAACGAAATCGCCTTCATTCAAGATTACGATTCGGACGCGTCCAAGCTGGCGTTGTTCCGCGATGTGCGTGCGGGCAAGGTCCGCGTCCTGTTCGGCAGCACGCAAAAGATGGGTTCAGGGACGAATGTGCAGGAGCGTTTGATTGCCTTGCATCATCTCGATGCGCCGTGGCGACCGGCGGACGTGGAGCAGCGCGAAGGACGCATCCTTCGCCAAGGCAACAAGAACTCCACCGTTCAGATTTTCCGCTACGTCACGGAAGGCAGTTTCGACGCCTACATGTGGCAGACGTTGGAAACGAAGGCCAAGTTCATCGCCCAGGTCATGAGCGGGGACATGACCATCCGCCGCTTGGAAGACCTCGACTCGGCCGCGCTGACCTACGCCGAGGTCAAAGCCATCGCGTCCGGCAATCCACTGGTGATCGAGAAAGCGCAGGTGGACGCCGAGTTGATGCGGCTGACGCGACTGCGCTCCGCCCATGCCGAGGAACAATACCGCATCCGCTCCAATCTCCGCCGCTCCCACGAAGACGCCGAGGCGTTCACCGGCCGTCTGACGAATCTGCGGCAGGACATCGCGGTGCGGCAGGATACGTCGGGCGATAAGTTCAGCATCGAACTTGACGGGCAGGAAACTGAACAACCGTGGAATCGCCGGCGAGTTGATCGTTCGCCGTGCGGAGAAGATCAAAAATCGTTTCGGTGACGATGTGCGCCTTGGTCGCTTTGCGGGGTTCGATTTGTTTCTTCGTCCCAGCTTCAACAACACTGTCGAAGTGGTCGTGCGGGGGCAGAACAGTTACGCCGCGCGCGTCACCGATACGGCTCTTGGCACAATCCGATCACTCGAAGCGAACGTCCAAGGGCTTGAGGAACGCGCCACCAAGCTGAGACTGACCTCACCGATGCCCATAAGCGGGCCAAGGAACTGGAAACCAAAGTCGGCGCAGCGTTCGAGAAAGAGGAGCACTACCAACACCTGTGCCGTCGCCAAAGCGAGATCGAGGAACAACTCGACCTGACCAAGAACCAAGCACCCAGCCAGGTGGAGGCGGATCTGCCTGACGCAAGCGGGCAAACCACGACAGAGAAGCAAACCCAACTCATCCGCCCCGGCAAAGCGCCGCGGGGCATCCGCGTATGAACACGACCGCACAAAAGAACAGAGTTTCTTGGTTGGAAGATTGTTCCGGCGCGGCTGGATGCAACACAGACAGCGTGGTTGCTTGGGTTTGAACCGCACGAAATTCCGATGCTTGTTGCGGCAGGCTTGTTGAAGCCTCTGGGACATCCTGCCCGCAACAGCACAAAGTTCTTTGCCACGGAAATTTTGGAACAACTGCGCGGACGAGAAGTGGCTCGCCCGCGCCAGCGATGCCATCGCCACCTACTGGCGCGAACGAAACGCCCGCCGGCAAAACATGCGGGCGAACGGGACGAAGGAGGGTCAACTGAGGGTTAGATCCTTCTGCCCCAAATTGGCTTCCTGGTCCGCGGAAGAGATGACCGCGGCAACTGAATGATGGCATTCTCCGCCTGGTTTCCTCGTAGCTTTCCAGCGAAGGCAGGCGAACGAGTGCTTTGCGGGAGTAGGCCCGGTGAACGGCTTTGCTGTTGTGCCCCAGAGCCTCCTGTGCGAAGCGCTCCGGGTAGCCGCACTGCTTGGCGCGCTCTGCCCAAGCGTAACGGTAGGAGTGAAGAGAAACGCCCAGGATACCCAAACCTACGCAGCGACGTTTGAACTCCTTGGCCCGATGCTTTTCCAGCATGACCGCAAGACGCGGGAACAATAAGCCTTGGTGTGGCAAGGATCGCAAGACGACTTCAACCGCCGGCCCGAAGTGAATGAAGGCCGGGCTGCCGGTTTTCCGACGGGCATAGGAAATGACCCGTTCCGGCCAATCGATGTTTTCAGCCGCCAGATTGGCAATGTCAGTTTGCGATCCGCCGAGATGCCAGCAGAGGTCATAAAACTTTCGATTTTCCTCATTCCGCTCCCGGTCCATGATACGGCGATGTTCGTCGGCCGTGATCGCTCGCTTCGGTTGGTATTCAATCTTGGGCCAGAGCTTTCTTTGGATGATGGGCCACGAAAGCCAGTTCATGCCGAGGCAATAGTTGTGGAGTTCGCGCAGAAGCACATTGGTGCTGACGGTCCCGGACTGCATGCAGGCGAGCAGGTGTTCCGCCTGCGTTTCAATGATGACAAGATTTCGGATCAGATCGAATGCCGCCTGTCTGGCCCCGCGTTCCCAGCGCTCCTTGGTTGAGTTTCGTTTGCAGGCAATGATCGCGTCGAAAGCCTGCTGCCAGGTCCGGTTGGAAACGCCTGCGTCCGTCCCCGCCAGATACGCCTTGGCAATGAGCAGATTGAGTTGAGGTTGCCGGACGGCCTCATTGCGGGCGTTGAGCAAGGCAGCCGCCTCGGCGCGAACTTTGGTGCCCAAGCTTTCTTGCTTTCGAGTCCTCGTATCTTCGACGTAAAAAACTCCACTCGTTTTGCGGCGGTAAAGGATGAAAGGACGTTTCATAATTCGGATTCTTTTTGTCCGAAGGTTATGAAGCTGCGTGCAGGGTGTGGTTTAGCTGCTACACAAAACAGGCGGCGAATCCTGTCATCGCGAGTGATTGCCGGTTAATGCCGGAGTGATGATTAAGTTTTCACCCGGTATTGATTTCACTGGCAGTTTCACTGGCACTGCATCCTCCCTTTCACACTATCCTACTGCGCTACAGCAGGTTAAGAATGGTGCCGGTGGTGGGACTCGAACCCACACGACTTTTTATGGTCCCAGGATTTTAAGTCCTGTGCGTCTGCCATTTCGCCACACCGGCAATGCGGACAATCGACTCCCTGCCTCAATCGTCCGTCTCGCCATCTGGACGGGCAAGAGTCGCGTAAGGTTCGCCAATGCTGAAGCACCGGGATGGTGCCGTAACTATCGCTCGGTGATTCCTACCGCAAGATCGTCGACTTCCGCAAGCGCCGTGTGTCCGGGGTTTGTTCTGGCGAACCCGATCGCGACTCAAAACCTTGAGGCATCCAAGCCGCGCTTGATGATCTTGGGCTCAAAGTCGATTTCCGCGCTTCAGCGGCCGGGGTGGAGGCGGCAGTTGGTGCACATGGCCTCACTGAGCGCGGCGATCGTCGATAGTGTACGTTACAACCTGCGCTGACCATGGGCCTTGGGTTTTATTGACGAGGGAGTCGGTCGAGTTTCGGTGGGCGAAGTCCTTCCCTGTGAAACCAAGATTTCGTCTGCAGCCGGATTCGCTGCTTGTGGGGTGAGGGTGAAACTGTCAGCTTTCGCGGGCGTGCTCCTTTCGATGAAGTCAAAAATTATACGTACGAATCCTAATCTGTGAACTGCCCGATTTGTAATCAAAAGATGCCCTTTGGGCTTCAAGTCCACATGGCGGCGGCGCACGGCTCGGAAGCTGTCAAACGGCAGCTTCGTGCTTCTGCCGAGGCGAGCCAGATAGCGAAGCCGAACGAGGGCCGAAAACGCGGCGGGCGGAAATACCGGAATTCTCCCGGCAAATCGTCCCAGAAGCCTCGTCGCCGGTCGGGTCGCCGCTAGGTGATCGGTTCGCGTCCGCGCGGGAGAGGAATCTCGGTTCGGTTCTCCGTGATCGGCGGAGGTGTTATTTCCAGATGTGTTGGAGGTGAACGGATTTCACGTTGAACGATGCGGGAAGCCTGCGTCGTTGTCGCAACGATGATTTTCTCCAGTTGTTAAGTGCCGCAGAAGGTTCGGCAAATCGGGGTGCCCGGAGGCGGGGGATTTTTCAGAGTATCGGGCTGGCCAGTTTCTTCGTAAGGCCTCGCGAGTGAGGCAAGCAACTTCCCGAGTGGCGCGAGATCATTCACGGAGGTCGCGGCGTTTAGGACGGCTTCCACTTCATGATTTCGCGGAATCACCACGGGGTTGTAGGCGTTCATGAGCTGGAGCACTTCTGCGGGCGGCTGAGGCTGTTGGGCGAGGCGTTTGATCCAGCGCTCGTGCCATGCGACAAATGAGACATCGCTGGGCGGTGTTGATCCCGAAGCTGGAATCGGTCGCAGGTTTCGGAAAGTGTGGGTGTAGTCGGCGCGCGTTTCTTGCATCCAGCGAAGCAGCTCTTCGCCGAGGGCGGCGTCTTCGGGCTCGGCGGTGCAGAGGCCGAGCTTGCCGCGCAAGGCGGCGAGCCAGTGATGTTGAAAGCGGACGGAGAAGGCCTCGATGATTTCCTGCGCGCGGGCCAGCGCGGTGTCGGGGTCGGGGTGGAGAATGGGCAGGAGGGCTTCGGCGAAGCGGGCGAGATTCCACGCGGCAATGTGCGGCTGCTGCCCGAAGGCGTAGCGGCCCTGCTGGTCAATTGAACTGAAGACGGTGGCCGGGTCGTAGGCGTCGATGAAGGCGCAGGGCCCGTAGTCGATGGTTTCGCCGGACAATGCCATGTTGTCGGTGTTCATCACGCCATGGACAAAGCCGACGCGCATCCACTGGGCGAGGAGCGAGGCCTGGCGCTCCATGACGCCTTCCAGCAGGCCCAGCGCGGGATGCTCCGACTCCGCCCGTTTCGGGAAATGGCGGCGCAGGTGTAATCGGCGAGCAGGCGGAGGGCCAGTCGAATCGCCGAGCGCGGCGAAGTTCTCGAAGGTTCCGACACGGATGTGGCTGGCCGCGACCCCGGTGAGCACGGCGCCGGGGAGCGGTTGCTCGCGATAAACCGGTTCGCCCGTCGCTGGCGACGGCCAGGCTGCGCGTGGTGGGAATGCCGAGGCCGTGCATGGCCTCGCTGATGAGATACTCGCGGAGCATCGGACCGAGGGCAGCACGACCGTCGCCCCGGCGGGAGTACGGCGTGGGGCCGGCGCCCTTGAGCTGGATGTCGAAGCGTTCTCCGGAGGGAGTCACGTGTTCCCCGAGCAGGATGGCGCGTCCATCGCCGAGTCGGGCGAGGTGGCCGAACTGGTGGCCGGCGTACGCTTGGGCGATGGGGTGGCGCCGGAAGGAACCTGGTTCCCGGTGAAGCAGGTCGCGGTCATGGCCTGCCGAGAATGTCCGCATCGAGCTCCAGTGCGTGGGCGAGGGGACGGTTCAGCAGGACGACGCGCGGCTCGGCCACGGGCGTGGGATGAACCGGGCGTGGAACGCGCCGGGCAGGCGGGCATACGAATTGTCGAAGCGCCAGCCGGCGCGGAGCAGGGGGCTGGAGTTGGCAGACTGCGCGCCAGGTTGCTCCGTTTCATCGTTCATCATTCCCGGTGAGCATAGCGGCTTGGTTGCCGTGAGTCCTGCTCGAAGTTCCATCTGCCTCAGATCGCCGCGCTTGCCAAACCAATGGGCGCTGAAGAGGCAGCCTGTCAGGTGGGCTTACTGCTGGACGAGGGCGCGAGTTGTTCGGGGATTCCCCGGTCGATCGTCGCGTTTGAGAATGTGGGGAAGTGTGTTACTCTCTCGCACTCTGAATCAGGCTGTTGTTCCGCCTCAATGCGTGAGGTCTGCGAAGCCTGGAACCAAAAACGATATCATGCGCTCGATCTATACCTTCGCCGCGGCCCTTGCCGTCCTCACCTCTCCTGCCATGGCCGTGGCGGATCCGGTTAATGTCCCCGATGGCGGTTTGACGGTTACGATGCTTTCCATGGCGGTCGGAGGACTCGTACTTCTGCGCCGCAAAGCGCGGTGATTGAGGGCGCCAGCCCGCATCAGGTCGTTGAAGAGCGCTGGTCGGGGCGAGCCGCTTTTCCGTTCGTCTCCATCTTCCCTCGAGGCTGGACGGCAGTTCGCATTGCATTGGCGGAAAGAACCTGACGAGTATTCAGGTGTCATGACTGCCGATGACTTGTTTCGTAGCTTCCGCCGACGACTCGTGTTTGATTCCTTTTCCCTCGCCCAATTTCCCGCCGTAACTCGAATTTCTTTCCTCGCGTTGATGGTGGTCTTATCGGGGTTGCTGGGCGGGTGCTCATTGCTGAAATTCAATCTGGGTGGCGAGCCGATGCCATCGCGGGACCTCAGCCTGCGCCTCCAAACCCGGGAATTCGCCAATGTGTTCTCCGTCCGAGTCGCCAAAGTGGCGGACGAGATTGCGGCGCGCACGACTTCGCCAGAGGTTCGACTAAACACGATTCGCTGGAAACTCTCCGCGACAGCGTCCGTACGCCAATCCGCGTTCAGCACCGAGCCAATGCTTGCGCTGGTCGACACGTGGACGTTCTGCCGGCAGATGAATGACTATTTCGGCAAGTACTCCGGCGAACAATCTTTCGGGACCAACGGTGCCTACGCGACCGCTCTGGCGGCGGAGATGGAGGGCGAGATTTCGGGAATCGCCCGGAGGAATCTTTCACCAGGCGAATTCGACCGCGCCTCCACCTTCATCGCCGATTATTGCGCCACCAATGCGTTGACCAGTATCGCTTTCGAACGGGATTCGGCGTCGCTTCGCTGGCGGCGGGATTCCGCGACGGATTCCGTTCCCACCGTTGGGAACATGCCGGAAGCCATCACGGACCTTTCCGATCGAGTCACCATGATGGGACAGCAGGTGCCGATGGAACTGCGGTGGCGCGTGGATCTGGAACGCGCCGAATGGGAACCGTTCGCGGAGGGGATGCGGAAGTTTTCCGTCGGCGCGGAGGCGATGTTCGAGGCGTTTCCTGTCCTGGCGGAGAATTCAAAAGTGCTGGTCGAGAATGCCCGTCAATTGACCAAGGCCACCAGTGACTTGACCACGACGCTGGCACCGGAACTCGCGCGGTTCGATCGGCAATGGACCGCGACGCTGGCCACGTTCAAAACCGAGCGCGAAGCGGTCCTCGAGACACTGCGCGCCGAGCGGATTGAAGTCGTCAAGTCGCTCGATGTTCAGCGTGAATCACTGACCCGGGATTTCGCGCGGGAGCGTGCGGAGATCGCCATGGCCACGGACAAGATGGCGCAGAACGCGATCGATCGCGCTGGTCAGCAACTGCGCAGCCTGGTCGGCACGGTGTTGTTCTATCTCGTGCTCGCGCTGCTCATCGTGCTCGGGCTTCCGTTCGTGTTCGGCTACTGGGTCGGGAAAGTTGCTGGACGCCGCGCGCTTTCCTCGGGGAAGCCAGAGCGCGAGTGAGTCGAGTTACAGCGTCCAGCCCTGACGGTATTCGCGGCGCAGGAACTGATTCGCCTCGGGCAGGTTGGTGAACTCGAACTTCGCGGAATCCCACTGCAGCTTCACCTTGGTCAACTGCTCCCGCAGTTGCGTACGCAATGCGACGTTGCCGAGCAACACGGTCTCAGTGAGAGGACCGGCCCAGTCGAAATTCGATCCGGCAACCGGCCCGCCTTTGCAGGCGTTGATCCATTCCTGATGATGGCCGGGCGAACGCAGCAGCTTCTTCGGCGGTTCGCCGTAATCTCGCGCGAGTTTCTCCGGATACAGGCGCCACTTGCCGCGGTTGATTGCAATGACTCCCTTCTCGCCGACGAGCAGATGGCCGTTGTCGCCCATCACATCGTTGTCCTGAATTTGTTCGGGGCGCGCCGGTCGTAATCCGCCATCATACCAGACGAGCTTCACTGCGGCTAGTTCGCCACGAGCGGGGAAGTGGTAGGTGACCATCGAACCGAGCGGATAGGTCTCCTTGTTCACGCGCGTAGAGGAAGCTTCCACCGTCGTGGGCGCGCCCAGCTTCAGGGCGCGGAAGACTGGATCAAAGTAGTGGCAGCCGATGTCGCCGAGCGCGCCGGTTCCGAAATCCCACCAACCGCGCCATTTCGCCGGCAGGTAGGCCGGGTGATAAGGACGCTCCGGCGCGGGGCCGAGCCACATATCCCAGTCCAACGTGTCCGGTACCGCCGGCGTATCGGTCGGGCGACTCACGCCTTGCGGCCAGTATTCGTCGAAAAGGCCGCGCGAAGGGCGATCCGTCCAGATGTGAACTTCGCGAATCGCGCCGATGGCATTGTCGATGACGAACTCTTGAAGCCGTCGAGTCTCCTCGGAGGCCTGGCCTTGGTTGCCCATTTGAGTGGCGACTTTTGCGGCGCGGGCGGCCTTCGCCACTTCGCGGGCTTCCCACGCGGAGTGGGTCAGGGGCTTCTCGCAGTAAACGTGCTTGCCGAGCCGGATCGCCGCCATCGAGGCGGGGCGTGATGGTGATCCGGAGTGGCGACGATCACGGCGTCGAACTCCTTGTGGATCGCATCAAACATCTTCCGGTAATCCTTGAACTGCTTGGCGCCGGGAAATTTCGTGAACGTGCCAGCGCCGTGGCGCCAGTCGACGTCGCAAAGCGCGACGATGTTTTGACTCTTCAAATTCTCGATGTCGCCCGCGCCCTGACCGCCAATGCCGATCGCCGCGATGTTCAGCTTTTCGTTCGCGGCGTAGGTGCGGGCCGAGCCGGCGGCGAGAATGGTGAAGGTGGCAGCGGCCTTTGCGGTGGATTGGAGGAAACGACGACGGGTGATGGGTCGAGATGAATGAGTCATAGTCAGTTCACGGTTGCGGGTGATCGCTTTCTCTGACGTTGCGCTCGGTGACGGCATTGAAACGATTTTGATCCAAACGTTCGCGACTGCGGATCGATCCAACCGCAATTCACACAATCGTCAAAGTGTAGTCGTCGATTCGCCACGAGCCGGGGCCTTACTCCTCGCGATGTTTCAAACGCAACCATTCGAATTCCTCCGCATTGGTGGGATGACATTGGCCGCCCGAATCATCATCACCTAGAACCAAGCAACTCCCTTCGGTGGAACAAACACGAACCCTATGAAAATCAAACCAGTCATCACGGCGGCCCTGTTGGCCGTTGCGCTCGGTGACGCAGCGCAAGCACAGCCGCTGGTCAATCTCGGCCTGGTCGGCGTCGGCCGCCTCGCGGGCGATTCTTTCGACAAACTCGGCGCAGGTGTGGACACGCTCGGCGGCATCTTCTCCGGCATGTGGGTGGATCCGGCAACCGTCGTCCACAGCAACGGCACCATTCACGTCACCGTGTTCGGTCTTCCCGACCGCGGATTTGGTGACGGATTGCAGGATTACCATCCGCGCATCCAGAAACTCGCCGTCGCCATCACGCCGTACTCCGGCACCGGACCGGTGCCCCAGGATCAAATCGTGATCGTCAACACCGACACCTACGTTTTGACCGTCAACGGCAGCACCTTCACCGGATATCAGCCGGACGACACCAACGTCGTTACGCATCCTCAGTCGCTCCCGAGCGGATTGGCGCGGCAAATGGAGCCTCGATCCAGAGGGTATCGCGTTTGCCGGTGGCAACTGGTACATCAGCGATGAATACGGTCCTTTCGTCTATCGCTTCGACAACGCGGGCGCGCTGCTCGGTTCGTTGCCGCTGCCGGACGCGCTGATTCCGCGGTTCGGCACCAACTATCCCCGCGCGATCAATTTCTTGACCGGCGGCTTGAGCTCCGCGGCGGATTCCGGTCGCCACAACAATCGCGGCATGGAAGGCCTAAGCGTAACGCCCGACGGGAAGAAACTCGTCGCGTGCATCCAGTCTCCGCTCACTCAGGACGGTGAAAGCCGCAACCCGAGCCGCAACACGCGCATCCTCGTGTTCGATATCGATCCGGCGTCCACGACGTATCAGCAGCCGATCGCTGAATACATCCACGTGCTCCCGCTCAGTGCAGCGGAAGCGAACAACCGTCACACGCCGGTGAGCGAGATCCTCGCGTTGAGCGATACGAAGTATCTCATCCTTCAGCGTGACAGTCGTGGTCTCGGCGGTGACGGCGGTAACTTCCTCTACAAGCGCGTCGTGGAAGTCGATGCGAGCGCCGCGTCTAACATTCTCGGAACTCCTTACGATCTGGAAAAGCAGGCTCCGGGACAGCTCTCCCTCCCGCGCGCCGGTCTTCCCAGCAACATCGTTGCGGTGGCGAGCCGTGATCTGGTCGACATGCTGGGTGCTTCCCAACTCGCCAAGTTCGGTCTGAATCTCGCGCCCTCGAATCAGAACATCAACACGCTCTCGGAGAAGTGGGAAGCGCTGGCGGTGATTCCGCTCAACGACGCCGCGGCGCCGAGCGACTATCTCTTGCTCGTGGGTAACGACAACGACTTCAAGGCTCCCATTGTTTATCACAACGGCATCGCGGTTGGCACCAACACCAGCTTCGCAGACAACATGCTTCTCGCATATCGCATCGGCGCGGACGCGATTGCGCCCACGATCACTTGCCCGGCTCCGGCGACCGTAAGCGCGGGAACGAATTGCACGGCGCTAGTCGACTTGCGCTCGAAGGTTCTCACTGCGGACAACAGCGCTGCTCCCGTGACGGTGACTCAAACGCCGTCGCAGACGACGCCGCTCGGACTCGGCACGCACACGCTCACGTTTGTGGGCACCGACGCCGCAGGTAACCAAAGCGCTCCCTGCACGACCACGGTGACCGTCGTCGATACGACGCCTCCCATCATCACGAGCGTGACGCCGAGCCTCAAACAGCTCTGGCCGCCCGACAACAAAATGGTGCCGATCACTGTCACGGTTACTGGTACGGACAATTGCTCCAGTACGCTTACTTCGGAGATCATTTCGATCACCAGCAACGAGCAATCCTCCCGCCGCAAAAAGGGCTGGGGCGATAAGGACGATGACAAGGATGACTACAAGAAAGGTCGCCGCAACGACAAGAAGGACGAGGTGGATCAGGTGGACTGGGAAGTCACTGGTTCGCTCGCCGCCAACCTGCGCGCTCAACGTCTCGGCATCGGCTTCGGTCGCTTCTACACCATCACGGTCCGTTGCACGGACGAAGCGGGCAATTCCTCGATTGGCGTCACCACGGTTTATGTGCCGCATGACAGTCGTGGTCGCGTGACTGGCTTCCGCACCAGTGTGACACCGTATGCGCTGCCGGTGGGTGATGACTACAGCATCATCCCGATCCTCAGCGTCGGCGATCGCGTTCCGCGCACGAGCAATCCAGGTGAACTCTTCCAGATGATCGGGATTCCGGACGGCCTCGGTGCCTACGGTAATCCGGACGGTACGACGACGCTCTTCATGAACCATGAAGTTGTGAACTCCGCGCGTTCCGAACCCTGGTGGGCCAGCCTCTATCGCGGCGCATTTGTCTCAAAGCTCCAGCTCGCTGCTGATTCATCGGTGCTCTCCGGTGACGTCGCCTACGACACTGTGTATGCGGAAAACGTGCTCGTCGGTCCCACCGCCACGGTGAGCAACAGCACTCCGGCCTTCTCGCGGTTCTGCGCCGGCGCCCTGGCCTGGCGTGATGCGGGATTTGACCGCCCGATCTACTTCGCGGGTGAGGAATCCGGCGGCACCAACACCTTCGACGGCAAAGGCGGAATCGCGGTGGCGGTGTTCGATAACGCCGCCTGGACGCTGCCGAAGCTCGGCCATCTCGCGTGGGAAAACGCCGTGCCTCGTCCGCACCGCAGCAAGGAAACGGTGATCATGTGCATGGAAGATGGCGAAGTCGGTCAATGCCAGCTCTACATGTATGTCGGGCAAAAGGACTATTCGAAAAACGCCGGACCGCTCCGTCGCAACGGCCTCGATAACGGCAAGCTCTACGTCTTCGTGGCCAACGACGGCTGGCCGACGAATGAACTTGAATTCACGGAAGGTTCGCTGACCGGACGCTGGGTTGAGATTCCTGGTGCAGATACTATGACCGACGTGGAACTGGAAGCAGCTTCCGACGCTGTGGGCGCCTTCGCCTTCGACCGCGTCGAGGATGGCGGATTCCGTCCCTATAATCCGAACCAGTTCTTCTTCGACACCACGGGCGGTGGTCCTGGAAACCAGCTTGGCCGCCTCTACCAGCTCGCGTTTGAACTACCGCAACGTGCTCGGTCCGGCGCGCCTGAGCGTCATCTACAACGCCGACCAGATTGTTGCTGAGGGCGGAGACATTGCTGTCAGTCCCGACAACATTGGCGTCGGCAAGGACTCCATCATGATTCAGGAAGACGGCACCGGGCAGAGCCGTCCTGTGATGGCTGGGCGGGTCACAAGGGCAACATCTGGCACTTGAACCTGCTCAACGGCGAGATCGACATCGTCGCGGAACTCTCAACTGGGGTCGTGATGGCAGCGCACCGACTCCTGGCGTGTGGGAAACCTCCGGCATCATCGATGGCACGACGCTCTTCGGTGCCGACTCTTGGTTGTTCGATGTGCAGGCGCACTCGCCAACCCGTGCGCCCGTGGCGAACACTGTGGAGGACGGTCAACTCCTGCTGATGCTCCGTAATCGCTGAGTAAAGCCCAGAGAGTATCGTTTAAACAAAAGGCGGGCCTGCTGTCAGGCCCGCCTTCTTTTTTTGTGAAGTGTTTTGCGTTTGGCGAGGGCGAATTCGACTGGATTCGACAGCAGGAGGAATGCGCAATGATTGACCGGCGAGGTCCAATGGGTTAGCCATGAAGTCCTATGTCGCTGGAAACTACGCTTGTTTTGCTCAAACCTGACGCGATCGAGAAGCAGATCGTGGGTTCGGTCACCTCTCGCTTCGAAGCTGCCGGTCTGCGGATTCGCGGAGTCAAAATGTTCCGCTTCGAGGACGCACTCTTGCGTGAGCATTACGCGCATATCGCCGACAAGCCGTTTTTTCCCGAGGTGCAGCGGTTTATGCAGCGCAGCCCGGTGATCGCGCTGGCGCTCGAAGGGGAGAATGCGGTTGTCAGAATGCGCGAACTCCTTGGGCCGACTGACTCCAAAAAGGCGTCGAAAGGAACCATTCGTGGCGATTTCGGGGTTGATGTCATGGTCAACGTCTGTCACGCCTCGGACTCCGCTGACACTGCTGCCGTTGAGCTGAAACGCTTCTTCAAGGATGGAGAACTGTTTTAACCCAATCGCGTTTAGATCGCTGAACCCAGTCTCCCGGGCATCGCGGTGACATGGTTGGTCTTGCGCCCCTTTCGCACCCGGAAATTCGTTTCGCCCAGCTCAATCTTGGGCAGAGTCTGTTCTTCGAATTGACTCGCCCACCTGAATGCTCGATTGGCTGGGAGGTTGCCGGCTAATTTGCCGCGGCCGCCACGGAGATTTCCGGGGGGCTAAGTGCTGCCGCCGGTAAGACGCTAAAATGGTGGAGGCGGCGGGAGTTGAACCCGCGTCCCAAGTAGGAGAACCAGCCGCGACTACATGCTTAGTTCGGGGTATGTTGTCGGCTACAGGATGACGCCCGAACTCGAGTCCTGCTGCTTAGCCAGCATGAAATAGCTTCAGTGAAATACGCGCTGTCTCCGCACTTCACCTAACCTGCTGTTGCGTTCTTCACCTGAGCAGGTGTGCGGTGAGAACGTCGTGGCACTTAGGCCGCGAGAGCCAATTCTTCGTTAGCTTTTAATTTTTGGTCCGATGATTAACGAGGCCAACGTACCATCCTCGGCATGCCGCCTCTGGCGCTTCTTCATGGTCGAAACCAGTACGCCCCCAGCGAGCGAGACCAATATGGGGCTCACGAACCACCGGGTCAAGCGGCGTGAAAAAGCACACGTTCCGTTTCGTCTCCGCCCTTGTTCAGTCGCTGCGGGCTGTCAGTGGCGCGGCAACTGTCGGAATTGTTCGCCGCTCGCTCGAATTTCTTACGATGGTAATCGCCGCCAGCAATGCGGTGACACCACACGCCATCCAGAGCGCAGCAGGTTTCCATCCGAACAACGCCATGCCGAGGTTCGGAGCGAGCGCCATGGAGAGGGAGTTCGCCATCGCCCAGCCGCCGATGTAACGCCCGCGCATGTTCGCGGGGGCGAGACTCGAGACGTAGGCGGTCGCCACGGGCGCGAAGATCATTTCGCCGAGCGTGAGAACTGCCATGACGACAAACAACGTCGGGACGGTGTGGAACACCAGGTTCAACGTGAGCGCGAGGCCCATCAGCAAATAGCCGGTCGCCATCATCAGCCGCGCCGGATAGCGCGAGGTGACGCGGGTGAGCGACAGTTCACAGCAAAGCACCAGCAGTCCGTTGAAGGAGAGTAGGGTGCCATAAGTGGCGTCGCTGAAGCCGAGTGACGTGACGTGCAGGCCAAACGTCGACACGACTTGATGGAGCGCGAGACCGATGAACAACGTGGCGAGCGCGACCTGGCGGAAACGTCCATCGCGGACGATAACGCTCACGGCTTCGCTCCAGCCGGCTTCCTTCGTGGTGCTCCGGACTTTCGGCAACCAGCGCCATGCGATCACGGCGAAGAGCAGGGAGGTGATCGCGTCGCCGATGAACAGCCACGTGAACGAATGCGCTGCGATGAAGGCGGCCGCGGCCGGTCCAAACGCCCATCCTGCATTAAACGCCATGCGGTAAGTCGAGAACGTCGTCACGCGCTGGTGCGGCGGCGTGAGGTCCGCCAGCATCGCGGCGCACGCCGGCACATACATTTCACCCGTCAGGCTGACGCATGCCGTGAGCAACGTGATCGCCAGCAACGATTCCGCCTGCGAGAGCAGCAGCATGATCACGGCGGTGGACAGCATCGAAACGAGAATCGTATTCCGGCGGCCAATGGTGTCCGCGAGCTGGCCGCCCAGCAGTGCGGCGGCGATTCGCCCCACGCCATACGCGCCGAACGCCATGCCGGCCTCCGTAGCGCTGAAACCGCGGCGAGTCAGGTAAATCGTCAGGAACGGCACGACGAACGTGCCGAACTTGTTCAGGAACACGCCGGCGAACAAAACCCAGACGGGACGCGGGAACGATCGCAACGTCGACAGCAGCGGCTGGGGTTGGGGCGGGGGATGGGTTGTGCTCATGGAAAACAAAAAACCCTGCCGACCTTTCGGTGGGCAGGGTTGGGAAATCTCAATGTCGATTAGTGTGGTCCCTCCTGCTCACCCGGTGCGCGCTTAATCGCGACCAGCCACAGCGGACGCATCGCAGCAACGATGGCAATCACGCGCGTCTGGCGGGTGGCCAGTGCGACATGATAATTGCTCGTCATTGCCTTCATTACTTATCAGATGGTGTGGCAAACTAGGGTGGGAGGTCAAGTTCCCCGAACGGCGACTTTGATTCTACCGTGCTCACGCCTGCTCCAATGATTATCGGGCTATTGAAGCACCTTGGTCCTTTAGGAGACCGTTACCTTGCGAACGCTTCCGGCACGAGCACCGCGCGATAGAAACGCCGGGGAGTCGGCGCTGAATCGTCGACGTATCCGCCGCTGCTCAACGGTGTCCAATTTACTAGGTTCGTCGAGGACTCGACCCGATACGTGCGGTCGCGTTGGCCGAACACGTTCACGACGATTCCGAAATGCGTAAAGGTGGGAACCGTGAGCACGGGTCGGGCGTTCAAAGACAGGGCAAACTCAAACGGCGACGTCTCGTTGAACGGACTCGACACTGCCAAATGATACATTTGTCCGCCGGTCACGCTGAAGGAATTGCGAGTGTAGCTGCAGCAATCATCGAGAACGACGGGAACCAAGCTCGCCAGCGTGTGGTTCGTGTAAACCACCAGCCGTTTTCCTTCGCTGCCGAATTTCGGCGTGAAAACGAAATTCGCGCGGCCCGAGGTATCCGGCGTCCAGGAATACCAGACGGTGTGCTCGTCATACCCTTTCTCCGGACGCGGCTCCATTGCCTCTCTCGTGGCACCTTCCGTGGTTCCACTCACCAACGCAGCATCCCCGGTCACCGTCATGCGGTTGGCGAATGCGTCATTCGTTGGTGTGGGCAGATACTCGAAACTCAGCGTCACAGGGCCGCGATATCCAATGTGCGGAGCCGGCACGATGGTGTCGGTCATGATCTGATATTCCATCCCCGCGATCACTTCGAATTCCGTGGTCTGGCTGCCATCGCTGCTGAGCAAGAAGCCCCACGGGTTGTAATCCACCAACGTCTCGAGCGATTCTCCAATGAACAATCGCGCCCGCACGTCCGGGTTTGGCCACATCTCGTCGCCGACGATTCCGGTCACGCGAACCTTGCCGGTTTTCGGTGCGGTGTAACCCCACCACAGAGTCACACCCAGTCCGTGAAACAATTCTGGTTCGCCCTCCTCCCTCGTCGCCTCCGCGCTGTTGGCTGTCACGGTTACGCGCTCGCTGATGAAACGCATCCGCGTGGCGAAGTCATCGTTTTGAGGCGGTGCCGCACTTGCCGACGCCGCGTGCGCCAAAGCCAGTGAGAGTAAAAGGGCAGAGAACCTTTGCATTGAATGGTGACCTTACCCTTACCCAGAAATCCCCCCTGTCAACCGCCGCGGCTTTTCGTCCGCGACCGAGTGGTCATGCACAAGTGCGCGAATGAACAATCGGCTAAGTCGTAAACTTCGCGTTTATTTCGCAGGTGCGCCGCCCCCGCCTTTGCCGCTGCCGAACATTTCCTTCGCCATCTTCAGGCCCATCTGTTGCATCGCCGCTTGTTGTTCCTGCATCTCGCGATAGCTCTTGAGCTGTTCCGGAGTCAGAAATCCTGCGGCGCGATCCAGCACGCGCTGATTGTAGTCGGTCATCCACTGGATCTGTTTGTCGATGTTCTCGGACGTCATCAGGTTCTTGAGGTTGGCTGGATTCTCGTTCGCGTCCGTGGGGATGGGTGGCGGGACCGCGGTCTTTTCCACCTTCATGGCGTCGAGGAGCTGGGCGGATTGTTGCTCTTGCAGAGGAAGATTGGCCTCTGTCAGGCGCGCCTGAAGCTGATCGATCTGCATGCGTTCGCCGAGGTTGGCCTGGTAATCCTTGAACTGGTTATTCCGTTCCTCACCGAGCAGTTCCTTGATTTCGGCGTCCGCCTGTTTCTTGAAATCGGAGATCGCCTGGGTTTGTGCCGTGGTATCGACGGCGGCAGTGTCTCCGCCGAACAATCCCTGGGCGTTCTCGATCGTCTTGAGCTGGAGATCGGTGAGGATGCCCATGAACTTGTCCTTTTCTTCAGGCGAGAGATTCAGTTGTTTGAGCAGACCGCCATACATCATCTTGATCGCGGATTCCTGCTGGCTGCGCATCATCTCTCGCATGGCGGGGTCCTTCATCATCTTCTGCACCATGTCACCCATTTCCTTGCCGAAGCCCGGTTTGGAGTCGGCACCCGCGTCGGAACCCGACGCCGTGCGGAGCTGTGAAGCGAGGGCGGTGAGGTTGCTGGATTGCGTGGCGTCCTTGGTGCGCAGTGTGGTGGTGACGCTGGTAAACTCGCGGACCTGCTGATCGAGCCGGGTGTTGGCGCGCTCGAGTTCGGCGAGCTTGGTGGACTGGACTTCGCGGGCCGTGGCTTCCGTGCGGTGCAGTTCCTCGGCAGCGTGGAGGCGTTCCTGGGTGCTACGAAGTTGTCGCCATTGAGCTGCGCAAACGACGGCGAGCACAAGCGTGGCGAGCCCGAGCAGGGTGATGACGAGTTTTTGCATGGTGTTTGGATTAGACGGTTTCAGCGTTCACAGCTCACGAACTATTTCGGCCATTCTCGCCGGGGCGCTGGCGGCGGCAACTATCGGTTGGCGCGAATTTTGGAACGGCGCCGGACAGGGAAGGGGATCTATCGCCGAGCGATGCAGAACTTCTCCTACGTCGGGTTCCGATTGAACGAAGACGACGTAACGATGCAGTCGAAGACCTGCGGCCGAATTCCGGTTAGGCTGTTTACTGAGGCTGGATGGCTAAAACAAACTTCCGATCGCCAGACCGAGCACGCTGAGCGGGCCTTGGTCTTCGAGGCCGTCGGTGGCTTTGTCGAGTTTCTGGAGGCTGAGCTTCGCGTTCTTGAGGAAGGAGTCGTCGTTGATGAGCTTGCCCACTGTGCCGTCGCCGCGGTTCATTTTCTGGAGAATCTCGCGGAGGTTGGTCATCGCAGTGGTGGTCTCGAGGTAAAGCGCTTCGTCCTTGGTGAGTTTGCCGAGCGTGCCTTTGCCGGCGTTGATGCCGTCGATGATCGTGCGGACCTGGGTGATCATGCCGTCGGCCTGGCCGGTGAGGTTCTTGATGTCGCCGGTGGCGAGCTGGAGGTTGGTGACGGCTCCGTACGCGGCGAGGTAGAACGCGTCGTCCATGATCAGTCGGCCGACGGTGCCTTTGCCCTGCGCGACGTTGTCGGACACGGTGCGCATGTTGGCGATGACGGCGGTGAGCGGGCCGCTGTTTTGTTTCACGAAGTCGGTGAGCGGTCCCATGAGCGTGCTCAGGTTGTCGGTGCTGAAGCTCTTGGTGAGGTTCTCGACGCCGCTGGCCACGCCTTCGAGCTTGGACATGAGAACGCTGAGGTCGGGCTGCTCGACGGTGTCGAGAGATCCGGACTGGATGTCGGGCGCGGTTTGTGTGCCGCCTTCGATGCTGACAAAGTTCTGGCCCATGAGGCCGGTGAACTTCACCACGGCTTTGGCGTCGGTTTTGATCTTGTACTTCGACTGAATCTTCATGCCGACCTTGGCGCGACCGTTCTCCAGCTCGATGCCATCGACGCGGCCAATCTCGACGCCGGCCATTTTCACAAAGTCGCCCTTCTTGAGCTCCTGGGCGGTCTTGAAGCTGGCATTGATGTGGTAGCCGCCGGTGAAGAAGTCTGCGGCGCCGATCAGTTCGAGGATGATGACGGCGCAAATGAGGGCGAGGGCGAAGAAGACTCCGAGCCGGGTTTCGAGAGTGTTTTTCATGGGGTCTCGTGGTGTGAGTTGGGTTTGAAGTCAGCGTTCAGAAAGCGATGGATGATGGGGTGCGGATGATTCTTGATCTCGTTGACGGTGCCGATGGCGATGAGTTCGCCTTCGTACATCATCGCGATGCGGTCCGCGATGCCGAACGCGAGATCGCGATCATGTGTGACGACAATTGATGTGACGTGGACGCGCTTTTGGAGGTTGAGAAT
This sequence comes from Verrucomicrobiota bacterium, assembly GCA_016713365.1. Lineage (GTDB taxonomy): Bacteria > Verrucomicrobiota > Verrucomicrobiia > Limisphaerales > JADJPG01 > JADJPG01. The sequence goes on along the minus strand of JADJPG010000006.1, from coordinate 71,941 downwards.
CTCCTCGCCGATGATGACCGCGCTCAGGGGGTCGAGCTCGCTCGTGGGTTCATCGTAAAGGATGAGCTGAGGCTCGATTACGAGGGCGCGCGCGATGGCGACGCGTTTCTTCATGCCGCCGGACAGTTCGCCGGGGAAGCGGTCCTTGACGTTCTTGAGTCCGAGGAACTCGAGCTTCTCGATCGCGATGCGGGTGATTTCCGCCGGCGGCTTGAGGCGGTGCTCGGTGAGGTAGAGGCCGACGTTCTCCAGGACGTTGAGCGAATTCAGCAACGCACCGGACTGGAACACGAGTGCCATGCGGTATTTCGCCATGGCCACCTCGTCCCGCACGGACTGGCCCTCAATGAAGATGTCGCCTTCATCGGCGGGTTCGAGGCCGATGATGTGCTTGAGCAAAACACTCTTGCCACTGCCGCTCGGGCCCATGAGGACAAACGTCTCGCCGCGCTCGACTTCGAAATTGATACCTTTGAGCACGGGCACGCCGTCGTAGCTCTTGCGCAGTCCAGCGATGCGGACATTGACGCTTTGGGTGGTGGAGTCGGGCTGGCTCATTTCTCGAGATACAACAGAAGCCGCGTGAGGAAGTAATCCAGGATCAGGATCAACACGATGGAGTTGACCACGGCCTTGGTGACGGAGCGCCCAATGCCGCGCGGACCGCCGATGGTGACAAGTCCTTGATGGCAGCAGACGGTGCCGATGACGACGGCGAACACGGCGCTTTTGAAGAGGCCGTTCAACACATCGGCGAGCTCGACGACGAGGCGGAGATTCACGAAGAACGACTGGAAGGTGATGGAGATTTTCTCGTTCAGCACGGCGACGAGTCCGCCTCCAAACCAGCCGACGAGGATGGCGAACAGCACGAGAATCGGAAGCGAGATGGCGATGGCCACGATCCTCGGGAGCACCAGATAGTGGATCGGATTGATGTTCATCGTCCGCAGGGCATCTATTTCCTGGTAGACGCGCATGGAGCCAATCTCCGCGGCCATGGCCGAACCAATGCGACCGGAGATCAGCACGGCCATCATCACGGGCGCGAGTTCCTTGCAGATGGAGAGTCCGACAAGTCCGCCAATCGCGCTGGAGAGCCCGCGCTCGGCGAGGACGGGGCCGGTTTGCAATGCGATGACGCCGCCGATGAACAATGCGAGCACGCAGGCCATCAGCAGCGAGGCGTTGCCGATCTCGAAGAGCTGATCGTAGACCTTCTGGCGCTGGCGGACGATTTGCGGCAGCGCCTGGATGGTGCGCCACAAGAGGACCAGCATTTCGCCGACGTTTTGAAACATAGCTTCGTGCTACTGAGGTGAGGGTTCGGTCGCGTTCTTCTTCGTGCCGAATGGGATGTAACCCACGCGCCAGCGCCGGCCCTCAGGGCCGGATTGATACTGAATCAGGCCGAAAAGGAGCGAGCATTTTCTGGAGTCGGGCGTGGTGTCGCGACGGTAGAGGTTCCACAGCAACGACTGGCTCGTCGCATTTTTCTTTTCGTTGCGCTCCGATCTCCAGAGAGACCAGAGAGGCGAGAGGTCGCGTTCCACGCTGGTGTTGTTCGGCAGGAAGGGCTCGAGCGGCGCGAGGACTTGGACCCGGCGACGGCCGTCGAGTTCGCGTTTTGCAGTGAAGAGCGGCCAAAGCGCGGTGAGTCGCTGGCTTTGCCCGGTCTCCGTATTTTTTACCGACGTGTCGGAGTAGAGGAAGAAAAGGACGCGATGCCGCTCACGGTCCATGGGCGGGGAATGCAGACCGTTGTATTTGTAGAGCGGCCAGAGATACCAGCCGCTGCTCTGCGAGGCGTTTCGTGCCTTGCTGTAGAGCGGCCAGACGCGGTCAACGGTTTTACCTTCGCCTCGCGCAAAAACGATGAGCGGCCACGGCGCGCCCCATTCACGAAAGCGTTTCGCACGATCATCGGTATATGTGAACCCCAGCGGCCAGAGGTAGGATGTTGAGTCGCGTTGCTCGGAACGGTATTGCGAGTACAGCGGAATGAAGGCGAGTTGCCGCGATTCATTCGTGGTGCCGATGCCGGCGTGGTGTCGCAAATAGAGCGGCCAGACGACGAAACGTTTGTCATGTCCGCCGACGAGTTCGGTGTCGCCCCAATGATTGGTGCGGGAAGTCGGCTCCTTGTGCTCATGGCCGACCAAGGGCCAAAGCTGCCATCCGCTCAGCGAGTCACCTTCGCGGAGGTGGAAGAACGGAAAGAGGTAGTTGTCGGTGGCGACATCCTTCTTGCGAGTGCCGAGATAGATCGGAAACAGCGTGAACTTTGCTTCGTCGCGGAAGATTCGGCCGCGAATGGTTCCGTAGATCGGGAAAAGCGCGGTGTAATTTTTTTCGGGAATCTTCGAGCGCTGTTGGAAGTAGAAAGGGAACAGGGTGAAGCGGCTGACGTTCGTCTCGGACTGGGTCTGGCCGCCGGCGAAACTGAACAGTTGAATGACCTGAAACCGATACTCGCTGCCGTAGCGATTGTAAGTGATTCCTTTCCAGAGGAAGTCGAACCACTCGTAATCGACGTCTTCGTTCTTGGTATACGAGAAGAGCGGGGGAACAGCCCAGGTGCGGGTGGAACTGCCATCGTCCACGACCGTTTGATCGTAGTAGAATGGTCCGACGGCTTCCATTCGCTCGCCGGAATCGAGCGTCAGCTTGAACTCATGGAACAGCGGACCCGCCTGAATATCCGTCGCCCGCGCGCGACCAGCGCCGGAAGTCAGCACGATGCTGAGAAGACCTAGATAGTGTAAGGAGCGACGCCGTAACATGTAACGTAGGAGAATGATTAGCACCCCGTTTCGCCGGGACAAATGAGAAAACTGCCGGAACGAACGCCGGTGGGCGATAGCGTTAACGGGTTTTGGATCGGCGTCGAACGCAGGTAAAAAGTTGGGTTTGACATTGGCATTGGTGGACTTAATCTTTTGCCAGACTTGAGGTTTTTACCTCGGTTCCTCCCGACCCAGCGTCGATTGTGCATTATCGCGCTGGGTTTTTTTTATCGACCACCCGTAACGATCCAGCAGGTTCAGAATCGCTGGAAGAAACGTCAAGGCGATGAACATGCACGTCGCTGTTCCCGTTGCCATCACATAGCCGAGGCTCTCGATGCCTTGATGCTTCGCGGCGATCAAACTTCCGAAACCCGCGATCGTGGTTAGGCCGGAGACGAGCACCGCCTTGCCCGTGCTCTTGGCCAGAATGCTGGGCTGAAGCTCCTCGGCGAACCGGTTGAGAATGTGAATCCCGTTGGTGACCCCGATTCCGACGACGAGCGGAAGGGTCATCACATTGGCCGGATTGAAGTGAATGCCGAACACACCCATGAACCCGGCCATCCAGAGGAAGCCGACTCCTACAGGAATCAGCGAAAGGATTACGCACGAAACGCTCCGAAAGTGAATGAACACCAAAATAGTAATCGCTATCAGCGAGTACATCGCGGCTTCTTCGAAGCTCTTCTTGAGCAGTGTCGTGTATTCCAGAAGTTGCACCGGCGTGCCCGTCGCGTAGCGATCCGCCTTGCGCAGATCCGCGACGAAGCGGGCCTGATTCTCCCGGTCCCAGATGTTTTCCCGCGGATACACCTGCAGCAGATGCTTTCCAGTCACGCCGACGAAACGGTTCTTCAGCGTCGACGGCAAATCCTCCGCCGTCATCTTTCCACCCGCGTCCTGCTGTTGAATCGAAGTGAATGTTTGATGAACATCGTTCAGCAGCGCCTGCTGGAAGTGCGCGAGCTTCTCGGCTGCCAGCGAACGATCGTCCATCAAGAAACGCTGCCGCAAGGCGCTGATCGCGTGACGGAGTGACGTGACCTGTTCGCGAAGGCTCGCCTCCTCGGCCCCGAGTTTGCCGAGAATCAATCCCAGATATCCGTGCAGCGAAAACAGCGCCTGATCCAGTTCGCCAATGTTCACCGAGTTCGTGTCCGCGTTCTGGAACTGAATCTCCGTTGCCACCTTCTTGATCTCGCGAATCACGTCCAGCTTTCGCCCGACGTCCTCTGTCAAATACGGCGCCATGGAATCGACGGTCGATACCGTCGGAAGATTCGTCAGTGTGGCAATCAGGTTCGTGGCCTGGACGGAATTCGTGGCCATGATCGCGCCAAAGAGCACGGACCGCGGTGACGATTCGATGAGCTTGTCCTGGAACAACACCGCCGGGAGCCCGGCGCTTTGCATGTTCAGCAGATTGTAGTCGAACTTAACTTTCTGCGCTGGAATCAGCGCGGCGAGCGTCAAGCAGGTCATCAATACTGCGATGGTCACGGGCCGGCGCAGCCAGATGTTCTCGATGCGGGCGCGGATATCCATCTCCTCCGCTGCCTTCTTTTCCAACACCGGTCCCAGCTGATGATCCAGCACGTTTTGTTTTCCGCGCAGGATGAGCACCGGCAGGAGCGTCATCATGGGAATCAGCGATACCAGCAGGCCGCCGCCGCAAATGATGCCCATCTCCTGAATGCCCTTGAAGTCGGTGAAGGCCATCGCAAAGAACGCGCCCGCCGTGGTGAAGCCGCCGGTGAAGATGCCCATTCCCGTGTTCACCATCGCCTTCTCCAGCGCGATGCGTTCGGTGCGACCGTGGCGCAGCTCCTCCTCGTATCGCGTGATCAAGTGCACTCCGAAATCAATCGCCAGGCCGATGAGAATCGGAAAAAACGTGATGGTAAGAATGTTCAAGTGCCCGACCGTGGCCGTCGTGAACGCCATCGTGTAGGCGAGACCGACCAGCAGGCACAGCGTCGCCTTCAGCGGACGTCCCGTCTCGTGATAACCGAATACGAAAATCACCAGGACGATGACGAGCGAGATGATGGAGGCAAGCGTACTGTCCTTCTGCGACTGTTCCATCTCGTCGTGCTCCAGCACCGGTTCGCCTGTGATGCCGACGTTGAGCCCCGGCACCTCCACCTGCGTCTCCTGCACCAGCTCGCGCATGCGCCGCACCGCGAGGCCACGGCGCTCCTCCGAAACCGCCTGCGCCGTTGCCAGGTAGATCCGACCTTTGCCGAAGGTGATGTAAAGTTCCTGCTCCGCCTTCTCGCTGCCGTCGAACAGCGCGTTGATGCCCGGCGTCGGCGGTGTGCCGAGACGCACCAATCCATCCGTTGCCTGGCTGATGATGCGCTCCAGCGCCGGCAACGCGCGTACGAGCGACTTGTTCTCGTCCGACGCCTCCTCCTTTGCGTGACCGATCTGCCAGTTCACCAGATTCACGAGCGAGACAAGATTCGTCGCCTTCGTAAACTGCAGCAGGAACGGACGGAAATCGTTGAGCGATTGCTGCATCGCGCGCAGATCTTTCTCCGGCACGAATTGCAGCGCCTTCGGCCCCATCATCTTCAAGTCGCCCTTGTAGAAGACATGCGCGAACAAGTTCGTCTCGATCTTCGTCTTGCCATCCTCCGCCGTTACCGTCGTCCGTTCCGCCTCCAGCTTCGCTCCGAGACGTTCCACGAACTGACGGTTCTTCTCCATCAACTCGCTTTCGACGACGGCCACGATGTCGTCCTCAACGGGGAACTCCTTGCGGAACTGGAGGAAGACCTTGTGATACTCCTTCTCGCCACCGACCAGCGCGTTGCGGCTCGTGTGGAACTCGAGGTTCTCGACTGTGTACCAAATCGAGAGTGCCGCGAGGACCAGGTGCGGCCAGCCGAACCACGCGCGATGCCGGAACACGAGTTCCGAGAGCCGTAGGAGCAGCCGTTCACCGAGTGATTGTTTTGGCGCAGCCATGAACGCCTTTTAGACGTCAGGAAACTCGGCGTTCGAGTACACTTCTTTCACATCATCGTGGTCTTCGAGTTGTTCGATCAGCTTGCTCACCGCTGTGGACTCCGCAGGATCGGTCAACGGCACCGTCAGCGTCGGCAAATGAGTGACGCTGGCGCTCGCGCACTTTATGCCTTTCGCTTCGATCGCCTTGTGCACCGCCTCGAAGTTCGCCGGGTCGGTGAGAATTTCGAACCCTTCCGGCTCCGCCTTGAAATCCTCCGCGCCCGCCTCCAGCGCGACTTCCATTAACGCGTCCTCATTTGCGCCCTCGCGCGAAACCATGATGTGACCCTTCCGCTGGAAGAGTCGCGTGACGGAGCCTGCGGTGGCAATGGATCCGCCGGCCTTGGTCATCAGGCTTCGAATCTCGGCGGCGGTGCGGTTGCGATTGTCCGTGCTCAAATCCACCACCATCGCCACGCCATGCGGCGCGTAGACTTCATAAGTGAGATCCTCGTAATTCACCGCGTCGCCCTCGCCTGTGCCGCGCTTGATGGCGCGGTCGATGTTCTCCTTGGGCATGTTCGCCTCGCGGCTCTTGAGCAACGCCATGCGCAGGCGCGGGTTCATGTGTGGGTCGCCCCCGCCGATCTTCGTGGCGATGGTGATCTCCTTGCTGAGCTTCGCGAAGATCTTCGCGCGCTTGGCGTCAATGCCGCCCTTGAAGTGCTTTACCTTCGCCCATCTGCTATGTCCGGCCATAAATCAAAAACAAATCACGTATCGATTGATGGCGAGAGTCAACCCCCGGCACGCGGCGAAGGCAAGCTTGGGTGAAGGAAGCCGCCGGCTACGAGCGAAGCGGCGGCGGGCCGCGGCGTTTTGGAACCATGGAAGCCCGAATGAGCAAAGCAACGCCGACGATGATCGCGGCGAACCGCCGATTGGGAACGCGAGTTTTTGGAATCGATTGGGACGAATGGGGCGAAGATCGGGCGTGGCTTCTTCGATCAGGGTGAGCCGATTCGTTTTTCGCTGTCCTTCTGCGGCATCGAGGTTTGGCAGGCGTTGGGTTCCTATTTTGGCGATGGCATTCGCAATGGCCGCCGCTTCGTTGGGCTCTCCGCTGCGAGCGCGGATCTCGATGATGTTACTGTTCTCCAGACCCTTGATTTCCAGCCGAGATCGGAGAATGGCGTAGGTTGTATCAATTCTCAACGCGCCTCTTTATATTTCTTTCCCAACGCTTCGCCAAATCGAGGTTGGAATGACCTGGATGAGCGATTCGTTTGATTGCAGGATTTCGATGTCGGATTCGATCGACCATCCGGCGGAGTCGGATCTGGTCGCCCACGAGGATTTTTGCTGTGGATTCAAGGTGGGTGGAAAGACGATCTGCAACATGTGCTCCAGAACAGGAAGGCTGCGAGTCCGAGCGACGGCGACGCCAAGTATCAGGCAGATAGTCCTCTTCATGAGCATTTGATTTGAACGTTCGACAGTCGTTTGGATTCAGTTCAAAGTCGATCCCGCCTACTCCGCTTTGCGCTTTGAGCTTCCGCTTGCTCCCCGCTACCTTTCGCCCAGATGTCGAACCGGTATTACGAAGCGGGTGAGCAACGCGGGGCGCGGGTGAACGATTTGTTCGCCACCATTGCGCCGCGCTACGATCTCATCAACGACCTGCAAAGCTTCGGCCTGCATCGTTGGTGGAAACGTCGTCTCGTCCGCCTCGCGGAACCGCTCGCCGGTCGTCCCGCGCTTGACCTCTGCTGCGGCACTGGCGATGTCGCCTTCGCGCTCGCCCAACGCGGTGCGGTGGTGACCGGTCTGGACTTCAGCGGCCCGATGCTCGCGGTGGCCCGGCGACGTGGAGCTGGCGCCGGCCCATCGTTTCTGCAAGGCGACGCGCAGAACATTCCATTCCCCGACGGGCACTTCGATGTCGTGACGATCAGTTATGGTCTGCGCAATCTCACGAGCTGGGAGCAAGGCTTGCGCGAAATGTGGCGCGTCGCGAAGTCCGGCGCGCGGTTGCTCGTGCTCGATTTCGGCAAGCCGGACAACGCCGTCTGGCGCGCGCTCTACTTCGCTTACCTGCGTTTGTTCGTTCCCGTCTTCGGCTGGCTGTTCTGCGGGGACAGCCAGACGCACGCCTACATTCTCGAATCGCTGAAGCATTATCCCGCGCAGCACGGCGTCGCTGCGAAGATGCGCGAGATGGGCTGTCGTGATGTGCGGATTGTGCCGTTGCTCGGTGGTGTGATGACGATCAATTACGGAGTGAAGCCATGAAGCGAGCGACGCAATCTGTCCCGAAATTTCCCGCCGGGCTTCAACGCACGATGACCAAGCTCGGCGTGCGCCGGACGCACTTTTTGCTCTGCGTCTCCGTCGCGGACCAGGCGATGAACGTGTTTGAGAAAACATCGCGACGCAGCCGGAACGGTGACTTTCCAGTCTACGAATTCCGCCAGTGGTTCGTTGTCTCTACGTCACGATTCGGCATTGGGCAGATCATTCACTCGAACCGCACGCCGCTCGGACTCCATCGTATCGCGCGGAAGATTGGTGGCGATTATCCGAAAGGAACGATCTTCAAAGCGCGCAAACCGATTGGCCGGTTATCGCCGAAGAGTCCGAAAGGCGACATCGTTCATCGCATTCTCTGGCTCGCGGGAATGGAGGAAGGCAAGAACCGCGGCGGCAAGGTCGATACCTTCAGTCGCTACATTTACATCCACGGTTACTGGGATGAATCAACGCTCGGCCGGCCGCAGTCGCTCGGCTGCATTCACCTTGCGGCTTCGGATTTGATTCCGCTCTACGATCAAGTGCCGCTCGGCACGCTGGTTTGGATTGCGCGTCGTTGACACCATGAACGCGAACGAATTCTCCGCCATCGCCCGCCGCCTGATGTCCTGTGCCGCCGCGCCGTTTTACGAGCACGGTGTGCGCGCAGAAGTGGAAGCGATTTGTGCCGAGCACGGATTGAGGTTCGCGCGCGACACGTTTGGCAACGTGCTCGTGACCTACGGTTCACGGTCGGCGGGTCGGCCCATCGCGCTCGCGGCGCACATGGACCATCCTGGTTTCGAGATTCTCAAACCGCTCGGCGGCCGGCGCTGGCTGGCGCAGTTCAACGGCGGTGTGCCGGATTCGTATTTCAAGCCAGGCATTCCCGTTCGGTTGATGCCGGGTGCGATTCCAGCACGGCTTGGTAAACGCATCGGGAAGGAGAAGCAGTTTGAGCTCATCGTGAATCGTGCGCTCGGCAAAACGGAGTCGACACCTCATTTCGAGGTATGGGAGCTGGAAGACTTCGCGGTTCGCAGTGGTCGAATTCACGGCCGCTCATGCGATGATTTGATCGGCGTTGCGGCGATCCTTGCGACACTGATTGAGCTGAAGCTGTCCCGTGCGCGGGCACACGTGATTGGCGTGATCTCGCGGGCGGAGGAAGTTGGCTTTCAAGGCGCGCTCACAGTCGCGAAGTCGAAATTCATTCCGACGGATGCGCTCGTGGTGTCGCTCGAAACGAGCAAGGAACTGCCGCCGACAAAATGGGGCGGGGCGTGATCCTGCGCGTCGGCGACCGCGCTTCGACGTTCGATTCGGGTGCGATGCGGTTCCTCGCCGAAGTGGCGGCGGGGATCCAAACATCCGATTCGAGCTTTTGTTATCAACGCGCGTTGATGTTCGGCGGGACGTGCGAGGCGACGGCGTATCAGGAGTTCGGCTACCTAACGGCGGCGGTGTGCGTGGCGCTTGGCAATTATCACAACTGCCATCCGGCCGGCCGCATTGCCGCAGAGTTCGTGAGTCTCACCGATGCGCTCGGCATGGTTCGCGTGTTGGTGGAAGCGGCGCGGCGGATGCATGAGTATCGCGCGCTCACGGCGAAGCTGCCGCAGCGGTTGAATAGACTGCTGGTCGAAGCGAGACGGAACTTGCGACGGGTGCCATGAACCGGCCGGTCTGGCAACGCTGGTGGTTTGCGGCGATGGCGTTCGTGTTGGTTGCCGGGTTCCTGGCGTGGCTTTTGCCGGGACCGCAGGCGGATTTGGTTCTCGCGGATGGGAGGCAGGTGTCGTTGCTCGCGACGACTTACGGCAACATTCACAGACTGACCGTTGCATCGCCCGTCGCGAAGGTGATTGCGCGACTATTCGGCGGCGGAGCCGCTCGGCGTTTCGGATATCGCACCTACGACGCCTACTACTCGACGAATTCGTCAATCGCGGTCTGGACAGTGTGGTTGACCGACGGCAGCAATCGTCCACCGCTACGCTTCAATACGGTCGGAATCTGGACTCGAGTCGGAGCCTGTTTTTCTCGCGAGCGAGTCAACCTCCACGGACGACAAGCAACAAACCGTGGTCGCGTGGAAGTTTGAGAACTTTCCGCGCCGCTCTCGGAATCTGGAAATCCCTTTTTCCGGCATCGACCGCCTCCCTATCGGCCGAATCCACTTGGTCGACTTGCGGTTCGGAACGTTCCTGATCGGTCGACGCCGTTGCTGCTGGGGAAAGCTGCGCTGACAAATGTTGAGGCGGATGGAGTGATGTTCACTTTGCGGGCTCTGATAAGCGGTCAGGACCTTCCGCTTTGGAGACGCGGGACCGAAACTGGGCTGGCTCCGTGGACGACGGCGACGTTCGAGGTGCGCGAGGGCGGAGCGATATCGACGAACTGGATGATCCGGCGGATCGAGTGCATCGGGGCGACCAGCAACTATTTCGCAGTTCCCTACACGCGGCTGCCGAACCGGAATGGACGATTGGAGGCGGGCTTCTCCAAAGTGCTCTGGCCGGATGAACCGGATTGGAACCTGACGGCGGAGTTTGTTCGGACATCGGGTTATGCGGAGGCAGATCTCTGGACGTTGCGTGAAGTTCCAGTGAGCCGGACAAACTCTGCTGTCGTGACGAACTTCGTTGCCGCTATTCATGGTGACATTGCAGCTCAACTCACCTTGAAGCCGGCGTCGCTGCAATCCGCGGCGGAAAACGGGTATCTGCGTACGACGGATCTTGGATTGCGTTTCACTTCCTCCGTGCCCGAAATGCGCGTGGAGCTGGCGCGCGTGACGGACAATCGTGGTCGCGAGCTGAAGTTCGGCAACGGTTACGCGCTCTGGCCGCACACGGGACCGAATGGGCATTACGTGGCGGGAATGGAACTCGCCCCGGACACGCAATCGATCGATGTGACGTTTGCCTTTCAACGTCCACGCTTCGTGACGTTTGTGGTGAAGCCGACGTTTGTGCGGACGAATTTCGATTCGGCCTTCCCGCCCGCGAGCAAATGAGCTACGACTCGCGCCAATGAAACTTACCCTGCTCGTCGCCGCGGTTGCGCTGTGTCTGCCGGCTGGTGGCGCGTGGGGGCAGGGGACGAATCCGAAGGCGCCGGCGCTTTCGCTCGCGCTGCAAAAGGGCCGCGATAACGCGGTGAAGTATTGCGCGGCGTGTCATCTCCTGCCGGAGCCGGATCTGCTGACGAAGACGGCGTGGGCGCACCATGTGCAACCAGAAATGGCGAAGTGGCTGGGCATCGAACGGGTAGATTACGAGGGCATGCAGGACGGGAAGCTGTTGCAGGAAGCGGCACTGTTTCCGAATGCGCCGTTACTTTCGGAGGAGGAATGGTTCTCGATTTGGGATTACTACCGTGCGCTGGCGCCGAGCCGTCCGGTGCCTCCGCCCGCGAAGCCTCCGGTGACCGTCGGTTCGAAACAGTTTCGCGTGAAGAAACTGAATCCGCACGAAAGCGCGCCTATGACGTCGATGGTGAAGATTGATTCCGCGGCGAAACGGATTTACTTCGGCGACGCGTTTTCGGGGCAGCTCTTTGCGCTGGGTGCGGAGGGCGGTTTGATCAGCCGGATGCGATTGAAGAGCGGGCCGGTGAGCCTGACGGTCGGTGACAAAGGGCTGATCGTGACGCAGATTGGAAGGCTGTTTCCGTCGGATGCGCAGGAAGGCGTGGTGGAGTTCATCCCGAAGGAAGGCTCTGAGTCCGCGGCAAAAGTTCTTGCGAGCGGATTGCGGCGTCCGGTGAACACGATGGTCGCGCATCTGAACACGGACATCCGCGAGGATTTGGTGGTGTGTTCCTACGGCAACCGGCTCGGGCGTTTCTCGTGGTTCGAGGCGAAGGAGGACGGCGGCTACGACGAGCATGTGCTGCTGGAGCGGCCGGGATCGATTCAAGCCGAGGTGCGCGACATCAATGGCGATGGGCGGCAGGACATCATCGTGATGACGGCGCAGGCGCGCGAAGCGATTCACGTGTTCCTGAACATGGGGCGGAACGAATTCAAAATGGAGACGTGGCTGGAGCGACCGCCGTCGTGGGGATTTGTCGGGTTTGAACTGGTGGACTTCAACAAGGACGGCAAGACGGACTCTGCTGGTGGTCAACGGCGACAACGGCGACTTCGCGCTCCCGACGAAGGCGTATCACGGTGTGCGACTTTATCTCAACGACGGGCGGAATGGTTTTCGCGAGGCGATGTTTTATCCGATGCACGGCGCTTACAAGGCGACGGCGCGCGATTTCGATGGCGACGGTGATTACGATGTTGCGGCGATCTCGTATTATCCCGAGTTCGACGCCGCAATGCCGGAGAGTTTTGTTTATCTCGAGAATCAGGGGGCGATGAAGTTCGTGGCGTCGACGGTGGCGGAGCAGAATGCCGGTCGCTGGATGGTGATGGATTCCGGGGACGTGGACGGGGACGGCGACCCGGACGTGGTGCTCGGTTCCTTCGTGCGCGGGCCGACGACGGTGCCGGTGTCACTTGCGCAGCGCGAGAGCTGGCGGACCAATGGTGCCGCGTTGCTGCTGCTGGAAAACGTCCGTAAATAGGCGGGCGGGCGCTTTACCAAGTTCCCAGTTGAAATTCCGTTGCGGTGAACCACACTTCGCGCGGCCCAAAGTGAAAGCGTCCAAGTCCAACGCAAAGCGCAAGGTGCTCCTCATCGAGGATAACCCGGGCGACGCGCGGCTCATGCGCGAATACTTGGCTGACCCCGCCGGCGCGCAGTTCGAACTCGAACACGTCACCTCTCTCACCGATGGACTCGCCCGCTTGACTCAGGGCGGAGTTGATCTCGTGCTGCTCGATCTTTCGCTGCCGGACAGTCCGATGGCGGAAACCTTCAAGCGCGCCCACGCTGCGGCGCCGCAGGTTCCGATCATTGTGATGAGCGGACTCGATGACGAGAAGCACGCCATCGAGACGGTGCAGGAGGGCGCGCAGGATTACCTCGTGAAGGCGTTCGTGGACACGCGTCTGCTCGTTCACGCCATGCGCTACGCCATCGAGCGCAAACGCGCGGAGGAGGCGCTGGCCCATGAGCGCGACCTTTTGCACACGCTGCTGGATAACCTGCCGGATCGGATTTATTTCAAGGATGACCAGAGCCGCTTCACTCGCATCAGCAAGGCGGTGACGGAACAGTTCAAGATCGGGCATCCGCGCGAGGCGATGGGGAAGACAGATCGTGATTTCTTTTCCGCCGAACACGCGGAGATCGCGATGCGGGACGAAGCCCAGGTGATGGAGACGGGGCAGCCGATTCTCGCCAAGGTGGAGCGGGAGATTCTACCGGACGGCAGCGTGACGTGGGCGTTGACGTCCAAGTTGCCGCTGAAGAACCGGCAGGGCAAAACGATCGGCAACTTCGGCATCAGCCGCGACATCACCGAGATCAAGCGCATCGAGGAGCATCTCGATGCCGAGCGAAATTTGCTGCGGTCCCTGATCGACAACCTTCCGGACTACATCTACGTGAAGGACACGGAAGGCCGTTACCTGCTCGACAACATTGCGCATCGTCGCTGGCTGGGCGCGGATTCGGAAAGCCAGGTGGTGGGCAGGCGAGTCTCAGATTTCTTTCCTGCGGAAGCGGTCGACCGGTTCACCAACGACGATCTGCGGGTCATTCAATCCGGCTTCGCGCTGCTCAATCGGGAGGAGCTCGTGGAAGACCGGCTCGGGAACAAGCGCTGGCACGCAACAACGAAGGTTCCGATTCGCAGCAAGGATGGAAAGGTCACGGGATTGGTCGGCATCAGCCGTGACATCACCGAAAGAAAACTTTCAGTGGAAGCCATTCGCGAGGCGAATGCGGAACTGGCGCGGAACAAGGACGAGTTGCAGCGGACGCTGACGGAGCTTCAGCAGTCGCACGAGGAGGTGAAGTCAGCGCAGTTTCAGCTCATCCAGGCGGAGAAGATGCAGTCGATCGGACGGCTGGCCGCCGGCGTCGCGCACGAGGTGAAGAATCCGCTGGGCATCCTGCGCATGGGCACGGATTACCTCGCGCAGAACCTGAAGTCGTCGGATGAAAACGTGGCGTTGATCCTCTCGGACATGATGGATGCGATCAAACGCGCCGACGGCATCATCATGGGGTTGCTGGATTTCTCGGTGCCGCACGCGCTGGATACCCGCGCCGAGGATCTGAGTGCGGTGCTCGAACAGTCGATTGGGTTTGTGCGCCATGATTTGAATGAGGCGGGCCTGAAGCTGGTGCGCGAGCTGGCGGGCGATCTGCCGCCGGTGTGGATTGATCGCAACAAGATGAAGCAGGTGTTCGTCAACATCCTCATGAATGCGATCCACGCGACGCCGGCGGGCGGGACGTTGACGGTCCGCACCAGTTGCCGGGTGCTGGGGGCGGTGGAACATGATGCCGGGAGCCGCGAGGCCGATCGGATTCGCGCGGGCGAGACGGTGGTGATCGCGGAAGTCATCGACACGGGCAGCGGAATTCCGGAGGAAAAGCTAAGGCATATTTTCGATCCGTTCTTCACGACGAAGGAGACGGGTAAGGGGACTGGCCTGGGGCTCTCCGTGACGAAGAAGATTGTGGAACTCCATGGAGGCAGTTTGGACATACGAAATCGTAAAGAAGGTGGCGTCGCTGCCACCATTATGTTTAAGGTCTAGCCATGGAAAACGTGACATCGAATGCGACGCCGACGCCTGCGCCCGCGCCTGAAGCGACGCCGCCTTCCGCCCCTGCTCCGGCAAAGAAGAAGGTCCTCGTCATTGATGACGAAGTCAGCTTCGCCCGGATGGTGAAGCTGAACCTGGAGAAGACGGGCGAGTTCGAGGTGCGGGTCGAGAATCGCGCGATGTTCGCACTCGCCACGGCGCGGGAGTTTTTGCCCGACCTGATCCTGCTCGACGTGATTATGCCCAGCATGGACGGCGGCGACGTTTCCAAGCAGATCAAGCGTGACCGAAATTTGAAGAATACGCCGATCATCTTCCTGACGGCGACGGTTTCGAAGCGGGAGGCGGGCGAGGGCGGATTGAACAGCGGCGGCGAACTGTTCCTCGCGAAGCCTGTAAGCGTCGAGGCGCTGATCGCGTGCATTCACGAGCACATCAGGAAAGCCGAACCACCAACTCCGGCGCAACCTTAGTTGCGCCAGTCGTTGGTGGTTGGCTGTTCAGCGGGCGATCAGCGCCCGCTGATTGATCCTTACGGCTTCGCCAGTTCTGCATTCACCCGTTGTTGGGCAACTTGCAGGAGGTAGCGCGTGTAAGGCGCGTTGTGGATTCCCAAGCTCTTATCCCTTGAGATCAGGTAGAGGTTGAACCGTGCGTCTTTGATTCCTTGCGGGATTTGCGCCTGCTCGGCGGCAGTCGGGCCCGTGATGGTGGTGCTGCCGCTCGGATTGGAGAGTTCACCCGGCGACGTGTATTCCCAGCCGCGTGCCTCGTATTTCGATGCCCAGCTGTTGGTGTTCTTGGTGCTGGCCCAGAGGTCCAGCAAGTTTTTGGTGGTGGTCATCATTCCACTGATTTCCGACTGCGTGCTGAAGAGCAGGTTGGTCGGAGAATTAGGTCCGGTCGTATCCGTGTGACACACGGCGCAGGCCTGCGGCGTCGCGCGGAAGGCATGGCCCGTGTAAGCCGGATCGGTGGGCGAAGGGTTCGCTTCCCCGTGGCCGTGAGTATGGCAGCCGGCGCATTGAAGGGGGTTCGACTTGTGCGCACCCTGCGGCGGTGTGGCGTTCGTCGTCACGCCGATGACGCCAAGGAAGATATTGTACTGCGGCGAATAGTGGGGCGGACGTCCGCTCGATCCGACGGTGGCTCCGCGAGCGTTGTGGCACTGGCCGCAGACGCTGACGTTCGGGTTGTATTGCGACGCGAAGTTGGTGCCGGTGTTGTACGAGAAGACGTTCGTCGAGGAGATCGGATTCCGCAGCGAGTTGGTGTAAACGGCCAGGTTCAGCACGTTGGTGCGTTTGGTGACTTGATGAACGTTGTGGCAGACCATGCAGCCTACGGGCGTATGCGCAGCTTCTTCGCCGGTCGGCCAGGCGACATTGGTGCGGGCATTGCCGGTTCGTGCGGCGGCGCTGAGCATCGCAAGACGAACGGCGCCGGAATGACACGCGCCGCAGGAGCTCATGCGGTTAACGGCGGAGGTCCGGTTGGTAACCATGAATTCCTCGGCTAGTTCTTCGACGACGGCGGAGTGCGGTGAACTGGTCCACTCATCATAGGTCGGATGATGGAATCCATTGTGGCAACCGCCGCAGAGCATGGAGGATTTCAGCACGAGCGGATAGGCGACGGGCGGGTCTTCAGCAATGTGATTGCCGGCGGGTCCGTGGCAGTTCTCGCATTGAACATTCGCAAAGTGCGGCGTGATGGTGTTGTTGATGAAGCCGCTGGGCACGCCGGCACCGACGCTGTGACAGGCGATGCACTGGGGATTGTTCTGCTGTCCGGCGTTGATCAAGGTCTGGAACGCCCGCGCGTGGGGAGTCTGCGACCAGCTTGCGTGGGTCGAGTCATGGCATTCGGCGCAAGTCGCGTCGCCTTGATACGCCGGCAAACCACCTTTGATGCGGTGAAACGCTGCGGCGCCGCCCTTGGGAACGGTGGCGACGTTTCCGTCTGTGGCCGCGCCGACATTGGTCCACGCGGAGGCATCGAGCGCACCTTTGCGTTCCAATTGATACGGTCCCTGGAAGCCGAACCATTCAATGCGCATGCCGCCCTGAGTCTCCGTGATGGAGGTGATGAAAGGGTGCGGATCGATGCCGCCGGGCGTTGGTTTGACGAGGATGAACCCCGGGCTCTGGCCTTCGACTCCGGAGACGGCAGTCAGCCAGATCACGCAGAGAGTGGCCGCGATTAGGTTTCGTCGATTGGTTTCGGATGATGAGTATGGGTATGGGTTGGTTTTCATGGAGGCCTCCACGAGGAGTCGATTAAAGAAAGAGAAGCACCGTCGGGGTTGTATCCTTTAGAGATACAGGCGCAGCAGGCAAGCTGACTGGCAAAAGCTGAATATTCAGACTGCACATAACCGTTCGCTTTCTGACGACCGCGTCTGACACTGCGAGCTTCGCTGCTGAAGCTAGGGATGGGTGGTGGTGATCGACTACACATCTGTTGCTGAAACCAGATGCCGCGTTGCTCGTGCGCAAATGCGCCGTGGATTGCGCATTGACCACGCCGCGACGTTCTCTTAACGATGGTCGCATGTTCCACCGATTGCTGACCTCGCTTGGATTTGTCGCGCTTCTTTCGTCTCCGCTTGTTGCTGCCGACGGCGTGAAGATCACCGAACAGGCGGACAAGCTGCGCATCGAGATCAATGGTGAGCACTTTACGGACTACTGCTTTCAAGGCGCGCCGCACGTTTACTTTTATCCGCTCATCGGCCCGGGTGCAGCGTCGATGACGCGCAATTGGCCGATGAAAGAGGTCGAGGGCGAAGAGAAGGATCACCCGCATCATCGCTCGCTCTGGTATTCTCACGGACTGGTCAATGGTGTCGATTTCTGGTCGGAAACACCGAAGGCGGGAAAGATCGTTCACGACAAGTTTCTCGAGGTGAAGAGCGGCAAAGACTCCGGCGTCATTCGCTCGGCCAACAAATGGATCGCTCCCGATGGTTCTGTCACGATGACCGATGAGCGCACGTTCCGCGTTTTCACCCGAGCCAACCATGAGCGTTTGTTCGACTTCGAAGTCACCCTGAAGGCCGGCGACAGGGACGTCGTGCTGGGCGACACCAAGGAAGGTTCAATGGCAATTCGCGTGAACGAATCGATGCGCGGTGTGTTGGCGAAAGAAAAGGGCGAGAAGAAGGCGAAAGTCGGCAAGGGGCGGATCGCGCTCAGCAGCGGTGTGACCAGCAGCGGTAGCGGCGACGAAAAGGCCTGGGGCAAGCGTGCCGCCTGGTGCGATTATTCGGGCCCGGTCGATGGCAAGACGGTCGGTGTGGCCATCTTCGATCATCCGTCGAACCCCAAGCATCCAACGTGGTGGCACGTGCGCGAGTACGGCCTCTTCGCTGCGAATCCGTTCGGGGTGCATGATTTTGAGAAGCAGCCCAAGGGCGCAGGCGACATCACGATTCCCGCCGGCAAAAGCGTCACTTTCAAGTATCGGTTCTACCTCCACGCCGGCGACGAGATCGCGGGCAAAGTGGCCGATCGCTATCAGGACTACGTGGCGGGTAAGTAACCCACGCTTGAACATTCACCGAAAGCCGACCGTCTGCTTATCCATTCTACTGCTATGAAAAAGCTCAATCGCCGTTCCTTTTTCAAGTCCGCTGCCCTCGCCACGGCCACGATCAGTTGGTCGGCGAAATCCTGGGCCCAGGTCGCCAGCGCCAATGACGACGTGCGTGTGGCTGTCGTCGGTTTTGGTGGTCGCGGCAAAGATCATCTTGGCGGACTCTCCAAAGTCAAAGGGACACGTATCGCGGGACTCTGCGATGTGGATGATGTCATCCTCGGCGGCGAAAAGAAAAAGTGGGAGGACAAGGGCGTAACAGTTGAGACGCACAAGGACATCCGCCGCCTGCTCGACAGCAAGAACATCGACGTTATTTCCATCGCCACGCCGAATCACTGGCATGCTCTCGGCGCCATCTGGGCGGTGCAGGCGGGCAAGGACGTGTATTTGGAGAAGCCGGTTTCGCACAATGTTTTCGAGGGCCGCAAGATCGTCGAAGCAGCCCGCAAGTATGGGAAGATCGTGCAGACCGGCACACAAAGCCGATCGAGCCACGCCATCAAGGAAGCGGTGGAATGGGTCAATGCCGGCAACCTGGCAAGATCACCGTCGCCCGCGGACTCTGCTACAACCCCGGCCGAGCATCGGCAAAGTGGACGCTCCGCAGCCCGTGCCGGCTGGAGTGGATTACGATCTCTGGTGCGGCCCCGCGCCGATGGATCCGATCCGCCGCAAGCGCTTCCATTACGACTGGCACTGGATCTGGAACTACGGCAATGGCGATCTCGGCAACCAGGGCATCCATCAGATGGACATTGCCCGTTGGTTCCTCGGCGTGAACGAACTTTCCCCGCGGGTCATCAGTGCCGGCGGACGTCTTGGCTACGAAGATGATGGCGAGACCGCGAACACGCAGGTGATTTATCACGATTACGCGAAGGCACCGCTTATTTTTGAAGTGCGCGGACTTCCCGCCACCAAGGCTGCGATTAAGAACGGTGGCTGGGGCGCTGGCGATATGGACAAGTTTCCCGCCAAACTTGGCGGCAGCGTGGCGGTGATCATCCACTGCGAAGGTGGCATCGTGGTAGTTCCGAACTACTCCAGCGCGACCGCGTACGACAAAGAAGGCAACAAACTCAAGGAATGGAAGGGTGCCGCCGACCACTACGAGAACTTCGTGAAAGCCGTTCGAAGCCGGAAGCACACGGACCTCAATGCCGACATTCTCGAAGGCCATCTCTCCAGCGCGCTGTGTCACACGGGCAACATCAGCTACCGTCTCGGCAAGAAACAGAAGCAGGGTGAGATTCGAGATGCCATAAAGGCCAATTCCAAGTTCTCAGAAAGCATGGACCGGATGTTTGAGCATCTGGCCGCCAATGGCGTCGATGTGGACGCGACCCCGCTCGGTATGGGTGTGCCTCTTACGATGGACCCGAAGACGGAGCGGTTCCTCGGCAATGATCAGGCGAACGAGATGCTCACCCGTCCGTATCGCAAGCCGTACGTTGTGCCAGAGAAGGTGTGAGCCTTGATTGCTATTTCAGTTTCTTGAAAACAGAACGGGCGCGGAGAAATCCGCGCCCGTGGCGTTTTTAGAACGATACTCTGAGCGCTCAGCCGTTGATCGACCGAACGGCGATCTTGAGTTCGCGAACCACCGTTTCAATCTGATCTGCGGTCAGTTCCGGGAACATCGGCAGGGAAATGAATTCGTCCGCGCATCTCTCGGCAACGGGGAAGGAGCCACGACCCAGCCCAAGCCCTTGGTAAGCTTCTTCAAGGTGAACCGGAATCGGATAGTGAATGCCGCAGTGGATGGAGAGCTTGGCGAGCGCGTCAATCACGGCGTCGCGTTTCGGGGTGCGGATCGCGAACAGGTGATAGACGTGTTTCCGACCGGGCGCTTCCTGCGGAACGATGATGTTCTTCTCGCCGGCTAGGAGCTTCTGATACAGGGCCGCGTTGGTTCGACGGCATTCATTGCCACGTTCCAGATGCTTGAGCTTGATGCTGAGGATTGCGCCCTGCATGCCGTCCATGCGGGCATTCCAGCCGATCATGGAGTGATGATATTTCTTCCGCTGACCGTGGTCGCGAAGGGTCTCGATCTTGGCTTTCAGTTCGGCGTCGTTGGTTGTCGTCGCACCGGCTTCACCCATCGCTCCAAGATTCTTTCCTGGATAAAAGCTGAATGCACCGGCTGCGCCAATGGAACCGGCACGGCGTCCCTTGTATTCCGCTCCGTGTGCCTGGCAGGCGTCCTCGACGATCGGGATGCCGTGACGATTGGCGATTTCGAGAATCGGATCCATGTCCGCCACTTGTCCGAACAGGTGGACCGGAATGATGGCCTTGGTCTTCGGGGTGATGGCCCTCTCCAAGAGCGCCGGATTCATCGTGTAGGTGGACTCATCGATATCGATGAACACCGGCTTGGCCCCGCAGTAAGTGATGGCCTCGGCGGTTGCCATGAAGGTACCTGGAACGGTGATGACTTCATCGCCCGGCCCAACGCCCAATGCGAGGAGAGGCAGCCATAGCGCTTCGGTGCCGTGTCCGAGACCGATGGAGTATTTGGTATGGCAGTAAGCGGCAAATTCTTCGTCGAATTTTGCGACGAAGGATCCGCCTGCGAAGGCGCTGGTTTCGATGACTTGTTGAATCGCCGCCATGATTTCGCCTTTAAGCGGATCGTGAGCGGCGCGGAGATTGAGGAACGGTACGGTCATATGCTCAGGAATTGTCGGGCAGGTAGCGGAGAACTTTAGCAGGATTCCCTGCGACGACGGCGTTTTTCGGCACGTCCTTGGTCACGACGCTGCCTGCGCCCACGATCGCGCGCTCACCGACAGTGATCCCGCAGAGTAGGGTGACTCCGGAGCCAATGGAGGCGCCTTTTTTGATGACCGTCGATTCGCATTTCCAGTCGGCTTCTGTCTGTAACTTCCCGTCAGCCGCGGTCGCGCGAGGGGTTCGATCGTTGGTGAACATGACCCCGTGTCCAATGAACACTTCGTCCTCCAGAATGACCCCTTCGCAAAGGAAGGAATGGCTAGAAACTTTGCATCGGTTTCCTACTCGGGCACCTTTCTGAATCTCGACGAAGGTGCCGATTTTGGTGTCATCGCCAATCTCGCAGCCGTAGAGATTGGTGAAGGCGAAAATTTTGACGTTCTTACCGAGCTTGACGTTATCCGCAATCAGCCGGTACGGAATCTCGTTCGCGCTCATGTCGTGGTGCGTTTCCGGAACTTCGTGTCGCCTTCTCCGCTGCTGCTGGATTTCGCCTTGCCTGTCAGTTCGACGGCGGCTCCATTTTGACGAAGTGACTCGGAGGAGGCTTCGAGAATTCGCACCATTTCGAGGCCTTGTTCGCCGCTGGAGATCGGCTTTGTCTTGTTACGGATACAATCGAGGAAATGCTGCGTCTCAACCTTGAGCGGTTCTTTTTGCTTGATGTATGGCACGTACATGTCGTCGTAGTGATAAGCGTAATGGAAGTCGGCGAAGGTGTCGTAGTGGGGCGGGGTTTCCACCCGGGCGTCGTAGATTTTCAGTTTCTCGATTTGCGCGACATCGTCATAGACGATCATTCTCCGGCTTCCAACAATCGTCATTTCGCGAACCTTGCGGGGATCCAGCCAGCTGCTTTGAATGATGGCGGATCGGTTCCGTTTAAAAGTAAGGCACATGCTTGTGACGTCCTCGATTTTCTTGGTCACGTGTGCGCTGCCTGAACAGTTCATGAAGGTCGGTGTCTCGCCCATGATATAGAGGATGATCGAGATGTCGTGGGGAGCGAGGTCCCATGCAACGTTGATGTCCTTCTGATATAAACCGAGGTTGAGCCTGCGCGCCGAGATGTAGCGGATGTCCCCAACGTCGCCTGATTTCACAATTTCCTTAATCTTCCGAACGGCCGGAGAGTAGAGGAATGTGTGGCCAATCATAAGGATAAGCCCTTGCTTGTGGGCAAGTTCGATGAGTTCCTCGCATTCGGAAACTGAGGCTGCCATCGGCTTTTCGATGAAGGTGTGCTTGCCCGCCAACAAGCTGGCCTTCGCCATCGGATAGTGAAAACGAACTGCGGTGGCGATGGCGACCGCATTGATTTCAGGATCAGCGAGAACCTTTTCAAACTCGGTGGAAACTTCGACTTCTGGGTAGAGTTGGTGAAGGTGCTTGAGCCGTTGTTGATTCAGGTCGCACATGACCTTCAATCTACAATCGGGGAGGGAACGAAAATTCCGGATAAGGTTGGGGCCCCAATAGCCGCACCCAACGACGGCAACCGTAGTTTTAAGCGTCATGCTCGAAGAGAATCCTAAGGTCTTGCGACCTGTCGATGCTTTTTATTTCTGCCCAACTAGCTGAGGCTCGACCCCGACCGGAGTTCCGACTCGAGTGGCGGTTGGTGCTGTAGCAGGATTCTTCGCGGGCACATTCCGATTCTTCGCAAGCTTGGTCTCCAGAACCTGACCCAACAGCGCAGGGATGGTCTTGAACATGATTTTCAAGTCCAACCACGGCGACTTCGTTTCAGTATACTGAATATCGAGCGCAATCATTTCCGAAAAGGTCGTCTTGTTCTTTCCGCTGACCTGCCACAGACCGGTTAAGCCTGGCAGACTATTGAATCGGCGCTTTTGAGCAGGAACATAACTGTCGTATTCGTACGGAAGGCACGGGCGGGGACCAACAATACTCATTTGACCGTGGAGAACGTTGAGTAATTGAGGCAACTCATCAAGGCCGGTGGCGCGAAGAAATGAACCGAACGGAATGACACGAGGGTCGCCTTTCGAGTCCATTTTGGTCATCGGAGCGTCGCTCTTCATCAGGTCTGCAAGGTGCTTTTGATGAATTCCGACATCCGCGTTGACCTTCATTGTGCGAAATTTAAAGCAGATGAACTTCCGTCCGCGATAGCCCACACGCTCATTCAGATAGAGGATCGGTCCTGGGGAGGCGAACCAGATGACCATTGAAATCACCAGTGCCACGGGAAGTAGAATAGGAAGCGCCAGAACGATGCAGGTGATGTCCAATGCTCGTTTCCATGCAGGAATGTCATACAACTCAGTCCCGTTATTCTTCATACATCTAGTTTTCAGCCATTGCTTCGCAGAATTCCCCTCTGCTTTGGTTTGGCCTTTAGTCCCGCAGTCTTTCTTGTTCGTCTTCTGTTTTCAGAACCTACTGGTCTTTTGTGCAGGCTCTTCGTTTATTGTGGTAACAGTTGCCGCTACTAATTGCAATCCTGTTTTTTGGTCCTGTAGAGCTGTCGCAGGGTGGCGACGATTCGCCTGCTTCCCTCTGGGAACTTGCGATTTGCTCGTTCCTCGGACTGCGTTTCATCCCCGCCATTCAAGGAGAAATGTTATTCAGTCCAAACCGCTCCCCAGCCAGTCATATCTCACTCACGCGCCGTGACGTTATCATCAAAGGGGAAGGCGTCAAGGCATTGAACGGGCCGAAAAATACGTCCGGGCACGACGGTAAATCTACGTAGCCGTACCTAGAAGTGTCCATTGGACTCAGCTTCCGCACCGAGTTCAGAGGCGGCCCTCGTCCGCGTCAATGAAGTCAACGAAAGTTCTGATGTCGTCTCGGTGAGCCAGTCCTGCTTGGCTTTTTCGCAGGCGCAACCGGTCCTGTGCGGCTTCGTCGCCAGCTTTTGGATAGTCGAACATACTGGCAGCATGCGCATCCTTTTCGCTTTGGGATGCTTTGCATTTTTTGGCGACCCAGTCGGCGACCTGCCCGTCGCAGATGGTATTGCGAACTAGCTCAACAAAGTCGCCGTGCGCCAGTCCGGCCGCGGTGAGCCACATTCCATCGAAACCCTTTCCGAAGTTGGGTTGGTAGTCCTCGTGGAGTCTGCCGGCCAGATGCAGCCGAATCTTATCGATATACCGCGGCAAATGCATCCAGCCGCACATTGTCTCGCGAGGGCTACGGGGATAGATGGTGTCATTCATCGGCAACGATGATCTTGGCCGCTGAAATGGTTGGCAACCGTAAACTCTAAAATTGCTTTCGCTCACGGGAGCGCACCATTCTCAAACCGCATGACGCTGGAAACGAAACATTTCGACTTCGACGTGGCGATCATCGGTGGTGGCAGCGGCGGGTATGCCGCGGCGCGAACCGCGGCGGCGCGGAAGCTTCGTACGGTGGTCGTGGACGGTGCTCAAGCTCTCGGAGGGCTTTGCATTCTTCGCGGCTGTATGCCCACCAAGGCTCTCCTCTATGCCGCTGAAGTTCGCCATCTGGCCAAGGCTGCGACTCGTTGGGGGATGAAGCCGTCTGCTGCCTTATTTGATTGGTCCGCAGTGATGGCGAGGAAAGATGCCGTCATCAAGGATTTCGCTGATTACCGGGCGGGTCAGTTGAACCGTGGGAAGTTTGAATTGATCCGCGCCCAAGCTCGATTTCTGGACCCGCATACGGTCGAACTCAGCAACGGACGTCGCCTTACGGCCGCTCATTTCGTGATCAGCACCGGGTCGATCGTGGGACCGGCTCCGCTGCCCGAATTGAGCCAGGTCGGCTATCTGGATAGCGATACTGCGCTGGAACTGAAGGCCCTTCCGAAGTCGATCATCGTACTCGGCGGCGGCGCCATTGCGGTTGAATTCGCCCAACTCTTCGCCCGCTTCGACGTGGAGGTAACTTTGATCCAGCGTAGCGAACAGCTGCTGAAGGATTTCGATCCTGATTCTGCTGCGGCTGTCGAATCCTCCTTCCGGCGCGAAGGCATCAAGGTTCTAACCGGCACCCAACTCGTGGGCGCACGCCGGGAAGCGTCCAAAAAGGTGATTTCTTTCCTGCGAGGCGGCCAAAAGCAGGAGGTGTCCGCGGATGAAATCCTTTTTGCACTGGGGCGCACGCCGAATACGGCGTCGCTCGATTTGCAAAAAGCCGGTGTTGTTACTGAGAAAGGCCGCATCACCACCGACCGGCAAATGCAATCGAGCGTCCCGCATATCTATGCGGCGGGTGATTGCACCGGTCCGCACGAAATTGTTCACATCGCGATTCAGCAGGGCGAGATTGCCGCGCACAACATTTCCAACCCTGGTTCGCCGCGGACAATCGATTACCGCCTCCTGATCAGCGTTGTCTTCACCGACCCTCAACTAGCCTCCGTGGGATTGACGGAGAAAGCAGCCAAGGAAGCGGGCATTGCGTATCTCACCGCGACTTACCCATTCAACGACCACGGTAAGTCCATCATCATGGGCGCGCACGAAGGCTTCGTGAAGCTTCTCGCCGAACCGAAGACCGGCGAAATCCTCGGAGGTTCCTGCGTCGGCCCGTCTGGCGGAGAGCTCATCCACGAAATCGTGATCGCCATGGCGAAGCGCATGACGGTTCACGAACTCGCCGCCACGCCGCATTATCATCCGACGCTCGCCGAGATTTGGACCTACCCCGCCGAGGAACTGGCCGATCAAATTTCGCTCTGACCCGCGTCAGCTCACCTTGCGCAGCTTCGTGACGCGGCCCGTGTGGACCCATTCGGCGACGAAGATGTTCCCGGCCGGATCGAAACACGCATCGTGAGGGTGCAGGAATTTCCCGGAAACCCACTCTGATCCGGTTCTGCTCCCGCGCAGCTTCATGCCGTCTTTCAACACCTGCTCGCGCCAGAGCGGATCCTCGCCGAGATGCGTGATCACCTTGTCATCCTTGCCGAGCAGCGTGATGCGCGCCTTCAGATCGGGCACGAGCATCACACCCTTGTGCGTGTCGAGATTCGCCGGAAGCATGAAGCCGTCGAGCGTCTTCAGATGTTTTCCTTCGAGGGTAAACCATTGCAAGCGGGCATTGGCACGATCGCAGACCGCGATGGACGGCTCGCGGCCCGGACGATTGTCGAAGCAGATGCCGTGCGAAGTGTCGAATTGTCCGTCGCCCTTGCCAGGTTCCCCAAACGCGAACTTCCAGTTCCCGTCCTTGTCGTAACGATGGATCCGGAAGGAACCGTAACCGTCCGCGAGAAAAAATCCGCCGTCCGGCAGGAACGCGAAATTCGTCGGCATGAACGCGTCGCGTCCCCAGCGCTTCTTTGGAGCCGTGTCCTCATTCGCCGGATAGAGCTTGGACTCCATCGGCGCGCGCTTCTCCCAGACGACTTCGCCCTTGAGTGTGAGCTTGGCGAAGTTTTTCAACTGCTGGTAACCGGTGACGTAGAGGAACTGTTCCTTGCCCTCGGTCACGACTTCGAGTCCGTGGCCGCCACCCTGAAACTGATTGCCGAAGGCGCGGACGAATTTCCCCTGCTGGTCGAACACGAAGATCGATGGATGATCCTTCAAGTTCTCGCGGCCCTCGTGGATGACGTAGAGCAAGCCTTCCTTGTCCACCGCGACGTTGTGCGTGGTCTGCCAAGTGTATTTGTCGGGTAACTGCGCCCAGTTATGCAGCACTTCGTAGCGATGTTCGCCTTCGCCAATGACAAGTTGTTTGTCTGACTTCTGCGCCGTCAACACGCTCGGTGCGGCGAGAGCGGCCAGGGCGGTGGTGGCGATGAAACGGCGTCGATTGAGGGCAGGGGAGGGCTTCATAGGCAGTATGATGACTGGTTCGATAGCAATTGTGATCGCCCGCAGTTAAGAACAGGCCGACCATTTGCGCAACCTCCGCGTTTGCCATCACTCCCGCGCGGATTTCCCTATTGCTCCGCCACGTTGAAGCAGATCACCATCCCGTCATCGAAATCATGAGCCAGACCAAATCCATCGCCGCCTACGAAAACCTTCGCGCCCGGACCCGTGAGCTATCGCTCATAGATGCCACCGCGGCGCTCTTGAACTGGGACGAGGATACCTACATGCCGCGCCAAGCGCTCCCGTTTCGGGCCGAGCAAGTCGCGTTCTTCAGCGGTTGGTCACACCGGCAATTCACGGCTCCTGAGGTCGGTGACTGGATCAAAGCCTGTGAGGATTACGGCTTCGCATCGGACTCGGACGAGGCCGCCAACGTCCGTGAATGGCGTCGCAGCTACGATCGCGCGACCAAGCTGCCCTCCGAACTGGTGGAGGAATTCAATCGCGCCACCACTCTTGCGCGCGATGCGTGGACTGATGCCCGCAAGCGCTCCGAGTTCCCGCTGTTTCAGCCGCATTTGGAAAAGCTCATCGCGCTGAACCGTCAGATGGCAGACAAGTGGGGCTATCAGGAATGTCGATACGATGCGCTGCTGGACGGTCACGAACGCGGCGCGCGCGCTTCCCAGCTCAAGACGCTCTTCGCTGAGTTTCGGCCTGCGCTGGTCTCAGTGTTGACTCCGGCCGTCGAGCGCAGTCGGTCCGTTTCCGAGAGCTTTCTTGAAGCGGATTATCCCATCGCGGCGCAGCAGGCGTTCAATCGCGAAGTCGCCGCCGCCATCGGATTTGATTTCGAAGCAGGCCGGATTGACACCACTACGCATCCGTTCTGTACCAGCCTCGGGCCACGCGACACGCGCCTGACCACGCGCTACAACGAACGCGATTTCACGGAGTCCTTCTACGGCGTCCTGCACGAAGCCGGGCACGGTCTCTACGATCAAGGCTTGAAGCCGGAGCACTACGGCACGCCGTTGGGCAATGCCTGCTCCATGGGCATCCATGAATCGCAATCGCGCCTATGGGAAAACCACGTCGGTCGCAGCGTCGCCTTCTGGCAGCACTGGCATCCACGCGCCTGTCATCATTTCCCCGGCCTGTCGAAGTTTTCTCCGGACCAGATCGTGCGCGCCATCAACCGAGTTGCGCCGTCCTTCATCCGTGTCGAAGCCGATCAAGTCACGTATGATCTCCACATCATCCTGCGGTTCGAGCTGGAGTTAAAGCTCATCGAAGGTGAAGTGCTCGCCGCTAATCTGCCTGCGGTCTGGAACGAAGAGTTCGAGAAAATGCTTGGCCTCAAAGTGCCGGATGACGCTCGTGGTTGTCTGCAAGACATTCACTGGAGCATCGGCGCGTTCGGGTACTTCCCCACCTACACGCTGGGCAATCTCAACGCCGCGCAGCTCATGCATCGAGCGAAGAAAGATTTGCCGCAGCTCGACGCGGAACTGGCGAAGGGTAGCTATCAGTCACTGCTCAGTTGGTTGCGCGCGAAAGTCCACGAGCCGGGTCAGCGTTTCGATCCGCAAGACCTGATGCGCCGCGCGACGGGCGAACCCACGCAATCGCGTTTCCATCTCGAATATCTCAAGCAGCGCTTCGTGGACTAAAGCTGGCTGCCTCGCCGAGGTCGGATGGAATTTTCCTACTCGGGTTTAGGGCTGCCGAGCTGCTTCCCACTCGTCTCCAGTTCCAGCAGCAGGCGTTTCCTCCACACACCTCCGCCGTAGCCGCTGAGTTTGCCGTCCTTTCCGATGACGCGGTGGCACGGAACCAAAAGATAAAGTCGGTTCGTGGCGTTGGCGCGCGCAACGGCACGGACGGCGGACGGCGAACCGACCTTGCGCGCAATCGCTTCGTAGCTCGCGGTTTTCCCGTGGGGAATTTGTTGGAGCTCGCGCCAGACGCGTTCTTGAAATTTGGTGCCCTTCAACGACAGGGGTACGGAAAACTCCCGACGACCTCCCGAGAAGTATTCTTTCAGCTCGCGTTCCAGTTGGCGGAGGATGGCGTTCTCGCCGGGCAATACGGGAAGGCCATATCTCCGGCGCATCTCGGTGTAGCTGCGTTCCAAACCGCGACGGTCGGCGAATTCCAACTGGCAGAGCGCCTCGGCGCTGGCTGCCGCGAGCATGGGGCCCAGCGGCGTTTCGAGCAGCGTGACCCGGAGATAATCGTCGCCTCGACTTTTGCCCGGAGCGTTTCCGAAGGCGCGTGTGAACGCGGCGCGAAATCCACTGTGAGATTCAAACCCGTGGCCGAGCGCCACATCGTCGAGCGGTTCGCCTGATCGGATTTGTGTGAATGCACGCGACAGCCGGAGTCCGCGACACCACGCTGCGAAGGTCATTCCGTGCTGGGCCTGGAACCAGCGTCGAGCGCGTTCGGGCGTTACACCCAGCGTTCTCAATTCGTCTGAGGAGATCTTTTGGTCGGGAGATTCGCTGGCGCGGCGCATGAGTTGCGCGACCCAGTCTGGCGGCTGCCCGCTGGCGAGCTCGGGATGACAGCGTTTGCAGGAACGGTAGCCGGCTCGAACAGCGTCGCCTGCGCTACGGAAAAATTCCATGTTCTCGCGCTTTGGTTGTGAAGGACAGGAGGGACGGCAGAAGATTCCGGTGGTTCGGACGCCGAGGTAAAAGATTCCGTCGAAGCTGGCATCACGTCGTTTCCAGGCTTCCACCATCTGGCGTTCCGACAGCGGACGATTCGCAGTTTTCATGTCGACCAGTGTAGCAGGACCGTCCACCGAAAATGCGACGTGACGTTTGAGGCCAGCTCGCGCGACGAACCACACAGCCCGTCACTCCAGCGCGTCGCGCATTGCGGCAAACATGCTTTTCCCGGAGGCGGCGGCGACGGGTTGCTTGCTGCGCGCGGCGGCGTTCTCGACGAGTTCCTGCGGGAGTTCCTTGAGGAACGGTGACGGATGGCAGGGCATCGTCTGGCCGTATTTCTTCCGGCCGAGGCAGTAGCTCAGCATGAGCGTTTGCATCGCGCGGGTAATCGCGACGTAGAACAGGCGGCGTTCTTCATCAAGCGTGCCTTCCACCTTCGAGCGCGAGTGCGGCAGGAGACCGTCCTCGAGTCCCACGACGTAGACGTGCGGAAACTCCAGCCCCTTGCAACTGTGCATCGTGATGAGCGTCACGGCGTCGCCCTGGGCTTCCTTCTCGTCTTCGCGATCGCTGTCGAGCGTCAGGTCTTCGAGGAAGTCTTGGAGTCGTTCGGTCGGGACGAGCGAAGGATCGCCATCGAGGTCGTCTACGAGTTCCGTCAAGTTGCGCACGCGGTTGTCCGCGGTCTCGACGTTCTTTTCGGAGCGTCGGAGGTCGGCGATGTAGCCGATCTCGTCGAGGAATTTTTCGGCCCACGGCTTGAGCATGAAGCTGGAGTCCGTCTCGAGCTGGGCGCGCGTGTGATCAATGAACTGGAGAAACTCCAGAATGCTGTCGCGAGTGCGCGCCTGAAAACTCTCCTGGACGTCGGTGTGACGCATCGCGGCGTAAACGGAGCAGCTCCGCTCGTGGCTGGCGGCGAGCAACCGCTCCATCGTCACGTCGCTCAAGCCGCGCGCCGGCACATTCGCGATGCGGAGCAGGCTCGTGTCATCGTGCGGGTTGATGAACATCTTCAGGTAGGCGAGGAAGTCGCGGACTTCGCGGCGGTCGAAGTAGCTCTGCCCGCCGATCAAGTTGTAGCGGACTTTCGCGGCGCGGAGGGCCATTTCGAGCGGACGAGCTTGCAGATTGGTGCGGAAGAGAATGGCCTGCTGTTCCCACGGGATTCGGCGCAGGAGCCGGGCGGCTTCGATCTCCTCGACGATGGTGCGGGCTTCGATTTCGTCGGACTCAAACTCCTCGAGAATGATTTTGTTGCCCTGTCCATTCTCGGACCAGAGTTGTTTGCCGCGGCGTTGGAGGTTGTTTTTGATGACGGCGTTGGCGGCCTGGAGAATGACGTTTGTGGAACGGTAGTTCTGCTCGAGCTTGATGACCTTCACTTCGCCGAAATACTTTTCGAGGTCGAGCAGGTTGGAGATTTCGGCGCCGCGCCAGCCGTAGATGCTTTGGTCATCGTCACCGACCACGCACAAATTCCGATGCTGCTCGCAGAGCAGATGCACGAGCTTGAACTGCGCGGCGTTGGTGTCCTGATATTCGTCCACCATCACGTAGCGGTATTTCTCGCGGCAGGCGGTGAGTACGTGCTGGTGCTCGGTGAAGAGCTTTAGCACCAGCAAGAGCAGGTCGTCGAAGTCGATGGCGTTGCAGGCGTGCAGGGCGCTTTCGTACCGTTTGAGGACGTGCTCGGCCATTGCGCGCACGGACGGTTCGGCGAAGGCGGCGGCCTTGGAGCCGGCGTTCTTAAACCGGCTGATCAAGCTGAGGATGGCCCGAGGGTCGGTGTTCTCGCCCTTCGCGGAGATGTTGCTGAGGATTTTTTTGACCGCACCGAGTTGCTCGGACTCGTCGTAGATCGTGAAGTTCTTCTTGTAGCCGAGAACTTCGATGTGTTCGCGCAGAATGCGGGCGCACAGTGAGTGGAAAGTGGAAATGGTGGGGCCGTCACTTTTTTTGCCGTCCTTTTTCTTCGCACGGGGAACGAGTTTGCCGACGCGTTCTCTCATTTCACGGGCGGCCTTGTTTGTAAACGTGACGGCGAGAATGTTCGAAGGTGCGATCCCGCGCTCCACCATGTGGGCGATGCGAAAGGTGATGACGCGCGTCTTGCCGGTGCCGGCGCCCGCGAGGATCAGGACGGGGCCGCGGATTGTTTCCACGGCCTGGCGTTGTTGCGGGTTGAGCGAGTACAGATCGACCATCGGGCGCGCAGTGTAGGGACCGAGGTGGGGGTGGCAAGGAGAAGCCCGGATGGCGGGAGAACTTTTTCGCTTGCTGAGTTTTCTCAAAAAATGTCCACCATTCGCCAATCCTCGGACATCGACTGACGATCAACTCGTGCAACGTTGATTCAGCGGAAAACCAAAGGCTCTGTTATGAAAACCACCAAAGTCGGAACTCGACGTTCTCCCGCCAAAACCAAGACCGTCCGGGCAAAATCGTCGGGCGTGATCGATCTCGTCCCGGCGCTGATTAAGGTAAAGACCATCCTCGTCCCGATCGATTTCTCTGAGACGGCGAACAAGGCTCTGGTCTACGCGATCCGGATGGCGGATCAATTTGGCTCAAAGATCGTGCTGTTGAACGTGGTGGAGCCGGTGGCGACGCCGGACTTTGCCTATCATCCTTTGATGCTGGAAACGGACAAGGCGAAGGCCTTGGCGAAAGGTAAGCTGGAGGAATTGAGCCGTCGGGCGAAGATTCCGCCGCGAATGTTGGACCGGGTGCTGGTGCGGTATGGAAGTCCGTTCGCTGAAATCACCAGTGCAGCCCGAACGCTGAAGGTGGATCTGATCATTCTGACGACGCATGGCTACACTGGGCTGAAGCATGTGTTCATGGGCAGTACGGCGGAACGGGTGGTTCGTCATGCTCCGTGTCCAGTGTTGACGGTTCGGGAAAAGGAACACGAATTCGTCTGATTGGTTGGGAGATTTGGAACACAGAGCCGTTCGGTGAACGGTTTTCGGGCAGCGCCTTCCGAGGGGAGGCGCTGTTTGGTGTGGTGACTCAGGGTTTCGGGGGGTGGCGAGCGGTGGAGGTTCCTCGGATTCAAGCTGTAGGGGCGTTGTGCCGAGTAATCTTCCTAACATTGCGCGTTTGGAGTGAACCTTACAGCGGGAGCTGGGTTAGCGGGATTTGCATGACTTCCGCGGTTGCCCGGGTGAAGAAGCTGGCTGTAAGGTGCAGCAGTTCCAGTTGCGATACTGTGCGGCTGAACAAATGTCGGCCCGCTGTGTCCAACTCGCGCAGGTTCCGTGTGGTAGATAACTTAAACGCTCGAATAGATGTCCGCTGAAAATCAAACGCCCGATGCCGAATTGGAAGATTCGGGTGGTGGGATTGAGATTACTGACATCTACTTCATTCTCTTTCGAAGGAAGTGGCTCATTCTCGGCGGAATCATGCTGGGACTGGTGGCGGCTGCGGGATTATGGAAGCTGCGCCAGCCCCTCTACCAGTCCGACGCGAAGTTGATGGTCAAATATGTCGTCGAGACACCGGCGATCGTGGTACCTGGAACAGAAGTGCGCGTGCAAAATCCGGACGAAGGAGGCGCGGGAGTCTTGAATTCCGAGATCGAAATTCTTAACAGTGGCGATCTGGTGCAGCACGTCGTCAAGGTCATCGGCCCCAGACGAATCTTGCCCGAAGGAGCCGACACCAACGACATTGATCGGGCGGCAGGAATCATTGCCAGGAACTTCAAAGCGGTGCCGCTGCAACGGAGCAAGATTCTTTCGCTGCGGTTCTCACATCCCAAGAGCGACGTCGCCCAAGGTGTGTTGCAGGAATTGATCGATGTCTATCTGCGGAAGCACGACGAGATTCACCGCTCGCTTGGGATCTCGGATCAGACATTGGTGCAGCAGCGGGAACAGCTGCGAACAAACCTCGCCAGCGCTGAGTTCGAGTATCGTAAACTGCGCGAATCCGTCGGAGTGCATTCCCTGGAGGATTCGAAGGCGGGCAGCATCAAGCTGGAATCAAGCATCCGTCAGGAGCTGTTTAGCGCGCAAGCCGAGTATGCTCAGAAACAAGCCTTGCTGGAGGCGCTGCGGCAGCAATCGGGGACCACCGGTCAGAACCAGCCACTGATCGATCTCAATCGCGTTCCGCCATCCGACAAGATCGACGAGTATAGAATCGTTTCGGATGAAATCGCGGCGCTGAGTCGCAAGCTTCAGGATTTCGCTGGTCTTACCGCCGCCGCGCCTCAAGTCGCGACCAACCAGCTGAAACTGCAGGACGCCCGTGCGCGCAAGAGCCTGCTCGAATCGAATTACCCAACATTGCAGCGCCTGACGTCGACGCTTCCGGCGATTGCCTTTCCGCCTTCTCCGGGGACATCGCCTGGCTTCGACATGGCGACTCTGGCGACTCAGGTAACCTCGGTCGAATCGAAGGTGTCTGCGCTTAGCAATCAGCTTCAGACTGTGCGCGGTGAGTTGATAAAGATGCAAGGGGCCGAGGCGGAGATGACGGAGCTTCAGCGAAAGATCGCCAACACCCAGAAGCAGCTCGCCTTCGTGGAGCAGAGTTTGTTGCAGGCAAGGTTTAATGCGGGCCTCGGGGATCGGCAGAATACCAGCATCAGCAAAGTGCAGGCGCCGTCGCCGCCCAGCAGGGATTTCGCCCAGCTCTACAAGAAGCTGGCGATGGCGCTCGCGGGCGGGCTGATCCTTGGATTGATCCTCGCCGTCCTCGCCGAGAAATTATTCGATCGTTCGCTCAAGCGAACCAAAGAGGTGGAATCGACGTTGCCGGTGCCGCTTTTCCTGACGATTCCCGCGATGCGCATCCGAGCCCGGTTGAAGTCTCCCAAGCCGGCCAAGCCAGCGGACTTGCCCGTGGCGAAGCGAAAAGTGGGCGACTGTCCGGCGATCGATGTGATGGATATTCCGCTGGACGGAATCGATGAGCTGAAACCGTATCACGATGCGCTGCGCGACCGGTTGGTGAACTATTTCGATGTGCGGGACATGACTCATAAGCCCAAGCTGATTGCGGTGACGAGTTGTGGCGAAGGCGCTGGGGTAAGTTCCACGGCGACTGGTTTGGCGGCGTCATTGTCGGAGACCGGGGATGGCAACGTGTTGGTGGTTGATATGCGGGGCAAGCGAGGAGCGGCGCACGCGTTTTACCACGGAAAGCCAGCGATTGGACTGGCGGAGGCGCTGGAGAACGAAACGCGGAACAACGCCCAAGTTCAGGAAAATCTTTATGTAGTTTCAGCGGGTTCAACGGATCAAAAGCTGCAAAGGATTCTGCCGCAACAGTTCAGCAGCTTCGTTCCCAAGCTGAAGGCCAGCGACTACGACTACATCATCTTCGACATGCCGCCAGTCGCACAAACCAGTGTCACTGCCAAAGTTGCGCGATACATGGACATGGTGTTAATGGTGTTGGAGTCGGAAAAGACGGATCGCGATGTTGCGAAGCGGGCGGGCCAGTTGTTGGCCGAATCAAATGCAACCGTGGCAACCGTCCTAAACAAACACCGCTCATATGTGCCGCGATGGCTTCAACAGGAGTTTCGTTGAAATACCCATCCTGAACTGCTACTGACTGCCCATCGCTCACTTGTCATTATGTGTCGCATCGTCGTCTCTGTGCTTCCGAAGGAACTTCCCTTTGGCGTTGAACTGCCCGGTGCTGCCATTCAGTTTTTCACATTTCTTCCGAACTACCTGATGGGCCGCATGGTAATGGGTGAGCGCTCCGGATGCCGGCTGATGTGTTATGGTAACAACGTTATGTCCGACGATTTTGACGGTTCGTTGCGACAGGGACGGCAGTTTGCCGGGCAGTGGCGGTTTGGATTTTCGCAGTTATTCAGGGCCTGACGTATGCAACTAAACGGCTCCGCCTCAAGTGCGGCACTCGATATCAAGGTTTGGATCGACCTTGATAACACGCCGCACGTGCCATTCTTCATTCCCGTCCTGCGCGAGCTGGAGCGGCGTGGGTATCAGGTGGTGCTTACGGCGCGAGATGCGTTTCAGGTATGTGAGCTGGCGGATTTGAAGGGGTTGAAATACGAGAAGATTGGTCGCCATCACGGCAAGAACCGGATGATGAAGATTCTCGGATTGCTCGGCCGGTCGATGCAGCTGGCTTCGTTTTATTTCTGGAATCGGCCCCGCATCGCCGTCTCCCACTGTTCCCGCTCGCAGATCATGCTCTGCAATCTGTTGAGGATTCCGACCATCCTGATCGTTGATTACGAGTTCTCGGAAACTCCGCTCTTGATGCGACCGAAATGGGAGATCGTACCCGAGTGCCTCCCGGATAGTGGCCTGCATTCGTGTGCTTCCCGGCTGCGTAAATTTCGTGGGATCAAGGAAGATGTTTACGTGCCGGATTTCAAACCGGATCCGACCGTGCTCGATATTCTGGGGCTCAGTCCGGACGACATCGTCATCACTGTGCGACCGCCGGCGACGGAAGCTCACTACCACAATCCGGAAGCTGAAATTCTGTTGAACTGCCTGATGGAACGAATCTGTCGGACGCCGGGCGTTCGAGCGG
This sequence comes from Verrucomicrobiota bacterium, assembly GCA_016713365.1. Taxonomy (GTDB): domain Bacteria; phylum Verrucomicrobiota; class Verrucomicrobiia; order Limisphaerales; family JADJPG01; genus JADJPG01. The sequence continues at coordinate 35,910 of JADJPG010000006.1, read as the reverse complement.
TTCTCCTTCCGCGCAACAAGAACCAGGAACTGTTTCTCCGGGATCAGAATCCCCAGTGGTTTGCCAACGGCAAGACCATCGTCCCGCAACGGGCTGTTGATGGCATGAGCCTGCTCTGGTTTTCTGACCTGGTGGTGAGTGGCGGTGGCACCATGAATCGCGAGGCCGCTGCGCTGGGTATTCCTGTCTACAGTATCTTCCGCGGCAAGCTCGGTGCCGTGGATGCGAAGCTGGAGAAAGAAGGTCGTTTGGTCATGGTGCGGACCGCGGACGAGGTAAACGCCAAGATCGCCTTCGACCGCCGCGACAAAACTTTGCCGCACGACAATCATCCCCGCGCCGCTCTTTTCGATATCGTCCAGCACATCGAAGACATCGTTCGCAAGGAATGCCCTCAGCCCAAATACTGAGCTTCGATAAATGATGACGCCCATCAAGACGATCGTCGTCGCCGGAGCGCGACCCAACTTCATGAAGATCGCTCCGCTCATGAAACGGATCGCGGAGCAAAACAGTCAGGGAGCCGGAGAGCGTTTCGAAGTCCGCTTGGTTCATACCGGTCAGCACTACGATCAGAAGATGTCGGACGTTTTCTTCAAGGAGCTCGGCATCCCAGAACCGGACATCAACCTGGGTGTTGGCTCAGGTTCTCAAGCCGCCCAGACGGCGAGCGTGATGACGAGTTTCGAGCCCGTTTGCCTGAAGGAAAAGCCACAGTGGGTCATCGTTGTAGGTGATGTGAACTCCACCGTCGCCTGCACATTGGTGTGCGCGAAGATGGGCATTCGCGTGGCCCATGTGGAGGCCGGGTTACGCAGTTTTGATCGGACGATGCCGGAGGAGATTAATCGCATTGTTACCGATTCTCTTGCGGATCTGCTCCTCACTCCATCCGAGGACGGGAATGAGAATCTGCGCCGTGAGGGTGTAGCTGAGGAGCGAATCAAGCTCGTCGGCAATATCATGATCGATTCCTTGATCGAGAATCTCCCGATGTCCCGGCAGGCAACACTGATGAGTCGTATCGGGCTTAAGCCGGGCAAGTTTGCGTTCGTGACGCTTCATCGGCCGTCGAACGTGGATTGCAAGGAAAGCCTTGCCTCAATCATGGCTGAAGTGGAACGGCTGGCGTCGCGTCTTCCAGTCGTGTTTCCGATTCATCCTCGCACGCGGAAAATGCTTTCCGAGTTCGGAATCAAAACGTCGGAGGGCAGGGGATTGCAGCTCATTGATCCGGTTGGATATCATGATTCGCTGTCCCTGACCGAGAACGCGCGTTTGCTGCTCACCGATTCGGGAGGGTTGCAGGAGGAAGCGACGTATTTTCGGACTCCTTGCCTGACTCTGCGGCCCAATACCGAGCGTCCAGTGACTGTTGCGACTGGCAGCAACCGGCTGACGAATCTTCAGCGTCTAGCGACGGACATCGACGAGTTTCTTGATGGCCCGGAACGGCGCGGCCAGATCCCTCCACTGTGGGATGGCGGCACCGCCCGTCGAACGCTTGACGAGATCAGAAACGCATCGAGGCGATGACTTCGGCTGAGAGAATCTTGGATGCTCCGGATCAGATCGAACCTTCTCCAACCTCTGAGTGGGTGGCCGGTCTGCGGGAGCCCATGCTGAAACTGCTGGGCTTCTGTCGTTCGAATGACTGGGCGGGATATGATCCTTACGACGCGCTGAACAGCCGGATTTTTCAGGCGTTGCCGTTTCTCGATTGCCGTCTTTTTCGGCTCGCGTTGACCCAGTTCAATAAACGAAGTCCGATCAATTTCCGCCCGTTACTCCTGATTCCGAAGTCACAGAATCCGAAGGGACTTGCGCTATTCATCTCGTCGCTTGCCAGGCTTTCGCGAGCGGGTGTTTTTGATCAAGCCGATGACTTGGTGGGGATGGCGGATCGGTTGCTCGTGTTGCGGTCCGAAGGAACTCCCTACACTTGCTGGGGCTACAATTTCTCGTGGCAAACCCGGTTCGAGCTCGTGCCGCGCGGATCGCCGAACATCATCTGCTCGACCTTCGCGGCGAATGCGTTGCTCGATGTCTACGAACGGTATCCTGAACCTCGATTCTTGGAAGCGGCCGTCAGCGCGTGCCGGTTCATTCTCGATGTCCTGTATTGGAAGCCCAATGCCAACGAAGCGTGCTTCAGTTACACGCCGCTGTGGAAGGCTGAGGTGCATAACGCCAGTCTCCTCGGTGCGGCGTTGTTCACGCGGGTGGCGCGGCTTTCCGGCGAAGGAAGATTTATCGAACCGGCATTGGAGGCGGCCAGGTATTCGGCACGTCGACAGCACCCTGACGGAGCGTGGGATTACGGCGAGAGCGACAGTCCGTCGCAAAGGTGGAAGGATAATTTTCACACCGGCTACAATCTCTGTGCGTTTCGGCGCATCGGGGCCGATGCGGGGACGAGTGAGTTCGAGCCGAACGTTCGACTCGGTTTTCAGTTCTATCGGGACCACTTCTTTCGCGACGACGGCGCACCTCGTTACTTTCACAACGAGACGTATCCCATCGACGTTCACTGCGTTGCGCAAAGCGTCATCACCCTCTACGCGTTGCGAGATCTGGACTCGCGGAACCTCGCGCTCGCTCAATCGGTCATGCGCTGGACGATGGCGAATCTGTGGGACGAGCGTGGTGGTTATTTTTACTGCCTGAAACATCCGTCATACACGGTGAAGATTCCGTACATGCGCTGGGCCCAGGCTTGGATGCTCATGGCCTTCGCTACGATTTTCGATGGACCGAACTCGGCGCTTCCAGTTCCGACGCCGCGAAAGAGTGGAGACGCATCATGACTTCGCCATCATGCGTCTCCTCGACGTTGCGCTACGTGATTGTCACGCCTGCGCGAAATGAAGCGGGCAACATTGAGCGGGCGATTCAATCCATGATCGCGCAGACCTTGCTTCCGACCAAATGGATTATCGTGAGCGACGGTTCCACTGACGGGACGGATGACATCATTCTTCGTTACGCGGCGAGCCATCCTTGGATTGAATTGGCGCGTTGCCCGGAGCGTACTGAACGTCATTTTGCCGCCAAGGTGAACGCGTTCAACACTGGCTACGCGCGGCTCAAAGACCTTGGATATGAACTGGTGGGGAGCATGGACGCAGACATCTCATTTGAATCTGATCACTTTGAGTTCCTGGTGAAGAAGTTCTCCGAGGAACCGAAGCTTGGTCTCGCCGGCACGCCGTTCAAAGAGGAGGGAATGGAGTATGACTTCCGGTTCTCCAGTGTTGAACATGTCTCCGGGGCTCTTCAGTTGTTCCGGCGCGAATGTTTTGAGTCGATCGGAGGCTACGTGCCGGTTAAGGGCGGCGGCATCGATGTCATCGCGGTGTGGAGTGCCCGGGCGCGGGGTTGGAAGACGCGGACTTTCACCGAGAAGTTCTACCGGCATCATCGCAAGATGGGCACGGCGAAGGATGGCATGGTGAAGGTGAAGTTTAAGGATGGTCAGAAGGATTACGCCTTGGGCGGGCATCCGCTGTGGGAAGTCTTTCGGGTGCTTTACCAGATGACCAAAAAGCCGTTGATCGTGGGTGGCTGTGCGCTGGGGCTTGGCTATTTTCTTTCCGCGATTCGCCGCGTTGAACGGCCGATGGCGCCGGAACTAGTCCGGTACCGACGTGCCGATCAGATGCAACGATTGAAGTCCCGGTTGTGCAGACCATTCTCGGGCCGCGCGGCGGTGAATGCGTAGGCGGAACGGCGCTGGGTGAACAGGACTTGAGAGAAGGGAATCATGTTGATCGAAGGAAAAGAAATCGTGGTTCGCGGCAAGTTTCCGCGGGTGGCGCGTGTGCGTGCTGAGTACTACGAATACGTCACGGATCCGCAGGTGGCGATCGGCGAGCTGAAACGCTCCGGCCCGCCGGCGGACGTCTTCAGTTTCCTCCAGCATACCAACGACCGCGTGGCGAAGTCGGGTTTCTATCACGAGTTCGAAAGCATCTCCGTGGTGCCAATTTCGACTTTCGAGCACTGGTGGAAAAAAGCAAATCAGCGACAAGACCCGCAACATGGTCCGCAAGGCGCAGAAGGCGGGTGTGGAATTGCGACCGGTGGAATACAACGACGAGTTCGTGCAGGGCATCGTGAAACTCTACAACGAGTCGCCGGTGCGTCAGGGCAAACCGTTCGCTCACTACGGGAAGAATTTCGATACCATCAAGGCCGAGCACAGCAGCTATCTGGACCGCAGTGAACTGATCGGCGCGTACTACAAGGATGAGTTGGTCGGTTTCGTGAAGCTGGTGCATGGGAACGGCGTTTCCAACTTGATGAATATCATCGCGATGATCTCGCATCGAGACAAGGCGCCGACAAATGCGCTCATCGCGCGCGCTGTCGAGATATGTGCGCAACGCGGCGTTTCCTGTCTGCACTACGGGCTTTGGAGTAAGCGGGGCCTCGGCGACTTCAAGAAGCATCATGCCTTCGAACGGTTGGATGTGGTCCGCTATTTCGTGCCGCTGAATTTTCGAGGACAACTCGCCTTGAGCCTTAAGCTTCATCGGAAAGCCGCCGACATCCTTCCTGAGAAGGTGGTCGATGTGCTGGCGGAATTGCGCGGCAAGTGGAATGCGCGCAAGAGACTCACTCCGCAGCCAGTGACGGGGCAGTAGCTCAATTGGCAGAGCGTCGCGGCGCAAGTCGCGGAGGCGGAAGTTCAAACCTTACCCTGCTCCATTTCTTCGTGAATCGATTCATCACATTCCGGTGCCACTCGGGAAGCGCGGAACACTTCGTTCAGCGATTCAGCGACGGCGGGCGAAGATCTTCGACGGAAGGAGCCCTATGCCGGGAATAGCTGGAGTCATCCGGAAGTCGCCGGGCCGTGACACTGACGCTCAAGTTCGTGTCATGGCGCAACGCATGGGTCATGAGTCGTTTCACAAGGCGGGAACGTGGTCTGACGACGCGTGCGGAATCTCGCTGGGCTGGGTGACGGAGGAGGGAACGTTTTCGGACTGTCTGCCGGTTTGGAACGAGCGTCGCGATGTGGTCCTGTTCTTTTCCGGTGAGCACTTTGGGGAAAGTGATTCCGCCGTCGCCGGATTGCGTGCGAAGGGGCATGACGCGGTCCCGGTGGATGCAAGTCATCTCGTTCATCTCTACGAGGAGCTCGGACTGGAGGCTTTCCTCCGCGCGTTGAATGGCTGGTTCAGTGGGGTGATCGTTGACCTGCGAGAGGGAACCGCGACGCTGTTCAATGATCGTTACGGGCTCAAGCGGGTCTACTTTCACGAAGCGTCAGATGCGTTCTGGTTCGCTTCCGAGGCCAAGGCGTTGCTAGCGGTGATTCCGGAATTACGCGGGTTGGATCCCGTCGCGCTTGGCGAATACTTCTCGTGTGGCTGCGCGCTGCAGCAGCGAACTCTCTTTCAAGGAATCCGACAGTTGCCGGGTGGTTCGATGTGGTCCTTTCATCAGGGAGCGAGCCTGAACCGGAAATCCTATTTTCATCCCGAAGAGTGGGAGGAGCAGAGCCCCCTGCCGGTGGAGGATTACTACGCTAAGCTGAAGGAGACGTTCGCCCGAATTCTGCCACGCTATTACTCCGGCGCGGGCAAAGTCGGTGTTTCGCTGACGGGCGGTGTGGATAGCCGGATGGTCATGGCGTGGTCGCCGTGCGATTCGATGCGCCTGCCGACTTACACCTTTGGGGGAATGTATCGTGACTGCGGTGACGTGAAATTGGCCCGCGAGGTGGCGAGGATTTGCGGGCAGACCCACGAGGTCATTGAAGTCGGGCGCGATTTCCTCCGCGAGTTTCCCAAGCTGGCGGCGCAGACGGTCTACTTCAGCGACGGTGCGATGGACGTGAGCGGTTCCCCGGACTTGTTCGTGAATCGCCGCGCCCGCGCGATTGCTCCGGTGCGACTGACGGGAAATTACGGCGGCGAGATCCTGCGAAGCATCGTGGCTTTCAAGCCGATGCCGGTGGATCAGTCGCTTTTCGCGTCGGATTTCCGACCTCATTTCCAACAGGCTGCTCAGACCTACGCGCAGGAGTTGAATCCCCGCCGGCTTTCGTTTGTCGCATTCAAGCAGGTGCCATGGCATCACCATTCGCGTCTGTCGGTTGAGACTTCCCAGCTGACCTTGCGTTCGCCGTATCTCGACAATGATCTCGTGTCGCTCGCGTTTCGGGTTCCGCCCGAGCACCAGTTCAAGAACGAGCTTTCTTTGCGATTGATTGAAGATGGCAACCGGGATCTATCGGCGATCGGAACCGATCGGGGACTTTTACTCCGCTCCACGCCAGTCTTCTCCCGGGCGAAGAACCTCTACCAGGAGTTCATGTTCCGCGCCGAATATGCCTACGACTACGGGATGCCCAATTGGCTGACGCGAGCCGATGGTAGACTGAAGTTGCTGCATCTCGAACGCCTCTTTCTGGGGCGCCACAAGTTTTATCACTTCCGTCTCTGGTATCGCGACGCGCTGGCGCCGTTCCTCAAGGAAGTGCTGCTGGACCCGCGGACGCTATCGCGACCGTACGTAGATCGAAAGCGGCTCGAGCGAGCCGTGATGGATCATACTTCGGCCCGTCGCAATCACACGCTCGATTTGCACAAGTGGCTTTCGGTCGAATTGATGCAGCGAGAATTGCTGGAGAGGCAGACATGATTGGTCGTCTCGCTCATATCACGATTTGCGTCTGCACGTTCAAACGCCCGGAATTGCTGACGCGTTTGCTGGGAGCGATTTCGGCTCTGCGAACGGATGGAGCGGTCACCTACTCGGTGGTGATTGCGGACAACGATCGCGAGCGGAGCGCGGAAGCCGTGGTGCGCGAGTTCGCGTCGAAAGCCGCCTTCAAAGTGACGTATTGTTCAGAACCGCGGCAGAACATCGCGCTGGCACGAAACAAAACTTTGGAGCATGCGGAAGGAGATTTCATCGCGTTCATAGACGACGACGAATATCCGTGTGCGGAGTGGCTGAGCGAATTGCTGGGCGCGTTGCGAGCGCACAACGCCGATGGCGTGCTGGGTCCGGTCCGACCGCACTTCGAGGAGACTCCTCCGGCCTGGGCGGTGCGCGGGGGATTCTTCGAGCGGCCGCGGCATGCGACGGGTTACCGGATTGATTTGAAGGAGGCGCGCACGGGAAACTTGTTGTTCGCGCGACGGATTATCGAAGGAGTATCGCCGGCGTTTCGCGAGCAGTTCGGAACGGGCGGTGAGGACGTCGATTTCTTCCGACGAATGATCGAGCAGGGCAGGGTTTTCATTTGGTGCGATGAGGCACCAGTATTCGAGTCTGTACCGCCGTCGCGGGCCAATCGACGTTATCTGTTGCGCCGGGGATTGCTCCGCGGGCGAAACAATTTTAACAATCCGAAGGGACGCATCCCGAAGATGCTCGTGTCGACCGTGGCTGCGCCGCTCTATGCGCTGATGCTGCCGTTCTGCCTGTTGCTTGGGCAGCACGTGGTTTTGCGTTACCAGATCAAGTTGTATGATCACGTGGCGCGGTTCCTGACGATGTTTGGACTGAATCCCGTGAAAGATCGGGATATGTAGTGATGCGGACGCGAGGCCGGCTGCTTCGCGGTTTTAAATTTTCGATGCCTCAACAAGTCGCAGCGCTGGCGTTCGTGGGCTTCATCCTGTGGTTGCTCGCCCGGGATGTGAAGCGTCGTGGACCGGTTTCGCCGACACTTTGGCTGCCGACGGTCTGGATCATGATCATCGGTTCACGGCCCATCTCGCAATGGTTTGGCGGCTCCTTGTCGATGGAATCCCCGGATGAGTATCTGAAAGGCAGTCCGGTCGACATGGCGATCTTCCTCGCGCAGATCGTTCTGGGTGGCTGGGTGCTGGCAGCGCGGAAAGTGAATTGGAGTCGCCTGGTCGCGGCGAACTGGGCGCTCGCGATATTTCTCTTGTACGGAATGCTGAGTATCGCGTGGTCCGACTATCCGTTCGTCGGGTTCAAGCGCTGGATCAAAGACCTCGGGAACCTGGTGATGGTGCTCATCATCTTGACGGAGGCCGACCCCGCCCGCGCGGCTCAGATCGTTTTCGCACGGTGTGCCTACGTGCTGATTCCCCTGTCGGTGTTGTTCATCAAGTACTATCCGGACTTCGGTCGTTACTACAGCAAGTGGACTTGGGAACCGATCTACTGCGGCGTCACCACTGAGAAAAACGCGCTGGGTTGTCTAGTGCTCGTCTGCGGCATGTTCCTCGCGTGGGATTTGTTCAATTCCCGGATCCGCAGGGCGACTTCGGCTGAGCGGGGAGACCTTGCGGGCAAGGGTGTGCTGTTGCTGATGAGTTTCTGGCTGATGAGCAAGGCGAACAGTTCCACGGCGCTGGTTTGCTGGGCCATGGGAGTCGGATTGATCTGGGTGATGCGTTTCCGCTTCGCGCTCCGGCAGGTTCGCTATTTGGGGACTTACGCGCTGGTCGGAGCAATCGGGCTGTTCATGCTCTACGCGATCCCCGGACTGCTTGAGGCGATTGTCGGCGCGCTGGGCGAAGACATGACATTCACGGGGCGGACGGATCTATGGAGGGATTTGTTGAGCCAGTCGATCAATCCGCTGATGGGCACCGGCTACCAGAGCTTTTGGCTGGGCGAACGCGCGGAAGTAATGTGGGAAAAGTATTACTTCCATCCCAATCAGGCGCACAACGGATACATCGAGACGTATCTCAATGGAGGATTCCTCGGTGTTGCGGCGCTCTTTGGTCTGTTGATTGCCTGTGGTGCTTCGGTGAAACGCGAGTTGGTGCGGCGGGTCGATTTTGCCCGCGTGCGTTTTGCGTCCCTGATCGTGGCTGTCTTCTACAACTGGACGGAGGCGATGTTCAGCCGGATGAGTTTGATCTGGGTGATCCTGCTCTTGGCGGCTGTGAATATGCCGCGCCGAAAGGTGGCGCCTGTGGCGGTGGCCGCACCAAAACCTGTGTCCCGCGGCAGCCTTACTGATTCACGCCAGTCCTCGCCGATATGAGCACGATCTTCGCGAGAGTGATTGGCAAATATCAGCGGACGGCTTCCCGGGTCATGTTCCGTCGCATGATCCGGATGCGGAATCCGCAGCCGATCGTGACGTTCACCTTCGATGATTTCCCTCAATCGGCCCTCCGGGTGGGCGGGGAAATTCTCCGGACTCATGGAATGTGCGGAACCTACTACGCGTCTCTGGGACTGATGAACCAAGTGACGCCTACTGGATTGATCTTCTCGCCGGACGACTTGCCTTCGCTGATTGCGCAAGGTCATGAGCTGGGGTGCCACACGTTCGCGCACTGCGATTCATGGGAGACAGCGCCCGCTGAGTTCGAGCGATCCGTGGAGAAGAATCGCCTCGCCTTGGAACGTTTGCAGTCTGGAGTGCGCTTCCCGACGTTGTCGTATCCGATCACCTGTCCCCGGCCTCACACGAAACGTCGCGTCGCGCGTCGTTTTGGCTGCTGTCGTTTTGGCGGTCAGACTTACAATCGGGAAATGTTGGACCTGAATCTGGTCTCGGCTCATTTCCTCGAAAAGGATCGAGGCGAAGTATCAGTGGTGGCGGGGCTGGTTGACGAAACGCTTCGCAACGGCGGCTGGCTGGTGATTGCGACGCATGATATCGCAGACGACCACACTCCCTACGGCTGCACTCCGGCGTTCTTCGAAGCGGTGGTGCGTCACGTTGCGAACTCTGGCGCGCTCGTGCTCCCGATGGCGAAAGCGTTGGAGCAAGTTCGGGGCGGAAGTTGATCCGGCTCTGGCGGCGGGTTCGATGGGTTTCAGCTCGCAGCGGATTGAATAGATCCTGCGTGCGGCGACAAATCTTCTTGAACGGGGAAAAGGAAAACTGCCCGGTCGGTGCAAATTTCTTTTTCTTCTCCGCAACCTTTCTTGATGAGCAGTCCGGATTTACACCGATTTATTTCCCTGACTTTTGTTTGGTGACCCTCTACGGTGACTTCAATCCCGATGAGATTTCGAAGTGATGTCCTCTGGCAGAGGGCGATTCCCAAGGAGCTTAGGTGTTGGCCAGCGGGTTGCTGATTGGGGCTGGCGTCAGTTTGTAAAATGAAGAGCTCATGAGAAATGAAGTGCAATGGCCCAAATTTGGGCATGTCCATCTCCTGTTGGCCGGAGCGTTCCTGTTTGTGGCTGCGATTTGTGCCATTGCCGAGGTCATCCCAGCTGACCGCCGAGTGAAGTGGGAACCGGGTGTTCCGGGCGGTATTCCCAATCGGACCACGATTTTTGCCGACGTTACGCAGGCGCCCTACAATGCCAACAGTTCGGGCACCGCCAATGCAGCTGCGGCGATTCAAAGTGCCATCAATGCCTGTCCGGCAAACCAAGTCGTGTACATTCCCGCCGGAACTTACCGCCTCGACGCGCCTCTCAAGATGAAGGAGTACGTGACGGTGCGCGGGGCCGGACCGCGCAGCACGCTCTTGCGCTACGCTGGCAGTGGCGATTACGTCGTTCGCTTTGCCTCCGGCAGTTATGAATGGAACTTCTCCAGTTCCACCCCGGCCAATCTGACGGGCGGTCTGGCCAAGGGCTCGACCAACATCACCATGGCCAACAATAACTGGGCGGTCGGTGATCTGGTCTTGATCGATGAGCTGGAGGATAACGATCTTTTCGAGAACGACGGCAACTCTGGAACCTGCACCTGGTGTGGTCGGGCCAATGGCGAGCGGTGCCACAGTCAAATTGTCGAGATCCTCTCCCGCACCACGACGAGCGCCACGATCAATCCGCCGCTCTATTCCACCTTCAAGACCGCCAGCAATCCGCAGGGTGTTCGCATTAAAGGTGTGGTGAAGATGGCAGGTCTGGAGAGTGTGGGCATCACCAACGTCAATGGCGCTGCGCGGGACACGTTGATTTTCGAGGCGGCTTACAAGTGCTGGGTGAAGGATTGCGACGTCGCGATCAGCCGCCGCCGGCACATGTGGATGTATCACTCGATCTGGTGCGAGATCCGCGACAGCTCGTTCCACCACGGCGTGGGTGCGGACTGGAGCTCGCCCAATTACGGTCCTGACCGTGCGTATGGTTTGTTCCTCGGGCAAGGTTCCACCTCCTGCCTCGTTGAGAACAACGATTTCTACAAGCTTCACTTCGCCGTCGCGTTTGAGGGCGGTTGCAGCGGGAACGTGATCTCCTACAACTTCATCACGAACGTCATGTACACCGAGGGACAAACGCCGCAGCCCACGATCGGTAACCACGGCTCGCATCCCATGATGAACCTGTGGGAAGGCAACATCCTTCGCTCGAAGGTGTTGATGGATTCGTACTGGGGCAGTTCGTCGCACACCACCGTGTTCCGAAACCGGATCTCCAACATGCCGAGCAACAACGGGCAGCAGGCATTGCAATACATGTTCATCTTCGACATCTGGAAGAACAACCGGTTCCACAACATTGTGGGAAATGTGCTGGGCACGGTTGGACTGGAATCCGCAGTCGATGCTCCGGATGGCTATCCGTGGGGCGGGAAATACATCTATCGCCTTGGATTTACCGACTCGAACGACAGCTCAATCGGTGGAAACGATTCGACGGTGACGGGCACGATCCTTCGCCACGGAAACTGGCACAGCGTGAACCAGAGCGTCGCCTGGGACTCCGCGATCGCGGACCGCAATCTTCCAATCTCCCTCTATCTGACTTCGAAGCCGGCTTGGTGGGGCGATCTGCGTTGGCCGGCCGTCGGTCCAGACATGAATCCGGTGGCGACGGAGATTCCCGCCGAGGTTCGCCATGCGGGTCGCAACGTCAGCAACGGTCGTCCACTGCCGCCGGAGCATTTGCGGCTCACGAATCCTTGACCGCACATCCTTTGTTTTCGAGGGAAAGCCTGTCGGCGTTGCTGACAGGCTTTCTTCATTTCTGCGGAGCAATCGGGATGGATTTCCTGTGGTGCCACCTTATGGTCGGAGTTCGGCGACCCGATGTCAGTGGGTGCAGAAGCACGTGAAAGAATTTTTTGACGATAACACCGCCCAGGAAGGGCACGGTCGCAAGTCGCTGCGGGGAGGGATCATTTCAGTCGCGTCGCGAGGGGTGAACATCTTCGTGCAGGTCGGCTCGCAGGTGTGGGTCGCGCGGCTGCTTTCGCCCGAGGATGTCGGTTTGGTCGCCATGATCACGACGCTCACCGGGCTTGCGCCTGTATTGATGGATCTGGGAACGCGTGACGCCTCGGTACAGCGCGAGAAAATTACCCACGAAGAAGTCAGTGCGCTCTTCTGGCTCACGATGGGAATCGGGGGATTGCTGGCGACGTTGCTGGTGGCTGGAAGCTCGTTCATTTCGTCGTTCTACGAGGAACCGCGCCTGGGCTCGATCGCGATGTTCTCGGCGATGAACTTCATTCTCGCCGCCGCTTCCTGCCAGCACTTTGCGTTGCTGCGGCGGGCGATGAGGTTTCAACAGATCGCTGTGATCGAAGTAGGCTCCAGTGTGGTGAGTTCGGTGGTGTCGGTGGCGATGGCCTTTGCGGGCGCCGGCTACTGGGCCCTGGCTGTGAAGCCGGTTCTCTCCGCTCTCGGCATGCTTGTGGGCGCGTGCTGGTGTTGCCGCTGGATTCCTGGAATTCCGAAGCTGACGCAAGGCGTGAAGGAAATGATCCGGTTCGGCCTCAACGTCACCGGCTTCACCACAGCTGATTATTTGGGCCGGGTCGCGGACCGCGTCGCGCTCGGCAAGAAGGCCGGTCCGACCGATCTCGGTTACTACCAGAACGCCTTCTTTGTGTACGACAACGCGCTCACCTTGATGGCGATCTCGTTGCACAGCGTTGCCGTCGCGAGCCTGAGCAAACTCCGCGACAACGTGCCGGAGCTGAAACGCTACTGGGCCAAGGCGCTTTCCGCGCTCGCCTTTTACGCCATGCCGGTGTTCGCGGTGCTCGCGGTGATGGGCGAGGATCTAATCGTGATTCTGCTGGGGAAGAAATGGCTCTTCACAGGGACCATTGTCAGCGTGCTCGCGCTGCGCGGTATTCCTCATGTCGTCGAACGCACCCTCGGCTGGTTGCACGTCCCGGCGGGTCGTTCGGATCGCTGGATGCGCTGGGGCCTTTTCGGGAGCGCGGTGCAAATCATCGCGTTGTTCTGCGGACTGCCCTTCGGCACTCTCGGCGTCGCGGGAGCGTACACCATCGCCATGTATCTGCTGTTCATCCCGGCGATTGCCTACGCCGGTCAGCCACTTGGCATCGGAGCGAGGGATGTGATTCGCGTCGTCGGCCCGCAACTCGTCGGCGCGCTGGCCAGCGCCGCAGTGGGCACGGGGTTGCGCTTTGGCGCGCTGCACGATGTCTCCATGTTCGTCCGGATGCCAGTACTGCTGGTGGTATGCGCTTTTGTTTATCTATTCGTCGTGGTGGTGCTGTTCCGGGTGCGGGAACCCATTGTTGTTGGTTTCACCGCTCTCAAGAATTTTGCTCCCCGCATGGCCGCGCGGATTCCGGGTTTGAAGCTCGGGGTCGCCGGGAAAAAAGATTAGCTTCAAAATGTCTCAGCCGATAATACCTAGGCCGCAGTGGGCAGGGCCGATGGCGTGGACCATCGGCGGGCAAACATCGCGACAACGAACACGTTCAGCCAAATGGGCAAGTTGATACTCGGTTTAGAAACGCTTCCGTGGAACATTTTGTACCGCGTGGCCATTGGCTATGGTGTGATGCCAGCCGCCATTTTCTTCTACGGCGTCACTCCATCGATTTCCCAACTGCTCCTCGTTCTCCTCGCCATTCTCATTTCGCTCCGGCTTGTTCCGGGCGTGCTCCGTCGCGTGATGCCGGTCAGCCGGGACATCAAGACCGTCTGGGCCGAACGTCGCGCGCTGGCCAAGCGCTATGATTCTTATCAGTGGCAGAAGCTGTTCGGTATCGGCGTGGGCTGGGCGGCGTATTTGTTTCTGCACCGTCGAACTTCCGGCGCCCCTGTCGCCCTGGCTGCGGCATGCGTGGTTTCGGGTGCCGTTGGACTCATGTTCTGGCTCCGCGTGAGCCGCCTTCTCGCCGCCCAAGCGGTGCCCACTCCACCAGCTTAACCCCGTCTTCCGAGGACCAGAAAACGCCATGGCAGGCAGCAAACAAATCCCAGTGTTCCGAGGAGCTTCGTTCCATTTATGAGTGCATCCGCGATCCCACACAGCCTCAACCTCCGCGCCGGCGACTGGGTCCAAGTGCGCTCGAAGGAAGAAATCCTCAGCACGCTCGACAAGAACGGTCAACTCGATCGCATGCCGTTCATGCCGGAGATGTTCGCGTTCTGCGGCAAACGCTTTCAGGTCGGCAAACGCGCACACAAGACCTGTGATCCGGTGAACGGTTTGCAAAGCCGCCGCCTGCCGGACTCAGTGCATCTCGAAGGCTTGCGCTGCGACGGCTCTGCTCACGCGGGCTGTCAGGCCGGATGCCTGTTCTTCTGGAAGGAAGCTTGGCTGCAGCCCGTTGATGGTCCCAATGCCCCGCCGCCGGCGACCAAACCATCCGCAGCCGGTGGTTGCACCGAGGACGAAGTGTTGCGCGGCACGATTGCGCCTGAGCAACCGGCCGGAGCGGAAGGCCCGATTTACTGCTGCCAGGCCACGCAAGTTGCCGCCGCCACCACGCCGCTGCCGTGGTGGAATGTGTCGCAATACATCGAAGATTTTCGATCGGGCAACGTGACAGTGTTCCAGATGATCCGCGCGTGGACCTTCTGGACGTATCACAACCTTGCCGGTGCGGGACTCGGCTTCGGCTCCGCGATGCGCTGGGCCTACGACACTTTCATGAAAGCCATCGGCGGCTCGCCGTATCCGTGGCGCATTGGAAAAATTCCGAAAGGCTCGCGCACGCCCACCGGCAAGCTCGACGTGCAGGAAGGCGAGATGGTTCGCATCAAGGATTATCACGAGATTCTTGAGACTCTCGACGAGGATTGGAAAAACCGCGGCCTCTACTTCGACGCCGAAATGGTGCCTTACACCAACGGCACCTACAAAGTGCTGAAGCGCGTCAGCCGCATCATCGACGAGAAGACCGGCAAGATGCTCAACTTCAAGAACGAGTGCCTGATCCTCGACGAAGTGGTCTGCCAGGCGCGCTACGCGAAATGTCGCAAGCTCTGTCCGCGCGCATACTATTTATATTGGCGGGAGATTTGGGTGGAGAGGGTGGGTGGGTCGAAGGACTTCAGCAAAACGGGAGCAGTGTCAGGTCTGAATCGAACGTGAGGATAATTATGCGCTTCATCAATTCCATCTTCGTGGTTTCGCTAATCGCCTTGGACGTTGCCATTCACGTGCACATGCCCCCGAAGCAAAGGGGGCATCTTCTCCCCCAAGCGGCCGGAAAACCGGTGATTGCTCTGGCGTTCTCTCAAGACGGGCGATTACTGGTGGGCGGTTCACAAGATGGAGTGGTCAGCGTCGGCGGTGGCCCAATCAGATGGTTCGAGCGTCCGCTGTTCACAGTGGCGAGTTGCCGCTGTCGCGTTCTCGCCAAACGGAGGCCTGATTGCGAGCGGAGGAAGGGATCGCACTCTTCGCGTTTGGACGGTTGGCGGGCGGGACGGCTAAACCGACGCCCATCCCTGGGTCTCGCTCTCTCCCGATGGCCAAATCTTGGCCAGCGGTGGCGTCGACAGTGGGGTTTGGATTGGAGCACGCGCGATCGGACGGTCATGCGGCGGTTGCGGAATCACGAAAGTGGTATCCGTGCGCTCCGGGTGTCATCCAACGATCAGTTCCTTGCCAGTGGTAGCGACAAGTCCCTTCGAATATGGGACTTGAAAGACGCGGCATACTCTTTTGATACCTTTGGTGAACGTGTGCGTGCCCTGAGTTACCGCGACGTTAATCCGGCATCGCGAGGAAACGCGAAGCCGAAGTTTGCCTCTTCAGATGGTAATGGGATCCAGTTATGGCAGCCATCGGGTGTGATTGGCGCTCACAGGTGGCGAGAGGCACTGTCAAGTTGTGGCCTGCGAGAAAGTTAATGGATAAGGCAAATTTAGAAGCATCTCAAACTCGGAAGAAGAAAGAGCGGTGCGGTGCTTGGCGGCTGCCGGTGACGTCCCCTCAACCACCCCGCATCTGCCTCGTCAGCCTCCGGGGCGCGAACAAGCACGCGGCGTGGTGTTCGAACTACGAGTTCGAGGATGTCATCTGTGGCATTGATGACGTCGATCTCTTCAGCCTCAAGCCCGGCACCGCCTACGATGCCCGGCAATGGTTCGTCCGACGCTTGATCTGGAAACCCGGCTTGCGCCAGCTCACGCCGTATTTGAATCCCGGACTCCAGCCGGTTCAGTTGGAGAAGGACTACGATCTCTTCGCTTACGTCTGCATGAATCCGGCGGACCTGATCTACCTCAGCGCGATCAAGGGCTGGAAAGAACGTTGCAGGAAGAAGGTCTGTTTCATGGTCGAGTTCTACGCCGGCTGGCTGAAGGAATACGCTTTCCATCTCAGCCTGCTGCGGGACTTCGATCACGTCGCGCTGTGTTTCAGCGGGAGCGTGCCGGCGGTGCAGAGCGCCGTTGGCAAGCCGGTTCATCATGTGCCGCTCGGCGCGGACATCTTCCGCTTCACACCGTATCCGAATCCGCCGCAGCGCGTGATCGATGTTTACAGCATGGGCCGCCGGTCCGAGGTCGCGCATGAGGCGTTGCTGCAGAAGGCATCGCGCCGCGAGCTGTTCTACATCTACGACACACTGCCGGGTTTGTTGATTCAGCCGAAGGACCATCGTCAGCATCGCGACCTCGTCGCGAACTGCGCCAAGCGCAGCAAGTTCTTCGTCACCTATCCGGCGAAAGTGGACGTGGCGGACGAAACGCGAGGGCAGTCGGAAGTCGGCGCGCGTTTTTTCGAAGGCGCGGCGACCGGCGCGGTGTTGGTCGGCCAGGCGCCGACGATTCCGGCGTTCGCGAAGGATTTCAACTGGCCCAACGCCGTCGTCGACATTGGCAGCACTGAGGCGGACCTTGATGCGGCGCTGAAGCCGTTCGTGTCGGACCCGGCGCGATTCGCGGCCTTGAGCAAGCGGAACGCGGTCGAGGCCATCAAGCGTTTCGACTGGAGCTATCGCTGGCGCGAGATGCTAGGACTGGTGGGGATGAATCCGACGGGGAAGCATCTTGAGCGGGAGAAACAACTCTCGGCGCTGGCCGCGCAGGCGGAAGCGACGGCGTGAGCGCGCTGCGAAACGCTTTCTTTGAGCTCGCGAGCCGGGTAGGGCGCGTCGCTCCGCGCGCGCCAGTTCGTCGCAGGCTAGGCCGGAGCGGCGCGCGCGGAGCGACGCGCCCTACCACGGGTTGCTGGGTGAGGGTGGGCGTATTTACCCACCTATGATTTAAGCCGTTAGATACGTTGTGACATATCAGACCATGAAAACTGCCGAACAGGTTGTGACCGCGGACCTTGATTACATCATCGAGGCCGGGGCGGAGGAATTTGCCGCGATGTCCGGGCGGCGCGTGATGATTGCCGGGGGCGCGGGCTTTCTCGGCTATTACCTCGTGCAGGCTGCCTTGCATTGGAACGCGAAGAATGCGGCCAATGCGCCAATCAAGGTCATCGTGATGGACAATCTGAGCCGCGGCGTGCCGGCGTGGCTCACGGCGTTGGAGAAAAATCCAAGCCTGCGTCTGTTGAAACACGACGTGACGCTGCCTCTGCCTGCCGCGCTGGGTGACGTGGAATACATCATTCACGCCGCGTCCATCGCGTCGCCGATTTTCTATCGCAAGTTTCCCATCGAGACGATGGACGCGAACATCAACGGCCTGCGCTTCATGCTCGATTACTGTCTCGCGCAGAAGAAGGCCGGCAAGCCAGTCGAAGGCGTGCTGTTCTATTCCAGCAGCGAAATCTATGGTGACCCGACGCCTGAAAATATTCCGACGCCCGAAACGTATCGCGGCAACGTTTCCTGCACCGGGCCGCGTGCGTGCTACGACGAATCGAAACGCTTTGGTGAAACGCTCTGTGTGAATTTTACCCAGCAGCATGGGCTGCCCATCAAGGTCGCGCGGCCGTTCAACAACTACGGTCCCGGCCTGAAGATTACCGATGGCCGCGTGATTCCCGACTTCGCGCGGAACATTCTCAACGGCCAGGACATCGTGATGCTCTCCGACGGTTCGGCGAAGCGCACGTTCTGTTACGTCGCGGACGCGGTGCTCGGTTACTACAAGGTTCTGGTGAAGGGGCGTCCCGGCGAGGCTTACAACGTCGGCGTCGAGGTGCCGGAGATTTCGATGCTCGAACTCGCGGAACGCGCGATTGCGCTCGGCAAGGAACTGTTCGGCTACAAGGGCAAGATTGTGCGGCAGGAAAGCGCGGACAAAGCTTACCTCGTGGACAATCCGAATCGCCGCTGTCCGATCATCACCAAGGCCCGCACCGAGATTGGTTACGACCCGCAGGTGACGATTGAGGAAGGATTGCGGCGGTCGTTGGTCTGGTATTCCGGCAATCGCGAAGGATCGGAGGCGTAATGAAGATTTCCATCATCGGCACCGGCTACGTTGGGCTCGTCACGGGCGCGTGCCTCGCGGAGAAGGGCCACCAGGTCACCTGCGTGGACATCAATCCTGAGCGCGTTGCCGCGCTCAATCGCGCGGAGTCACCGATCTTTGAAGCGGGCCTGGAAGAACTCTTGCGCAAGCATGTCGGCAAGGGCTTGAGCGCGACGACGGATCTGAACGCCGCTGTGCTCGGCACCGAGTTGACGCTGATTGCGGTCGGTACGCCGTTCAACGGGAAGGAAATCGATCTGACGTTCGTGCTCGGTGCGACCAAACAGATCGGCGCGGCGCTGAAGCAGAAGAACGCCTACCACGTCGTGGTGGTGAAGAGCACCGTGGTGCCCGGGACGACCGACCAGCATGTGTTGCCCGCGCTCGAGGCGTCATCCGGCAAAAAGGCAGGCAAGGATTTCGGTGTCGGCATGAACCCGGAGTTTCTCTCCGAAGGCGAGGCGGTGAACGATTTCCTGTTTCCCGATCGCATCGTGCTCGGCGGCATCGACGCGCGGGCGACGGACGTGCTCGAAGAAGTTTACAAGCCGTTCGGTCCCGAAGTTCCGCGCTTGCGCACGAACACTCGCACGGCGGAGATGATCAAGTATGCGTCGAACTCGCTGCTCGCGACGCTCATCTCGTTCTCGAACGAACTCGCGAATCTCGGCTCCGCACTCGGCGGCATCGATACGGTCGAGGTGATGCGCGGCGTGCATCTGAGCATGTATTTCCGTAGCCGGAACAAGGAAGGACTTCCACCGATTACGTCGTTCTTAAAAGCGGGCTGCGGCTTCGGTGGCAGTTGTTTGCCGAAGGATGTTAGCGCGCTCATCGCGCACGGACACAAGGCGGCGACGTCGATGCGTATGCTGGAATCGGTGATTCGCATCAACGAAGAGCAGCCGAAGCGCACCGTGGCGCTGCTGCGCAAGCATTGGTCGAGTCTTAAGGGTGTTCGCGTCGCGGTGCTCGGTTTGTCGTTTAAGCCGGAGACCAGCGACGTGCGCGAGAGTCCGGCGTTCCCGATCATGCGCGAGCTGCTCGACAGTGGCGCGGCGGTGAAGGCTTACGATCCGGTGGCGAAGCACGAAGCGCAACGTGCGTTCCCTGACGCGAAGGTGAATTACTGCGACTCGCTCGACGCTGCGCTGACGGACGTCGATGCTGTGGTGGTGGTGACGCCGTGGAAGGAATTCAAGGACGTGCCGGCGCGTCTCGCATCGAGTCAGCCGAAGACGGTTTTCGTCGATGGCCGCCGCGCTTACGACAAGCAGGCCGTGGCGAACTACGAAGGGATTGGTCTCTGACCTCGCATGGAATTCACGGAAACCAAACTCAAGGGCGCGTTCCTGGTGCGCCTGAAGAAGATTGAAGACCATCGCGGCTTCTTCGCGCGCGGTTGGTGTCAGGACGAATTCAAGGCGCACGGACTAAATCCCAGCATGCTTCAGTTGAACGTCGGGTTCAGTCACAAGAAGGGGACGCTGCGCGGCATGCACTATCAGGAAGCGCCGCATGCGGAGGCGAAGTTCGTGCGCTGCACGCGCGGGGTGATTTACGATGTCATCATCGACCTGCGGCGCGATTCGCCGACACACGGCCAGTGGTTCGGCGCGGAGTTGACGCAGGATAATGGCACGATGCTCTACGCGCCGGAAGGTTTCGCGCACGGCTACCAGACGCTGACAGATGACGCGGACATGTATTACATGACGACGGCGATGTTTGCGCGCGACTCGGCGAAAGGCGTCCGCTACAACGACCCTGCGTTCGGTATCCAGTGGCCGCTGCCCGTCTCGGTGATTTCCGACCCGGACCAGAAGTGGGCTGATTATCGCCTCTAGTCTCCGACTTTCTCGAATTGAATGAAAAAAGTTCTGCTCACCGGCGCGACAGGGTTCATCGGACGTCATTGCCTCGAACCTCTGAAGGCGCGCGGCTACGAAGTGCATGCGGTGTCCAGCAAGCCGATGAAGTCGGGCGCGAGCGGCGTCCACTGGCATCAGGCGGACCTGCTCCAGCCGGGTGCTGCGAAGGCGCTGCTCGCGGAGGTGAAGCCGACCCATCTGCTGCATCTCGCGTGGTTTGTGGTTCCCGGGAAGCTCATCACCGCGCCGGAGAACTTCGCGTGGGTGCGCGCGAGCATGGACCTCGTGCAGGAGTTCGCAGCGCAGGGTGGGAAGCGGTTGACGGTTTGCGGCTCCGGTTACGAGTATGACTGGAACTACGGTTACTGCTCCGAGAAACTGACTCCCGCGGTGCCGAACACAGTTTACGGCTCGTGCAAGCAGGCGCTGAATTTGTTGGTCCAATCGTTCGCGACGCAGAATGCGCTGAGTGCGTCGTGGGGTCGCGTCTTCTTCCTCTACGGTCCGAATGAACATCCGCAGCGGCTGGTGTCTTCGGTGATTCTTTCGCTGCTCAAGGGCGACGCGGCGAAGACGTCGCACGGCAAACAGATTCGCGACTACATGCACGTGCAGGATGTCGCGGACGGCATGGTGGCGTTGCTCGACAGCGAGGTGACTGGGACGGTGAATGTTTCCTCGGGCCAGGCGACGACACTGCGGGAGATTGTGCTGACCATCGGCCGACTTGTCGGCAAGCCGGAGCTGGTTCAGCTCGGGGCGATTCCAGCGCGGGCGAACGACACGCCGTTGGTCGTGGGCGAGAACTTGCGTCTGTTGAACGAGGTTGGCTGGAAACAGCGCTACGACCTCGAGTCGGGATTGCAGCAGACGATCGATTGGTGGAAAGGGCAGAAGTGATATGAGCGAGATTTGTGTTTTGGGAACCGGCATGGCCGGCTACGGCGCGGCGCACAAGCTGCGCGAAGCGGGGACGCGCGGCATTCTGTTCGACAAGAAGCCGCACTACGGCGGCCACACGGCGTCATTTGGCTTCGAGGGCAAATACACTTTCGATGAAGGTCCGCACGTGTCGTTCACCAAGCACGAGCGGCTGCAGAAGCTGTTCGCCGAGAGCATCGACAACAATTACGAGGTGCTCCACACGAAGGTGAACAATTACTGGAAGGGTCACTGGGTGAAGCACCCGGCGCAGGTGAATCTCCACGGCCTGCCGACCGATCTGGTCATCAACGTCATCAAGGATTTTGTCGCCGCGCAGCAGAAGCAGCACGGCGAGATCGTGAACTACGAGCAGTGGTTGCGCGCGAGTTTCGGGGACACGTTCGCGGAGAACTTCCCGATGCAGTACACGATCAAGTACCACACGACGGAGGCGAAGAATAAGAGCCTGGATTGGATCGGGCCGCGCCTTTATCAGGCGAAGCTGGAAGAAGTGCTGCGCGGCGCATTGCAGCCGGCGAGCGTGGACGTGCACTACATCAGCAACTTCCGCTATCCATCGCACGGCGGGTTCGTGGCGTATCTCAAACGCTTCATGGACTCGTCGGAGGTGCGGCTGGATCACAAGCTGAAGTCGATTGATCCGAAGGCGAAGGAAGTGACGTTCGCCAACGGGAACAAGGTTTCCTACAAGGGCATCGTCTCGTCCGTGCCGTTGCCGGATTTGATTCCGACCATCCAGGGCACGCCGAAGGAAGTGCTCGAAGCGGCGGCCAAGCTCGCTTGCACCGAGGTCGTCATCGTGAATCTGGTGGTCAATCGACCCGACCTCATCGACGCGCACTGGACCTACATTTACGATCAGGATATTTTCTTCACGCGCCTGAGCACGCCGCACCTGCAGTCGCCGCACAACGTGCCGCCCGGCTGCGGGAGCATCCAGGCCGAGTGTTACTACTCGAAGAAGTATCGTCCGCTGGACCGCACGCCGAAGGATTGCATTGAGCCGACGATTCGTGACTTGAAGAAGATTGGTATTCTCCGCGAGGACGATCAGATTCTGTTCCGCGACGTGATGCACATTGATTACGCGAACGTGATATTCGATCTCGAACGCGCAGCGGCGTTGAAGATTGTCCACGGCTACTTGGACGAGCTCGGGATCGGGTATTGCGGTCGCTACGGCGACTGGGCCTACATCTGGACCGACGAATCGTTCATCAGCGGTGAAAACGCCGCGGAGAAGGTGTTGAAGAAGATCTAGCCGACAGACTCTGACGAAACCTATGAAAGTAGTGCTCTTTTGCGGCGGGCAGGGGATGCGGATGCGCGATTACTCGGACGCCATCCCGAAGCCGATGGTGCCGATTGGCTACCGGCCGATCCTCTGGCACTTGATGAAGTATTACGCGCACTTCGGCCACAAGGGATTCATCCTGTGCCTCGGCTACCGTGGCGACACGATCAAGAACTACTTCCTCAACTACGACGAGTGCGTGTCGAATGACTTCGTGCTCTCAGGCGGCGGCAAGAACGTGGAGATGATCTCCAAGGACATCGACGACTGGCGCATCACGTTCGTCGACACCGGCCTCAGCTCGAACGTTGGTCAGCGCCTGATGAAGGTGCGCAAATACATCGGCGACGACGAAGTCTTCATGGCGAACTACGCCGACGGGCTCACTGACCTGCCGCTCTCGACACTCACCGACTTCTTCCACAAGGGCAACAAGACCGCGTGCTTCCTCGGTGTGAAACCGATGTCGAGTTACCACATGATTACGAGCGACAAGGACGGCACGGTGACCGATGTGCGCAGCACGGCGCTGTCGAGCGGTCGCATCAATGGCGGCTTCTTTGTCTTCAAACGCTCCATCTTCGATTACCTCCAGGAAGGCGAGGAGTTCGTGGAACAGCCGTTCCGTCGGCTGATCGAGAAGCGCGAGTTGCTCACGTATTCCTACGATGGTTTCTGGGCGTGCATGGATACCTTCAAGGAGAAGCAGCATCTCGACGAGGTTTACACTCGCGGCAGTGCGCCTTGGGAGTTGTGGCGGAAGGACTAGGCTGTAACCTTTGCCGCCATGCAACCGGTTCGCTTCGATAAACTGAAACGCATCCTCTGCCTCGGCGCGCACTCTGATGACATTGAGATTGGCTGCGGCGCGACCATTCTCAAGCTGACGGAGGCGAATCCCGGTCTGGAAGTCACCTGGGTGGTGTTCAGCGCCGAAGGCGTGCGGAACGTGGAGGCCAAGGCCAGCGCGAAGGCGTTCCTCAAGAAGGCCGGGAAGAGCAACGTGCTGGTGCAGGATTTTCGCGGCAGTTTCTTTCCGTATCAGGGTGAGGCCATCAAGGCGTTCTTCGAAACGCTCAAGTCGTTCCAGCCGGACGTGGTCTTCACGCACTACCGTGATGATCGGCATCAGGATCATCGCGTGTTGTCGGATCTTGCGTGGAACACCTTCCGCAATCACGTCGTGCTCGAATACGAGATTCCGAAATACGACGGTGATTACGGCTCGCCAAACTTCTTCGTGCCGGTGACGAAGGCGCAGCTTCAGCGGAAGGGCAAACTGCTGACGACGCATTTTAAATCCCAGTCCACGAAGCACTGGTTCACCGATGAACTGTTCCTCGCCACGCCACGCATCCGCGGCATGGAATGCGCATCGCCGACACAATACGCCGAGGCTTACTACAGTCGGAAGATGGTTTTGGCTTAAGCGTCTCGTGAGTCGAATATCCCGCTACTGCTGACGGGCGCGATAGAAGCGGTGCGGGCGGTTCGTGATGGTTCCGACGTCGAGGTAACGCCAGATTCCGTTGGTGTGTTCCATCAGGCCTAGCTCTGTCCAGTTGGTGAACGGCTCGTTGAGGTTGGTTGTGGCAAAGACCATGTAGTTTGATCCGGTTTCGCCGGCCATGCAGATCTTGAAGTCGTTCGTTCGCCTGCCTCCCATCGTCAGGACGTGGAGCGGCAGTGTCGCGAGGTGGATTGGATGATTTGAGAGCGACCGTCCGCCGCGGTCGTCGATGGCGCGAAACTCAACCACCGTGGCGCCGGGTGAGTCTGATTCAAACTTTGTCTCGAAGAGGGAGCCTGAGTTGCCGGCGATGGGAGACCCGTTCACCAGCAAGGAAATGTTCGTCACCACGCCGTCGAGGTCGGTGGCTCTTGCTGTGATTAGAAATGGCCGGCAGACGATTTGGGTGTCGCCGCCACTGACGCTGATTTGCAGGCGGGGCAATGAATTCGAAGCGCGGAGCACCAGCGCATTTGGCAGGTATTCGATCTGGAACTCGTAATATGGCGTGAGGATTTGGTCGAAGACTCCGGAGCGCGCCGTCCAGGTCATCGCGGTGAACGCGTGACCGATCGTCGGGTAGAAACCGTTGGCGAAGGCAACATTCAGCGTTCCCGCGAGCTGGGCGGTGCCGGTGACATTCATTCGGTCGAAGCCGGTCGGCGTGTTGGTTCCGATGGCCATGTGGTAGGTGCCATTGCTGAGATTGGTGAAGCCTCCGGTCGTTCGGATGATTCCGATGGGGTTTCCCGGGAAGACTCCAGCGCTGTTGATGAGATGGCCGACATCCCCCGCGCCATCGAGGCTACCGCCTTGAAGGAAGAGTGTTCCGCCGAGATTGCCCCCGCGCAGTTCTGTGCGGCCGGAGGTTTGCGTAAAGCGTCCGATGGTGAGCAAGCCCGATTGAGCGCGAACTGTTCCTCCGGCATTGGTGAAGAGAAGGTCGATTCCTCCTGCGCTGGTCTGAGCCGGGCGTTGAACCAGTCCTTCGTTGAGGAATGCGACAGCTGTTCCGGTGTCATCAAACGTCCCGCCATTTGCGTTCAAGGTGCCGCTGGGCGAATTGAACCATGATGCCCCGTTGAGGAAGGACACGGTGGCCGTGGCGTTCACGACGCCGTGGTTGGTGATCGTCTGGCCATTGAAGGTCTTGGCGCCGGTGCCGCTGATGGTGCTCGTAGAACCTGGCGCAAACTCAATCGCGCCGTCGCTGCGGAAGTTTCCACTGGTGAAATTGAGGTTCGAGCGAATTGTCACGTACCCACTGTTGTCGGTCGTGCCGAGATTCTGATTGTAGCTGTCGACGATGAGCGTTGTCGCGTTCGTGATGTAGGGGCCGGCGTTTCCGCTGACTCCGTCGTCGGCGATCTTCAGTCCGCCTAGAATGATGGTTGTCGCGGAGTTCGTCATGCTGATGCGGCCGCTGGTTACGTCGACGTCGCCCGCGAACGTGAGGTCAGCGTTGATCGTGAGAGCTGGAGCGGTGGTGCTGGCGCCGTCTGAGGCATCGCCGACGTGGAGGGCGGCGGAACTGAGTGTTAACGGGGTGTTGAAGATGAAGTGGCCGCCCGCGAAGAGCCGGGGCATCGGCTCGGTAAAGGTTGTGCCTGGCTCAAAGACAAATGGATCGTTGCTGACCGTGCTGAGACCATGATTCGCGCTGGTCGCCGAGATGGTGCCGAAGTTTGTTCCTGCGCCGAGGTAGAATCCCGCCGTCTGCTGCAGGATGGTGCCGAAGTTCAACAGGTCCACGGTGAGATACGACGGACCGGCCGGTACGCTCGCGGTGGCGCGAATCGTTCCGTAGTTCACCATCAGCGTGTCAGTAGCGCCGGAGGCATTGCGAATTCCGAAACCGGGCAGCGCGAGCCGGATGTCGCCGCCAACGTGATTGGTGATTCTTGTCCCGGTGGCGACCTGAACGCCCGCGTCATCGCTGGCGACGAGGAAGGCGCCGGAGTTTTCAAAAGTGCGGACACCGATGGTCGAGACGCCCGCAGAGCGAGTGTGTAGGACGCCGCCGCTGGTGTTCGCGAAGGCACCGTTTCCTCGCAACGGACTGTCGAGCCACTGAAAGAACCCGCCATTCTCGAATCGATTACTGACATTCAGCTGGCCTGACATGCGGAACCAGCCGTTGCTGTAGACTGTGGCAACGCCGTGGATGGTCAGCGCTGCAGTCTGTTCAAAGCGATTGGAAACAGTGCCGGTGCCGGGTCCGAGGAATAGATTGCTGACGCTGGCGGTCGCGGCAACGGTCACCGTGAAGGCGGCAGCATTGGTGATGTAGACCGTGTCGTTTGCGGTGGGAACCTGATTTGGACTCCAGTTGGTGCTGGCTGCCCAGGAACCGCCGGCGACGTTCGTCCATATCAAAGTGGCGGCGTGAGATTGAATCGTGGCTCCAAGCATCATCGCCGACAAACAGGCGAGAAACTGGCGGTGATGATGAACGAATGGGCGCATAATCTATTTGAACTGAATTGTGGATACAACGTGTCGAGGCGGCGTCTGTCCGCATTACTCGAGCGCTGGCCACAAAATGGCGCGAATCCCTAAATCTGGTGGACACAATTTGCAAGTGGCCGAGCTGGGTTTTCTGGCGACGTGGCTGGCCGCCGGCGTGACAAAAGACTCTGCGAAAGCCAGGCGCTCTGGCAGTCTCGCGACATGATTCTTCTTCTCGGAGCCAGCGGCTACATCGGGCAGGCGTTTGCGGCGGAGCTGAAGCGAAGGAAGCTCGGCTTCACGCCGCTCGCGCGCGCTGACGTTGACTACAGCCGCTTTGATGTGCTGCTGAAGTTTCTTCGGGAACGTAAGCCGGCGTTCGTCATCAACGCCGCCGGTTACATCGGGAAGCCCAATGTCGATGCGTGCGAGAATGCGAAAGCCGACACGTTGCTGGGGAATGTTGTGTTGCCGGTGACGATCGCGCACGCATGCTTGGAAGCAGGCGTGCCTTGGGGTCATGTCTCGACGGGTTGCATCTACAACGGCGCGAAGATTTGCGATGACGCCGGGACCTGGCTACTGGAGCCAGAGCTGAACAAGCCGGAAGTGCGCGAATTGTTCTTGCGCAGCCCAGAGCGGTTTCGTGGTTACACCGAGGATGAGGTGCCGAATTTTTCCTTCCGCTATCCGCCGTGCAGTTTTCATAACGGCACCAAGGTCCTCGCGGAGGAAGCAATCTTCGGAGTCGGACAGAACTACATCTGGCGGCTGCGCATTCCGTTTGATGAGTTCGACAGTCCGCGCAACGCGCTGACTAAGCTTCAGAAGTATCCGAAGGTGTACGAAAACGTGAACTCGTTCTCGCATCGGGGTGATTTCGTTCAGGCCTGTCTCGATCTCTGGGAACGTCGCGCGCCGTTCGGCATCTACAATGTCACCAACCCGGGCGGCATTTCGACTCGTCAGATCGTGGAGAAGATTGAGCGCATCCTGAAACCTGCGCGCCCGTTCGAGTTTTTTGCGGACGACAATCAGTTCTACACCACCGGCGTGAAGGCCCCGCGTTCGAACTGCATTCTCGATACGACCAAGCTGCTTGCGGGTGTCACGATGCGCCGGTGGGTGATGCGTTCGAGGATGCGTTGCTGCGCTGGCAACCCGCGGTGTGATTCCCGAGTGTTGTAATTCCGAATAACCGCTTGCCTGAGTCGTCCGACTTGGGACTATTTCATTCGCATGAACCACCGACCGCAATCGACCTCTGGCTTCGCCATGAACTTTCTTCGCACTGTCCTTCTTTTCCTGATCGCGGGTGTTCTCGCTCCGGCGCTTCTGCGCGTCGCGTCGGCTCAGAACACGAACTTCTTCGAACTCCGCGACGGCGATCGCGTAGTCATGGTGGGCGACACATTCATTGAGCGTGAGCGCGAATATGGAATCCTCGAATCGCTGGCCACGACGCAGTTCCCGGATCGCCACGTCACCTTCCGCAACCTTGGCTGGAGCGCTGACTCGCCGCAGGGGCAATCGCGCGTCGGGTTCGACCACAGCAAGCCCTCCAGCGAATGGTTCAAGCAGTTGACCAACTCGATCGCGCAGCTCAAGCCCACGGTCATCTTCCTAGGCTACGGCATGGCGAACTCTTTTGCCGGCGAGGCTGGACTGCCGGCGTTCATTGCTGACCTGACGAAGCTGATGGACTCGATTCAGCAAAACGCCGGCACCACGCCGCTACGCTGGGTGATCTTCAGTCCGGTGCCGCACGAGACGTTGGCTGCGCCGCTGCCGGATCCAACGAAACACAATGCGCAGCTCGCGGCCTACACGAAAGCGTTGAAGGATCTCGCCGCGCAGCGTGGAACCCATTTCGTGAATTTGTTCGACGGCATCACTGCGTCGGTCAAACAGGCGGCCAACGTCAAACAGACTCCTCTGTCTGTCACGGACAATGGCATTCACCTGAACGGCTATGGCTATCGCGTTGCGGCGAATGTGATGGCCGCGGATCTCGGTTGGAAACGCCGCATGTGGCGCTACTCGATCACGCCCGGCGGAAAGATCCGTCAGGGCAGCAACGGCGGTGATGCGACCGACATTCAGATGACGACCGAGAGCCTGAGCCTCACGTTCAAGACGGATTACCTCGAACTCCCGCCTTGGATCGAGGGCGAATTGCCGCCAGTTCTCGCCTACCAGGCCAGTCGTCTCCAGATCATGGGACTGAAGGAAGCGAACTACGACGTGCTGATGGACAGTCAGTATGTGATGAACGCGAACGGCAGCAACATGGCGAACGGCCTGATCTTCACGGCCGGACCGCAGCTCGCGCAAGTAGAGGAACTCCGCCAGACCATTCTGAAGAAGAACGAACTCTTCTTCCATCGCTGGCGTCCGCAGAACAACACCTACCTTTTCCTCTTCCGCAAACACGAGCAGGGCCAGAACGCGAAGGAGATTCCGCAGTTCGATCCGCTTATCGAGGAACAGGAAAAGAAGATCGCCACGCTCCGCGCGCCGAAGGCTCACAAGATCGAGCTGGTAAAAAACACCGGCGACGTTCGTCCGCCCGCGTCGCTCGTAAAGGTGAAGCAGCCCGCGCGCACGATGGACCTTACGCCCATGCCACATCCCCAGTGGGAGGTGGATCCGAATCTCGAAATCTCGCTCTACGCCGAGAATCCGCTGCTCGCGAAGCCGATTCACATGAACTTCGACGAGCGCGGCCGTCTCTGGGTCGCGAGCAGCGAAGTGTATCCGCAGATCAAGCCCGGCCAGGAACAGACGGACAAAATCATCATTCTCGAAGACGTCGATGGCGACGGAAAGGCGGAGAAGTCGACGATTTTCGCTGACGGACTCCTCATTCCCACGGGTATTCTTCCCGGCGACGGCGGCGCGTATATCGGTGCGAGCACGGAGCTGTTGCACATGAAGGACACGAACGGCGACGGCGTGGCGGATCAACGCCGCGTGGTGCTCAGCGCATTCGGCACGGAGGACACGCATCACATCCTGCACACGTTGCGCTGGGGCATGGACGGGCAGATGTACATGAACCAGTCCATCTACATCCACACGCACATGGAAACGCCGCACGGTGTCACGCGCCTGAACAGCGGCGGCATCATCAATCTCCGCGTGCCCACGCTCGAAGCGGGCATTCACATGAAAGGCATCGTGAATTCCTGGGGCCACATCTTCGATGACTTCGGCCAGAGCTTCATGACGGACGGCGCGAGCTCCGGTGAAGTCGGACAGGGCGGGCTCTGGCATGTCGTGCCGCAGGGAATGTATTTCACCTACGCTACCGCGCGCCGCATCTTGAAGAGCGTGAGCCCGGCGTCGTATCCTAAGTTCGCGAGCCTCGAATACATCCGCAGCTCGCACTTCCCGGACGACTGGCAGGGCAACGCGGTGACGTGCGACTTCCGCGCGCATCGCGTTGTGCGCTTCGCCATCGACGACAAGGATTCGTCCTACGTCACGCGCGAGATGCCAGACCTCGTCCGCACCAAGGACGTCGCGTTCCGGCCCATCGATGTGAAGGTCGGTCCCGACGGCGCGATCTACGTCGCCGACTGGTCGAATCCGATCATTCAGCACGGCGAAGTCGATTTCCGCGACCCACGTCGCGACCACGAGCACGGCCGCATCTGGCGCATCACGCACAAGGGCCGCAAGCTCGCGCCCAAGCCGAAACTCGACGGCGCCTCCACGACCGCTCTGCTGGCGAACCTCACGTCGCCCGATCTGTTCACGAAGGAACAAAGCCGTCGCCTGCTCAAGGAACGCGGCGCGACGATTCTTCCCGAGGTGAAGACTTGGGGCGCGACGCAAGCTTCCGAACAGAACCAGATCGAAGCGCTCTGGCTGCACCAGGCCGTTGATGTCGTCGAGCCGAAGCTCCTCGAACAATTGCTCAACGCGAAGGACGGCAAGGTCCGCGCCGCCGCGGTCCGCGTGCTCGCCTTCTGGCAGCAACGTTCTCCGGCGAACGCGCCGTGGCAGGGCTGGCCGACCGCGCCGCTGCCGCTTGCTCGCGCCGAGATTTCCGCCGCGAAGTCGCTCGATTTGCTCGCGAAAAGCGTCGCCGATGATCATCCGCGCGTCCGGCTCGAAGCCGTGCGAGCGCTCGCCCGCATTCCGACCGCTCAAGCGGCCGAACTCGCGCTCAGTGCAATGAACAAGCCGCTCGACGAGAAGCTCGAGTATGCGCTCTGGCTCACCGTGAACGATCTCGCAGAGCCTTGGCTCGCCGCGCTGAAGTCCGGCGCGTGGAAGTTCGAGGGCCGCGAGAAGCAACTGGAGTATGGCTTGAAAGCCATCGAGCCCGCCCAGGCCAGCGCCGTGCTCGGCCAGCTCATCGGCGATAAGCCATTGCCGAAGGACGGCTCTGGTCCGTGGATCGATCTCATCGGCCAGGCCGGCACGGCGAAGGAAATGCGGCGCTTGTTCGATCAAGTGCTCGCCAATGGTTTCGACGACGCTGCCACGGCGCGAGCGCTCGCGGCGTTGAATCAGGCCGGTCGCCTGCGCAACACGAAGCCTAGCGGCAGCACAGTCGAAGTCGGCTCACTCTTCGCCCACGCGAATGAATCCGTCCGCCTCGAAGCCGTTCGTCTCGCCGGCGCATGGAAGAATCTCGGAAAGTATTTCCCGGAACTCGGCAAGCTCGCTGGCAGCGCGAACGCGCCGTCCGCCCTGCGCGACGCGGCGTTCGCCTCGCTCCGCGACATCGGCGGCCAGGGCGCCATCGACAGTCTCACGCCGCTCACCGCGAAAGGAACGGACGCGAACATCCGCCGCACGGCCGTCCTCGCGCTCGCCGGGCTCAAGCTCGACAAGGCGTTGCCCGCCGCCATCGAGCTGCTCACTGAGTCTACGACCGAAGCCGACGCTCTCACGCTTTGGCGTTCGCTCCTGAACATCAAAGGCGCCGCGCCCGCGCTGGCGAAGGCGTTGCCCAAGTCCGGCATTCCGCAGCCCGTCGGCAAGGCCGGTCTCCGCGCGGCTCGCGAAGGTGGACGCAACGAGCCTGACTTGATCCTCGCCATCACACGAGGCAGCGGACTCGACGAAGGCGAAGTTTCGCTGACCGCCGCCGAGCTGAAGCAACTCGTGAACGACGTGGCGGCAAAGGGCGACCCCCGACGTGGCGAGGTGATTTATCGAATGAAGGAACTCTCCTGCGTCGCGTGTCATGCCATCGGCGGTTCCGGCGGCAAGGTTGGCCCAGACATGACGAGCATCGGCGCGAGTGCGCCGGTGGATTACTTGATCGAGTCCGTCTGGTTTCCGAACAAGAAGATCAAGGAAGGTTACCACGCGGTGATGGTCGAGACGAAGGACGGCGAGGAATACTCCGGCGTGCTCGTGCGCGAGAGTAACGAACAGGTGGTGCTCCGGGATGCGATCGGAAAAGAAATCAGCATTGCGAAGAACAACATCGCCAACCGCCGCATCGGCACGCTCTCGCTCATGCCCGCGGGATTGCTCGATGCGTTGAATGCACAGGATCGCATTGACCTCTTCCGCTTCCTCAGCGAACTCGGCAAGCCAGGTCCGTTCGACGCCACGAAGAGCTCCATCGCCCGCACCTGGCGCGCGCGCTTCGCCCAGCACACCGACGAACAGGTGGGCGAGGACAAGCTCGTCAGCGCCGACGTGACGAAGAATCCGTGGGGCTACATCTTCGCGAACGTGGACGGCACCTTCCCCGGCGAGCGGTTGAAGGAACTCTTCCCGCACGGCGGCTACAATCGCGCGACTGTCACCGCATTCTACGCCGCCACGCAGCTGCAAGTCGCGCGCGCGGGCAAGGTCACATGGAACTCGCCGCCGGCACCCACACCATCACACTGCGCGTCGACCCGAAGAACCTCCCCGCCGGCTTCCGCGTGGAAGCGAGCGAAGGCTCGTTCTTGAACAATTGATTCACGCGAGTGCCGTCGGCTCGAGGTCGGCGGCACTCGGCTGGTTTTCCAAATTCCCATCTCACCTACTCGCTGCTAGGTTCCGGGCAGAACGTTATGCCTTGCCCAGAACTCTTGCCGCTTTGGACCTCTCGGCTTTTCCCTTTCGCGTTTTCGATCGCCGTGCTCACGCCAGCGCTGCTGGCGAACGCCTCAATGGTCGACGTCCCGGAATTCGGCCTGCGGGTGGCGAGCGGTTTCCGCGTGACGCTGTTCGCAGATGACAACCTTGCCAGCGACATCTCGGCGCTGACGTTGGATCCGGAGGGCAACGTGGTGGTGTCTGGGCCCGGTTACATCCGCACCTTGTTCGATCGAAATGACGACGGTGTCGCTGATGCGCGGGAGGATTTCACTTCGCTGTCCACCGGAGCGATGGGGCTCTGCTTTGATGGCGATGACCTGATGGTGGTCGGCAACGGCGCGCTCTGGCGCTATCGCGACACTGACGGCGACGGTCGTGCGGACGGCGCACCGGAACGATTGCTCTCGCTCGCGCACGGCGAGCATGGTGGTCACGCGGTGCGCAAGGGGCCGGACGGCGCGTGGTATGTCATCGGTGGGAACGACAGCAAGTTCGACCTCGGTCAGGTGAATGCGTTCACCGTTGCGGCGAAGTCCATCGAGGGCGGCGCGTTGTTGCGGTTGGGACGCGACGGGCGCCCGACCGAAGTGGTCGCTCACGGTTTCCGCAATCCCTACGACTTCGACTTCAATCCTTACGGCGACATCTTCACCTACGACAGCGATTGTGAGCGCGATTTCTTCCTGCCTTGGTACACGCCCACGCGCATCTACCAAGTCGCGCCGGGCGGACATCACGGCTGGCGGCTCGATGGTTACCTGCGCAGTTGGGCGCGTCGCGACTACTTCGCGGACACGGTGGATATCCTCGCAGACATGGGTCGCGGCTCACCGACGGGCGTGGCGTGCTACGACCACAGCCAGTTCCCGGATTACTACTACGGCGGACTCTTCGCGCTGGACTGGACCTTCGGCCGCGTTCATTTCCTGCCGCTGGAGAAGCTCGCGAATGGAGCGAACTCCGCGACGGTGCCGGACGTCTTCCTCGAATCCTTCGGCACGGCGGGCTTTGCGCCGACCGATGCGGCGGTCGGTCCGGATGGCTCGCTCTACATCAGTTCCGGTGGACGCCGCACGCGCGGCGCAGTGTATCGCGTGCAATACGTCGGCGACCCCGCGCGTCGCACGCTCGCCATGACATGGCGCCAGCGTTCCTTCACGGAACTCCGCGTGGTGCTCGATGCTCCGCAACCGCTCGAAGCCTGGTCGCGCGCGATCTGGCAACCGCTCGCGGAGAAGCTGGGCCCGGAGCCGTTCGAAGTGGCCGCGATGGAAGGTCGCGCGGCGATTCGGGATCGCGTGCGTAGCATCGAGATTCTCACGGAGCTTCACGATGGCTTGAGCCAACGCGTCGCGTCGGTCTGTGCTGCGGCGAACGTTCCGCTCGTGCGCGCGCGGACGGCGTGGTCACTGGGCGTTCGGCCGTTGGACGATTCCGGCGCGCTCCTGCTCGGGCTCACACGCGACGCCTCGGCACAAGTGCGCGCGCACGCGCTGGAGTCGTTGCGGCAACAGTTCAGCAAGCTTCCGCTCGCGACCGTGCAGCAGGCGCTCGCGGCGAACGTGGCGCATCCGGACAAACGCGTCCGTCAGGCCGTGGCGTTGCTGGCGATGCAGCTGCCGGACCCGGCGTGGAACGGACTCTGGGCGCAGCACGCGACCGTGTCACCGCAGGCGCGCCTGACGCTTTCGATGGTTCATGTCTGGCGCGGCAATTCCTCGCAGGTGGACAAGCCAGCGGCGGATGCGGCGCTGGGCGTGCTCACCCAATCGGGAGTTCCAGAGCAACGGATCGACGCGCTGCGGCTGATCATGATGGCGCTGGGAGATTACCATTTGAAGGAGCCGCCGCTGGAACTCTACACGGGCTACTCCACGCCGTTCTCGCTCGAAGCAGAGCGCGGGTTGGAAACCCGGCTGCAAACTGCGATCGCACGAATTATCCCGTCAGGCAACGCGACGCTTGATGCCGAGGCGGCGCGCTTGCTGGCGGTCATCGAATCCTCCGACGCGACGGTGCCGTCGAAGCTGCTGTCGCAGATTCACGCGGGCACGTCGGCGACGACGGATTTCCATTACCTCATCGCGTTCTCGCGGCTGAAGACGGTGGCGGTGACGAATCACACGGCGGCGGTCGCCAGCGCAGTGCTGGGGCTGGACCGCAAGTTGTCTGGCCAACAACAGCGCACCAAGCAGACCTGGGACACACGCCTCGGCGAACTGGTCGCCGCGCTGTCGAAGAACGATCCGCGGCTCGGGGACGCGTTGCTGCGTCACGCGGACTTCGCGCGCCCGGCGCACCTGCATCTGGTGAATCTGCTCGGCGCGGAGCGACGGCTGGCGGCGGCTCGACTCTTCCTCACCGCAGTCCAGCGGAACGCGGCGTGCGTGTGGACGGAGCCGCTGGTGGACCTGTTGTCCGTGCTGCCGGACGGGGAGGTTCATCCGCTCTTCCGGCGGCAGTTGAACCAAGTCGCGCTGCGGGATCGCTTGCTCATCGAGCTGTCGAGCAAGCCGCTGTTGCCGGACCGCGAAGCCTTCGTCGCGGGCCTGGGCTCCGTGCGGCCCGAGACGGTGCGCGCGTCGCTCACGGCGCTGCTGCAATTGCCGGCGGATTCGCTGAACACCAAGCATCACCTCGCGGCGCTGCGGGCGTTGCGCGGTTTGTTGAAGGAGCCGAAGGAACAGTCCGCCCGCGCAAATGCGCTGGCGCTGCTGACGCGGTTGACGGGACAGAAGTTCGCCGTGCCGGAGCCGGCGGCGGATTTGGCGAAGGCCTACCGGCCCGTGTTCGACTGGTTCGCGGTGAAGTATCCCGCGGTGTCCGCGCAGCTCGATGCGGCGGATCAGGATTCACCGGCGCGCTGGGCGCAGCTCTACAAGAACACGCCCTGGGCTCGCGGCAACGCCACGCGTGGCGAACAGATCTTTGCCGAGCGCGGCTGCGCGGTGTGTCACAGCGGGTCGAAGCTGGTTGGCCCGGACCTCGCCGGGGCGGCGCATCGGTTTTCGCCGGAGGATTTGTTCAACGCGATTGTCTTCCCGAGTCGCGACGTGGCGCCGGCGTATCGGATGACGACGTTTCAGTTGCAGAACGGCGAGGCGTATTCGGGCATTGTGGCGTTCGAGTCCGCCGATGGCGTGATGATTCACACCGGCATGGGCACGACCCTGCGCCTGAACGACGCGGACATCGCGAGCCGCCAGCCGAGCGCGTTATCCTTCATGCCCGCCGGATTGCTCGGCGGCGCCGGCCCGCAGG
>JADJPG010000005.1 GCA_016713365.1 Verrucomicrobiota bacterium | reverse complement strand
CGAAGGGCTTCCTCTTGGTCTGGGCTGACAATGAGACTGCGCAGAACTCCACCAACCTGATCGATCTGCATGCGAGCTTCCAACTTCGCCAGGCTGGCGAGGCACTCGGGATCTTTGCAGCCGACGGAACACAAATCGACGCCGTGACGTTTGGAGTGCAGACGAACAACGTGAGCGAAGGCCGCTATCCAGATGGCGCTGCGGCGCGGGTGTTCATGCTCACCGCGACGCCACGCTCGGCGAACGTCAGTTCCAGCAGTGCCGCGCCGCCGCAAATCAGCAGTCTGGTGATCGTGGGGAATACAGTTTCCTTCTCGTTCGCCACGACGGCGGGCTTGCGCTACCGCGTGGACTACAAGGACAACTTGAACGACGTGGAATGGACTCCGCTGAGCGCCGCGCAGCTCGCCACGGGAGCTCCCATCGCCGTTTCAGACGATATCAGCGCCGCACCGCATCGGTTCTATCGAATCGTGGTGGTGCCGTAAATTCGGTCTGCGGGCGATTCATCACGGGCGATCGCGAAAGCGGTCGCCCGTTTTTCTTTCTATTGCTGCGGGCCGCTTTGCGGCTTGAGGAAGACTACGCGCACGCCTTGCTTGGACTGGCTGAAGCTCTCGTTGAGATTGCCCTGTGGGGCCGGCGCCGCTAGCGCGGGAGTGGCCGGTTTTGGGGCGGCGTCGTATGGCTTGGGATCCAGCGCGGAGCGGATGGCGCCTTCGACCAATTGTGTGCAGTGAACTTTGGTGGGCGGGAGCGGTCCGAGATCTTTTGCGAATTCTTCGCCGCGCATCTTCATCGCTTCCTCGGGCGTTTTTCCGCGAATGAGTTCCATCGCGAGGCTCGCGGCGGCGATGGCGGTCTCGCAGCCGAAGCTCTGGAAACTTGCCTTGTCGATGACCTTGCGTCCGTTCTCTTCCTTGAACTTCACCCACACGCGGAGCATGTCGCCGCAGTCCGCATTGCCGACGGTTCCGATCGAATCAGCGCCGGTCATCTCGCCCATGTTCTGGGGATTGGCGATCGCGTCGTCGACGCGCTTTTGAAATTCTTCGTTCATAAAACTGTTTTCGTCGCGGCTGACCCGAGCAGGCTCAATTCACTTCTGCCGCAATTCTCCCCACTGACGCTCACGCGTTCTCCAGTTGGTAACGTGGCACGCTGGCGTCGACTTCCTGGGACCACGCATCAATTCCGCCGCGCATGAACTTCGCGTTCGCGAAGCCATGTCCGGCGAAATACGCCGCGGCGTCGATGCTGCTCGCGCCCGAATGATCGTAGAACACGAGCAGACCATCCTTGCCGTCCTTACCCATCAGACGTTGGATGAGGTCCTGGGTCACGAACTCCGCTCCTTCGAGGTGGACGGCGTCCCATTCTTCGCGGGTGCGCACATCGAGCAGTCGGATTTTCTCTCCGCGCTTCCGGCGTTCTGCAACATCGCTGGGGGAAACTTCGAGCTGACGATCGGTCTCGGCGGCGGATTGGATGTGGGCGATCACTTCGTCCACATTCAGCTTTCCATTGCGTTCGGCCAGCTGCGCCAGCGTTTCGTGTGGTGCGAAGCCGCAGCTGGAGCAGCCACCGATGTGATACTTGCGGAACAACGCGCGTCGCGCACCGGGATAGGCGGCGAGCACTTGCTCCATGGTTGAACTGGAGGTCAGGTCTATGGCGGTAAATCAGTTGGCGAAGAGGTTGTTCACCTTGTGGAGAATCTCGATGAAGCGATCCACCTCGTCCCGGGTGTTGTAGAAGTAAAAGCTCGCTCGCAGGGTGGCGGGGACACCGAGCTTGGCCATCAACGGCTGATTGCAGTGATGACCGGCGCGCAAGGCGACGCCGCGTTGGTCGACCATCGTGGCGACGTCGAGGGCATGGGCGTTGGGCAGGACAAAGCTGACGAGACCCGCCCGACCGGTTTTCGGTCCGAAGATGCGGATGCCGGGGAATTCCCGCAGCCGTTCAGCGCAGTATTCAGCCAGCTCCTGATCGTGGGCAAAGATGCGGTCGCGTCCGATGGCGTCCAGATAATCGATGGCGGCGCGGAGTCCGACGACGCCTTCGATGTGTGGCGTGCCGGCTTCGAAACGGTGGGGCGGGAGGTTGTACGTGGTCTTGAAATATTCGACCTTCGAGATCATTTCGCCACCGCCTTGGTAGGGTGCGAGGTTCTCAAGAATTTCATGGCGTCCGTAGAGCACGCCGATGCCGGTGGGACCGCAAATCTTGTGGCTGCTGAAGGCCAGGAAGTCACATCCCACGGCTTGAACATCGAGCGGTAGATGACCTGCGCTTTGCGCGGCGTCGATGACGGTGACCACGCCATGCTTTCGTGCTCGCGCGCAGATGTCGGCGACGGGATTCACCACGGCCATCGAGTTGGAAATGTGCGTGATGGAAAGAAGTTTAACGCCGCGAGCGAGCTGTTCGTCGAGGCGGCTGAGGTCGAGCGTGCCTTCGTCGCCGGTGACTGGAATGTAGTCGAGCTTCGCGCCCGTGCGCTCGGCGACCATCTGCCAGGGAACGAGATTGCTGTGATGCTCCAGCTCGGAGAGCAGAATGACATCGTCGCGCTTGAGATTATTCAGTGCCCAGGTCTCGGCGACGAGATTGATGCCTTCCGTGGTGCCGCGGGTGAAGATGATTTCCTGCGCGGCGCGGGCGTTGAGGAATTTTGCCACGCGCTCGCGGGCACCTTCGTAGGCTCCTGTCGCGCGATTGCTCAGTTCGTGGATGCCGCGATGGACGTTCGCGTTCTCGTGCTCGTAGTAGTGCTGGATGGCTTGCAACACCGGGCGCGGTTTCTGGGCGGTGGCGCCGTTGTCGAAATAGATCAGCGGATGTCCGTTGATCTGCTCGCGGAGGATCGGGAAATCCTCGCGCAGCTTCTTCCAGTCGATTGCAGTTGGCTCAGGCGAACCCATGTCAGGAACAGACTAGCGGGTAATGGCGGTTGGCGAAAGCCCGAACGCGAAATGGCGGCGGCAGCCTTGAATTGAATTCAGGCGGCGAGCCAGTAGAGGCCGACGGCAATGGCGATGACGGAACAGCCGCCCATGACGAATTGGTAGGCGTGCGCGCCGCGGGAGGCGAAGTGGCGGGTCATCCAGCTCATGGCCGTGGAGAACACGCCCATCGCCATGATGCTGCCGAGTCCGTAGGCGATCAAATAGCCCGCCGCCTGCGCATTGCTGGGGAACGCCATCGCAGGCAGGACGCCGAGAAAATGGGAGCTGCCGGCGAGGCCATGGAGTGTTCCCACGGCGAAGGCGGCATGGGAATGGGCGTGAGCCTTTGGCGCGGTGTTGTTGTGCGAATGCGCGGTCTCGTGCCTGTGCAGGTGGATGTGCGCATGAGTCTGGCCGTCGTGAGAATGCTCATGCACATGCACATGCCGGGTCAGCGCGCTGCGCAATCCCCAGATTCCGATGCCGAGCAGGACAACGCCGACGATTCGCTCCGCCCACGAAGAGAGGGCTTCTAGAGGAAGCACTTCGCGCAGGGCGAGGGAAAGCAGTCCGACGATGAGCACGCCGACCGAATGGCCGATTCCCCAGCGCACGCCGGTCGTCCACGCGCGACGCCGGGAATCCAGCGACAGAGGAGCGACAGCGGCGAGGTGGTCCGGTCCGGAAAGGACGTGGATGACTCCTGCGGAGAATGCGCCGGCGATGACAGAGATCACGATTTGTTTGGTTGAGTTCCGCTGCCCGCACAAGCCTGCTCGCCGACGATGCGCGCGTTGCGGAGCTCCTGAAGCTGCATGGCGGGAAGATTAAAACTGTGACGCGAGAAGTAAAGCCGTCGCTCACCGGCGGCGGTTGGGTGTGGCTAAAAGAGTTGAGGAACTCCTTCTTCCAGGATGCGCAGACGATCCGCGACTCCGTGGTGTTTCGCCAGCTCCTGCAGCCATCGTGGCGGTTCATCCATTGGCTCGAAGGACAACTTGAAGCTTCCGTAGTGCATCGGCACGAACCATTTTGCGCCGACATCGAGGAAGACTTTCAGCGCCTCGTCCGGGCCCATGTGCACGTGACGAAACGTATCGGGAAAGTAGGCGCCAATCGGCAGGAGCGCGATCTCGGGCTTGAGGCGTTCGCCGATTTCCTTGAAACCGTCGTAGTAGGCGCTGTCGCCGGCGTGGTAGATGCGTCGGCCTTGATGCTCGAGCACGAAACCGCCGTAGCCGCGGTGTTCATCGCGCAACGTGCGTGCGCCCCAGTGCTTGCTCGGAGTCAATGTCACCGTCCAGTCATCATGCGTGAAGCTCTCCCATTTCTGCAGCTCGATGATTCGACCGAAGCCAAGATCCTTCGCGAGTTCTCCGACGCCCCACGGCATGATGCCAAGTTTGGGTGCCGGAAGTTTTCGCAGGGACGGTTTGTGAAAATGATCGAAGTGCGCGTGCGTGAGCAGGACGAGATCGATCGGGGGCAGATCCTTGATGCGAAGGCCGGCGCGCTTTACACGCTTCAACAGGAAGAGCCAGTTCGCGAAGTTTGGATCGACCAAGACGTTTAGATCGCTGAACTGAATCAGGAACGAAGCATGGCCGATCCACGTGATGGCGACGTGGCCGCGGGTGAGCTTGGGAAACACCGGGCGCTTGTGAGTCCCCGTGCGTTTGGTGAGGAGAGCCTTCCACACCATTTCGTAGAAGAACGTCCTCGGATTGAAGTGGTTGGCCGGCGTGAGTTCCTTGAACGAACGTGGCAGGCGCCGCTTGGGGCGGGATGGCTCCGACGCGTCATGTGGCTCTTTTGCCATGCCTAAAGTCTTGTTAATGCTGTGGATAAGTGGTGCCTGAATAAACCATTTCGACCACTGGTCCAACGCTGCGACGGTCGAAGTGAATGATAAAAATATGAAAAACTCGATAGCTATTTTGAGTCTCTCCGCTCTCGCTGCCGCCAGTATTCCGAATGCCTCCGCCGGTGACCGTGAATGGGCCACCGTCGGAAAGATCCTCACCGGCGTCGCCGCCGTTCATGCCATCAGTCACGCGGTGCATCCTGCGCCCGTTTATGTTTCAGCGCCACCTCAAGTCGTCTACGTCCCGGCTCCGCCGCCGGTTGTCGTCGCCCACCCGGCACCTGTTTACTACGCGCATCCCGCGCCAGTCGTCGTGTATCCGCCTCCGGTTTGTGTGCCTGCCCCGGTGTATTACCCGCCACGTTTCAGTGTGAATATCGGGTTCGGTCATCATCACAAGCATCGTCGTCACTGCCGCTGATAAATTGATCGCGCCCAGTAACTTTCCTACGCCCGTCGTGCCGGTTTGGCCGACGGGCTTTTTCGTGCCCGGGAAAAGTTGTTGCACGAACAGCTTGTGTTCGCCGGTGCTTCAGCGTAACCCCGGCGGAGGAAATGAAGAATCAATCGCTCCACTCTCCGCGTCGGGTTACGACGACGTTCTTTCACTCTTTGGCGTTCGCCCGCGCATTGCGGTTGGTGTGCGTCGTGTTGCTCGGGCTTCTGGCGGGCGGCCTCGTCCGGTTGTCAGCCGCAGAGCGGGGAATGGTGATGCAACTCTCGGGTCCCGGAAGCGCAGTGGAAACCGGAAGCCGGGTCAGCCTCTGGCTTACATTCCTGAATGATGCCGCGGACGATTTGACCCGAACCTTTCCGGAGACGCTGAAGGGAAAACTCACCGAGGGATCGTTGGTGGAAGAAATCGAATTCACGCGTGTCGCCAGCAGTGAACCGGCGGAAGTTCGAGTGCAGGCGGGACGTTTCGTTCGTCGGGAGTACGCGCTGACTTTGCCGGCGCTGGCTTCTGGCCGGGCTACGATCGAGTTCATCGAGCCAGCCGGGCTGAATCCTCTGCTGATTGAGGTCAAACCTCGCACGGTGGCAGTCGAGGAATCGCCTCAAGGCAGCGCACTCGTGCGATTCCTCAAGGAAGCGGTGCTGCAGGACGAGGCTTTCGATTCGGGTGCGTTCTTCAAAAAACATATCTCCGGCTACGAGCCGTTCTATTTCATCGCGGGCCCAGAATCGCCGAACGCGAAGTTCCAGGTCAGCATCAAGTACCAGCTAGTGAACGCGGACAGCCGCCTCGCCGCGCGGGCGCCGGCCCTCAAGGGATTTCACTTTGCGTATTCGCAGACGTCGCTGTGGGATTGGAATGGCGAATCCGCTCCGTTCTTCGACAGCAGTTATCGACCGGAGATGTTGTATAAATGGGAACGCGCGGCGGGCGGCGGGGCTTCGGATTGGTTCAGGCTCGATTTGCAGGGTGGAGTGCAGCACGAATCG
Source organism: Verrucomicrobiota bacterium (assembly GCA_016713365.1). GTDB lineage: Bacteria > Verrucomicrobiota > Verrucomicrobiia > Limisphaerales > JADJPG01 > JADJPG01. Next base: position 205,392 of record JADJPG010000005.1, on the reverse strand, counting down.
AACGGCAAGGGCGGCGCGGATTCTCGCAGCCTGAACATCGCTTATCTCCGCCCGTCATTGACTCTCGGCAAACCCGACAGTTTGCAGCTCAGCCTGTCACCGCGGGCCTGGGTTTACGTTCTAGATCTGGATGACAACCGTGATCTGGAAGATTACCGCGGCTATGTCGATCTGCGCGCCGTGGTCGGCTGGGCCAAGGGCGTTCAACTTTCGGCGATTGGCCGGATGGGCGACGATCGGAACCGCGGCAGTGTTCAGCTCGACCTGACGTATCCCATGATGAAACTGCTCTCGGGCAGCTTCAGCTTCTATCTGCACGCGCAATACTTCAACGGCTACGGCGAGAGCCTGCTGCTTTACAACGAGCGCGGTGATTCCTGGCGCCTCGGTTTCTCGCTCTATCGCTGACGGTCACCGCAGAGACGCTTCGATCAATCGATAAGCCTTTTCCCTCACCTCACTTGGAAAGAGATGGCCGCAGTCCGGGTGCTCCACCTGAAGCGCGGCCGGCGCGCCAAGTAAACTGTAGACCGGGCGCGCCGCCGCCGCGATGGACTCTACGCTGCGCCATTTGAAGTTTGTGTCGCCCTGTGGCGCGCTGATGAAGCACGCGCGCGGCGCAATCGCTCCGATGAGTTCGTGGAAATCGAACGGGATCGATTCGAGCTTGCCCGCGTAGTCGAGCAGCCGTGGCATGTAGCGCTGCTGACACCAGCCGCGTTCCGGTTGCCACACTTTCGGATCGCCACCGTAGTAATCGAGGAACGAATCCAGTCCGCAACTCGACACGACTACCTTGATGCGTTCATCGAAGACTGCGGTGAAGATTCCGTTGTGTCCACCCAGTGAATGGCCGATGGCGCCGAACCCATTCGTCTTCACGAATGGCAGCGTGGAAAGGAAGTCGATGCCGCGCATGTTGTCCCAGATCGATTTCATCGTGCCACTCGCGTAGCCGAGAGCTTTCAGGTCGGGCCAGTAGTCCGCGAGCATGGTGTAAGGCGGCGCGAGCACCACAAAGCCGCGCTTGGCCAGAGCGACGCCGTATTCGTCATTCGGACTGGCGCCGAGGCCGACGACAACTTTCTGTCCGGCGGGATGCGTCTGGTGCAGCGCGAGCACTGCGGGAAATTTCTCTGTGGTATTCAGCGCGCGTTTCGGAATGAGCAGGTACGCGGGAACGCGAGAACCAGGTTCCGACGCATAGGAGATCGAACGCCGGACGTAATCACCGCAATCCACTTCTTCGACGATTTGAGGGTCGAGCGGACAACGCTTCTCCGCGCCGGGAAGCTTGCCTATCACTTTCTGCATGCCGCCCACGATGACCGCGCGGCGCTTGGCCCATTCCTCTTTCGTCGTCGCCGGAACGATTTCGCCCGCTGCATTCTGGTAAGAAAGGAGGTTGGTTCGGCTGAGCCGCGCTTCCGGGGTGTGCTCCGCTGACTGGAGGAAATTGGCGGAGAGCAGAGCCAGAATCAGCGTGGACAGGCAACGCGGGAGATTGGCGTTCATACGGGCATTCTCTTCCGATGAAGCTGCAGGTCAATGCAACGTATGGAAGTTTTTCCTGCTCTCGGGCAGTGACTTGCGACGTTTTCTCTGACGAAAAAGAAAAATATTTGCATACCTAGAGGTGCTACGTAGTTTTGCAATCATGCAATTTAGTAAAGACATGGTCGCGGCATTTGCTCGTCCGGCGATTCTCTGCCTTCTGCGGCAGGGTGAGAGCTACGGCTACGAAATCATCCAGAAGGTGAAGGAGCTTTCGAACGGCGAGATCCAGTGGACCGACGGAATGCTGTATCCCATTCTCCACCGGCTTGAGGAAGAGGAGTTGATCCAGTCCCGCTGGGGAGAATCTGAAACCGGCCGCAAGAGGAAGTATTACTCTCTGACCAAACACTCGACGCCGGCAATCGACCAATACCGGATGCAATGGACAACGTTGAATGAGTTTCTCGCGCCCCTGTGGGCCACGCAAAAGCCATGAATACCCAAGCTTCCTTCCGAAAAGAACTGTCGCGCTTTCCTGCTCCGGTGGCTGCCGAGTTGGAGGATCATTTGATCGAGGAATACGATCGCCAGATCCGCGCTGGCACCCCGCCTGAGGCGGCCCGCCGCGGCGCTCTCGCGACTCTCGGAGATCTGCGCGACGTCGGCGAGGAGCTGAGTCGCCGGCAGGTCAGCTGGGTGTGGTGCTTCCGCGACACTCCTGCGCTGCTAAAGATACTCGTCGTCGGCTGGGTGCTGATCGGTCTGTTCTGCCTTTTGCGAATTGTTCAACACCACGCCCAGTGCTGCACGCCGGCTCTGGATGCGATGAGTTCGTGGTCGTTCGGAGTTTGTCTGGTGCTGGGACTCGGTGGCGCGCTCGTCTCGTTGATGCTGCTCCGGCGGTCCGAGGTGTGGCGATGTGTAGCGATGGTGTTCTTCGCCGTCACGGCTCTCGGATTCCTTCTTCAAGGCGCTGTGGTGGCATTTCTCCCGTTCCTGCTTCCCATCGAGTCAGCGCTCCTCCTGTGCTTCGCGATGATTGCCGGGCTCTCTGCCTGGCTGACCGGGCGCTCGCGTCTGAAGCACGCCTTCGCCTGAGCAAAAATGAATTTTGGTAACTCGACCATGACTACAACACGACAGCCAACGATCGGTCTGCTGTCTGGTCCGAATACACTTCCGGGCTAGGGAGGTCCGAACCGGTTCGCACAGTTCCGACAACGCAAAGGGGCACGCATGCACCCCTTGGGAGTCCACTGTACCGAGCCGGCGCGAGTTGCCGAAAAATGGCGCACGACTGGGCACCGGCAAACGTCGGTCTAGAACCCAGCGGAACGATGCGCCATCCAGAAACGAAGAAAACCAATGAAACATCATGAAAACAAAACAACAGAGTCGGTTCAGGATTGGTCGTGTGAAACATGCGCTGCTGGCGCTGGTCGCCGGCATCTTTTTACTCGCATTCCCCGGACGCGCGAAGGCCGCCACCATCGTCGATATTGCCGTGGGCAATTCCGATTTCTCCACGCTGGTTACGGCGGTGCAGGCGGCTTCCCTGGTTGAAACGTTGCAAGGTCCGGGACCGTTTACGGTCTTCGCGCCGAACAACGCGGCGTTTGCGAAGCTGCCGGCGGAAACGCTGAACGGTTTTCTCCAAAATCCGGAGAAGCTCCGGCAAGTGCTGCTGTATCACGTCGTGCCGGGTCGCGTGCGAAGCACCGATTTGGTCGCCGGCAAAATCGTGACGGCGCAAGGCGCGGCAGTGACGGTGAACCTGACCGGCGGAGTGAAAGTGAACGATTCCTCGGTGATCGCGACGGACATTGAGGCAAGCAACGGAATCATTCACGTCATCGACACGGTGCTGCTTCCGCCGCCGAACATCGTGGAGATCGCGGTGTCGAATCCAGACTTCAGCACGCTCGTTGCCGCCGTGCAGGCCGCGGCGTTGACCACTACATTGCAAGGGCCGGGACCGTTCACGGTCTTCGCGCCGAACAACGCGGCGTTTGCGAAGCTGCCGCCGGAGACCCTCAACGGTCTGCTCCAGAACCCGGAGAAGCTGCGCCAGATTCTTTTGTATCACGTCGTGCCGGGTCGCGTGCGGAGCACTGATCTGGTCGCTGGCAAAGTGGTGACGGCGCAGGGCTCGGCCGTGACGGTGAACCTGACCGGTGGAGTGAAAGTGAACGATTCCTCGGTGATCGCAACGGACATCGAGGCGAGCAACGGAATCATTCACGTGATCGACACGGTGCTACTGCCGCCGCCGAACATCGTGGAGATCGCGGCGTCCAATCCGGACTTCAGCACGCTCGTCGCCGCGGTGCAGGCCGCGGGGTTGGTGGACTTGTTGCAAAAGCCGAGGCCGTTCACCGTGTTTGCTCCGAACAATGCGGCGTTTGCCAAGTTGCCGCCCGGGACAGTGGAGGCGCTTCTCGCGGACACCAATCGCCTTCGCACGATTCTCCTGTATCACCTCGTGCGCGGCCGCGTGCGGAGCACCGACTTGGCGGCGGGAAAGGTGATCACCGCTCAGGGCAGTGCTGCGACGGTCAGCTTGACCGGTGGGGTTAAGGTGAACGAGTCGTCAGTGATTGCTGCGGACATCGAGGCGAGCAACGGAATCATTCACGTGATCGACACGGTGTTGCTTCCGCCGCCGAACATCGTGGAGATCGCGGCGTCCAATCCAGACTTCAGCACGCTCGTGGCTGCGGTGCAGGCTGCGGGACTGGTCGAGACCTTGCAGGCAGCCGGACCTTACACGGTCTTCGCGCCAAACAACGCGGCGTTTGCGAAGCTGCCTCCGGGCGCTTTGGATGCCTTGCTCGCTGACACGAACCAGCTCAAGCATCTGCTGCTCTATCACCTGAATCACGGTCCGCGTCTGCGCGCGGCGAATCTCGCGACCGGCAGGATTCCGACCATGCAGGGGGCGCAGGCCAATGTGACGGTCAGCGATGCGGGAGTTCGCATCAACAATTCGGCGGTCGTTGCCGCGGACATCGAAGCGGTCAATGGAATCATCCACGTCATCGACACAGTGCTGTCGCCGACCGATGGTTTTAGCGGTGTGGAGCTCTCGCTCGGTGTGAAGGCGGGCGCCGCGACCGTGGTCTGGCCTCTCATCTTGGGCAAACAACATGTGCTCGAATCAGCCCTGTCGGTGACGGGGCCATGGACGGCGACGACCAACGCCGTCGTCATTGCCAACGGGGTGAACAAGACACAGCTCCCGGCCGCTGGCGCTCAGCAATACTTCCGCTTGCGCGAAGTGTCCGCGACGGAATGACGGGCTGAAGCCAATTCACGAATCCAGAAATCCAGAATGCGGCGGAGACGAAATGTCTTCGCCGCATTTTCGTCACTAGGGCTTGGCGGGAGGCGGAGTGAGCCGGGCGATTTCCTCCTGGCAGCGCTTCATTTCCGCGGCGTTACTCATGCGCTTTGCGACGGGCAGCATGGCTTGATAAATTTTCAGCGCGTCGGGATAGCCGGGGTTCTCGGTCAGGATGGCGTTGTAATGGGCATAGGCGCGATTGTCGGGTCCATAAACCGCGCGACGTTCCGCGGCTTTGATGAGAAGACGAACGCGTTGTTGCGGAGTCGGGCCGCGGCGCAACGCGACTTCGTAGGTGTCCACTGCGTCACCGAGACTGCCCTTGGCCCAATAGTAGTCGGCAAGTTTCTCGGTCAGCGTCGCGCTCTGGCGATGGCTCGGTTGGGCCTCGATGTAGCTGGCCAGTTCCTGCGGCTTGGAGCCCATTCCTTCATTGCGAATCACCACCATCAAATGCGCCCACTCGACGAGTTTGTTGGTGCGGCTTTCCAGATCCTTCATCACGACGTTGAGATTGCGTCCCCAGGGCCGGTAGAGCGGATCGCCGATCACGGTGGTCTGCCATGACAGGCAGTTCTGGGAGGCGTAGGCGGCTTCGCCAAAGCTGAATCCGCCATGGAGGAAGCGGGACACGAAGCTGTTGATGTCCGGCGTGAGCGTCAGGTAAGGCTCGTCCACGGCGCCCATGGTGCAGGTTGCACCTTTTTCCAGCAACGTTCCCACCCACGAGTTGTTGGCGGTGCGAATCGTCGCGGCACCAAACGAATAAAGATGGTAGGCAAACGCGCCGGGCATGAATTCGACGGAAGGCCGAGTGAACGGTCCGGTCACGGTCTGATCATACCAACCTGCGTAGACGGCCACTTGTGCCATCGGGAATCCCGCGGTGAAGGTCGCCGGTTTTTCGTCGAGCTCGGTATCGAATCCGAACAGCTTCGAGCTCTTGGCGGCGGCGACAATCAGGTCGTCGCCAATGCGGTAGCTGTCGTTGGTGGCCAGGCCGCGCGCATCGAAATAGCCCCGGCCCCAGAGACCGTTCGTTTCGGCTTCCATCGCTTTGTCGACAAGTCCTTTGGCGATCTTCGCCGAGGGACCATCGAGTCGGGTCACCATCAGCAGGCCGTTCATTGTGTTGATCTGGGCGGCGTTAGTAATGTTGTAGAACGGGTTGGGCAAGGGCCCGGCCCACGGGACCTTCTGATCGCTGATCGGCAGCAAGGCCAGTTGGGTGTCGACCGCGGCTTCGTTGCGCTGCATCTCGGGCTGGAGCTTTTCCGTGTTGGGTTCGACGAGGGTTGGATCCTTGGCGATCTTGGTGGGGACACCGTAGCACAGCGCGGCGTAGCGGATGCGGGCTTCGAGAACTTTGCGAAAGGGCACGAAGTTGTCCGGCGTTCCAGCGGGTTTGTTGGTGGCTGGGCCGAAGATGAGGAGCTTTGATTCCTCGAGCTTCTTCAGCAACGGCTGGTGCAGTTGTTCGAGGTATTCCTTGCGGGACATCGTTTCGCCGGTCGGCAGTTCCAGCCCGATGATCTGGTCCTTCGGGACCTGCCGGCGTTGCGCGTAGTATTCGGCGACTTCCTTCGATTCCGGCACGCGGGAGTTGTAGACGACGACGACTTCGGGCGCGCCCGATGCGGGAGACGCGTTGAGCGCGGCGCAGAAGATGGTCAGCGCGGAGAGAGCGCGGTAACGGGTGGGAAGGGCGCGGAGGATCATAATGAGCACGTTGGTTTATGGCACGCTGACTTTCAAACCGTCATACGCGAAGAACACGCCCGCTGGCAATTCTTCTTGGGCGATGTCGTGGTCGTAATCGTGGGTGAGATGGGTGAAATACGTGCGCGGCGCGCCAATGCGCCGGGCGGTGGTCAGCGCTTCGTCGAAGCACATGTGCGTGGGATGCGGCTCGTAGCGGAGCGCGTCGAGCACGCATACTTCCACGCCGCGAATCTCCTCAATCGCAGCGTCTGGCACTTCCTTGCAGTCGCTCAAATACGCGAGCTTCTTCACGCCGTCTTGTGTGAAAAGGAAGCCGCTGGAAGTCGCGCGTCCGTGGGGCAACTGATAGGTGGTCACCTGTAAATCGCCGATGCGGAATGGACCGTCGATGACGTGTTGTTCCGGCATGAAATAGCCTTTCGGCCACGGGCCTTCGTGAAACGCATAGGCGAACACCCGCTTCAACGCCTCCATGGTCGGAGCGCTGGCGTAGATCGGCAGGGTGGCGTTGCCCCGCAAGTCGCAGAAGCGCCGGCAGTCGTCGAGGCCCATGATGTGATCGGCGTGGGCGTGGGTGATCAAAACGGCATCAAGGTGACGGATCTTTTCGCGGAGGATCTGGATGCGAAATTCCGGCGGCGTGTCGACGACGAGTTTGACCGAGTTGGTCGCGATATAAATCGCGGGGCGCGTCCGGTGATTTTTGGGATTGGCGAGGAACGATTCGGAATAATCCCAGCCGATGATGGGTACGCCCTGCGAAGTGCCCGAACCGAGGAAGGTGAAGGAAAACGACATGAATCAAGCCCTCAATCCCGTGTAACCAATTCGGAGGTGGATTGCCGGGCCGGGCCGGGGGAACGAGGCGGATTCCGCGCGCTCTGCAAGTTTCGTGGTTGGAACAGGCATGCCTAAGATTTCTTTTGCCGAACCTTAGCACAGCGGCCAAATTCGGCGCGAAGAAATTCCGTCATGCTGACCACGCTGCGCATCAAAAATCTCGCCCTCGTTGCGGACCTGACGCTGGAACTCCAGCCGGGCCTGAACGTCATCACCGGCGAGACGGGTGCCGGCAAGTCGATCTTGATCGGCGCGCTCAATCTCGTGCTCGGCGAACGCGCGGATCGCACGCTCATCCGCAGCGGCGCCGACGGTTGCTCGGTGGAGGCGGTCTTCGATGTGCGCAGACTCAAGGTGCCGCTGGCGGGATTCCTCGACGAGAATGGCCTTGAGCCGTGTGAAGATGGTCAGCTGGTTCTCAAGCGCACTTTCACCAACGCGGGAACGAACAAGCAGTTCGTGAACGGATCGCCCACGACGCTCCAGACGCTCGGCGCGCTTGGCGAGTGGCTGGTGGACATCCACGGGCCGCATGATCATCAGTCCCTGCTGCACGCGTCGAAGCAGCTTTCCATTCTCGATGCATTCGGTGCGCTCCAGCCGGGCCGTGATGCGTTCGGTGAACTGGTCCGCCGGCGTGGCGCTTTGGAAGCGGAGAAGTCCGCGCTGATCGTCGACGAGAAAACCTACGCGCAACAGCTCGACTTGTTGCGCTTCCAGGTCCGGGAGATCTCAGAAGCAAAGCTGCAGCCGGACGAGGAGACGGAGCTGGAGCAGGATTACCAGCGCGCCAGCAACGCCGCCCGTCTGCTGGAGCTGGGGCAGACGGCGTTGAACCTGTTGAGCGAGGATGACAATTCGCTCCTCTCGCAGGCGAGCTCCCTGGGGCGGACGTTGCACGAGTTGCAACGCGTCGATGCCGCGGCATTACCACTCGCGGAGTTGCACGGCCAGTCGCTGAACGCCTTGAGCGAACTGCAGACTGAATTGTCCCGCTACATCGATCGCGTGGAGCTCGACCCGGCGCGTCTGCGCGAACTGGAGGAGCGCTTGAATCTCGTCCACTCCCTCAAGCGAAAGTACGGCGCGACGCTCGCGAGTGTGATCGAGTTCGGTGCCGAGGCGTCTCGCAAGTTACAGAGCCTGGAGCAGCGGGACGAGGAGTTGAACCGGATCAATGCCGGGATCGCGAAGCTGGATGCGGAGATTCTCCGTGCGGGCCGCGACCTTTCAGCGCAGCGCCGGAAGCTGGTGCCGCAGTTGAGCAAAGCGGTGGTGAAACAGCTGGGCGCGCTGGGATTCAAGCAAAGCCTCTTCGATGTCGCGATTTCCACGGCGGAGTCGTTGTCGGCAGCGGGTTTCACGGCGACCGGGCTCGATACGATCGAATTTCAGTTCGCGCCGAATCCCGGTGAGCCACCGCGTCCGCTGCGAGCAATCGCATCGTCCGGCGAAATGGCTCGGGTGATGTTGGCGCTGAAAACGGTGCTGGCGGCGGTGGATGAGATTCCGGTGCTGGTGTTCGATGAAGTGGACGCGAATGTGGGCGGTGAGACGGCAAATGCGGTGGGCGAGAAGATGCGACAGATCGCGAAGCAGCGTCAGGTGCTATGCATCACGCATCTGGCTCCCGTGGCGGCTCATGCGGACGCGCATTACGTCGTGAGCAAGCAGGTGAAAGCCGGCCGCACGATTTCCGAAATCGAGCTGCTGGAGAAGTCGAGCCGGGTGAGCGAACTGGCCCGCATGCTGGGTGGTCAGAGCGATGCTGCAAGAAAGCACGCCGAGGCGTTGCTGGCGGTTCCGTGAGGCGAAACTGGTTGTTTGTGCAGTAGGAGGGAGGTGGTTTTCAATACCCTGCTGGTCAATAGACTGGTCTTTCCTTGACCGTGGTAGGATCGAGAAACTATAAGTGATTCAGTTTCAACGGATGCACTAAACTCATCATTGCCAAGCGCTATGCCAGACAAGCTTCGTTGTGCGGTCATCGGGGTAGGGGGAATCGGCATGGATCACCTGCACAGTCTCACCACCTGCCATCGTGCCGCGGCGGTGGCGCTGGCGGAAACCAATCCGCAACGCGCGAGGGAAGGGACGGTGCGCTACGGCGTCCCGCGCAGCTACTCGGATTATCATGAGCTGTTGGAGCAGCCGGATATCGACGCGGTGATCGTCGCCCTGCCGAATCATTTGCACGCGCCGGTGGTGATCGAGGCCTTGAAGGCGCGGAAGCATGTGCTGGTCGAGAAACCGATGGCGACCAATGCGAAGGACGCGGCGAAGATGATCGAAGTCGCGAAGTCAATGAAGCGAACGTTGATGGTCGCGCAGAATTTTCGTTTCAACCGTCACACGCAGCTCGCCAAGCAGGTGATCGATCGCGGGGATCTGGGTGAGTTGTACCATATCCGGTGTTTCTGGCTGAGGCGCGCCGGGATTCCGCGGATCGGCTCGTGGTTTACCCAGAAGAGTCAGGCGGGCGGCGGCTGCATTTATGATCTTGGAGTTCATTTGCTCGATACCTGCCTGCACTTGATGAAGGAGTTCGATGTGACGACGGTCTCTGCCCAGACGTACGCGAAGTTTGGGCCGCGCGGGTTGGGTGAAATGGACTGGGGCCGGAGCGAGGTGGATCCAAAACGACCGTTTGACGTGGAGGACTACGGCGTGGCGTTGCTGCGTTTGAAGAGCGGTCGCAGCATCTCGATGGAGGTCGGCTGGGCGTGCTTCCAGAATCAACAGGCGCGCGAGTATGGGATCGACATGTTCGGCACCGCGGCGGGGTTCAGTTTGTTTCCGTCGAAGATGTTCCGGAACACTGTCGATGCGCAGGAAACCATCCAGTACAACGCAAGCAAGGTGCCATTCCCGGAGGATCGGGTGCATCACTTCGTGCAGTGCGTGCTGGATGGGAAGAAGATGCTGGTGCCTCCGGAGGAATCGCTGAAAGTGCAGCAGGTGCTCGATGCCTTGTATGCGTCGGCCGCCAGCGGCAAGGAAGTGCGTCTCGGTTGAAACCAGCCTACATCGACTCATAAAATTTCCTCGTGAGAGATTGACGGGATCCTTGTCGAAGGGTTCATGTCTGACATGTCCTCTGATTCCTCGCCGTCGCTGATGCGGCGTTTGTTCAAGTACTTCGCCGGCTTTGTTGTTCTGCTGATCCTCGCCTTGCTCGGTGGCGTCATATATGTGAACTGGCGAGGTGAGAGCGAATGGCGGGCGTTCCGCAGTGAATGGGAGGCAAAGGGGGAGAAGTTTGACCCCACGGATTTCATTCCTGCGTCGGTGCCGGATGATCAGAATTTTGCGACGACGCCGTTGCTCGCTACGCTGAATGATTTCACCAAACCTCCGGGGCAGGGGATGCGCTGGAACAACTCGGAATTGAGGGATCGGGTTACGGCCATTGGAGCGATATTTCAGAATCAAGGCCGCCGCAAATCGCCCGCTCCGGGGCATTGGCAGCTGGGGATTTCCATGGATTTAGTTCCGTGGCAGCGGTTTCTCTCCACGAACTCGACCGACGATGCGGGGAGTCAGAAGGCGGCTGGGCGCGCGATACTCGATACTTTGAAGGAGTTTGATGATGAGTTTGCCGAGTTTTCTGCGGCTAGCGTGCGCCCTCATTCGGCGTTTCGCTTGGACTATAGTGAAAACTTCCGAATGCTTCTCCCGCACCTCGCCTCGCTCAAGGGCATCTCGCAAACATTGAGGCTGCGCGCGGTGGCGAGGCTGGCTGCGGATCAAAAGCAGGGGGCGTTCGAGGATGTGAAGTTGGGATTGCGGTTTGCGGACATTTTGAAGAGCGAGCCGCTGTTGATTTCGCAGTTGGTCCGCATTGCGTCGCTCCAACTTGCCATGCAGCCGTTGTGGGAAGGTGCGGTACGACATGAGTGGTCGGAGACACAGTTGGTCGAGTTTCAGCAGATTCTGGCAAAGATGGATTTTCTCGCGTCCTATGGAGTTGCCATTCGGACGGAGCGCGCGTTTGGGAATGCCACGATTGACGAATTGCGAACGGGCAAGATTTCGTTTTCCAGCTTGGGAGATGTGGGAGACGGAATGCCGGGTGGAGCGAATGGCGTGAGTCGTTTCATCCCCGCGGGCTGGTATCGATTGAATCAATTGACTCTGAACCGGCTGTTTCAAGAACGTTGTCTGCCGGTGATCGACGCCGAAAAACACCGCGTGCATACTGACCTTGCCAACAGGATCGACGAGGCACCAGATTTGAAGGGGGCTGGTATGTTCAACATATTTGCCAGGCTGATGTTTCCGGCGGTGGGCAAATCGGCCTCAAAGTTCGCTCACGCGCAGGCGTCCGTGGATCTTGCATTGACGGCATGTGCCTTGGAGCGATACCGGCTCAAACACGGAAAGTATCCGTCGAATCTCGATCCGTTGGTGCCTGAATTCATCGAACGAATCCCGGTCGACGTCATTACCGGTGAGTTGCCTAAGTATCGGTTGGAGGCGGATGGACGGTTTGTGTTGTATTCGGTGGGATGGAATCAACTCGACGAGGACGGGCAGCCGGGCGCGACCAAGTCCGGCAATGCGGTGGATGCGATGAATGGTGACTGGTGCTGGCAGCTTCCTGCCGCGCCGTAGTAACAGCCTATTGCCCGGCGAATCGTCCTTCGAATTATCACGAGGCTCGTTCCTTGACCCTGTGAAGGGGCGCTCCTAGTATCCGCCCGCCTCTTGCATGAGAACGACGATCCTCATTACCACCCTGGCGGCGCTGGCCGTTTGCGATGCTCGCGCCGAGTTCAAGCTTGTCAATGGCATCGCTGCCATTGCTGACGACACGGTGATTACCGTCCAGGATGTGCGTGAAGCGGCCGCGCCGACCGTCAGCTTGTACGAGCGGACTTATTTTAACGATGCCCGGATGTTGCAGCAGAAGACCGATTCGGCCATCACCGAGGCGTTGGAGGCGTTGGTCGATCGCCAGATGATTCTGCGCGACTTCAAGAACCTCGGCGGAGTGATCCAAGAGAGTTACATTGACGACGTGATCAAGGATCGCATCCGGGAACAATTTGGCGACCGCGTGACCTTGACCAAGACTCTCCAGGCGCAGGGCATTACATGGGAAACTTTCCGCCAGCGGGAGCGTGAGAAAATCATCACGCAGATCATGGAGCGGAAGAATGTCCGCGAGGCGCTGCTGATTTCCCCTGCCAAGATTGAGCGTCATTACCAGACGAACGCGCAGAACTACAAACTTGGCGATCAGGTGAAACTGCGGGTTATCGTATTGAATCGGCCGCAGAATGCCGATGTAGATGAAGTGCGGAAGCTGGCGGCGCAAATTAGGGCAAAGATTGATGGAGGTGCGCCGTTTGCTGAGATGGCTTCGACCTATTCGGAGGGACCCGATCGCCGGCAGGGTGGACAGTGGGGCTGGAAACAGGATTCCCAATTGCGCCGGGGCTTGTGGGAGATCGCTTCGGGGACTGCGACTGGACTTTGCAGCCGGGTCATCAGCATGAGTTCCGCGTCTGATGGCACCTACTGGGTCAGCCAGTATGGACCGGCGGGTGAATTGGTTCAGGCTCGGCGGTTCAATGAACGAGAGAAGGACTCCTTCGTTGAGGAGGTTAAGCCGGCTGAAGGCAAGGGAACGGCTGACGCAGTGCCGAATCCGCAAGTGTTCTACCTGATGCAGGTCGAAGAAAAGCAGATTGCACGAACCAAGTCGCTTGCCGAGGTTCGGGATGAGATCGAAAAGGATCTTTTGCTGCAGGAACGAGCGCGTTTGCAGAAGAAGTGGATCGAGAAGCTTCGTTCGAAGTCATTCTTCCGCTACTTCTGAAGTTTCGGCCCGCCGCATTGGACTCGTCCGGTGCGCTGCGTTTTTTTTGAAGATTTTTGGAGGAAAATCATCGCCGTCGATTGACGTGATAAGAACTCGTTTTATATTGGTATAAGGCACAATGAACTTAGGTAGCAGCGCTCGTAACATCATGACCGGCGACGGTCCGCTGAGCTTCAGCTCCAAGAGCTGAAGAGAGCAGGGTGCCTTATCTCAGCACTGTCGCGGTCAAGGCGACGGTGATGAATGTTCAACTCCATTCTCTAAGTCCGGAAGCTGAGCGCAGGAGAATTCTTCTGCCCTCGTCCCGGTCCCGTTCTCCGGTTCTTCCTCCCGCGAAGCCGGACCGGGTGGTGACCGTCTGCGCTGCATCGGCTCATCTCCCGACCGAGTTCATCTCTGAAACGTTCTCTCACTCTCTCCGAGCCGAAACGGGCTCGACCGTGTTGCTTGTTCACGTGGCGGCTCCGGGAGCCCGCTACTCGCTTGCTGCCTGGGCGCGGACGATAACGCAGATTAACGGAGAGTTTGGGTTGGCCGGGCAGATCGAGACGACGGAGGGCGGTGTTGCCATCCTTCGGTTGCTACCGCCCGAAAGCTTTGACGACGAAGAAGCCCTCAGTTCGCTTGTTGGGCATTGCGCAACGCACTTCCAGCACCTGGTGCTGCACGCGGGGCACGAAGTCGTCCCATCGCTCCTCTTGAAATGCCTCGTGGAATCCGACCGGGTGTTTCTCCTGGTTCAGCCGAAGACGGAGGATCTCTACTCTCGCGATTTGCTCCTGCGCGGACTCCAAGCCATCCCGCGCGGGGAACACATCAATGTTCGAACCATCGCCTGTCGTGAGAAGGGCGAGGAACATTTCAATGCCCTCTTAAAGCAAATGGGTGGTGCGGTCCACGGATTCATCCATGGATGCCCGACGCTCGCGGCCGCTCAGGGACTCCGCCGGTGGCCGGATCGCGATTTCAATTCCGACATCCGCCGTCTCGCTCGCGAAGTTGGCCATCGCCGGGTTGGCTTGGCCCTCTCGTCCGGTGGCGCGCGCGGCCTGGCTCACATCGGTGTGATTCAAGTGCTGGAAGAAAACGGCATCGAAGTCGACGTCGTCGCAGGCTGCAGCATGGGCTCGTACATAGGTGCAGTATGGGCAGCGGGCTACGACGGAGTCGCGATGGAACGTCAAGCCCGCGAGCTGGAGCATCGTTGGGGACTGTTCGATCTCATCGACCCGTTCATCCTGCCTCGCCAGGGATTCCTTCGCGGCGAAAAGGTGAAGCAACGCCTCAAACGCGCCATCGGCGATGCGCACTTCTCCGAGGTGGTTCGCCCGCTTCGCATCGTTGCCACTCACCTCGCTACACTGGATCGGGTTGTATTTTCCTCAGGCGAAGTTGCGGCGGCCGTCCACGCCAGCAGTGCGATTCCGGGCGCGTGCGTTCCGGTGGAAGTGGAAGGTGAACTCTACATCGACGGTGGCATCGCCGATCCTCTCCCGGTCGATGTTCTCGAAGAGATGGGCATCGAACGGATCATCGCCATCAACACCATCCCCACTCCCGCCTACTTGCGAACCCACTTGGAGATGAGCCGCGAACGTGATTCCCGTCGCGGCAGGAAGACGAACCAGATCAAAGCCTTCCTCAATCGCTACCTCAATTACTTCGCCCCAGGAAACGTGCTCGATACCATCATGCGCAGCTTTAACGGCGCGCAGATGCAAGTCGCCGAACACGCCTGTCAGTTTGCGGATGTCGTGGTTCGCCCGCTGTCGTTCGACGGTCGGTGGCACGACTTCCGTCGCCCCGGCAAATACATCGCCATCGGACGCCGCGAGGCGGAATCCCATTTGGAAGAAATCAAAGCCCTGGTCAACCGAAAGGAACCGACCTATGAAGTCCCAATTGCTCACCACCCAATGGCAACAACTGCCTAAGGACGTCATTCTCCGACTCCAAGGCGAGAAGTTGCACCGCTACCTGCGCGACGTGGTGGTGCCGTTCTCCGCGTTCTATCGCGAGGTATTCGAGCGTCATGGACTGAAGGCCGAATCCATCCGCTCCGTTGAGGATCTGGAGCAGATCCCGTTCACGTCGAAGGCCGATCTCGTGAACACCCCTGAGCATCCTCAGCGCTCGCGCGATTTCGTCCTCATTCCCGACCAACAGATTCTAGCGAAACGCCCCTCCACTGTCGGACGCGCGCTGTTGCACGGGCGGGAAGCGGTCCGACGCGAGCTTGAGATCGAGTATCGCCCGATTTTCATGACCAGCACGACGGGTCGCTCGGCTGACCCGGTGCCGTTCCTCTACACGAACTACGACATCGATCGCCTCAGCGTCGCCGGCAAACGCGTCATGGAAGTCTGCGATGCGAAGCGCGACTACCGGATGCTGAACATGTTTCCGTACGCGCCGCATCTCGCGTTCTGGATTACCCACTATGCCTCGACTGAGTTCGGCGTCTTCACCGTTGGCACTGGCGGCGGGAAGGTCATGGGCACGGATGGAAACCTCCGCATGATCCAAAAGATCAAACCGGACGTTCTCATCGGCATGCCGACGTTCCTTTACCATGTGCTCACCCACGCGGTGGACGAAGGCATCCGCTGCGACACGCTCAAACGCCTCGTGCTTGGTGGCGAAAAAGTCGCCGAAGGCATGCGTCGCAAGTTGCGCAATCTTGCCGCCAAGCTCGGTTCGCCAAACGTCCAGGTGCTTTCCACCTACGGTTTCACTGAGGCGAAGATGGCGTGGGCGGAATGTCCGTTCGATGTCGATGAAACGCCGTCGGGCTATCATCTCTATCCGGATCTCGGAATCTTCGAAGTCGTCGATCCAAAGACCGGCATCGCGGTCGGCGAAGGCGAGCCCGGCGAGCTGGTCTTCACTCCGCTCGATGCCCACGGCAGCGTCGTTCTCCGCTACCGCACCGGCGACATCATTGAGGGCGGATTGGTTTACATGCCGTGCCCACACTGCGGTCGCACCGTTCCGCGGCTCATCGGGAAGATCTCTCGAAACTCGGAGGTGAAGTCCATGCAGCTCGACAAGATCAAGGGCACGCTCGTGGACTTCAACCAACTCGAGCATGTGCTCGACGACGCGCCGAACATCGGTGCCTGGCAGTTGGAGATTCGGAAGCACAATGACGATCCACTTGAGCTCGACGAACTGATCCTCCATGTGCAGAAGCTCAACGACGTTCCCGAAGAGAGACTTTCGCGCGAGTTGAACAACCGCTTCTCTGAGCGCACGGAGATTCGCCCGAACCGCATCGTCTATCATGACATCGACGAAATGCGTCACCTGCTCGGCGTGGGCGTTCAACTCAAGGAACAGAAGGTTCTCGATCGTCGTCCGAAAAAGTCTTCATCCGCCGAACCGGCTCCGTCGCTCTCGCCATCCTTGCCTTCCGGCCTGTCGCCGGCTGGGCTCATCAATCCTTTGTCAGCCAATCCATCCAACAACGTTGAGGTGAAATCATGAATGCACCACGAATGGTCATTGTTGACGGTGTCCGCACGCCGTTCTCCAAAATGGGCACTGACCTCGCCCGCCTCGGTCCCGAGGAACTCGGTCGCATCGTCGTCAGCTCGCTGTTGACGAAGACTGGACTTAATCCGGCGCTCATCGACGAGGTGATTTTCGGGTGTGTCGGCCAACCAGCCGATGCCGCAAACGTCGCCCGCGTCATCGCTCTGCGGGCCGGCATTCCCGAACATGTCCCCGCCTTTACCGTGCATCGCAACTGCGCCTCTGGCTGCGAAGCCTTCACGCAGGCCTACGAGAAGATGCTCGCGGGCCGAGGCGAGATCTTCGTGGTCGGCGGCACGGAAAGCATGTCCCAGGTGCCGTTGCTCTACACGCACCAGGCCGCGGCGAAGTTCGCGAAGCTGTCCCGCGCCCGATCCTTCGGCCAGAAACTCGGAGCCATGCTCTCGTTCCGTCCATCCGACTTCAAACCGCGCATTGGTCTCCAGCTGGGTCTCACCGATCCCGTGTGCGGAATGAACATGGGCGAGACTGCTGAAGTGCTGGCGCGCGAGCATGGCATCACGCGCGAGAAGCAGGACGCCTTCGCGCTCGAATCGCACCAGCGCGCCATCGCCGCTCGCGAGAAGTTGGAAGCTGAGATTTGTCCAATTTACCCGCCGAGCACCAAAGCTGTCGTCACCACCGATAACGGCCCGCGCAAGGAGCAGACGATGGAAGCCCTCGCCAAGTTGAAGCCGGTGTTCGATCGCAAGAACGGAACGGTGACAGCGGGCAACGCTTCGCAAATCACCGACGGCGCGGTGGCGTTGCTCGTGATGTCCGAGATGAAGGCGGCCGAACTCGGCATGACGCCGCTGGGCGTCTTGACGGGATACGCGTACGCGGGCTGCGATCCGCAACGGATGGGCCTTGGTCCGGTTTACGCAATCGCGGAAGCCGAGCGCCGAACGGGCATCACCCTCGACCACGCGGACATTGTTGAAATCAACGAAGCATTCGCTGCCCAGGTCATCGCCTGCCTCGCTTGCCTCAAGTCCGACGAGTTCGCGCAGAAGCATCTCAAGCGCGATCATCATGTCGGCAAGATTCCGAAGGACGCGCTGAATGTGAACGGTGGCGCGATTGCCCTTGGGCATCCCGTCGGAGCCACCGGCGCGCGGCTCATTCTCACCAGTTTGAAGGAGCTCCAACGTCGAGACGCGAAGCGGGCGCTCATCTCGCTCTGCGTGGGCGGTGGACAAGGCGCAGCAATCTGGTTGGAAAGGAACTGAATTATGACTACGACCCAGACACCCGATCTGAAGATGGTAGCGGAAACGGCTCCGGCGGAAGCAGTGAACACCATGCCTATGGAAACGCCCGAACTGATTCGCCGCCTCGTCACGGACGAGAATATCTGCGTGCTGACGTTCGATCGTCCGGATTCGGCCGCGAACATCTTCGACAAGGCCGCCCTGATGGAATTGAGCGATCACATCAACTACGTGATGTGCAACTCGAACATCAAAGGTCTCGTGCTTACTAGCGCCAAGAAATCGATCTTCATCGCTGGCGCTGACCTCACGCAGCTCTCCAAAGCCAGGACGTCCGATGAGCTTCGCGACATGATCGAGCTCGGTCAGGTGGTATTTAACCGCCTCGCGACGCTGAACATTCCGACTGTCGCTGCGATTCACGGCGCCTGCGTCGGCGGCGGCTACGAGGTCACGCTCGCCTGCGATTACCGCATCGCGTCGCCGGACAAGGTGACGAAGATTGGTCTGCCGGAAACGCAGCTCGGCATCATCCCGGCGTGGGGCGGTTCGACGCGACTCCCACGGCTTATCGGCTTGCCGAAGGCGTTGGACGTGATTCTAGGCGGCAAAACGCTTGCGGCGAAGCCGGCGCTGAAGTGCGGCTTGGTTGATGACCTCGTACCACGAGAGTATCTCGTTGAGAAGGCCTGCCAGCTGATTCTCAAGCGCGGTATGAAGCTCCGTGCGCGCAAGACGAAGCTCGCGCACAAGCTCACCACGCTGGGACCAGTCGTGAACATGATCACGAAGAAGGTGAGCAAACAGGTGTTCGCGAAAACGCGCGGACATTATCCCGCGATTCCAAAAGCTCTCGAGGTGGTGACACAAGGCCTGAGCAAGTCACTCGACGATTCGCTGGCGCTGGAACGCGATGCCATTCTGGAACTCGGCACCACTGAGGCTTGCAAGAATCTCATCCGAATCTTCTTCCTTCAGGAGCGCGCGAAGAAACTCACGGGCGTGCCGGCTGACTCCGCTCCAGAAGCAAAGGCGACGCCTGTGAAGCGCGTGACTGTCGTGGGCGCGGGCGTGATGGGCGGCGGCATTGCCCAATGGTCCAGCGCGCGAGGCTTGGGCGTCATTCTGCGCGACATCAATCACGAGGCGCTCGCCAAGGGTCTCGCAGGCATCGCCAAGGTATACGACCAGGCAGTGAAACGTCACGCGATGACGAAACTCGAAGCGCGCGATGGCATGGATCGCATCTCAGCCTCGCCGGTCGATGTTCCGCTGCACTCGGTGGATGTCATCATCGAAGCTGCGGTTGAGAAGATGGATCTAAAGAAGAAGCTCTTCGCTCATCTCGATTCCCTTGCTGGACGGGAAACGATTCTCGCCAGCAACACTTCCGCGCTCTCAATTACTGAAATTGCGACGGCGACGCAGCATCCAGAGCGCGTCATCGGAATCCACTTTTTCAACCCGGTTCATCGCATGCAACTGGTGGAAGTGGTCGTGGGTAAACAAACCTCGCCCGAGGTGGTGCGCCGCTCGGTGAAGTTCGTGCAGCAGATCGGCAAGCTGCCGGTCGTCGTGAAGGACGCCCCGGGCTTTCTCGTGAACCGCATCCTGATGCCTTATCTAATCGAGGCCGGGCATTTGTTCGAGAACGGCGCGCGCGTTGAAGATGTCGACGAGTGCATGCTGGAGTTTGGGATGCCGATGGGACCGCTCCGGCTGATTGACGAAGTCGGCGTCGATGTCTCGCATCACGTCGCCTCGGACCTCGCCAGCAAGTTCCGCGACCGGATGCATTGCCCGGAGGTGTTGTCGAAGATGATGGCCGACGAGCTGTTCGGAAAGAAGAACGGTAAGGGCTTCTACCTGCATAACAAGAAGGGCAAGGAGCCGACCGTGAATCCGCGCATCGACAAATACACGAGCGGCACGGCTTGCGCGAAGCTGACGCGTGAAGAGCTCCGCACGCGCATGGTGTTGCTGATGATCAACGAAGCAGCGCGCTGCCTGGAAGGCGGCATCGTCGAGGAAGCGGCGGACGTCGATTTCGGCATGATCATGGGCACGGGCTTTGCGCCGTTCCTCGGTGGACCGCTTCGCTTCGCGGACAGCGTTGGCATCCCTCACATTGTTGATGAAATGAAACGCCTCGCGGACGAGGAGCTGCGGTTCACGCCTTGCAACCTGCTCCAGACACTCGCGGGTACCGGACAGAAGTTTTACAAGAGCTGAAATGGAATTCGTCAACCCCACAGAATTATGAGCACGATTAAAACCGCTCCGCCGGAGCACGACATGAAACCGAATCCCGACGAGGTTGCGTCACTCATCGACACGTCGAAGATGAACGAAGGCCAGCGCGCCGCGCTGGAGATGACCGAGGCCGCGCGCGACGCTGCTTCCGAGAAGGGCAGCTTCGCCGGCGGGCTCTTCATGGGCCGCTGCGACCTGCACAGCGTGTTCCCGTTCCCGGAACAGAACCCCACGGACAAGGATCAAGGCGACGCCTTCCTTCAACGCCTGGAGAAGTTCCTGAAGGAGAAAGTGAACCCGGACGAGATAGACCGCACCGGTGAAGTTCCTCCGGAAGTCATCGCGGAACTCGGCCGCATGGGTGCCTTCGGCATCAAGGTCGCGACTCAGTACGGCGGCCTCGGCCTGTCACAGACCAACTACTCGCGCGCCGCGATGTTGCTCGGTAGCTACGATGCGAATCTCACCGCGCTCGTCTCCGCCCATCAATCCATCGGTGTGCCGCAACCGCTGATTCTGTTTGGCACCGAGGAACAGAAGAAGAAGTTCCTGCCTCGCGTCGCGAAGGGTGAAATCTCCGCGTTCGCGCTGACGGAGAACGGCGTCGGATCCGATCCTGCCACGATGACGACCCGCGCCGAACCGACCGCGGATGGAAAATACTTCACGATCAACGGCGAAAAGCTCTGGTGCACGAACGGCGTGAAGGCCGGCGTCATCGTCGTGATGGCTCAGACGCCGCCGAAGGTCGTCAACGGCAAGGAAAAGAAACAGGTCACGGCGTTCATCGTCGAGATGGACACGCCGGGTGTGGAGATTCTGCATCGCTGCCACTTCATGGGCTTGCGCGCGCTCTACAACGGCGTGGTGAAGTTCACCAACGTCGTCGTGCCGCGCGAGAACATCATCTGGGGCGAAGGCAAGGGCCTGCGCGTTGCGCTCAGCACCTTGAATACCGGCCGCCTCACGCTGCCGGCCGGTTGCACTGGCGCGGCGAAGCGTTGCCTGAAGATCGTGAAGAAGTGGGCCAACAACCGCGTGCAATGGGGCGCGGCCATCGGCAAGCATGCGGCCATCGCGGACAAGATCGCGAAGATGGCGGCGAACACCTTCGCGATGGAATCGATGACGCTCATGGTCGCCAGCATGGTGGACAAGGACAAGAAGGCGGACATCCGCCTCGAAGCCGCCATCGCCAAGATGTGGGCGACCGAGGAAGCGTGGCGCATCGTCGATGACACCATGCAGATTCGCGGCGGACGCGGTTACGAAACTGAGAGTTCGCTCAAGGCGCGCGGCGAAGAGCCGGTCGGCGTCGAACGTCTCATGCGCGACTGCCGCATCAACACTATCTTCGAGGGCTCCAGTGAAATCATGCGCCTGTTCATCGCGCGCAGATGTTGGATCCGCACTTGAAGGTCAGCGGGGCGGTTCTCGATTCCCGCAAACCGATGGGAGAGCGCCTTAAGGCAGCGCTCAACGCCGGCCTGTTCTACGCGGGCTGGTATCCCAAGCAGTGGTTGCCGTTCGGGTCAGGAGTTCCAGCAAGCGTTCCGAGCAAACTGGCGAAGCACCTCCGCTACGCCAGCAAGACCAGCAAGCGGCTTGCGCGCCGCCTTTTCCACGCGATGGCGGTCAACGGTCCGAAGCTCGAACGCGAGCAAGTGCTGTTGGGTCGTTTCGTGGAAATCGGCGCGGAGCTGTTTGCCATCGTGGCGACCTGCTCGCGTGCAGCCTCCATCGCGAAAACCGCGGCAGACGCGGAGCGCGATGAAGTGATGCAACTCGCAGATTACTTCTGCGCGTCGGCAAAGCTGCGCATCGAACGTAACTTCGATGGGCTCAGCAATAACACCGACCGCCAAGGCTACAAACTCGCTCAAACGGTGCTGAAGAATCCAGTGAAACCGCTGGAAGACGGCATCGTGCGTGACTGAACCGAGCTCGTAGTTTTTGAAATTCTCACCAGCCCGGGTTTAGCGCCCGGGCTGTTTCGTTTTCGGCGGGATGCCAGTCATTGTTCACCTTTGGATCGACATTTGAGTTCGGGCAAAGAAACTCGGGCGTATGTTGGAATTGGAAGAGGCGAGGTCGCGTTTGCTGTCGAGTGTTGAGCCGCTGGACGTCGAGAGAGTGCCGATTCGTCAGGCTGCCTTTCGCGTGTCGGCTCGGTTAGTGGATGCTGCCATCGATCTTCCGGCGTTTGATAACTCAGCGATGGATGGGTATGCGGTTCGCGCGGCTGATGTCGCGGCTGCGAAGATTGATTCACCAGTGACGCTGTCTCTGGTAGGTAAAATTGCGGCGGGCCAGAACCCTGCGGGCGACGTTCGCGTCGGCGAATGTGTACGCGTTTTCACAGGCTCCGTTTTGCCTCCGGGCGCGGATGCGGTGGTCATGCAGGAGGACACCGCTGTATCGGAAGCCGTTCCGCAGGTGGTGCGAGTACTTGATCCGGTGAAGCCTTGGGAGAACGTTCGGTTTCGCGGAGAGGACGTAAAGCGTGGCGCCGTGTTGGTCCGGGCAGGGGAGAGATTGTCACCCGGTCATGCGGGGCTTCTGTCGGCGACGGGCGTCGCCTCGGTGGAAGTTTTCCGGCAACCTGTGATCGGATTGATTGCGACAGGAAGCGAACTGGTGGAGCCGGGTGGAACGTTGCTGCCGGGGCAGATCTTCGAGAGCAACCGGACCTTGCTTGAGCCGCTGATTGCGCGTTCTGGCGCTACCGCGAGGGTTTATCCACTCGTGCCTGATACGCTCGCAGGAACCAAGGACGCCTTGTCGCAGGCGTTCGCCGAATGTGATGGGGTGGTGACGAGTGGTGGCGTTTCGGTCGGAGAGCTGGATTTCGTGAAGGCTGCGTTTGAGCAGTTGGGAGGCGAACTTGATTTTTGGAAGGTGGCGATCAAACCCGGCAAGCCATTCGTTTTCGGAAAGCTGGGGAGCAAACGGTTGTTCGGGCTGCCGGGCAATCCGGTGTCGGCGATGGTGACGTTTCTTCTGCTGGTTCGACCAGCCTTATGGCGTTGGCAGGGCGCACCCGTTTCTGATCCGCGCACCATACCATGCAAATTGGGCGAGCCATTGGTGAACCAAGGTGGGAGACGTCATTTCATGCGGGTATCCGTCGATGCGAAGGGCGTGGCGCGCTCGGCGGGTTTGCAGGCGTCGCATCGATTGAGGTCCTTGGCCGAGGCCAACGCGTTGGTGGATGTGCCCCCGGACGCGGTTCTCGCCGCCGGTGCGGAAGTGAACGCGATCTGGCTCGATTAGAGCGGGTCGGATGAAAATGCCGTAGCGCGTCGATGGTTAAATGAGCCGGATGGCCGCAGGCTCGGCCTGCTCGGTGGCCTCGCGTACCGTAGTTCGCACCAATTGACGCATGGTGGTGCTTCCGGTACTTTCGTTGCCATTGTTGATAGAAGTCATTTGTGCCTTTCTGCGCGGGCTTTGCATGTTGCGCGTCCTGTTACTTTTTATCCTCCTTGCCATTCGCGGCGTCGCGGCGACGACGCCGGCGGATGTCTTTCTGGATATGGAGTCCGGCTCAGGTGGATCGTTGGTAACCTCCAACTTGCTCAATGCCGCGACGCACGGCAGCGGAGGTTCCTGGACGACTTTTCCTTCCACGCTCAGCGCCTTGCGGGTAACGACGGATTTCGAGCCGATCCTTGGCGCGCAGGTGTTGGTGGGCGGGAATCTTTATTCCGATCAATCGACTACCCGCGGTTACGTGTTTCGGAACAACACGGATCGGGAGTTCGCCCGCTACACGTTTGACGAGCCGCATCCGAAGGTAAGCATGGGCTGCTTTGTGCGCATCGGCGATTTCGATGGTTCGACGTTTGGCTCGTACGATCTGATCGCGATGGAGGGCGACGATGAGTTTGCCGTGCTGAACTTCCAGGATTTCCCTGGGGAGGATTTCGTCCTGCAGATTCACACGCAAGCGGGGACTCGCGATCCATTCATCGTCAGGTCCAACACGACCTATTGGGTGACGTTGCTCTGGGACCAGCCGAATCGCCGCGCCCAACTCAAAGTCTACGACGCAACGACGTGGGAACTCGTGGGCAGCTCTTCAATTTCACTGCTGAACGAGTTTTGCCGGACGGTGTGTTTCGGACGTTACGATGACCACGATAAGACCAGCCCTGCCAATCACTACTACGACGATCTGATGATCAATCACTCGACGGCGGAGTTTCCAATTCTCCCGTCCCGAAGTGGTCCGGCGCGCGAGCCGCTCTTTCTTTCGGTGGACGGCGTGGGAACGATCAGCGGTGCGACCAACAGCCAACTGCTCGATGTAGGTCGCCAATACACGCTCACCGCCAAGGCTGCGCCCGGAAACCTGTTCGCAGGTTGGACGGGTTCCACATCGGCGGCGAACGCGAGCTTGAAGTTTGTGATGACGTCGAACCTCACGTTCACTGCGCGGTTTGTCCCGAATCCCTTTCTCCATCTCGCCGGAACCTATACCGGTTTGTTTCGCGACAGTTTGGAACCGGACCAGCGCTCGTCCGGCTTCATGCAGCTCATGCTTGCGAGTTCCGGCACGTACTCGGCGAAGGTGATACAAAACGGGAAAACTTACACGGCCGCGGGTGCGCTCGCCTTCGATGGTTCGGGGGAATGCTTTTTCAAGCGCACCGGCACGAATCCGCTGATCGCCAGCGTGAATCTCGACCTGACCAATCACACCGACCGCATTGAAGGCGTCGTGAGCGAGCAGCCCACGAATGCCGTCGCGCTTTGGACATCGGCTCTCGCGTTGAATCGATCCGCGTTTGGCCGCACCAATCCCGCGCCGCAGGCCGGTCGATACACGGTCTGCATCCTGCCTGAAACGAATGCGCCAGCCTCGCCGCAGGGTGAAGGCTACGCGACGGTCAGCGTGTCAACGAAGGGAGTAATCGTCTGCGCTGGATCGCTGGCCGATGGGACGAAGTTTTCTCACGGAGCGGCGTTGGGGAAGAGTGGCGACTGGCCGTTGTACGTGGCGCTTTATCACGGCAAAGGCTCGCTCCTTTCCGCCGCCATCATCGACACCAATCAAACTAACGGTGACATCGAGGGGTTGGTGCGATGGTTCAAGCAGGCTCAACCGACCACCAAGGTTTCGCCCGGGGGATTTACGAATCTTACGAGTCTGCTCGGGAGCCGATACCTCGCTCCAACTGCGACCCAGTCTTTGCTGGGCATGACCAACGGCTCCGTGGAGTTCTCTTTCGACAACGTAGCGACTCAGTTCGCGAACCAAATCCAGCTGACGCCCCAGCACACCTTCGTCAATCAGAGCGCGAACCGTCTCTCACTGTCCGTCAGCAAATCCACCGGACGCTTTAGTGGGGCCGTCGTGCCGCCAGCGGGTGGCAAATCGATCTCGTTCGCCGGGGCGTTGCTGCAACGTCAGAACCTCGGTGGCGGTTACTTCCTTTCCACGAACCGAAGCGGCAACGTCATCCTCGGTCCGTGACTTTGTTCGTCGTTGAATTCTTTCGCCGCATTGCCGCCGGCTTCGCAACAATCTATTCTTCGGCCCTACGACCATGAAGTCATCTTCCAACCTGCCGCGTTTTGTTCACTGCGTGAATCTGGAGATGGATTTCCCGACCGTGGACGAGGCGCGCCGCCGGCTCGCGGAGGAGTTGCGTTCAGCGAAATCCCGGCGGGTGCGGGTCCTGAAGGTGATTCACGGCTACGGCTCGTCGGGCGTTGGCGGGAAGCTGTGTCACGCCTTGAGGAAATCGCTGGCGCTGCGCAAGAAGGAAGGTGCCATCTCGGGCTACATTCCCGGCGAGCAGCTGAGCATATTCAATGCGGCGACTCTTGATGCGCTGAACCGCTTTCCTGAACTCAATGGCGACCCGGACCTCGAGCGCGCCAATGAGGGAATCACGGTCGTGCTGCTCTGAGGGCAGTGTCAGTGGGCGTGGTTGCCCTTGGGAAAGTTGAAAGGGACCTTCTCGAATTTCTTCCCGCGCACGGTGAGTTCCTCCAGCACGCCGTCAAACTTGGGCGTGGTCTTCAGCCAGTCAGCCTTCGCTTCGAAGAGCGAAGTGTCGCCCACTTTCTCGCCGCTGGCTGTGCTGGCCACCGCCTGAAACGTCAGCGTCTTCGGCGGACCGTCGGTCGATGCCACGACGTTGAAGGTGGCGTTGGTGACGCGGATGTAGTTCTCCAAATGGCCGTCCATCACGTAGGCCTGTATCGTGGCGTTGGTCGCGTCCAGGACGAGCTCGAGATGAAACTCTTCCTTGCCCAGCGCGACGGCGGTGCCGCCGTGCGGCGGCGTGTGGTGGTGCCCGTGTCCGGCGTGATCGTGGTCGTGGTTGTGCGACTCCTTGCAAGCGGTGAGGGCGGCGGCGACCAGCGCCGTGGCGCCGAGGGTGATCAAGTGTTTCATGTGCATTGCTGTTGGATTTAGTGCGTCGACGGCAAGTGGTCAACTCCTCGTGTCACACCGGGTCGAGCCGGATGCGAAGCTTCGACGGGCGCGGCTGGCCGGACTGGCTTTCGGCGCAGCGTGGACACACGCCATAAATTTCCAGCTCGTGATAAACCGAGGTGAACCCGTGCGCGGCAGAAGCGCGTTGCGCCCATTCCTGCACCGGGTCATCGCAGGGCAGTTCGATCAACGTCTCGCAGTGGCGGCAGATGAGATAGTGACACGGTGCGCCCGGTGCGTTGAGCACGTAGAATGCGTTTTTCTTCAGGAGCCCGACCTGGCGCACGAGATCGATCTCCTTGAAGAGGCCGAGCGCGCGGTAGATCGTCACGGTGTCGCACGAGCCGTGCAGCTCCTCCGAGCGGGCCATCAGCTCAATGCTGGTCGGGACGCGCCGTGCGGCGAGGTATTGGAGAATTTTCTTCCGCGCCGGCGTCATCACCAGTTGTGCGCGACTGCAAAAGGCCAGCGCCCATGCGAGGCGGCTTTCCGTCGAAGTCGCCGCTTTGCCGGCCAACGCCGGAGAGGACTCGCCTGGTGCGGACTGGTTCATAGGCCGGTGGGATCCTCCTGCTGCGGCACGACTTTCTCGGCGTCCATCGAGTAGATGCTGGTGAGGAACTCGCCCACGTATTCCTCGCCCACGGACAGCGTGCCGGTGGCTTTGTAGGGCACGGGAAGTCCCGGGGAGAATCCGCCGCCCTTGAGCTTCACGCGGACGAAATGGTTCATCTGTGCGCGCGACCCGAAGCAGCAGGTGCCTTGGTCCCGCAGGAGAAGGAACTCCGTGACCAGCCGGTTCTGCGTGCGCAGGGGGCGGACGAATCCGCTGATGCTGACGCGCTTTCCGTTGTAGGCCTTGATCTGTGGCGGAATGGAGTTGGTCGAGCGCAGCACCAGGCGCTCGGGTTCGAGCAGGGACGGAATTTCGGTGACGAAGTAGTCGTAGGCGGAAAGTTTTTCGAAACTCAGGATCGTGAATGCTCCGTCGCGCGCGTCGGGCGCGTCCAATGCGGTCACGCGCGTGTCATCGGCCGCCTTCGCCGGAGCGGGCGTGGCGGGCAGGCGTTGGATGGGTTTGCCGCGAACTTCTCCGCGCTGGGTGGGTGTGGAATTGGTCTGCGCGAGCAGCGGCAACGACAGGATCAGTGGCGCGGCTGCGGTCATGGCGAGGAGAACGAGATGTCGACGTTTGACTGGTTTGAATCGATTCATTCAGCGCGGCTTCACGTTTAGTCGGAGGAACCGCTGCGGGCTCGAGCCGGCTTCGGTGTCGCGCACGGTCACCCGCTCAGTCAACCCGTCTGGGTTCGGCTCAAGAGTAGTGACATTTTCGAGCCGAGTCCATGGACCAATGATCGCGTCCGCCGCCTCCACGGCGTAGTCGAGATCGAGCGCGGGCTGATAGCGCGTGATGGCGAGGCTGCCGAAGCGTTGCGTGCCTTCTTCGATCCAAGCGAAGCCTGGGGCTGTGGTGATGGGATTCGCATTCGTGGGCGAGAGCCCGAACGCGTATTCGTGCCAGTTGCTGAATGTGTCGGCGTCGGGATCAGCCGTGTTGGCTGCGATGGCGGGATTGAATCCCGGCGGCCAGTGGCTGCGCTGCCAGGCGACGAAGTTGGTCGGCGGCGCGAGCGGGAGAACGTGGAAGACGAAGGTGCATTCGGGGCTGATGATGTTGGTGCTCTCACCGAGGCGCCGGCCGGTAACCTGGAACGTGAGCGAGAAGACGCCGGTGGAGCTGAAGCCCCAGTTGAAATGCTCGTGGCTGCCGATGATGGGCGTGAACGCGTCAGCGGCGGAGATGCCGTCGCGAGTGTTCACGCGGATGTTGAACTGGCCCGGGCCGGTGGCCTGCCACGCCATGAAATATCCGGGGCCTTCGAGACGCTTGAGCGAGATGGTCAGGGGGCCGTTGAAGATGTTCTGGGCGATGCCTTCCGCGGAGACGCCGAGGTAAAGCAGGTTCGCGTTCTGCGTTTGCGGCAGGATCCAGAACGGCTGCCCTGCGTCGCCAAACGGAGTGCCGCCCGGAAGGGTGAGGCGCGCTTGTTCCTTTGCGATGAGGATGACGTCATTGGTCCGGTGATTGAGGCTGCTATCTTCATCGCGCATCACGAGCTCCAGCACGTTGCTGCCGGTGGGGCTGTAGAGGATGCGCATATCCGTATGCTCACGGGTCAGAGTAGTGAAATTGGTTTGCGCAACTCCGTCAGCGGCGAGCGAGGCGGCGAGACCGAGAACAATCGGAACAGCATTCATGGCATCGGGAACGGCAGACGTTTCTGGTAAAACTGCGGGCGGTGGCCGGAGAAAGGATTAGCCGGCCACCGCCTTTCAGGTGCTGTATCAGCCGGGGTGAGTCAGTCCCCTGCCGGCCGCGAGGCGGCCTACAGCAAAGGGTTGTTCAAGGCTGCGCGGCGGTGTGACGACGGCGCAGTTGCCAGAGCACGAAGCCGGCGAACGACACGCCGAGCAGCGCCCAGGTGGATGGTTCGGGCACGACCTGGAAGGTGTAGTCAACCGGGCCGCTGGTGATGAACGCGTTGCCATCGACCAACGTTCCCGAGGCTTCGAAGCTCACGGTGTAGGTGCCGGGCGCGCTGAAGGCCCAGTTCAGATCCGAGTGGCCGCCCGCGGGAACGAGGAATGAATCGCCGGCTCCAAATCCATCGCCGGAGTTCATGAAGACTTGCGGGTTGCCGGTCGCGCCATCGAACGCGAACACGGCGAAGGTCCCGGGACCATTCACGCTGCGCAGATGCACGCTGATGCTGTCTCCGGCGAACACGCCGGACTCGATTTCTTCTGCGCCAAAGCCGAGGAAGAGCAGACCCGGATTCTGCACGGCGGGCAGGATCCAGGTGGCGCTGCCGGCGGTGCCGAGGAAGCTGAAGAGCGGATTGGACGAGACGGTTGTCTCCGCGGTCGCGCCGACTTGAAGGATCGCGTCGGCGGGTTCGTATTCGACGTCGTTGGTTTCGTCGTGAACGTGGAGATCCCAAGCGCCGTCTTCGTAGGCGACGCCGATATCGACGTGTTCGGTGCTCAGAGTGGTTTGTGCCTGCACTGCGTGGCTCGCGCTGAGAATGCCGGCGCTCATCAGGCCGGCGATTCGGAGTAGGTTGGTTTTCATGCTGATTGATGGATGTTGTTTCGTGTCGTCCGTGACGGTTGGTCCTGTTCAGGGTTGGTCTGAAATTCTCATTTGGGTGGTCGCGCGAAGTTGTCTCCGGCCCGAATCCGCTGCTTCAATGGCGATGCTTGCAGGGCGGCGGCGTGGCCGTCCGCGAAGAGATAGTTCGCCACGCCACTGCTGTGATCACCGCGAGGACCGCCGGCGGCGTGCCGGTCCGGTTGGATGTCCCTAATGACCGATTGCCAGCCGCTCAGCCAGTTTCGGGAATGGGTATGATCGTTGAAAATGCTGGGGCTCATCCCGTTCGCGCATTCGAAGACGGTGATGGTCTCGGCGGGATTGGCGAGCGCGTCGACTTTACGGAAGGAATCATTCGGGTCGGTGAAGCCAAACGGATCCACGGCATCGACCGAGGTGAATTCGTTCATGATGTAGCTGGTGCCGGCCACGGAGAGGCGGTCTTCCGCTTTGGGGTCGGAAGCGCAGGCGCGAATCTTGTCGACGTTCCCCAAGTCGGACGCCAGTTGGTAAATCCACGAAGCATTGGTGCCGGTGCCGTGCGTGGTGGTAGGCAGGAATCCGTCGTTGTCGTCCGCGTACATGCGCATGCCAATGCCGATCTGCCGGAGATTGGACAGGCAGGCAGCCTGCCGCGCCTTGCCCTTGGCTCCGGCCAGCGAAGGCAACAGCAGGCTCGCCAGAATCGCGATGATGGCGATTACCACCAGCAATTCGATCAAGGTAAACGCGCGGGACTGGCCGGGGTTCGGCCATTCACGCCGGAATGGATACATGGCTTGATTGCGCTGCGGGAACCCGATGGCGACTTGGAGCCGGTGGGGTTCCGGAATGGAACGGGTTTTGACCTCGGGCGATCCGTGTCAGCGGCCGGATGGAACCGGCCACAGTGATCGCGCGAGGGACGATGCGGGGAATCCGCGAAGGCGGATTCAGGAGGGGAGAACGGGCGGGCCGCGTTCCTGCGGAAACAGCAACGTGAGCGCGGGAAGAAGAACAGTCAGTGCCGGAGGTTCCGGCAATGCCGCTGAAACGATGGGTGCTGCGTGCACGGGAGCAGCGGGCTCGAAGTGAATCGATCCGTTGGCGAACAGGGAAATGACGCACTCGTGCTCAGCGTGCTCTGCGTCGTGATGAACGTGTTCATGCAACGAAGGGCTGCCCGCGAGCGTGCCGCAGAGGAGGACCAGCGCGCAAAGAACCAGGGCCGCGAGGAGGCTCGCGGCGTCGCGACAGACGGAGTTGTGACGCGGTTTTTGCACGCTGCTCGCAGTTAATCCGACGTCCGCCCGCAGCAACAAGTGCAATCATTCCCGGCGCGGGTTCAATCTTTGCAAATGAGTTGCAAAGGGCCGCGCCGGGGCGGAGGACGGTTCACGATTCGACGACTGTGGTCGCGACGGGGTTGATGGCGGCACCGGGGCCGCCGCCCGCGATCTTGTCCGCTGCTTTCGGTTTCCGGGGCCGCATCAGCGAGGCGACGACGGCGATGGCCAGGATGAGGACCACGACGCCGAGGGAGGGCAGCGTGGGGATTTTCCACGCGGAATGGGCGAGCAACATCTTCACTCCGACGAAGGCCAGCACGGCGCCCAGGCCGATCTTGAGGTAGTGGAACTTGTCCATTACTCCCGCAAGCGCGAAGTAAAGCGAGCGGAGACCGAGGATCGCGAAGACGTTCGAGGTGTAGACGATGAACGGATCCGTGGTGACGGCGAAGATGGCCGGGATGCTGTCGACGGCAAAAATCAGATCGCTCACCTCGACGAGCAGCAGCACGACGAAGAGCGGAGTGGCCATGCGGACGCCGTTCTCACGGATGAAGAACTTGTCGCCGCGATAATCGCTGGTGACGGGCATGAGACGCTTGAACCAGCGCACCACCGGGTTCCGCTCGGGATGAATTTCTTCCTCCTTCTTGAAGATCATTTTGACACCGGTCAGCACGAGAAACCCGCCGAAGATGTAGATGATCCAGGTGAATTTTGTGATGAGCGCGGCGCCGGCGACAATCATGGCCGCGCGCATGACGAGGGCGCCGAGGATGCCCCAGAAAAGAACTTTGTGCTGATACTGCGCCGGCACAGCGAAGTAGGAAAAGAGCAGGGCGAAGACGAAAACGTTGTCCACGCTGAGCGATTTCTCGATGAGGTAACCGGTGAAGAATTCGAGGCCCTTTTGCGGTCCGGCGAAGTGCCAGACGCCGGCGTTGAAGGCGAGCGCCAGGCCGATCCACACGACCGTCCAGGTCATCGATTCCTTGAAGGTAACGACGTGCGCCTTCCGGTGGAAGACGCCGAGGTCGAGCGCCAGCATGAATAGCACGAAAACGTTGAATCCGATCCAGAGCCAGGTTGTATCAGTCATTAAGGAGTGAGTTAGTCATTGATTCCCCAGCCGCGGACTTGCTTGGCGAAGTCCATGGTGAACCTGCGGGGAGGCAGGTGCCGGAAACGGGGCCGGCTGGTTGGTTCTTCAGCATTAACTTGAGGCCGTTGCTCGCTGAGCAGTTCATGCAGAGTTTTTAGCAGGAGAGGAAGATCCAAGGGCTTCTCCATCAGCGCATGGGCACCACCGCGGCTCAGCCAGCCCCGCTGGTTCGGCTGTGCGGTGATTACCACAATGGGCAGGGTGGGGCGGAGATGCGTGACGTGGGAGAGTGTTTCCCAGCCATCCATCTCCGGCATGTTCAGGTCGAGCAACAGCAAATCAAACGGCTCGTTGAATACCATCTCCAGCACCTGCCCGCCGTGGGAGGCTTCGATGACGTCGTAGCCTACGCCGCGGAGCAGCTTGCCCAACGACTCGCGAATCCCCCGGTCATCATCCGCCAGCAACAGGCGGTGTTTGCGTGGACGCACGGCCAGCGGGGGGTACCGTGGCCGGGCTGGAATCGCCAGTCGTGTTGGCGGAGTCAGTTGACATGGAATTGCGCCGGAGCCATTCGACCGAGCACGGCGGAGAGAGTTCCCGTGGTGGGTTCTTTGGGATCCCAGCGACCGCGGGTGACGCTGTTTCCTGGAGTCGCGCTGTCATGGACGGCGGAACTGCATGGTTCGAGGCTTGAGGCATCCACTGAGTCGAATTCCGGCGCGGGAAGTTCGCTGAACGATTTCAGAATGAGTTTTGTTTTCATTTTCGGATCTTCAGTTGTGTTTTTCTTCGAACGTGGCGTTCACCACGCAAACGCCTTAGCTGACCTTGTGCCAGCCGGAGAAAGGGCGCGTTCATCCATGCTTTGGGCGCAAACTCGCGGAATTATCGTGGTGACCTCCGATCGGGGATGGCGCGCCGGAAGCCAGCCCTGCTCATTCACTGGCCAACCGGGGCGTGGCCTTTGGCAATTCGAACGATCTGGCGGTGATTTGCTTCGGGCGCAGGGCCTGCTATGAGTTCGGGCGTATGAAGAACAAGCACATCATCAAGGAGCTCTGCCTCTCCTACGCCATGGAGCTGGAGACAGTGCAGAACTACATCGCTGCCTCCGTGAACCTCGACGGCGTCCGCTCGGATGTCATCAAGAAGGCCCTCGCGGCGGATGTCCTGACGGAGGTGCAGCACGCCCAGCAACTCGCCACTCGCATCAAGACGATCGGCGGGCAGGTGCCCGGCTCGCTGGATTTGCCGCGCAGCCAGAAATTCCTCCAGCCCAAGAAAGACACCACGGACGTCGTGGCGGTGATCAAGGGCGTCATCAAGGCGGAAGAAGGAGCCATCACCCAGTACAACAAGATCATCAAACTCTGCGACGGTGTTGATTACGTCACGCAGGACATGGTCATTGGAATTCTCGGGGGCGAAGAAGATCATCGCCGCGAGTTCATCGGCTTCCTCAAGGAATACGAGAAAGACTGACGTTCTCCGGAACCTTCATTGTCATCCATCTTGCCAACAGCCCCTCTCTCTCCTGCCGCGATGCCGGACCGCATCCGCTCGGTGCTGGCCCTGGCCGGCTGGCTGGCGCTCTGTTTCGGCGCGGCCACCTTCGGCGCGCTCTTCATGCCCGGGGAATGGTATGCGCAACTGCGCAAGCCATCGTGGAATCCTCCGTCGTGGCTGTTTGGTCCGGTCTGGACGGCGCTCTACTTCATGATGGCATCCGCGGCATGGCTGGTCTGGCGGCGCGGTGGATTCGCGGCGAACCTCCGGCCGCTCTCGCTGTTTCTCGCCCAGCTGGTCTTCAACGCCCTCTGGTCCTGCCTGTTCTTTGGGATGAAGAACCCGGCTCTCGCCTTCGTGGATATCGTGTGTTTGTGGCTTGGCATTCTGATGACGCTCCTTTCGTTCTGGAACGTTCACCGGACCGCCGCCCTGTTGCTCGCGCCCTACCTGGCATGGGTCAGTTTCGCGGCGGTGCTCAACTGGACGCTCTGGCAGATGAATCGTTGATCTCCGCATTCACGTTATGACGCCGAAAATGCGCACCACTGTTCATCTGCTGGCCATCGCGGTGGCGCTCATGGTCATCGTCTGGACGGAAATGTACACGTGGCAGCAGGTGAACAATCTCCGGCGCAGTCCGGCGTATGTGCCCACGCAGGACGACATCGCCGAGCTCCACCGCATGTTGACCTGGTCATCGGTCGTGTTGCTGGTCATGGGCGGCGCGCTGACCGTCTTCACCTATCGCGGCGTGATTGCGCCGCTTCAGGAAAACCTCCGGCGCAGCCAGCTGATCATCGAACGTCAGGAAAAGTTGTCTTCGCTCGGTGTGCTGGCGGCGGGCATCGCCCACGAGATTCGCAATCCGCTTACTTCGATCCGCGTCCGCCTCTTTACGCAACAAGCGTTGTTGAAGAAGGGCTCCGAGGAGTTTGAGGACAACGTATTTCTCACCGGCGAGATTGCGCGGCTCGAACAAATTGTGAAGGACGTGCTCGACTTCGCGCGCCCGGCGGAGCCGCAGTTCGTGGTCGTGAAGGCCACCCAGCCCTTGCGCGAACTGGTGCCGCTGCTCTCGCCGGAGTTGAAGAAGTCGAGCATCGCCCTGAAAGAGGATTACCTCGCCGATCCGCATATTCGAGCGGACGCCGCCCAGTTGAAGCAGGTGTTGATCAACCTGGTGAAGAACGGCGCCGAGGCGATTGGTCGCGATGGAACTGTGACTTTGCGGACGCGGACCGAGACGCGCCGGCGCGGTCCGCGAACGCTTACCAATGTCATCCTCGAGGTCGCGGACACCGGCCCTGGCATTCCGGCGGAAGTGCAGAAGAGGCTCTTCGATCCATTCTACACCACCAAGGCCAGCGGCACCGGTCTCGGATTGAGCATCGCCGCGCGCATTCTTGAAAAGCACGGCGGCACTCTTGAATACTCCACCCAGATGAATCACGGCACCATCTTCCGCATGGTCCTGCCCATCGAACACACGCATGAACTCGCCACACATTCTGGTCATTGAAGACGATACGCGGTCGGCCCAGTCGCTGGAGAAGCTGCTGCGGTCCCAGGGATTTGTTGTCACGCTCTGCCATCGCGGGGATGACGGACTGGAGCGCGCCAAGAGCGGGGAGTTTAATCTCGTCATCACCGATCTGCGCCTGCCCGGTCTCGATGGACTGGAGCTGATTCGGCAGATTCACGTCGAGAAGCCGCGCCTGCCGATGGTGCTCATGACCGCCTTTGGCACGACGGAAACGGCCATTGAAGCCACGAAGTTTGGCGCCTTCGAATACATTCTCAAACCCTTCGATGTCGCCGAGATGCTCGAAGTGGTGAAGCGCGCCGTCGCGAGCTCCCGGTTGATGAGCGAACGCGTGGAGCTCGGCGCGGCGTCCGACAAGCCAACGGCCCAGGCCATCATCGGCAACAGCCGCGCGATGCAATCCGTCTACAAGGAGATCGGTCGCGTCGCCGGAACGTCCGCCACCGTTCTCATCCGTGGCGAGACAGGCACCGGCAAGGAACTGGTGGCGCGCGCCATCTACCAGCACAGCGATCGCGCTGGGAAACCCTTCATTGCCGTAAACTGTGCGGCGATTCCGGAGACGCTCCTCGAAAGCGAACTGTTCGGTCACGAACGCGGCGCTTTCACCGGCGCGGACCAGCGTCGCATTGGCCGGTTCGAGCAGGCGCAAGGCGGCACGCTGTTCCTTGATGAGATCGGCGACATGACCGCCTTCACGCAGGCGAAGCTGCTGCGCGTGCTCCAGGAAAAGATTATCCAGCGCGTCGGCGGCAAGGAAAGCATTCCGGTGGACGTCCGCATCATCGCCGCCACTCACCGCGATTTGGAACAGGCGATTACAGAAAAACATTTCCGCGAAGATCTCTACTACCGGCTCGGTTCGGTGGTGATCAAGCTCCCGCCGCTGCGGGAGCGCACGGAGGATATTCCGGCACTCGCCGAGTATTTTCTCCGCCGTTTTCGCGAGGAACTGAAGCTGGCCGATGCCTCCATCCAGCCCGCCGGCCTCTCGTGGCTCCAGGACCAGCGCTGGCCGGAAACGTTCGGCGGTTTGAGAACGTGATGCGCGAGGCTTGCTCGCGTCACGTGGTTCCCCATCAGCCGCGAGGTCTTGGAAATGGTGCTGGCCAAGGGCGGTGACACGGCCCCTTCACAACAAGCCCGCGGGATCGGGTTCGATCGAAGCCCTGATGGATGAGCTGCTGGCTGAGGCCAAGAGCGGTGCCGAAATTGATGTTCACGCGCGCGTCTTCGAAGCGATGGAGCGCGAACTCTTCACCCGCGCGATCAAGCTGGCGCAAGGGAATCAGGCGCGGGCGGCACGCTGGTTGAAAATGTCGCGCCAGACCGTGCGCGAGAAGCTGCAACACTTCGGGCTGAAGGAATCCAACGACGAGTCGGAGCAGTAGGCTTCATTCACTCTGCGCTCGCGAACTGATGTCTTGATCCAGGCGCGAGACTTGGCAGTGTGACCGCCAAAACCGTGGTCAAC
Organism: Verrucomicrobiota bacterium; assembly: GCA_016713365.1. Classification (GTDB taxonomy): domain Bacteria; phylum Verrucomicrobiota; class Verrucomicrobiia; order Limisphaerales; family JADJPG01; genus JADJPG01. The sequence goes on along the minus strand of JADJPG010000005.1, from coordinate 168,655 downwards.
GCCCGCACCATCGCCATTCTCGGAGCCGGTCCCGCCGCCAGCACGCTGGCCATCCTGCTCGCCCGCGCCGGCAAACGCGTCGCGCTCTTCCACAAACCCAAGGCTGCGCCGCTCATCGTTGGTGAATCGCTCGTGCCCGCCATCATCCCGATGCTGCAACAGCTCGGGGTGGAGGATGAAGTTCGCGCCTACAGCATGCTCAAGCCGGGTGCGACGTTTAACCTGAGCGACGAGGTCCACTTCACCTTCTTCTTCAAAACGCTCACCGGCCGCACGGCGCGCTACGCCTACAACGTTCCCCGTGATCGATTCGATGACACGTTGCTGAACGCCGCGAAACGCGCCGGGGCGGCGGTGTTTGAAATCACGGCCGGAGTCGAGCGCGTGGGAACTTCCGATCGCGTTCAGCTCAGCGCGGAAACGCTGGCGGCTACCGGCGATTTCTTCGGCGGTCAGCCGGACTGGATCATCGACGCCACCGGGCGCGTGCGTCTCCTGCCGAACTTGCTCGGCATCTCGAGCTCGGAAGGGCGGCGCAAGGACGTCGCACTCTTCGCCCACGTGGACAAGACGGTGATCGAGCACGAAGGGCACGTTCACACGACGCGACTCGACCACGGCTGGAGCTGGCGCATTCCGCTGCCGGGTCGCGTCTCGCTCGGCATGGTGCTGGGACACGAGCACGCGCAACGCTTCGGCGCGACGAAGGAAGAGCGCTACGACAATTTGCTCCAGCAGGATTCCGTGCTGCGAACCGTCGCCGGCGGCGCGAAGCGCATCACCCCTGTGATGGAATACACCAACTACCAGCTCGTCTCCTCGCGCAGCGTGGGCGAGAACTGGGCGCTCGTCGGCGACACCGCGGGGTTCATCGACCCGGTGTTTTCCAGCGGATTGTTCCTCGGCATGAATGGCGCCTTCCTGCTCGCGGACGCGATGCTCAAGGGCACGCCGGATGCGATGAAGCATTACGAGCGCGAGGTGATTCATCATCTCGCGACGTGGCACGAGATCGTGGATTACTTCTACAACGGCCGTCTCTTCACCTGCTTCAAGGTCGGCCAGATGTTGCGCGATACGTTGCTGGTGAAGCTGACCTTCCCGCACATGAACAAGCATCTCGGCCGCATCTTCAGTGGCGCGGCGTCGACCTCGCCCTACAGCGTGGGTCTGCTGCGCTTCGCGATGAAATACGGGCTCAAGGACGAGAACCCCGCGCAGCTGGCGATTCGATGAGAGTGGGAATTGGAACGGGAAAGTCGGAGCGCAACGCCGTTCACCCGCCCTCTCCCCGAGGAGAGGTGCGCGACAACCAGCACCAACCTTTGAAAATCTTCCTCCACGACTGGAACGCCTTCAAACGTGGAGAGCAATGTTCGTCCGGCTGAAGAGCCTCGTCACGTTCCCTCTCCTGGGGGAGAGGGCTAGGGTGAGGGCGGGCCAGAACCCAGTTACCCTTCTGTCGCTCTACGCGATGGCACTCGCCTTATCTCTTCAATTCGCGGTCGCCGAAGACCGCACGCAACCCACCATCGATGGCCTCATCGGCCCGCTCTTCGGCGATCACCACAGCTACATGGCGGAGACGCGCGTTCTGATTCCACTCGTCCACGAGGACAGGTGGTCGTTGCGCTATCAGCAGAAGGAAACCACGCCGGTGTTGCGCGAAGGTTCGCAGACGCAACTGCTCAACCTCCGCAATCAATTCGAAGCTGACTTTCAGTTCGCCGAGAACGTTCGCCTGCTCGGCGTCGCCGGTTATCATCGCACGGCGTTTCAAGATCGCCCTGGCTTGCTGGACGCCTGTGAAGTGGGTCTCGGTCTCGGCTCGCCCGTGCGCGCGGAGGTTTCCCGCTTGAATGGCGCGTGGCCGTGAACGGCTTCGCGCATCGTCGCCGGCTGGATGCGGATTGGTGGAGCGACATTCACCTGGCGTGGCGCGTGTATGGATTCGCCGAGCGCGAGATGGGTGAGACGAAGGTTCAGCCGTGGCTCAGCCTCGAAGCGGATGTGGAATCCGCCAACGACGAGGAGAAGGTTCACGGCCACTATCGCATCGGCCCGGTGCTGGAACTGCCCTCGGCGAACGGCAATCGCGCGCGATTCCGCGCCCAATGGTGGGCGAATGATGGCAATCCGTTTTACGAAGATCGTTCCTCGTCGCTCCTGCTCGGTGTGGAGGTCAGCGCGTCGCTCGACACGGACAAGCTCTACGACGCGCGCGAGAATCGTCCGACCGGCTGGCTGCCGCTGGTCTGGGGACAATACGACCTCGGCTACGGCGGCGAGCGTTCCATTCAACGCACGGAGCTCACCGCGGAATTTCACGACTCGGAGCTGTTCGATCAGTTGCTGACCGGCATTCTCACCTACGAATCGCGTCAGGAATATCGTCCAGGCGACTACGACAACATTTCCTACACAGTCAGCATCGGCGCGCAGGCGCGTGTCGGCCTGGCGTCGTTCTTCTCGCAAGGGCAGCCGCTCGTGGTGGGCCTGGAGTATCTGCATCGCAGCGCGCACGTGCTCGCGCCGGATGCGGACCGCGTTCCCGCCGGCGAAACGCTACCGCACAACAGCATTAATCTCGGTCCGCGGTTGCGTGTGCAGACGCTTGGGTGGGATCTGCCGTATCGCGACCCTGGCATCTACGCCGCCGAAACGCGCTGGCTGAACCGCTTCGACTGGAGGCTGACCATCGGCCACGACTTCCATCACTCACGTGAGCGCGCGAATCCGTCCGGGCAAGTCGGCTTGAACTGGGATGCAGCGGCAAGTCGTGGCTGTGTGCTCTATGCGCGCGGGCTCGGCTCCATCGGGAATGAAACGCCGGACTGGCAGGTGGAAACCGGCGTGCGTCGTCCGCGCGGAAAACTCTTCTTCCGCTACGAGCGCTACGGCCTCGAAAGCTGGCTCGCGCGCGGCAACGCCGCGGTGGGCGGAATTGGCTTCGCGCTGTAGGCGAGCAACGAAGGCGCGAAGGCGCCAAGGAGAGGATAATCTAAAACTGTTTTGCGCCTTCGCGCCTTTGTTGCCAGCGCATCCGGTTCGTTACGCTTTCCGGCAGGTGATGAGCGTGTGGTAGAGGCCCACTTGGTCGCGCTGTTCCTCGACGACCAGGCCCGCTTGCTGGATGCAGCCGAGCAGGTCCGAGGAGTGATACATCTGGCTGTTGCCGTTCGCGAGGCAGGTGAAGTAGAGCGAAATCTGCTGGAGACAAAACGCCGCCGTTTCGTTCGGCTGCCGGTCCCAGAGCAGTTCGAGAATGTAGAGCCGGGTGTCAGGCGACATCGCGGCGGCGGCGCGGCGCAGGATGGAAACAATCTGCTGCTCGGAGAAGCAATCGAGGAACTGGCTCATCCAGATCGCGTCGTGACCGCCCGGCAACGTGGCCGATTCATCGAGCAGATTCACCGCGTGCAGGTCCACACGATCCGCGACGCCGTGCTGCTGAAGATTCGCCTTCGCCAGCGCGAGCTGCTTGTCGAGGTCGGCGATGGTGATGCGCACGTCGGCGTTGTGCTTCGCGCATTGAATGGCGAACTTGCCGGTGTTGCCGCCGACATCAAGCAGGCGCTTCGGACGATTTGCAAAGACTATGGGCAGCGCGGCGGGGAACGCCTGATCGGAATAGTAATGGTCCCACGCCAGCCAGCTTTCGCGGGCTTGTGGCTCGAGCGAGGAGAGTCCCTCGTAGATCGTTGGCCAGTCGCCGAGCGATTTCAGGCCGGCAGGTTTTCCTTCGCGCACGGCCTTATCGAGATCGAAGAAGCCGCTATAGAAGACGTCGTGCACCACGTCCATGTTGATGCGCGTCATCGGGTCGCGGAGCATGAAGTAGCCGAGCTTGGTGATCGTGTAGCGACCTTCGTTCAGGCAGAAAAGCCCGACGCCCAGCCCGGCTTCCATCAACACTTTCACGCCGTAGCGCGGCAGGCTGACCTTCGCCACGACTTCCGCGAGCGTGATGCCGGCTGAGCCGCTCTTCTGCACCGCTTCGAGAATGCCCTCGGTGCGCAGGACGCGGCAGGCTTGGAACGCCACGGGCGCATACGCGATGCGCTGCGCCTCGGCCTTCGCGTCGAACGCGCTCTTGTTGTCCTGGGAGAAGAGGCTCATCGGAGATTGAAGCGCCATCGGCGCGGAAGAAGGTGGCCCACGGCGTGAGCCGTGGGTTGCGATGGGGTTGGTGATATGAGCCCCGTAAGGGGCGAAAGAAAAAACCTCTGTCGCCCCTGCCGGGGCTTGCGCCGCTTGTCATCACCCGACCCACGGCTCACGCCGTGGGCTACTGTCTTCCGCTGCTCCGCAGCTATATGACCGGAGCGCCGGCGTCCTCGCCGGCTTACGACAGGCGAACTGCTGTTTGCATCCGTTCTCAGCGCTGTCTGCCCTCCTGTATTCCCGCACGTCCGAAGCCGACGAGGACGTCGGCGCTCCGACCGATTGAGGCTCGGCGGCGGCGTTGGGGTGAGGGCGGACAATCTCATGTCTCTTGTCCCGTCGATCTACGTTCCGGTGGTCACGAGTCCCGCCTGGCTCTTGATGATGCGCGAGAGCAGCGGCAGCGCGCGCTCGGGTTGCGTCACGTAGGGATTGCTCTTGTCCCACACGTAACCCGCGAGCACGGAACAAACCTGGCGCATGATGTCGCGATTCCGGCCAGCGTTGAAAAAGATGTCGGGCAACGTGCCGTCATACCAAGCGGCCACGTAGGCGCGGAAGGCGTTGATGCCGCCCATCACCCAGTCCGCGTAATCCGCCTGCCAATTCACCGTCTCACCGCGCAGTTCGCGCGTCAGCGTCTTCGCGGCGCGACTGGCGGAAGCGAGCGCGAGCGTGACGCCGGAGCTGAAGATCGGATCGAGAAACTCCGTCGCGTTACCCACGAGCGCGTAGCGAGGACCGTGAATTTGCTTCACGCCGCAGGAGAACCCGACAATGCGTTGCGGTGCGAAGGCCAGTTGCATGTCGCGCAAACGCGGCCCGGCGCTGGGGTCGGTCGAAACGATCGCGCGCAGCTGTTCCTCCGGGTTGCCGAGGAACTGCGCGAAAATCTCCGGCGTGGCGACGACGCCAACGCTGGTGCGGCCGTTGGAGAACGGAATGATCCACAGCCACGCGCCGCTGGGATGCAGGCACGCCCAAATCTTTCCCTCCTCGCGACCTTCGGGCCGGTGATCGCCCGTGACATGCGCGAACAATGCTTCGCGAACGGGAAAGTTCGACGGGCGTTCCAAATCGAGCAGGCGCGGCAAGACGCGTCCGTAGCCGCTGCAATCCAGGATGAACTTCGCGGTGACGTTCTGCGACGAGCCGTCCGGATGCGAAACGGTCGCGGTCGCGTGCGAATCGAGGAACTCAACGGAAGTCACGCTGCGCTCGAACAATACTTCCACGCCCATGTCCTTCACCGCGTTGGCCAGCGCGAGGTCGAACTCGGCGCGCGTGACCTGCCAGGTGTATTTCCAGCCTTCGGTGAACTGCGCGGAGAAATCGAAGTTGCACGTGCCGCCATCGCGATGAAACACCGCGCCGTTCTTCTGGATGAAATTCTCCTTCGCGACCGCTTCCAACAGACCGGCTTCCTGAAGGTAATCCATGCAGTGCGGCAACAGGCTCTCGCCGATGACAAAGCGCGGGAAGCGTTGCTTTTCGATGACGCGCACCTTGAAGCCCTCACGGTGCAGGAGCGACGCGGCAACGCAGCCCGCCGGGCCGGCGCCAATAATCAGCACATCGACGTCAGTGTTCATTTTCGATTTGAGGCGCGAGACATTGCTGCTGCACTTCCTCAGACTGAAGCAGTCGCGTGACTTCTTCAATGTCGGTGACGAGAGGACGATCGCTGCCGAGCTGCGCGGAAACACTGCGGACGATGTCGTGCAACTTGCGGAAGTCGCTGCCGAGCACGAAGTCCTTCCCGCGTAGGTCCGCCGCTTGAACGAGCGCGAGCGTTTCGATGGCGAGAATCTTCCAGACCAGCGGCAACGCGGTGCGCGTCATCTTCGCAGCGATGCTGCCCATGCTCACCACGTCCTGATTGTTGGCGTTCGTCGGAATCGTCTGGATGGACGCCGGCGTGCCGAGCAAACGCGCTTCGGCGGCGAGTGACGTGGCGAGCAGTTGCGCGCCGGAGAAGCCGGAGTTCAATCCCGCCGCGCCGCCCGCGAGCATTGGCGGCAGTCCGCGGCTGTAACGCCAGTTCACCAGACGCTCGATCTGGCGCTCGGCGAGGAGGGCCGTCTTGATGAGGCCCATGCGCAGGTAATCGCTCACCATCGCGATCTGTTGCCCGTAGAAATTGCCGCAGTGAATCACCATGCCCGTGTCCGGGAAGATGAGCGGATTGTCCGTGCTGGCGTTGAGCTCGCGCGTGACGACTTCCTCGACGTGCCAGAGCGCTTCTTGGAATGCGCCGAGCACTTGCGGGACGCAGCGAAGCGAATACGGATCTTGAATCTCCGCGCCGGCATCGACCAGCTTGGGCATCGAGCCCCACTGATGGTCATCGATGCGACGGGCGTAATCGGGATGTGTGCGCAGCGAATCGCTGATGCGTCGCGCGACGAGCGACTGGCCGCGAAATCCGCGCGCCATGTGCGCCTGACCACAGAGTACTTCCGGTTCGCCACCGAGCACTTGAAACAGGCACGACGCGAGCAGCTCCATCCAGCGGAGGATGCGATCGGCCTCGTGCGTGGCAAGAGCAGCGAGTGCGGTCATCACGGAAGTGCCGTTGACCAGCGCGAGACCTTCCTTGGCGCGGAGGACGGCGGGAGTGAGCCCGGCCTGGCGTAGAGCGTCGATGGATGCGAGGCGTTTACCACCGAAGCGGGCTTGGCCGAGGCCGACGAGCAATCCGCCCATGTGCGCGAGCGGAACGAGGTCGCCGCTGGCGCCAACGGAGCCTTCGCTGGGAATCTCCGGGAGGATGCCCTTGTTCAACGCGGCGATGAGCAGCTCGATCAGTTCCTCGCGAATGCCGGAGTAACCGCGCGCGAGCGCGTTCGCGCGGGCGAGCATGATCGCGCGCGTCTCGACTTCCGAGTAGAGCACGCCTTGACCGACGAATAGGTGATGCAGCAGGTTGATCTGATGCTGCGCTTGATCCTCGTTGCTGACGCGGAAGCCGCTGAGCGGGCCGAATCCGGTATTGATGCCGTAGATGGCGCGAGGTTCGGCGGCTAGCTTGTCCACGAGCTCGCGACTGCGACGCACGAGCGGTCGAGCGCTTTCGGCGAGCTGGCACGGGGATTGGAGACAGGAAACACGCCAGACGTCCTGGAGTGACAGATGGTGGCCATCGAGAAGAATCATCGAGTTACTCTACGCACAAAGGTTTACGAGTTCAGGATACGCGGTGCAAGACTCCCTTGATGAAGCTCAATTCTTCTTGTTCCAATGTGCCTCGACCAATCAGAGTTTAAGCAACGGGTGATAAATTCTATAGAGCAATGAATGCTATCCTTGAAACAATTCGGCAAGCCGTGCTGGTAAAACAAATCGAGAGTCTTTCTCTAAGGTTGGGAGGGCTCGTCCTAGTCAGTCTCTTGTTCGGGGGGTGCCAGCTTGCCAAACCTCAAACACTCAAGAACCGGCCTCCCGCTCGTCCGATCGACTCCGTTCGGATCGAACGATTCACATGTGGTGATGAAGTCGTTGGAGAGGCCGTTAGGAATGTATTCGTGGAAATGTTCGTTCGACGCTGCGACGTGAGAGTTGTCACCGAAGGAGACGCCGACATCGCGATTGCGGGCACAGTTACGTTCTCCCATCTTCCTGAAGGCCAATCCGGCGTGAAAACGTCTGTTGTCGTTGGAAACGGTAACAGCGTGCAACATGGTGCTGTTTCTGGAATTACTGGAGTTGCCCGTCGGGGCGGGGAAATTCTTAGCTCAGGATCGTGGAGCTATCCGCTCGAAAGAGGCGAAGACGTGCTTCCGCCCGAGACCGTAGCGAAACGTGCAGCTGACCGGCTCATTGACCTATTGGAGAGAGAGGATCTCCGCCGACGCTAATGTCGGGCCGACTTGAGCTTACTTGTTCTTCAGCTTGAAGATGGCGTCCTGTGCGTCCTTCTTCACGGCCGCGTTGGCGTGATTGAGGAGCGGTTCGATGGCGGGAATCAGGTCCTTGCCCCCGATTTCAGACAGCGTGCGGCACGCGTCGCGGATGACGTTCGGCGTGGGATGATCGAGCAGCGCCTTGATCTCAGGGATGACCGGCTGGGACTTCAGTCCGCGGAGCGCCTTCAAACCGTCGATGATTTCCTCCGGCGTCTTGCCCTTGAGCAACGCGGCGATTTGCTTGAGCTCAGCCTCGGTGACATCCGCGTGCAGCGTGCCCACGACGCGAGCGGCTTTGCGGCGGACCTTTACACGTTCGTCACCGAGCATGGATTTGATCTTGGCGACGCCTTCGATGCTGTTGGGATACTTCTTTTCAATCTCCTGCATTGCGGCGGTCACCTTGCTTTCCATTTTGTCCGACAGCGCGGCAATGGCGGCGGCTTCGGATTTCTCGGCAGCCGGGGCCTGGAACACGAAGGTCGCCAGTGCGAACAGCAGTGCAAAAGTCGTTTTGAGTGAGAAGGTCGTTTTCATAACCACGTTGATGAGTGCTTTGTTGATTTATCCAAACGCATTACGGCAGTTGCTGCCGGCCGGAGGCGCCGATGCAGCTGAAACGAGACTAACGACGGCGAGTGGGCTGTCAACAGGCTGGGGCACTGATGGGCCGAAAGTGGCAATGACGCCGACGCAAGACGAACGCAGCGGATTGCTCGGACTGGCGCAAAATTCGGTGCGGGACTAGGCGGGTGAAGTTTTGCCGCTCGCCGTGACGCGGCGGAGTTTGTAGCGTTCGCCGCAGCAACGCCCGCGTAATGCACAACGCCGCATTCCTCCAGGATCTTGCCGTGGTGATGATGGTGGCCGGACTGGTCACGGTCAGCTTCCGTGCGCTGAAGCTCCCGGTGGTGCTCGGTTACATCCTGGCCGGCGTGATCATCGGTCCGCACGTGCTTCCCTCGCCCTTGGTCGCCGACGAGCAGAACATCCAGACACTTTCTGAACTCGGCATTGTCTTTCTCCTCTTCGCGCTGGGGCTGGAGTTTAACTTTCGGAAGATTCGGCAGATTGGCTTCACAGCGTTCATCGTTGCTCCGCTCGAAACGGCGCTGATGTTCTTCATCGGATTCCAGATCGGTCGCTACTTCGGCTGGAGCGGGACGGACAGTGTCTACCTCGGCGGCATCATGATGATCTCGTCCACGACGATTATCACGAAGACGCTCGCCGATCTCGGGAAAGGCAAAGAGAAGTTCGCCGAAGTCATCTACGGCATTCTGATCGCGGAGGACATCATCGCCATTTTGCTGATCGCGTCACTCTCAGGCGTGGCGATGACTGGCGCGTTTGAAGTGGGGGCGGTGTTGGAAACCATGGGACGGCTCGGCGTGTTCACCGTGATGTCCATCGTGCTCGGGTTGCTGATTGTCCCGAAACTCCTCGCGTTGGTGGCGCGGTTTCACAACGAGGAAACCATGCTGATTACCGTGCTGGGTCTGTGCTTCGGTCTCGCGTTGCTGGCGCTGAAGTTGAAGTACAGCGTCGCGCTGGGCTCGTTCATCATGGGCGCGTTGATCGCGGAATCTCACGACATCCGGCGCATCGAGCGATTGACGGCTCCGCTGCGGAACATGTTCAGCGCGGTATTCTTCGTGGCGATCGGCCTGCTGATTGAGCCGAAGCTGCTGGTGCAATACGCCCTCCCGATCGCGGTAATCAGCGTGCTGCTGGTGGTCGGAAAGATTGCGGCATGCTCGTTCGGAAGTTTTGTGGCGGGCTACGATCGCGGCACGTCCATGCGCGTGGGGCTTGGCCTGGCGCAGATCGGCGAGTTCTCGTTCATCATCGCCGCGCTGGGCAAGGACCTTGGCGTGACGAGTCATTTCCTTTATCCCATCGCGGTATGCGTCTCCACGGTCACCTCCGCGTTGACTCCGTTTCTCATCCAGCACGCGGACTGGCTGGTGAAGTTTCATGACCGGTTCGCCCCGCGCTCGCTGCTCCATTACCAGCAGGATTACACGGCGTGGATTCGCCGTGTGCGGGAGAATCATTCGGTGAGCGCGCCGAGGAAAATGGTGCGCCTGATGGTCTTTCAGCTGTCGATCAACGTCGCGCTCATTGCCGGACTGTTTCTCGCCGCGACCCTGCTCGATCGCTGGAAGGTCGATTGGTTGACGGATCTGCCGCGTTGGACCGGCGGTCGCAACACGGTGCTCTGGCTGGCGGCGATGTTGTGCAGCCTGCCGCTCTTCATCGCCACGCTGCGCAAGCTGGACGCGCTCAGCATGCTGCTTTCCGAGATGGCCATTCGCGGCGGTTCGACGATGAAGAACAAGATGGCGATGCGCGCGATGATCTCGAACACGACGCTCTTCGCCGGGATCGTCGGACTGGGACTACTCGTGCTCGCGCTGAGTTCGGTCCTGCTGCCGTCGTGGGAGGTATTCGTGGTGCTGGGCAGCATTGGTGTGCTGCTGGCGGTCTTGCTGCGGACGTTCTTCATCCGAATCTATGCGCGGGCGCAGGTGACGATTCGGGAAACGTTGTCGCGCGAACCTCTGCATCATGCGCCGGAACATTCCAAGCCGATGCCGTCCTTGCTCGAGAACGCCGAGCTGGTCACGGTTCAAATCACCCCGCGGTCACCAGCGCTCGGGAAACAGATTCGGGAGATGGAATTGCGGACGCGCACTGGGTCGACGGCGGTCGCCGTGCGGCGCGGGACGGAGACGGTGATCAGTCCGGAGCCGGATTTTGAGTTCCAGCTGAACGATGAGGTATTGCTGATTGGAAACGAGCGCCAGCTGGCGGAGGCGCGGAAGTTGTTTGAGCCTTTCGACTCGGTGCCGGCGAGCGACGATTGAATTCCCACTTTCCTTCCCTCGGGCGCTTCGTAGCATCGCCGCATGGACAAAGAGCAAGTGGCGGCAATCCTCGTGGACATCGGGACGTTGCTGGAGTTGAAGGGCGAGAATCCGTTCAAGACGCGCGCGTATGTGAACGCGGCGCGGACGCTCGAGGGTTTGACGGAGCCGCTGGCGAATATCGTGGCGGAGGAACGACTCGGGGAGATTAAAGGCATTGGCGATGCCTTGCAGCAGAAGATCACGGAGCTCGTGACCATGGGGAAGCTGAAGTATTACGACGAGCTGAAGGCGTCTGTGCCTCCGGGCTTGGTGGACATGCTGGGCATTCCCGGCGTCGGACCGAAGAAGGTGAAGGCGCTTCACGACAAGCTGGGCATCGAGTCCATCGAACAGCTCGAAGCCGCGTGCAAGGCCGGCAAGGTGGCGACGCTGGAGGGGTTCGGCGAGAAGACCCAGAGCAAAGTTTTGGAGGGGATTCAGTTCAAACGCACCTACGCGTCGCGGCATCATTTGCACACGGCGCTGACGGTGGCGGAGCCGATCCTGGAATCGTTGCGCGATCATCCGGACGTGATTCGTTGCAGCACGGGCGGAAGCTTGCGGCGCTGGCGCGAGACGATTGGCGATATTGATTTCCTGGTGTCATCGAAGAATCCGGCGGCGGTGATTGAGTTCTTCACGAGTCAGCCGGGCATCTTGAGCGTGAGTGCGAAGGGGGAGACGAAGGCGAGTGTGATTTTGCCCGGTGGCATTCAGGCGGATTTGCGCGTGGTGACGGATGCGGAGTTTCCTTTCGCACTGCTCTATTTCACCGGCAGCAAGGAGCACAACATCGTGATGCGCCAGCGGGCGATCGCGCGCGGGCTGCGGCTGAATGAGTACGGGCTCTTCAAGTCGAAGGAAGAAACGCGCGACCCGAAGCTGCTCGTGCCTTGCAAGACGGAGGAGGACGTTTTTGTGGAGCTGGGGCTGGGCTACATTCCGCCGGAGATGCGCGAAGATCACGGGAGTTCGCCGCGGCGGAGCACGGGAAGCTGCCGAAGTTGATCGAGTGGACGGATTTGCGCGGGTCGCTGCACAACCACACGACGTGGAGCGATGGCCATCATCCGATCGAGGACGTGGCGGCGTACGCGATTGAGATTGGTTGCGATTACTGGGCGATTACGGACCACAGCAAGTCGTCGTTCCAGGCGCACGGCCTGGATGCGGCGCGGTTGCGGGAACAAATCAAGGCGGTGGCGGCGCACAATCAGAAGCTGGCGGACAGCGGCGAGGAGTTTCGGCTGCTGGCGGGTTCCGAGGTGGACATTTTGAAGGAGCGACTGGACTTCGACAACGACCTGCTCGCGGAACTGGACGTGGTGGTGGCGAGTTTGCACGTCGCAGGCAGCGACGAGGCGGACAACACGAACCGGCTGATTCGTGCGGCGTTGAATCCTTACGTTCACATGCTCGGGCACCTCACGGGCCGGCTGTTGCTGGAGCGCGAGGCATATAAGGTGAATCAGCAGGCGGTGATCGACGCGTGCGCGGAGACGGGCACGTGGATTGAGCTGAACGCGAATCCGTATCGCTTCGACATGGACTGGCGGCTGTGGTTCTACGCGAAGTCGAAGGGCGTAAAGTGCGTGATTAACTGCGACGCGCATCGCAACGAACACGCGGGTTTCCTGCGTCTCGGCGCCGGCATTGCGCGCAAGGGCTGGCTGGAGAAGGCGGATGTGATCAATGCGCTGCCCCTCAAGGAGCTGAAGAAGGCATTGCAGCTGAAGCGGAATCGGGTGAAGTAGGCTTGTTCAGCGGGCGAAAATCTGGCGGATGACGTCATCGATGGGGACTTCCTGAATGTCGATGTCGTTCACCGGAAGCTCGTCGAGCAGCGCCTTGCAAACCGGGATGACGCGGTCGCGTTTCACCTTGAGTTTCACGATCTCGCGATCTTTCTCGATGACCTCACCAAACTTCGAGAGTTCCAACGCGGGGATGGGTTTCTGGCTGTCGCAGTGGATGGTGACAATCTTGAAGTCGGCGAAACGATCGATCACTTCTTCGAGCTGGCCATCGAAGAAAATTTTCCCGTGGTCGATGATGATCACCCGGCGGCAGAGCGCCTGGATGTCGGCCATGTAGTGGCTGGTCAGGAGAATGGTCGTCTTGCGCTTCGCGTTGTAGTCGCGGAGGAACTCGCGGACGATTTTCTGCGAGATGACGTCGAGACCGATGGTGGGCTCGTCGAGGAAGAGAACTTTGGGTTGGTGGAGCAGGGAGGCGATGAGCTCCATCTTCATGCGTTCACCGAGGGAAAGCTCGCGGACCATGGTGTTGAGCTTTTCCTTCACACCGAGCATTTCGGTGAGCTCGCCGACGGTGCGTTCGAAGATTGCGCGGTCGATACCGTAAATCTTGGCGTTGAGATCGAGTGATTCCCGGGCGGGCAGATCCCACCAGAGCTGGTTCTTCTGACCGAGCAACAGGGCAAACTGCCGGCGATAACCATCGTCGCGTTTCCACGGCGTATAGCCGAGCACGGTGGCGGATCCGCCTGACGGATAGAGCAGCCCGGAGAGCATCTTCAACGTCGTGGTTTTTCCAGCGCCGTTGGGACCGAGGAAGCCGACGAGTTCGCCTTCCTCAACATGAAAGGAGACATCTTTGACGGCGTAGGTGGTCTCGTACTTGTGCGAGAACAATCCTTTCAGTGCCCCGGCAATGCCTGGCTCCTTCTTGTAGGTGCGAAAGGTCTTGGTCAGACCTTGAACTTGAATCACTGCCATCGCGGGAAGTGTAGGGAGAGTTGGAGGTTTGGAAAGTGTGGGTGTGCGCGCATTTCGCAAAAGCAAATCGGGAGCGCCGAACTGCGACGCTCCCGATTCATATGCACACCAACAAATCTTTTCAGCGAGTGAGTTGCTTTTCCAAGTAGCTCACGACCTGGCGGACTTGCGCATCAATCTGCATGCGGTCCTTTACGAGGCGGCAGGCGTGGAGAACGGTGCCGTGATCGCGGCCGCCAAACGCTTCGCCAATGGTGTTCAGCGAGCTTTCGGTCATCTGGCGCGCGAGATACATGGCGATCTGGCGCGGGAACGCGATGTTCTCCGGACGACGCTTGCTGGTCATGTCCGCGAGGCGGATATCGAAATGTTCAGCGACGCGCTTCTGGATGACGTCGATGCTGATGGTGAAGCGGCCTTCTTCGTGGAGAATCTCGCGCAAGAGTCCTTCGACAACTTCGATGGTGAGCTTCTTGCCGGTCAGTGCAGCGAAGGAGGTGACGCGAACTAGCGCGCCTTCCAACCGACGGATGTTGGTCCGGATGCGCTGCGCCATGAAGTTGACGATTTCCTCAGGCAGCTCTACGCCCATGGACTTTTCCTTCTTCCGAAGGATGGCCAAGCGGGTTTCGACATCCGGCGGCTGAAGATCGGTGACGAGTCCCCACTCGAACCGGGAGACCAGGCGTTGCTCGAGATTCTGGATCTCGCTCGCGGGTCGGTCACAGGTGAGCACGATCTGCTTCCGGGCTTCGTGAAGGGTGTTGAACGTGTGGAAGAACTCTTCCTGAATGCGTTCTTTGCCGGCGAGGAACTGGATGTCGTCGATCAGGAATACATCGCTCTGGCGATATTTCCGGCGGAAGCGGACAAGCTGGTTGTTCTGAATCGCGTCGATGAACTCGTTGGTGAATTTCTCGGTCGAGACGTAGGTGACACGCGCGCCCTTCTTGTGCTTGGCGACGTGCTGGCCGATCGCGTGGAGCAAATGGGTCTTGCCGAGACCGACGCCGCCGTAGAGGAACAGGGGGTTGTAGGATTTACCGGGCTGCTGTGCGACGGCGATGGCGGCGGCGTGCGCAAAGGTGTTGTTGTTGCCAACGACGAATGTATCGAAGGTGTTCTTCGGATTGAACGGCAGTTCTTTGACGGCCGCGTTTCGTTCGGGGGCGAGATCCTCCAGAACAACCGGCTTGGTTTCGTCGTCGATGGGTTGAACAACGACTTCGGCGGGTCGCTTGAGCGTGATGCTCGCGTTCGTTACCCGAAACTTGACCGACATCGGGCGGGCCGAAGCTTGGGAGAGGACATTGCGAAGCAGGTCGAGGTAATTGTCCTTCAGCCAGACTTCGGAAAACTCATTGGCGACGTCGAGTGTGATGGAGTCTCCATCCAAAGCGCTGGCACGAAGAGGTGCGAACCACAGGTTGTAGATTTCACTGTTGCTGAGCATCGCCCGCAGGAAATCCTGCGCCGCAGCCCAAAGTTTTTCAGCAGATTCTTGCATTGTTGTCCCAAATCAAAATTCCGTTTTTAGGGGATTTATTCACCTGCCCCGATTCTTGGCTCTCAATTGAGCTTTGAAATCGAAAACCGGCTTACTGGTGCCAGCATCTACTTCGCAAACGCACCTGCATCGAACCCACATTGCCCTCGATGCAATTCATTCTTATCCGCAACTTCCTGCAATTCAAACCCTTCAAAAGGACACTTTCCGGTCCCGCCAGAAAATCAGACGACAAATCCACCGCAGAGTTTTGCACTTCGATTAACGGGGCGACTATTTAGGCCAACCGCTTGGAACTGACGAGGACAACATATTAACTCTTGTTCACGAGTTATTCACAACCCGTTTTCCCTCGAAAAACGACGGTTTGGTGGCGCTTTGGTCACGTTTCTTCGCCGACTGCGGACGGAGCAACCTTTCGTCAATCCGTACATCTATCGCTGTCGCGTATTCCGCCATCGGCGTCGAACGCGACAATCCACAGTCATTGGCGCACTCGGAGCTCCGCGAGGTTATCGAGTTCGATTCACGTGTAAACTCGGATCTGCCCATTGGAGAAAATATTTCTGCACCTGAAGTTCGACCTTACCCCAAGATGCCGTCGAACCAACCCTTCGTGGACGAATCATGCGGACATGGACGTGGGAGATTCCGGTTCCTTGGGATCTCTGGCGAGTAATACAGAGCAGCTCTGCCAGCGGTGAAGTCCAGTGCAGCGAAATTAATCATCAACTGCATGAGAATTAATACATGGCCCGGATTCTTGACAGATCTCGCCGAGGGTAGTCTATTGGGCGCGGATTACGGCACTTGAATTTCGGGCAACTTGAATTGTTCTTTCTAGCCCAAACCGTTTTCGGCATCGGTCTAATACAGCTGGCGCCGAATTTTCCACGTAATCCTACGTTTGTATTAAATTCGAAATTCCCCGGGTCGCTGCGTCACCCCCTGACCAAGCGACCCGGTTTTTTTATGGTCGGAAGGTGACGAACTCGCGGAACGGTCGGCTTTCTGGGGATTATCCACCAACGCGTGCGTTGGCTGATTGAGCGTTGCGCGGCAGCAAACTCCAGATTTTCGTCGCGGAGGCTCCGGGGAATCCGCTGGCGAGCTTCAACTGGTAGTCTCGTTCCAAAATGTTTGGATGCGTTTCCCACTGGCGGAAGGTTTTCCAATCGACGTAGCCCTTGAGCCACGCGAAATGTCCATGAACAGGCACCGGAAGGTCGCTACCATGCAGGATTCGGTCAACCAATGGTTCTTTTACGCATTTCCGGACGTGGCGTCCTCGAATGGGAACATTGAATGCGCTGTTGTCGCCGTAAAGATTTGGATACTGGCGGGTCATTTCGGCGAAGAGGTGGAAATATTCTGGATCGAGCAATCCGCTTTTGGTGGCGCAATGCGCGGCGATGACGTTGACGCCGCATTGTAACGGCAGTTCGAGAACTTTTGGGTTCGAGAACTCTTTCCTGACGACAGGAACCGTATGCTCACCTCCGGTGTGGGCCAGCAGCGGCACGCGAGCCTCCGCCATTCGTTCCCAGAACTTCGTGAACCGACGATCGCTACAGTCGATGTTGTGACAGTTGGGAAGGCATTTCATCATCACTGCACCGCCTGCGATGCAGCGATTGAGTTCTTCCATGGCGTCGCGTCGGGCTGGATGAATCGAGACGGCCGGAAGAAATTCGGGGTAAGTTTTGGCCAAGCCCAGAACGTAGTCATTCGGCACGAAAAAGGAGCCGACGTTCTCCATCTTGTTGCCGGCCGAATCGTAAACGTGATCGTGCGCCAGGATGACGGCTGCACTGAGGGAGGACGTTCGAACCAGTTCCAACAGTCGATCGACGTAAAGGCGATCAAGGTCTCCCTTCATGGCCGATGCGGGCAAACCGATTTGCCGCAACATCAGTGCGGCCAGCGGCCGATGCCAACCGGTGACCTTCAACCAGCAGCCGGTTCCTCCACTGCCGTTTCCGACAATGTGGACGTGCATGTCGACGGGTCCGAACGGTGGTTTGGACGCTTGAGTTACGGTGGTTTTCTGTTGTGGTGTGGCGTCTGTCACAGCGTGGCGGCACGAGCGACAGTTTGAAACTCGCCGAAGAATCTTTCCAGTCCGTCGAGATCGAGCGATCCCAAATTTTTGGAGGTGAAGACCCCAAGAAGCGACCCGTCTTGACGTCGTTCGCAATAAAGGAATGCCCCGGAGTATACCCAGCGCAGCCGGGTTGGGACGATTCGATTGAACTGTGCGACTTGAAATCCGTCGCTCACGCAACGGAGCGCATTCTCAATCGAACTTTCCTCGAAGCCGTCCGCCCACGATTTGGAGATCGAAGATTGATCCGGAAAGCGCAGCCCGCACGCTAGGATTCCCTCGAACGGGGCGCTCTGTTCGAACCACTGGTTGATCTGCTCTTTCATGGCTGCATCGTGCCGTCCGGCTCCGCAACTTTTGCCCTGCTGGTCCGGACAAACAAGCCTCGATCCGCCTGGACCTGTGCCACCACCCGGCCGTCAGACGCGGTAATTTCCAGACGATCAAATTCCCCGATCGGAAGTCCCTGTGCGAGTTGCCGGGATTTTTGGGAAAGAAACTCGAGAAAGCCCACGCGGCCGTTCGTGTTGGTGCACTGATATTCGTGCAACACCTCGCCTTGCAGCGAGCAGACCAGCATTTCCTCCACCTTCGGCCGCCCTGTATCAGCGATCGCCGGCAATCGCCGTGGCGCGGCCGGCAGTTCCATTTCGGCGGCAGATGCTGCCTCGATGACGGGAACGATGGCCGGTGTGTTGCGTTCCGAAGTGTGGATGACGGGTGGAGTGGGGAAGCTTTCGTCCGTTCCTCCGGGTGGTTCGGTGGCTCCTCCCTCTTCATCGCGCTTTCGCGCCGCTTCCATGAGCAGAAACTCCCATGAGCCCGTGATGCTTTGCGTCGGTGGAGCGCTGAAGGGTTTAACGTCGAACTCGCCACCGGAAAGACTCAGGAGATAGTTGAACGCATCTTCTCCCGAACGATTGCCACATTGCGCATGGATGATCTGGCCGTCCTTGACGAACACTGCTCCCTGTACGCTGCCGGCAGAAATTTTCAGCAGCGACGAATTTCGCGCGAGGCACTCCATCTGGAGCACGTCCTGCAATCCCACCCGACGCAGCACGCCGTGAAATCCTTCCTCGGGTTGAAACCGCGTCAACTCGTGCAGGGTTGCGTAGACGCTCTGCCAGCCGCCGCTGTCGCGTGGCTTTTCGAGGAAAAGTTCCGCGCCAGAGCCCAGACAAGTCGCGCGATTTTGGTCTGTAGCGTCGCCGGTGAGGACTACCTTGAGGATGTTCGGATATTTTCGCTGAAGCAGGTTGAGGAACTGGAGGCCGTCCACCAGCGGCATGTGAATGTCGATGACGAGCAGGTCGATCTTGTGTTCCTGCAGGCTGCCCAAGGCGCGACTCACATCCGGCGCGGTCAGTACCTCCCAGGCGTTGCCGGAAAACTTCGCCATGATCTGCTGGAGAATTGCCAGCAGGTTGACGTCGTCATCGACGAACAGGATTTTTTTTCGCTTTTGCGCCATTTACGACAGCAGTTCTCAATACGACGAGTTCCGCGCGGCTCCCGGGCCAGCGCGTGACGCCCGGCTACAACAGCTTTTCCTTGCAGAGATCCCGCCAGGTATCCATGCGTTCAGCCAGCCCCAGTTCGGTCAGATAGTTCGAGTCTGCGGCGGCAATGAGTGAGTCTTTGGACTCCGCCTGAATCTCATGCTCGATGACGTTGGCGGCGTGGACGGCGGTGAGCGGACAGAATTGTTTGCTGAGAAAACGAATCGGGAAGTGATGCAACGCGACGGCTTCAACGATCGGCATCGGGAGGCCCCAGATTCCGAGAAGACAAGCCCCCAACTCGCCGTGCGTGGCGCCGAATACACCGGTCTCCGCGTCCCAAAGGTGAATCTTTTGTTCCTTTGCTTTCGTCAAGGCTTCCTTGAATCCCTCGGGAACATTCGCGGCAAGGAGTAGTTTGCCCAGGTCGTGCAGCATTCCGCCGGTGAAAGCCTGTCCGACGACTTCCGGTGCCACCCCTTCCGCCCGCGCGATTTGTTCCGCGAACTTGCCGGTCGTGACAGAGTGTTTCCACAGCTTCTCGACTGAAAATTCCGCCGTACGAACTTTGTCAAAGTAGGAGAACGTGTGCGCCAGGAGTACGAGCGCCTTGGTGGTTTCCATGCCCAGATACATCACGGCCTCGGAAGCGCTGACGACCTGTAGCTGCAACCCGAAAACGGCCGAATTCACCACCTGGAGCAGCTTGGCGCTCAGCACCGGATCCTGCGCGATCATGGATCCGATGTTCTCGATGGAGGCGTCGGGCGACTGCAGTTCGGCGACGATCTTGAAATAGAGGTTCGGCGGGCTCGGCAGCTTCTTCATCTGCGCGATCAGCTTTTGGACCGTGTCATTTGGGAGCCATGACTCCAGCGAAAACGCGCGATCCAGGGCAAAGCCGATTGTCTGTGCATCGCTCGGTTTGACGAGATACTGGTGCGCGGTGCCGACGCATTTCATCGCCGCCTGCTGGTCCGCCATGCTTGCGCGGATGAATCTCAGCGTTTTCGGGCTGCGCTGAATCACCTCGTCGAGCAGTTGCGCTCCCGTCATGCCTGGCAGTTGCATGTCGGCGACGATGGCGTCGCAGGGGGATTGCGTCATCGACGCCAGAGCCTGTAGGCCGGACTTGGCAAATGCGACGTCCCAATTCTCTGAGAACCCGCCCGATTGATTCTGCAATTGTTCCCAGAGGGCGAGATCCTCACCGACAAACAACACGCGCTTCCGTGACATACCTACTCCTTTCGGCAGAAATCCATTCTCCGTAAGTCCCTTCTTTGCCCGACATCAATAGCTCTTCGCCATCCCCAGTGTTTCGCGGCGAATGAATGCGGTTTCGCCGTCCACCGGGGCCAGTCCACGGCCATCCGCCGCCGGTTCCCAGCCCAGCCGCCACAACGCTTTCTCCGCGCTTTCCCGCACCCATTGATCCACGTCGTGCAACGCTTCGGTCAACGGTTCCAAGGCCCGTTGATCGGCGATTCGGCCCAGCGCCTCCGCGGCAGCCAGGCGAAGATCCCGATCCCAGTCTGCCAGCGCCTGCACCAACGCCTGGAACGCAGCGGCCCGCTTGTAATAAATGGGATCCGAAAATGAATTCAGCGTCGGCTCGGGTTTCGGTGTGTTGCTCAGCTTGCTCAGTGTGTCGGAGGCCGCCTGGCGCACCCAATATTCCTTGCTCGTCATCGCGGACTTGAGCGCCGGAACTGCCAATCGCGCCTCTTCGGAACGTTCCCACTCAGGATCGAGTTGTTTGAGAACGCCCGCAGCGGCGTGACGAACGGAGGATTGCGGATCAGCGAGCGTCACCACGAGATGCTCAATGGCGCTCCGGTGGCGAATCTGCCCCAGTGATGCCACCACGGCTTCCCGGACATCGTGATCCGGATCCTTCAACAAGATTGTCAAAGCCTCGACTCCGCGAACGTCCTTCAATTTGCCCAGCGATTCTACAGAAGCCTTGCGCACGCTCCAGTCCAGATCCTTGAGTGATGCCACCAGCCGATCAAAGCCACCGTTGTCGTTCATTGCCCCCAGAGCGTTGGCAGCCGCGGCGCGGACCAGCGGATCCTGATCCTTCAACGAGAGCGTCAGTGAATCCGCGCTGCGAGGATCGCGCAGTGATCCGAGAGCTTCCACGGCGGCCACCCGCACGTGACCGTCGGAATCTCGCAACGCGGACATCAGCGGCTTGAGCACCCGTTCATCACCGATTTGGCTCAAGGCCTCCACCACATTGCGCCGATTTGGACATTGCTTGTCGCGCAGCGCCGTGAGCAATGGTTCCAACGCCAGCGTGCCGATGTTTGCCGCCTTTGCGTATTCGCCCAGTGCGATAAACCGGAGGACTCGCTGGATATCATTCGAAGGTTTCCAGCCGAAGAAATCGAGTGCCTTCGCCGCCCGCCGGCGAACGCTCAGATTGAGATCCTTAAGCGCGCCCACCAGCACTTCCGTGCAAGTGGCATCCCCCATCTGCATCAATGCTCCCACGACGGCCTCGCGCACTTCCGGGTCAGGATCGCGCATGCCTTGAACGAGAGCGGGGATCGCGCGGGTTTCCTTCAAACGCCCGAGGGCTTGAACGACCGCCAGGCGCACGGCGTTGTCGTCATCTTGCAGGGCTGAAATGAGATGCTCGACGGATTCATCCGTTCCTTCTGAAGCAAGCTTCTCAATGGCTTGCCGCCGCGTCTGCGGGTTCTTGAACTTCAGTTGCTGTAGGGTCCACCAATGCATCGTCGTTAATTGGCTATTCTGCGTTGTTCAGTCGTTGCGTTCGCCTTCAGGTAGCCAGAGCTGTGCCGGACGTCGCCGACTTCCGCCTTTCTCCAATGTCGCCGTGGAACGTTCGATCCCCGCACGCGAAGTGTCTACTTCATGGGCAATGCCGTCGCTGGAACGAGACAGCCGTTCACTCCCACGTCGCTTGCTCAGTTCCCCCCGTAGAACATCTTGTTGACCCTCCAAACTTCTAGGCCATATCGTTCCTCACACGCTCATCGGCGATATGAATTTGATCGAATTGTTGGATAAATCGGCCGCAACGTGGCCGGACAAGCCAGCGTTCATCGAAGGAGAAAACCGTGTCACTTACTCTGCCCTGGCCACTCAGGTTCATTCAATCGCCGCCGTGTTCTCGGAGCTCTCCCTGCAACCTTACTCCCGAATCGGTCTTCATTTTCCGAACAGCATTGCTTACGTCGAGCTTACCTTTGCGCTGTGGAAGTTGAACGTCGTTGTTGTTCCCGTGCCGGTCGAGGGCACTGATGGGGAAATGGCCGAGATCGTTGAATCGTTGCAGTTGGATGCCATCGTCAGCCCGACCCCTCGAAGCAACAGCATTCAAGTGCAGCCAGACTGCCATCTCACTCGCTACGCCAGGAATCCTCGCGCCAGTCATCACGATCTCAACCTCGCCTTCATTCGCTTCACTTCCGGCACCACCAGTGCGCGCAAAGGTGTCGCGCTGACTCACGAAACGATCCGGGATCGAGTCGTCACCGCCAACAAGGCGCTGGAGATCACGTCGAACGACACGGTCATCTGGACGCTGCCGATGTCGCACCATTTCCTAGTGACGATCGTTCTCTACCTCTCCCAAGGCGCGACGGTGGTTCTCGCCCGCCACGTCCTGGCGACGCCTTTCCTTGACGCCGTGCAACGCTGGCGCGGCACCGTGCTTTACGCCTCGCCGTTCCATTACGCGATGCTTGCTCAGGACAAGTCGTCGACCGCCATTTCCACCGTGCGCCTCGCTGTATCCACGACATGCGCCATCTCCGAAGAAGTCGCCCGCGAGTTCGAGAAACGATTTCACCTCCCGCTCTCTCAGGCGCTCGGAATTATCGAACTCGGCATGGTCAGCCTGAACTCCACCGACGCGAGCGGACGCTGGAACTCCGTTGGACGGCCCCTGCCGGATTTCGAAGTTCAGCTTCTTTCCCCCGACGAAACCGGCGCTGGCGAACTCGCCATCCGCGGGCCGGGTATGTTCGACGCCTATGCCGCGCCGTGGATGCCGCGTGAACTCGTCGCGCCCGACGGCTGGTTCCTCACCGGCGACATCGCGCGCTTCGACGGCGACGGTTATCTCTACCTTCTTTCGCGCAAGACCGCCGTCATCAATCTCGCCGGCCGCAAGGTCTTCCCCGAGGAGATTGAAGCCGTGTTGAACCGTCATCCCGCCGTGCGCGAATCGCGGGTGTATGGCCGGCCGCATCCGCATCTGGGCGAAGTCATCGAAGCCGAGCTCGTGCTCGATGGCGAAGCCTCCGCGCTCGACAGCATTCGGGCTCATTGCCGTGCGCATCTGGCTTCCTACAAAATTCCCTCCCGCCTCCACATCGTTACCGAACTTCCGCGCACTTCGGTCACCGGCAAGATTCGACGCGAACCCGTCGCGGCCGTTTGAAACCCAACGCCATGACTGACGTTCGCGAGATAGAATCCAGCCTCCTCGACTTCATGCGCCGTGAAGTTTTCGCCCCCGACCTCGAGCTTACTGCCGAGACCGACCTCATCGCCTCCGGCTTCGACTCCATGTCGCTCGTGCGCGTGCTGCTCTTCATCGAAACCAGCCATGGCTTCTGGATTCCCCAGGGCGAGATCAACGCCGAGACTCTGAAGAACATTCGTAGCCTCGCCGCCACCGTGGTGCGCCTGAGAGCCTGACTGAAATCATGTACGGTGATCTTCAGCTCAATGGCCCGGATTACCTCATGCTCGGCTTTGACCGTGAGCTGCGTCGCCACGGCTTCGCCGGCAACACCTGCCAGATCGTCCTTAAGCTCGGCGTCGCCGTTTCGCCTGATGCGCTGATGCACCGCCTCGCGCAACTCACCGTTTCGCATCCAATCCTCAATGCCCGTCCCGCCGGCTGCATCTGGCCGAAATGGAAGTTGCCTTCCGTGCCGCAAGCTCCGCAGGTGCGTGTCCATCGTGGCAACAGCCCCAGCCGCGAACTGCTCAACGAACCACTCGATTCGCGCCGCGGTCAGCTCATGCGCTTCGATTTGTCGGACGATTCCGAAGGCCGCCAGACGCTCACCTTCACTTGGCTGCATGCATTGATGGACGCTCCCGGCGCCGAACATTTCCTCGCCTGCGTCGGCAACGAAGACATGGTTCTACCTTCGCCGCCGGCTGCCGCTCCGCGACCTCAGCCACCGCTGCGTGAACGCGCGAAGCTCGCGTGGAAATACATTCACCACCTCGACGAGCTTTGCAAAGCCGCGCCCAAATCCATCGGCGTGCGTCATCCCTCCGCGCCAGCCGAGCTTCGCCATCGCGTCGAAACCTTCGATGCTGCTGACACCGCCCGCATTCGTGCCAACGCCAGCCAGCTCGCCGGACTTCTCGGCGACGCGCAGTTCCACGCCGCCACCGCGCTGTGCGAGCTGCATCGACTGCGCGACCGGCTCGGCTGCGCCAGCCCCAGTTACGTCCTGCCGCTTGCCGTCGGCCTGCGGGCCAAAGGCAGCATCAATCCTGTCTTCAGCAACGAGCTCACGATGCTGATGATGCAGCTCCTGCCTCCGCAGCTCGACTCCACCGCCGTCGCCATCGCCGCGCTCAAGCAGCAGCTCGAAGACGCACTCCGCGGCGGACTGATCGAGA
Source organism: Verrucomicrobiota bacterium (assembly GCA_016713365.1). Taxonomy (GTDB): domain Bacteria; phylum Verrucomicrobiota; class Verrucomicrobiia; order Limisphaerales; family JADJPG01; genus JADJPG01. The sequence goes on along the minus strand of JADJPG010000005.1, from coordinate 144,198 downwards.
GCGGACGCCAACTCGGCTTGCTGTTCCGCTTTCTGCCGATTCCCCTCTACATGGCGATGGCCAAGCAGGGTCTGCGCGGTGAGATCTGTTCGCTGTTCTTCGGCGACACCGCGTCCGTCAATCCGCGCCTGAGCAACTTCCTTGGCGCTCCGGTCGAGGACTTCACACACATCGCCGCCGTCACGCCGTCGCCCGGGCTCGGCGTCATCTTCTACTACTTTCGTGGCCTGCTGAAGATGACCGTCGTTCACTCGACACGCGTCTTCACGGACGCCGAAACCACAGAGTTCGCCGCCAGTCTTCGTCAACGCCTACTCCAACCGTGAGCAAAGCATCCGACATTGCAGTCGTCGGTGCGGGCGCGGCTGGAATCGCCGCCGCCGTTACCGCCGCTCGTGGCGGTTGTCGGACGCTCCTCATCGATCAGCGCGAATCCGCCGGCGGCACGGGCGGCTTCAGCGGGCTCACCACGCTCTGCGGCTTGTACGACGACGCAGGCAACATGCTGAACGACGGCTTTGCGCGCGAGTTCGCTGACGCTGTTGGTGAAGGCAGACCCGTGCGGACAGGCAAGCTCTGGGTTTTGCGTTATCGCCCGGAACGCTTTCGCGACGTCGCAACTCAGCTCCTGAATTCTCTGCCCAATCTGGTGGTGCGCTGGAACACGCCCGTTCGCGACGTCGCGCTCGTCGGAGGGCGAATCACCGGATTGAATGGTATCGCCGTGGGCGCCGTGATCGATTGCTCTGGCACTGCCGAAGTCGCTCGCACAGTCGGCGCCGAATGCCTTGCGACCGACGATTCCACTCAGGCCCCTGCCGTCGTCTTTCCCCTGCACGACATCGCTCGCGAACTCGACTCCGTCGTCGCCGCCACGCAAGTGCTGCTTCCGCTCGCGCGCGCCGGTTTGCCGCCGGTGAGCTTTCAGCCGCATCCAGAGCTGCACAGCGTGACCGTGAAGCTGACTGGCTCGCCCGAACACGCGCCGCAGGTCATCGAGTTCCTCCGCAAGAATGTCGCCGGCTTCGAGCACTGCCGGACCTCCTGCACCGAGTTTCGTCTCCGCCGACGCGCCGGGCGAATGATCGTTGGTCAATACGTGCTCACGGGCGACGACGTCCTGAGTGCGCGCAAGTTTCCCGATGCCGTCGCGCGCGGAGCGTGGCCGATCGAACAATGGAACGCCGCCGGAGTTTCTCGCGTCCGCTACCTGCCAGCCGGTGAACACTACGAGATTCCCGCCCGCTGCCTTCGTGCCGCGTCGATTCCGAATCTCTTCATGGCCGGCAAAACGATCAGCGCTGACGTCGATGCCATCGCCAGCGCACGCGTTATGGGATGCTGCCTCGCGACCGGTGCCGCCGCTGGCAATCTCGCCGTCGCTTTCGTAACCTCCGCGCAACAGCAGCAGCAATGATTCGTTCCGTCGAACAACTCTGGGCCGAGACGTTCCGCTACGCGGCGGACCACTCGCCGTATTTATCGCGAGCTGTTCCGCGGCGTGACGGAAGTTCCGCACCTTGAGTCGGTGCCCACGGTGGACAAGCGCGTCGTGTCCGAGCGCAATCTTGATTTCCTCTGCGTGCCGCGCGAACGCATCGTTGAAATCGTCACCACCAGCGGAACCACCGGCCAGCCGTTGCTCTGGATGCTCACGGATGCCGACCTTCGACGTCTTGGCGCGAACGAGAAACTTTCCTTCGACTGCGCCGGCCTGACAGCAAGCGACACAGTGCTCGTCGCCACCGCGATGGATCGTTGCTTCATCGCCGGCGCGGCTTACTGGCTTGGCCTGCGCGAACTCGGCTGCGCCGTGGCGCGTGTTGGTCCGTCATCTCCGGCGTATGTGCTTGAAGTAATGCAACGCCTGCAGCCGACGGCCATCGTCGCCGTGCCGTCGTTCCTGCGGCTCATCGCTGCCAAGGCGCAGGAGAGTGGAATCGACCTGTGCCAAGCTTCGGTCAAGAAACTCGTTTGCATCGGAGAGCCGATTCGCGACCGATCGTTCGCGCTGAATGCCGCGGGTCGTGCGCTCGAAGCGGCGTCGGGCGCGAAGCTATTCTCAACCTACGGCGTCACGGAGCTTGCGAACTCACTCTGCGAATGTGAGGCCGGCCGCGGCGGACATCTCCACGACCAACAACTCTTCGTCGAAGTGCTCGACGACGACGGCCGCGCTCTGCCGAATGGAGAAGTGGGTGAGGTCGTCGCGACCACGTTCGGCGTTGAAGCTATGCCGGTCATTCGTTATCGCACGGGTGACTGCGCTGCGCTTTTTCGCGAACCGTGTGTCTGCGGTCGCGTCACACCGCGAATCGGCCCGATCGTCGGGCGCAAGAATCAACGGTTGAAGTTCAAAGGCGTCTCGCTCTTCCCGTCCGCGCTTCAGGCGGTGCTCGACGAGGCGGATGGCGTTGAGACCTTCGTAATCGTCGCTACGGCGGGCAACGAGCTGTCCGACGAAATCGAAGTGCTCGTCCACGGCAGCGCTTCCGAGGCTGGCTTGCGCGAGTTGCTGCAAGCTCGCACCAAGATCACGCCCCGGATTCGTCGTGCGTCGCGCGAGGAGATCGAATCGCTCCAGCTTCCGCCCAACGCGCGCAAGCGCCGTACCTTCGTCGATCTCCGGTGAAACTCTGCGTCATCATTCCGTGCTACAATCACGTCGCGACCGTCGAAGCGGTGGTGCGCGGTGCGCTGGCGCATTGTCCGGTGATTGTCGTCGATGACGGCTCGACTGTCCCGCTGCCGGCGCTGCCCGGCTGCTCGGTGCATCGCCTCGAACGCAACAGCGGCAAGGGCGCGGCGTTGCGGGCCGGCTTCCAGCTCGCGTCCGAGCTTGGTTACACGCACGCCATCACGATGGATGCGGATGGCCAGCATTTCCCGGAAGATTTGCCGAAATTTCTCGATGCCGCGCGGGCCAACCCGGAGGCGATGCTCGTCGGCGTCCGGGATTTCATTGCCGCCGGTTGCCCAACGCATCGCCGTCGATCGAATGCGGTATCGACGTTTTGGTTCTGGACGGAGACAGGCGTGCGGCTCGGCGACACCCAATGCGGATTCCGCTGTTACCCACTCGCGCTAACGCAGCAGCTCAAGGCGCGCTCGGGCCGTTACGCGTTCGAACTCGAGTTCATGGTGCGCGCGTCGTGGATGGGCACGCCGCTGGTCCCGGTGTCGGTGAAATGCACTTACGCACCGGATCAGATTCGTCAGTCGCACTTCCGGCCGGTGCGGGACCTTGCGCACATCACGCTCATGAACATCGGGCTCGTCGCGCAATCTTGGACGGTTCCGCGCGTTTTGCGAGCCGCATGGTCTCGCGGCGAGAAGACATCCTTCCGTCGCGCGCTCGCGGAGTTCTTTGGCGAAAATGCCCATGAACCGTGGCGGATGTCACTCGCGGTGGGGCTGGGACTGTTCCTCGGCATCGCGCCACTGTGGGGATTTCAGACGCTGGCGACCGCCGTCGCTGCGCACTGGCTTCGCTTGAACAAAGCTATCGCTGTGCTCGCCAGCAACATTTCGATTCCGCCCGTGCTTCCGTTCATCCTCTACGCGGCGCTGGCGCTGGGGCATTGGATGTTCACGGGGAAGCTGGTCGATTTCACTGCGAAGGAAATGACGAAGGCGGTGGTGCTGGATTACCTCTGGCATTGGTTCGTCGGCAGCCTGGTGCTGGCGACGATGGTGGCGTCGGTCGGCATCGGTACGACCTACACACTCGCGCGCATGACGCGGACCCGATGAACTTCAAATCACGGATAGACTGCCGAGCGGGTGAACAGGACTTCGGGAATCCCAACGGGATTCTGTCGTTCAGCCCAGGGTTGCCGAGTCAGCGAGGCTACCCTGGGTCAGCCGGACATGCCGTGTTCAACCCTGAAAGGGTTGGTTCATTTCTCGTCGTCGCTGCTGCAACCCCGTTGGAAATCTCTGCAAAAGTCATTTTGAACGAAGCAGGTGGTGGATTGATCTGATCGGCATGCAAACTCCACGCGACAAACAACCGACCTTCTTTGATCTGTCCGTGCAACAACGCGGCGGCGCCAACCCGGTGCTCGACATCATCGCCCGCGAGGTGGATTTCACCGCGGCCGAGGCCCTGTCGCCGCCACCTACAGCTACGGCGGACGGCCCGCCGCCCGCGTTGGCGTGCTCCTGCGCGTCATGATTCTCCAACATCTCTACGGCCTGAGCGATCCGCAGGCCGAGGCGCAGCTCAGGGACCGCCTGAGCTTTCAAAATTCGTCCAGCTCGACGCGCACGAAACCGTGCCCGACGAGTCGACCATCTGCCGCTTCCGCCAGCGGCTCATCGACTGCGGTCTGCACGAGCAACTGCTGATCTGCTCAACACGCAACTCGAAGCCCGCGGCTACATCGTCAAACGCACCACCCCTGGTCGACGCGACCCTGATCCAATCCAGCCGCAAACGGCCCGACGCGCAAGCCGCCCGCACCGCCGGCTCGGACGCCGACGCCCGTTACACGCGCAAATACAGCCAGAGCTACTACGGCTACAAAGCGCACGTCAGCAGCGACGGCGAACATCAACTCGTCCGCACGGCGCACATCAGCGCGGCCAACGCCAACGACGCCGATTTGCTCCCGCGCGTGGTGCCGGCTGACGCAGGCAGCCTTTACGCCGACAAAGCCTACGACACCAAAGTCAGCCACGCGTGGCTGCGCGAGCGCGGCATCGACAGTCAGATCGCCAAAAAGGGCGCGCACCACATCAAACTCACCGAGGCGGATCGGGCGGAGAACCGGCGCAAGAGCCGGGTGCGCGGCGGCATTGAGCGGATCTTTGTCGATTTTCGTCGGACGCCGCGACCTCTCCCGCTCCTTTTTCAAAACATCCTTTTTGCAGAGATTTCCGTTGGGGTTGAGACACACCTTACTCCGCTTTCCCAGGGTAGCTCGTGCCTCGCAACCCTGGGCTAAAGGACGGAATCCCTTTGGGATTCGACGAACCATTAGATGACGCCCGATCTCTACACGCGGTTCTATCTCTGGATGGTGTCGCACCGGCGATTGGTGCTGATCGTCACGTTCCTCGCGACCGTCGCGGGCATCGGCATCTCGTCTCGCATTGAGTTGGAGGAGGACATCCTCGACATCCTGCCGCACAACGACCAGCGCGTGGACGAGTATCGCTACGCGCTGCGGAAGTTCCGGCAGATCGATCGCCTCTATATCGACGTCGGCATCAACCGCGCGGATGCCGACACGCTCGCGCTCGCGGCGGATGAGTTCTACAGCGCGCTCTCCACGAACAAGTCGTTCGACCGCGTGATGTATCGCTTCGAGATGGGCGGGCAGCAGAAGGTGGTCAATTATCTCACCGGCGCATTGCCCAATCTTTTCACCGAAGCCGACGCGCGTGCGCTTGAACCGAAGCTCGAGCCTGCCGCTATCCGCGAATACCTCACCGTCATGCGGCGCAAGCTCGCCGGTCCGGAGGGCATGGTGCTAAAGGACGTCGTCGCCGCCGACCCGGTCGGCATGAGCGCGCTCGTGGTGAACAAGGTGCTCCCGCTGCAAACCGGTTTCGGCGAGGGACAGATCGTCGATGGTCGAATCACCAGTGCGGATGGTCGGCATGTGCTGATGATGGCTGAGCCGAACTTCCCGTCGTCCGATTCAAAGCACAGCGAAGTCCTCGTGCGCGACTTGGAACAACTGGCGGCGACCGTGGAGAAACAGTTCCCCGGCGTGCACGTCGCCATTACCGGTGGCCATCGCATGTCGGTGGACAACGCCACGTTGATCAAGACCGACGCCACGCGCTGCATCTTTCTTGGCATGGGCGCGATGCTGGTGCTGTGTCTCACGGCGTTTCGGCGGCGCTGGCTCGCGCTCATCGCGTTCCTGCCGTCACTCTTCGGCTCGACGATGGCGGGCATTGTTCTCGCGATCTGGCAGCCGCATCTTTCGGCGATCGCGACGGGCTTCGCGGTGATTGCCGTTGGCATCACGGTGGACTACGCGATTCACGTCATCTACCACCTCGATAATGCGGCAGGTTTAAATCAGTTCTCCCTCGGGCGCCACGTCGGACGCCTCGTACTGCCGGTCGGGGTCGGTGCTTTGACCACGGTCGCGGCGTTTGTGGTGATGATGTTCTCGCCGATGCACGGCTACCAGCAGCTGGGCCTTTTCGGCACCGTGGGCGTTTTGTTCTCGGCGGCGTTCGCCCTGACGATTCTTCCACTGCTGATTCCCGTTCCCAATCAAAGCAGCCAGCCGCCATTGTGGCTTACGCGGATCATGGATCGCTTCCATGGCGCCCAAACGAAGGGGCGTCTCTGGATGTTGCTCGGCCTGGTGGCGCTGACCGTGGTCACCGTATTTGGCGTGAAGCGCCTGCGGTTCGACGGCGATCTCGCGCGACTCAACGGCATCACCGCCGAGACCAAGAACGACGATGAACTGATTCGCAATACGTGGGGTGACGCGATGGGCATGACACTGGTCGTGGCGCGCGGCGCGACGCCCGACGAAGCGCTGGCTAAATCCGATCGCGCCGCGCAAACACTGGCCCAACAACCGGGAGTCTCCGGGGTCTACTCGCTCGCGAGTGTCTGCCCGTCACGCGCGACGCAGGAGGCGAACATCCAGCGCTGGCAGGCGTTCTGGTCCGCCGAACGGCAGGCCACATTCCGCGCGGGGCTGACCAATGTCGCCCGCGAACTCGGCTTTCGCGCGGACGCGTTCGAAACCTTCTGGCGTCGCGTTCAACAACCGCCCGCTTTACTGGCTCTCGAAGATTTTCGCGGAACGCCGCTGGAGCAAGTGCTGACGGAACGTGTCGTCCTCGGCACCAACGACAGCGCCATCAGCACGCTGGTGAAACTCGACGACCGGGCGAACGTGCCGAAGCTGCGCGCTGCTTTGCCGGACATGATGGTGCTCGATCACAAGGATTTTGTGACGCATATCGCGGGCCTGGCGAAGGACGGTCTCGGACAGTTCGCGTGGTGGACCGGGCTCGTCGTGACGGTCCTGATTTACCTCTCGCTCGCATCCGTCGAACTCGTCTTCGCCACCATGTTGCCGATCGCGTTCGCGCTGCTGTGGACCTTCGGCACGATGGGCTGGCTCGGGCTGCCGGTGGACATGATGAACAGCATCTTTGTGATCTTCATCATCGGCATCGGCGAGGACTACAGCCTGTTCCTCGTCACCAGCAAGCTGGATGAATGGCGCGGCCAGCCGGATCGGCTTGGTGCGACCAGTGCCTCTATTCTCATCTCCGCCCTCACGACGCTCTTCGGCTTTGCGGTGCTCGTGTTCGCGAAGCATCCTGTTCTGTTCTCGATGGGCACGACGGTGCTGATCGGGATGGGCTTCGCCTTCCTCGCCACGATTGCGCTCACGCCGCTGTGCATGGACCTGCTGCTGTTCAATGCGCCGCCGCGCGGCGGTCCCCGCTGGTGGCATTTGCTCGGGACGGTCTGGGCCACGATCCACGTTGGCGCGAGTGAGGTCTTCCTCTACTACGTGCTGCGGCCGATCTTGAAAGTCACTTCGCCGCGAACCGCGGACGAAATGCTGCGTCGCGCTACCCGATCCGCCGGGCGCATGGTGGTCAACTGGCTGCCGTTTGGCCGGCTGGACATGCAGAACATCTCCGCCGCGACCTTCTCGCCGCCCTGCATCGTCATCAGTAATCACCAGTCCGCAGTGGACGTGCTGGTGATGGTCGCGATGCCCGGTGATGTCCGACAGACGCCGAAGAAGCGCGTGTTTGATTCCCCGCTGCTTGGCATCGGTTGCAAGCTGGCCGGCCACGTAATGGTGGAACCGAATGATCCGGTGACGACGTTGAGGCGATGTCGCGAGAAGCTGGCCGAAGGCGCGTCCGTTCATTTCTATCCGGAAGGCACGCGTTCGGTGGACGGCTGGGTGCAACGCTTCCATCGCGGCGCGTTCGAGCTGGCGGTGCAGCTCAAGCAGGACATTTTGCCGATCGTCCTGTGCGACACGAACACAGCTATGCCGCGCGACGCCTACTGGTTCGAGCCGTATCATGTCACGGTGCGCGCGCTGCCGCGCATCACGCCGCAGAACTTTGATTACTCGCTCGGTGTGCTGGCGTTGATGCGCCATTGCGAAACCATCGTGCGCGACGGCTTGCAGCGACAGCTCGACGAGGTGAACACACCGCGCGTGGTGCGGCGCAAGGTGGAGCGGCTTTATCGTTACCAGGGCAAGTTCGTGGAGCAGTTCGTCCACTGGAAGATGAAGATGGACCCGATGTTTCCTGCGCTCGACGCGCTCGTGCCGCGCCATGGATTCATCCTCGATCTCGGCTGCGGTTACGGCGTGGTCACGCACTGGCTCGCGGCTTACACGGACACGCGGACGTTTCTCGGCATTGATTACGACGAGGAGAAGATCCGCGTCGCGCAACGATCCGCGCACGAGCATCGGCGCATTCGCTTCGAGGCGGGCGACATTTTGAACCGGGAACTTCCGGCGTGTGACGCTGTGCTTTTGCTCGACGTGCTGCACTACTGGCAGCCGGAGAAGCAGCAGCAGATCTTGAATCGCGTCCGGCAGACGCTGCGTCCGGGTGGGCGTTTGATCCTGCGCGACGCCGCGCGCGCGGAGAGCGACGGGCATCGGCAGATTGATTTCTGGGAACGCATCGCGACGCGCACCGGGCACAACAAGACCGTGGAGGGACTGCACTTCCTCACGCTGGAGGAGCTCGAAGGAATGTTGAAGGCGGCGGGCTTTGCGCGTTGGGAAATCAAGCGCGAGGCAGGACGGGGCTCAAACCTACTGCTGCTGGCATCGGTGTCTGAGCTCCCGCAATGCTCTGGCGCATGAATTCGCTGAACTCGTCGCGTGACAGGGAGAGATATTTCTCGGGCGCGATGGCCTCGCCGACATGCACCTCTACTTTGCGCAGCCCGCGGAACGCGTGATAGCGGCCGTGCTTCGTGGAAACGAGCTGCATGTTCTCAATGAAGAGCGGAACGATGGGCATCTGCGCGGCCTGCGCGATGTAGTGCAGACCCGGCTGGCAGGGGCCGACATGGACACCGTCGCCGCGTGTGCCTTCGGGAAATACGATGAGCGTGCGCTCGCTGCCCGCGCGACCAAAGGCCTCGAGTTCAGTGATGCGGTTCGGGTTCAACTTCCCGCGTTCGAGCAGGAACCCGATCGGGGCGCTCAACATCTTCTTGAGCCAGGATGCGTGCCACACCTTGCGATCGCCGAGCACGAGAATCGGGTAACAACCCGCGCGCCAGCAGATCGCACCGAGCAGGATGGTGTCGATGAGGCTGACGTGATTGCAGACAATCAACCAGCGGCGACCCGCCTGTAGCCGGTCCAAATTATGCACGCGGCGAAGGCACGGCAGGACGATGAAGAGGTGCGCGCCAAGGCCCATCAGCCACTGGATGAACACCAGTGACCGCGTTACGCAGGGTGGGCGAAGGTCGGCCATGGTCAGTTCGATTGAATCCGCCGCAATTCTTCCTCCAGTTCGCGTCGTTCCGCAAGAAATGCCGGTTGCGCAGCGATGGCCGCTATGAACGCCGCCTTCGCCTCGGTTGCACGTCCCAGCGCAAGCAACGCCCGTCCACGCAACGCGGCATTCTGGTAAAAGCCCGGGTTCAATGTCTCGGCCTCGTCGGCAGCCTTCAACGCGACTTCGGCTTCGCCACGTTTCAAGGCGTGCTTGGCATCGGCGAGCCGCCTGCGCGCTTTGGCGACCTTGTCGTGGTGACCGGTGCTCAAGCTCGCATCTTCCGGCAACGCACGGTCCGGCAACAGACGATCGAAGTCATTCACGTCGAACGCGACAAACTTCCCGAGCTGATTCGGCGGTGTCGCAGCCCAGAAGATTCCCGAGGTTAAATCCATCACCAGCGCGTGCGTGGCAATGCAGGCGTTCAAGGTGCCACGATGCGTCTCGCCGGCTGTCGTGCCGCCCGGCAGCTTGCGGTCGCGGAGAAATTCGGCGACGACGCGCGAATCCAGCTTCCCACGCGCGCCGCGCAGCAGTTCGTCGATGCGCGCGTAGCGGGAGACGGAGGTCGATTCGGTCATGAAGTTCGTGTTACGCTCCAGCGCCTTCATCGCGTCAGTCTGAAAGTGGTTCGCGGCGATGATGGAATCGGAGTCCGACTCGCGCACTGCTGTCGCTTCCGGCGTCTTCTCCACGACAACGAACTTTCCGTCCGCACGGCTGCCGACCAGCCAGATCGTGGAGACGAAGACCTTCGCCTTGCGGATGGTTTCCAACGCTTCGGTGAGATTGCGCGTCTTCTGCAAGACGTCGCGTGCCACCATCGCGACCGGTGACGCGGTGTCGTCGGGCAGGTCACACGGAGCGCCGTTGATTGTAACTGAGATGCCCGCGCGGTTCATGCCAGATACCACGCCCGCCATGCCCGCCCACGCCAGCGAGATGAACGGGATGCCGCCTTCGGGCTCGCAGAGGATCACCACGCGATCGCGACTGAACACCTCGGCGGCTTCCCAGTCGAAATTGCGCCCAGTGATCAAGCGCCCGCTTTCACTCGCCGCGCCCCACGCTGCGAATGCCGTGCAGCCTGCGCGCGATACGAGCGGATTGTCGATCATCATGTAAGACACATCCTGCGCGGCGTGGTAGTTCAACACGCGATTGTAGTAATCGCCGAACTGCGGATGAATGTCCGGCGAGCCGATGGTTGACCCGTAAATCTGCAGGCGATACTCAACCGGGATGAACTCGCTCAAACGCCGATTGCGATACGTGATGTAGTTCTGGAGCAGTTTAATCTTCCAATCCTGTGGCACGTAGCCGCGGATCATTTCGAGGAACTCCCGTTCCAGCGTGTGCGTCTGATCGCGCAGCAGGCGACCCGAGGCGTAGCCCATGTCGAACGGCTTGCCCTTGAGCCGCACAACCAGCAATCCCTCGCGCCGTTCTGTCCAGGATTCGCCGAGACTCACGCGACCGTTCGCGTTGGTTTGTGGCGCAAGTTGTGTGATGGAGGTGTCGGCGGGAAGCGGCGGTGGCTTGGCGGTCCATTGGCGCAGCAGGATCACCAGCGTGACCCAGCCGACCAGCGCGAACGCCAGTGCGGCGATGCTGATGCGTTTGAGCCAGCGTTTCATGAGGGACGATGAGAGCAACGAAGGCGCGAGGGCCCAAAGGATGAACCGGTTCTCATGTGTTACGGGTAAGCTGGAGAATCGTTTCGCCTGCGGGCTGACCGGACACGCTGAATGTAGCGCGCGCCTGTGAGCTGTCGGCCTGCGCGACCAGCTTCACTTCCACGTGGATGGTTTCTTCAGGCCGAATCGGCCGACGGAATTTCGCCTTCACAATCCCGCGGACAACCATCGCTGATCCGGCCACGGCTTCCGCGGCCACGCGCGCCATCTCCAGTTGGAACACTCCGGGCAGAATCGGATGACCGGGGAAGTGTCCCGCGAACACCGGTTGCGTCGCCGCGAATCGAAACTCCAACGTCGCCGAGTCCGCGCCCGAGCGCTGCATCTCGCCCACGCGGGCGGCCTGGATGGACTCCGTCATGTTCATGGTTTTTCGGCGCGCGATGGGTCGAACATTGTGGCTGCTTGTGTTCCAGCGGCGACCTTCACCGTCTGCAAGTCGAGCTTGTACCAGCGTCGTTGCACGCGGAAGTGCATCTCGCTGAGATGTTCGCCCGGGCAACCCTCGTTGGTTGGCCCGCCCGTGAGGCATTGCACATCGGCGGCGAGATAACGACGAATCCGCTCCGGTTTGAACGCGCGACTGGAACGCATCACATGCGCCGTGCCATCGGGTGTGACCAAGACGTCCGCGAGCACATTGCCGAAGTTCTCGGTAACGACGAGACGTTTTCCACCCGTCGCGTTCAAAGCGAGATAACCATTCAACGTGAACTGCCGTCCGAGCACCGTCAGCACGCCGCGCTGGGTGACGAGCGCGTCGGAGGGAAAGGGAGAGGTGGCTGGGCGGAAGGAAGTTTTCGGAACGCTCGCGCAACTGCAGGTGAGAAGGAGTGCGGTGAAAAGGGGCAAGCTGAAGAGACTGGTAGGGCGCGTCGCTCTGCGCGCGCCGCTTGGACGTGGCTCGCGAGGAAACGGCGCGCGCGGAGCGACGCGCCCTACCGCGCAAGGTCCACTCGCCTTCCCGTTGGGTTCATGCGAACTCAACGCAGTGACGCTCTGAAACCAATTCGCCATCTCACTTTCCTTCATTCGCGATCGCCTGAATGGCGGCGACATCGAGCGGCTTCGTCTGGTCGAAGGTTCCCGCCGGCAGCTTCACGCCGCGCTTTTCGCGACGGAACAGAATGCGCGTCTTGTCGCCGTTCGGTTCGTTCATCACCACTTCGCGCGTCGCGGAAAAATCCGGCTCCATCTTGATCTCGAGCGACGCGAGCATCGAGCGCACATCCTTGTCCTTCGGTACCATCGTGACGACTGCGACGCGGCCGGTCGCCACCGACAGAGTGAAATCCGCCGTGAGCGCGTCGAGCTTGCCCTGGTGCATCAGGCTCATCTGCTCCATCACGCGCTTGAGCATCTGCGGGAAGCCGAGCTTGAGCTTCTTCCATTGCCCGTCCACTTGTTCGAACTGCGCCACTGATTTGCGATTGCCCAGCAGTATGGATTGATACGGCGTCGTCGTTTCCCAGCGAATCAGGTCCGGTCGATCGATGACCATCACGCCCGAACTCTTCAGCGGTTCCGAGAACAGCGCGAGATGCCGTTCCTGATCGAACTCAAGATAGACCGTCGTCAGTGTGGACATCTTACGCCGGAGATCGGCAAGCAGCGGCGCCGGATCCGCTACGGGTGTGAGCGCAGGCTCGGCGGCGTTGAGACTGGCGGCTGTGCTTAGTGTCAGGGCAAGCCACGCAGCGCGTAACGGTGTCGCAAGGTTCATTTGATCAGATGATCCAGTCTGGCGAACTGATAGCCCTGCCCGCGCAACTTGGCCAGCAGCAGTTTCACGGTCGGCAGCAGACGTTCCGGCGGAATGTTGCCGTCGTGCAGCAGGATGATCGCGCCGGGGCGCACGCCGCGCAGGATGCGTTGAACCACGCGGTTCGAATCACGAATCTGCGTGTCGATGCCGCGAGCGGTCCAGCCAACGACCTTCAGCCCAAGGCTCGAAGCCGCCTTGAACACTCGCGGATTCGAGAGGCCCATGGGTGGTCGAAAGTAAACGGGCGCAACTCCCGCTGCATCGCGCATGGCGGACTGTGTCCGCGACATTTCCTCCGTCAGTCGCGCGAGCCCGAAGAAGTTTGTTGCGTTGCTGTGCGTGTAGGTGTGGTTGCCGAGCAGGTGACCGTCCTGGGCGATGCGTGCGGCGAGTTCAGGATGCGCGGCGACGTGGCGGCCGATGCAGAAGAACGTGGCCGGAACGTTCTCCGCGCGGAGCAGATCAAGCAGCGCGGACGTCGAGCGCGGGTCAGGTCCGTCGTCAAACGTCAATGCGACGCGTTGTTGGGAGCTGTCGCCCTGGCAAATGAACGGGCCAAACATCCGCCATTGCGGGAACGCCACGCCGAAGCCCATCACCATCGCGAAGGCGGCGAAGATAACTCCGAGCGCGAGGAGACTGCCCAGCGAAATCGCCGTCGCGCCGGCAATCGCCGTGACGATTGCGATGACGTGGAAGCGAGTCATAACGCCGCCGCAGGTTCAACGACGCACAGCGCTTTGCCACCGCGCGGCGACAAGGTGTAGAGCAGCACCCGTAGTCGCCGTCCGACGGCGGCTTGGACGGCCGCCACGAAGCCGAAGCCTGAGGCGGAATAGAATTCGCCGCACGCGGCCTTGTAGGTTTCTTGTGCGATGGTGCGACCTGCGTGGCGGAAAATCTCGCGCGCCACGGCAGCGTAGGAGGGTTCAAGCACCGGCCAGCCGCCTGCGCCAGTCACCAGCAGATCGATCGTCGATAGTTCGACTGACTCGGCGATCCACTCGACTTCGCGCGCGGCATCGAAGGGACGGCGAAAGCGCCCAAGGCGCAGCGCGGTCACACGGGCGACGGGATCCGTCGTGGTGGCACCGGTGGAGAGTCGAGCGACGACAGCTCCTTCGCCGGGCAAGGTCTTCTCAGTCCACACGCCCCAGCGCTTGCCGATGACGAGCAGGTAGTTCTGCAATTCATCAACCGTGCCGGCGAGCGCCACGTCGGCCTCATCAGCTTCGAGTTGGCGGCGAGCCTGCCACAGGGCGCATTCAAAGGTGATCGATCCGGCGGTTGGCGCGGAGTTCAAGGCGCGTGCGCCGAGGTCCATCGCGATTTGTCCGGCGGGCGCGTTGTGGACGGAGCCGGGGAAGCGTGACGGCATCGGCTCGGCCTCATCCTTCGCCACGTAGTTCTCGATGAATGCCGCGCCTTCCGCGAGGCAGCCCAGGCCGGTTCCGAGTGCCACTGCGACGCGTTGCTCAGGAGCGGGCGCGTGGCTTGCGCGCGCGGCGAGGATGGCCATCTGGTGAATGCGGCCGAGTCGGCGGCGCTGATTCGGCGAGAGTTTGTCTGCGCCGGGCAGGGGATTGCAGGAGTGCGCCGAAAGTTTCGCCACTGCCAACGGCGCGGTCGTTTCGACCGCCGCGACACCGCCCGGTCCCACCAGGCCAATGCTCGTGATGTTCACCGGCGCGAGCGTTGCGGCGCGCGGGCGCTGTCCTGCTTCCGGCGTCGAGAAGATGAGCACCGCGTTGTTCCCACCGAATCCGAACGAGTTGCTCATCACATGCGTGAGCTTCGCGGCGGTGGTTTGCAGGACGGGCGTCAGGCCGATGGCGGGATCGATCTCTTTGAAGCCCGGATTCGCGGGCATCTGCTGGTGGCGCAACGCCTCGACGCAGACCACGGCTTCAATCGCGCCGCTGGCGGCGAGGGAGTGGCCGAAGAAGCGCTTCGAGCTGGAGAACGGCGGCACGCGTTCGCCGAAGAGCGACTTGAGCGCCTTCGATTCCGCGAGATCGTTGTCGCGCGTGCCGGTGCCGTGGGCGTTGACGTAATCGATCTGCGCAGCATTGAGACCAGCACGTCGCAAGGCGGCGCGCATCGCGGCGAGTGCGCCGGCGCCTTCGGGATGTGGCGCAGTGACATGATGTGCGTCGCAGCTCGCACCCCAGCCGCTCAAGCGCGCCAGAATCTTCGCGCCTCGTCGCAGCGCGGTTTCTTCCGCTTCGAGCACGAGCACGCCCGCGCCTTCGCCGAGGCTCATGCCGCCGCGGTGGGCGTCGAACGGCCGGCAGCCTTGCCCATCCACGAGCAGCAGCGCGTGAAAGCCGCCCCACGTCATGCGCGCGAGCGAATCGGCGCCGCCGGTCAGCATCACGTCCGCTTCGCCCGCCTGAATCATCTCGGCGGCGGCGGCGATGGCGAGCGCGCTCGACGAGCACGCGGTGGAGATTGTCATGCTCGGGCCGTAGAGGCCGAAGCTGTCGGCGATCAGGTCCGCGGTGGAATGACATTCGTGAAAGCGCGTTGGGCGCGGGCGGAACTTGCCTTCCTTGATTAGTTGAATGAGGAAACGTTCACTGTCGAACGAGCCGCCGACGGAACAGCCGAACACGATGCCCGCGCGATCGCCGAAGTGTTCAGCGGTGATCCCGGCCGATTGAATCGCTTCACGCGCCGCGAGCCAGCCGAGACGATCGCCGCGGGAAGCATTGCGTGGTGCGCCAAGATTGAGGAGGTCGAGCTGAACTTCGCCAACTTGATCCGCGCCGTGGCGTGGCGAAGGGAAAAGCGTGAGCGGCTTGAGACCGTCGCGATGATTGGTGACTGCGTCCCAGATGGTGTTCACCCCGCACCCGGGCGAGGCGATGACGCCCAAACCGGTGATGACAGGATGGCGGGCCATCAAGTGGTGCTCGCGCGCCGGGCGTCGATGAAGTCCGCGAGCGCCTGCACGGAGCGAAACGCCGGACCACCTTCTTCAATGCCCTTGATGATGATGCCGTAGTGTTTCTCCAGCATGACGACGAGCTCGAGGGCGTCGATGGAATCCAGGCCGAGGCCGGTGCCGAAGAGCGGCGCCTCGTCTTCGATTTGCTCGGGCGTGATGTCCTGCAAATTCAGCGCTTCGATGATTCGCGTTTTGAGCTCGGTCTTGGAAACAGGCATGGATCGATCAGTAAATTATTGGGCGCCAAGGTAGTGACAGAGCGCCTCCAAGTCACGGTCAAATTCCCCCACGGCACGGCCCGCAACGTCGCCGGTACGCAGCAGGGCAGCGCATGCCGAGGCGGAGTTCGGGAGCGCAAGCCAGTCCGCGAGCGTTGGTGTGACGACGTTGACCGAAACGCAAACGGCCGCGTCCACCTCGCGCAGACGCAGGAGCTCCGCCGCTTCCGGCAGGAGAACCTCGCTCGAGCCGACGAAGCACAACGGCGGGCCGGTGATGCGGTGGCGGATGGCGATCTCGCCGAGCGCGGCGCTGGGCAGCGTGTAGGTGAAGAGCGTCGGGCTGGGGCCGCCGGTGTTGTCGCGGCCTTTCCAATACTCCGCGTCGGTCGCGAGCGAACTGGTGCGCGCGGCGAGGCAGATGGCGATGCGTTCGCGGGCGATGGACTCGAACTGCGGTGCGAACGGTTCCACGGCTAGCAACGCGAGTTGGCTCATCAGGTCCATGCGTCCGAAGCGCGTGCCCAAACGCGCCGTCCGCGCGTCATCCGCGTTCACAATGTTGCTGGCGGTGATGACGAGCTTATCCATGGCGCAAGACGAGGGCGCAGTTCACGCCGCCGAAGCCGGTGCTGAGCTTGAGCACGTGACGCAAACGTGCGGTGGGGCATGGTTCCTTAACGAGGCTGGACGGCATGCCGTCTGCGATGTTCGACAGGCGCGGTGTGCCCGGCAGAAACTGTTCACGCAACGCGAGCGTGCAGACGATCGATTCGACCACGCCGGCCGCGCCAAGCGTGTGGCCAAGCATGCCTTTCTGCCCGCTGACGGGCGGACACGTCTCGCCGAAAATCGTGCGCAACGCGGCGGCTTCCATCGCGTCGTTGTAAGGCGTGCCGGTGCCGTGGACGTTGATGTAGTCGATGTCAGTCGCCGTGAGATTCGCCGTGCGCAACGCGCCGCGAATGGCGAGCGCGAGACCGGAGCCATCGCGCGACGGGCCGGTCATGTGGTTCGCGTCGTTGCTCGATCCCCAGCCGATGAGTTCAATGCCAGCGGGTGCCAAATCGCCGCGGACGAGAACGATGGCGGCTCCCGCTTCGCCGGGGCTGAGTCCGCAACGTTCGCGATCGAAAGGTCGTGAGCCGACCGGATCAATCGCCTTCAACGCCGTGAACCCCGCGACGACGAACGCGGACAGATGATCGACGCCGACGACATAGACCGCGTCAGCCGCGCCGCGCTGAATCAGCTTCGCGCCTTGCTGGAGGGCGACGGTTCCGGAAGTGCAGGCGGTGGAGATTGTTTGGCGCGGGCCGCGCGCGCCGTGTGCGAACGCGAGATCTTCCGCGAGCAATTCCGGCTGGAGATGACGGCGCGCTCGTTCGGAACAGGGACGCCCGTCCGAGAGACGTTCGAGTGTTTCGATGTTCGCCTTCGTGGTGGAGAGCACGAAGCCGATGCGCTCAGGCGCAATCGCAAGTGCGCCGAGATTCTTGCGGGCCTCGGCCAGCGCGGTGTTCGCAAGCTCGTAGGCAGGATTGTCATCGGAGGATCTCAGTGCTGCCCCGACGATGTTCGATTGAAAGCGCGGGGAGTTGAAGCGCTCGTTCGCGCGCAGGCCGGAGGTGTTGGTGCGAAGTGCGGCAAGCAGCGACGAGACATCCGGCCCGGCGGCCGTGATGGCGCCGAAACTGGCGAAGGTGACGCGCGGCTCAGGCATATAACGAAAGCTCTCCGCTGGCGATGGGTTGACCGGCGCTGGTGATCGTCGCGGCGACGAGAAGCATCGGGCCGAGACGTTTCACTTCGCGCGTGTCGATGGTTAGGGTCGATCCGACAGCGGGCGCGGCGACGATCTTGAAGTTGGTCACGCCGATGAGCATGCCTTGATTGGCGGCGCCGGGCTGGCCGCTGGCGCGCATCCGCTGGCCAAGCGCGGCGGCGACGGTTTGGGCGACGCACTCGACGAGGGCCGTTTCGAGCAGCGCGCCATCGCGCAGTGCGAAGTGATCTTCACCGACATGGAAGGTGGCGATGGCGGTTGTGTCTGTGCAATCCACGAGCGCGTCCACCCAGCGCATGGGCGCGCGGTGCGGGAGGAGTTCTTCGATGGAGACGGACATGGTTCAGTTCGCGCGCGCGGCGGGGTTGGGTTGCGTCACGACGGCTGAGGCTTGTTCCGCAGCATCAGGTTTGCTCTTCGGCTCATCCCAAAACGGAAAGAAGTTGTACCACTGGAGCGGGTCGCGTTTCACGATGCTTTCGAGGTTGGCGGCGAATTGCGCGGCGCAGTTGCGGAGATGCGCGTCGCGTTCGTGACGCGGCGGATGAACCGGCGGCACGGGCGGGAAGCCGAAGAAATGATAGTGCCCGCCGGGTTCGCGCAGGCTGAAAACTTGCACCAGTGGCGCGCCGGCTATGGCCGCGAGCACGTACGGGCCGACGGGAAACGAGGCGACATCCCCGAAGAACGGCACGCGCGCAGTGGGCCCGCCATAGGCACGGTCGCCGAGCATGCAGACGAGCTCCCCACGACGCAGTGCGGCGACGAGTTCGATGACATCCGTGGGCGCGCCGGAGAGCGGGATGAGTTTGAACTTCTGCTTCGAGATTTTGTTCAGCAACGCGCGCACGGCGGGATCTTCGTTGTCGAAGCCGGTGACGTTGACGGGCACGTCGATGCGTGAAAGGAGCTGGCCGGCGACTTCCCAATTGCCAACATGCGCGGTGAGCAGGAGGACGCCTTTGCCGCCTGCCACGGCGTCGCGCAGATGTTTCTCGCCGTCGAACGTGAACGAGAACCGTTTGGTCATGCCGGCGAGAATCGCGGTGCGATCGATGATGGCGCGGCCGAAGGAGAAGAAATGTTTGATGACGAGCCAGCGCCGACCGAGGGCGTTTCGCGGGCCGAACATGCGACGGTGGAACCCCATCGTGGCCGCGATGTCCGGCGAGATGAACGACAGCGTGAGCACGACGGGAACGAGCAGAACGTAGGTCAGCCGCAGGCCGAGCAAGCGCAGCGCAGTGATGAAGAAGCGGACGCCGAAGGTGCCGCCGCGCAGCTTGCCGGTGCCGGACCAGTGTTTCGTTTGGGACGCCGGTGCCGCCATCTCAGGTGTAAACGCCGCCGTTGATGTTCAGCACGGCGCCGGTGATGTAGGCCGCACCGTCCGAGCACAGGAACGCGGCGGCAGCGGCGACTTCCTCCGGCTTGCCGAAACGTCCGGCGGGAATGCGCGCGAGCATTTGATCCCGCGGCACGTCGGCAGTCATGTCCGTTTCGATGAAGCCGGGCGCGAGCACGTTCACCGTTACGCCGCGCTTGGCGATTTCGCGAGCGAGCGCCTTCGACGCGCCAATGACACCAGCCTTCGCCGCCGCGTAGTTCGCCTGACCTTCGACACCGGTCTGGCCGGCCGTGGACGCGACGCTGACGATGCGACCCCATCGTTGCATGGCCATCTGCTTGGCCGCGGGCTTGGTGAGGTTGTAGAAGCTCGTGAGGTTCGTGGCGATGACCTGCGCCCATTGCTCGGGCGTCATGAAGACAAGCAGCGCGTCCTGCCGAATGCCGGCGTTGTTCACGAGGATGTCGAGACGCTTGTGTGCGGCGATCAGCTTCGCTGCCGCCGCTTCGCAGGCCGCGCCATCAGCGACATCGAAGGGCACAACTCGCCCGAGCCGCCGGCTTTCTGAACGAGCACGAGCGTCTCTTGCGCCTCGGCTTCGTTGGAGCGGAAGTTGATCGCCACATGGCAGCCAGCTTGGGCCAGCGCCACGGCGATGGCGCGACCGATGCCGCGGCTGGCGCCGGTGACGAGTGCGATGCGTTTGGTCATGTTCGCCGTAGAAACGCTCACTTGCCCTCGGCGAGTTTGATCAGCCGGGCGAAGTCTTCGCCGATCTCCTTCGTGCACGATGCGAGCACGCTCTTGTAGTCGAGACGCATGGAGCTGACACGGCGTTGATCGAACTTGAGCAGCGACTTTTGCGTCGCGGCATCAACGAGCTCGCCTTCCATGCGGACCCAGCCGCTGCCCGCGCCAAAGCTGACCCAAAATCGCGCTGCGGCAGATCCGGGATTGATTTCCGAAACCTTGACCTTCAGCAGCAGCGTGTTGCCCGTCGGCTGTTCCGGCGCGCTTTTCGCCACCACCGGGATCTTCCCCTTCAGACCACTTTCAATTTGCGCGAACACCAAACCGTCGGCTTGACCGAGGGCGGCCAGCGTTACGTCGTAAGTGTTGTCCTCCTTCAACGGGAGCGTGCATTTGTTGGTCACGACCGGCTCGACAACCAAGGCCGTGTAGGCCGATAGCTTGTAAGGCTGGACGAACTCCACGCCATCAATGCCATTCCAGCCATTGGCTTTGGATGGATACGTCACCGTCGCCGCGGGTTTTGTGGAACTGCTGGTTGCGCATCCCGCCATGAGTATGCTCGCCGCCAGCGCTGCCATGAATGAATGACTCCACAGCTTCCTCGCTTGAAACGCTTTCATTGAATGATTTGGTTGATTGTTAAAACCACGGTCGGAACGAAATCGAGATTATGGCGCGACCTGAGGGAGTCAAGGGAAGCGTCTGAACGACACCGCCGTCGATACGAGCGCGGCTTGCCAGAAGCAGCTCACGATGATGTGATGTCCGTCGAATGTCTCCAGAAGCAATCGAGCTCCCGCTTTTCCCGGCCGCGCATCCTGCGCCGCGTCGGCTGGAGAATCTGGCGGAAGATCTGGCCGCCTTCCGAGTGTTCGGCGAGGAGACGCGAATTGTCGCCACGAAGGCCGCGACGTTCGACGGCACTCCACTCGATGTGCCGACTTACGTGAACGAGTTCTGGACGGCGCGCCAGCGGCAGGCAAGTTCGCTGCACGAAGTTTCCTACCGCGCGTGCTTCAAGCCGCAGCTCCCGAGGTTCTTCATCGAGCGGCTGACGGAGCCGGGCGAGCGCGTTTACGATCCGTTCATGGGCCGCGGCACGACGCCGGTCGAGGCCGCATTGCTCGGTCGCGTGCCGACCGGCTGCGACATCAATCCGCTCAGCCAGACGTTTGTGCGACCACGCCTCACGCCGCCGACGCTTGCGGCGGTGGAAGCGCGGTTGAAAGCGATTCCGCTCGAGGATGCGGATGAATTCCCGGATGAATTGCTGGTCTTCTACCACCCGCAAACGCTCCGTCACATCTGCGCGCTGAAGAAGTATCTGCTCCGCCGCCGGGCGGACGGCAGCGCGGACGTGCTGGATGATTGGATCGCGCTTGTTGCGCTGAACCGGCTCACGGGGCATTCGGCCGGATTTTTCTCCGTCTACACGCTGCCGCCGAACCAGGCGGTGTCCGTGAAGTCGCAGTTGCGCATCAACGCGAAGCGCAATCAGGTGCCGCCGGAACGGGACGTGCGGAAGATCATTCTCAAGAAATCGAAACAGCTCCTCGGCGATGTGACAGCGGAGGTGCGCGCGACTCTGGCGACCGTGGCGCCAGGCGCGTTGCTGGTCACCAGCGCATGTAGTGGCACGCCACAGATTCCGTCCGGCTCAATCAGTCTGGTGGTGACGTCGCCGCCGTTCCTCGATGTGGTGCAATACGACGCCGACAACTGGCTGCGTTGCTGGTTCCTCGGCGTGGATTCGAAATCCGTCGCGATTACGATGCTCAAGAAGCTCGACCAATGGCAGGCGGCGATGACGGCGGTCTTCCACGAACTCGCGCGCGTGCTGAAGCCCGGCGGTCATGTGGCGTTCGAGGTTGGCGAAGTGCACGGCGGCAAAACGAAGCTGGAGGAAGCGGTGTTGCCGTGCGGCATTGCGGCCGGTCTGGAGCCGCTGCTGGTGGTCATCAACGATCAGGAGTTCACGAAGACTGCGAACTGCTGGGGCGTGGACAACATGGGCAAGGGGACGAATACGAACCGGATCGTGGTGTTCCGAAAGCCCGGTGTGAATGCTCAATGACAAATGACGCAATGACCAATGAATGTCGAATGACCCAATGAACTCTCGCTGGCTGAACGCGCTCCTCTCGATGCCATTGTTCATTCATTGGATATTGGTCATTGCGTCATTGGTCATTCCTTCACTGTGCTTTGGTCAACCGACCACCAACTCTCTCTCGTCGCTCGCCGAACTGACCAAGCCCGCGAAGAAGATTCCGTTCAAGACCGTGATTGAGGCGACGACTGGTCATCGTGTTCTCGACCTCGACACAAACAACGCGGCCCACGCCGAGTTACAGTCGAAGCTGCTGAAGGCGGCGCGACTGGCTGGCGAGCGCGCGAGTCGCGAAGGCATTGTTGCGGCGCGTCCGAATGAGGCGGGCAATTATCTCGAACCGTTCGTCCGCGCGGCGCTGAAGGAATGCGGCGTGGAGGCGCGCATTCCTCGGACGACCCAAAATCGCGCTCAATCCACAGGCTATCCGGACATCGAGATCACCTTGCCCACGCCGTGTTACCTGGAGCTGAAGACCTACAATGCAAAGACGGTGAACACGACGCAGCGCAGCTTCTATTACTCGCCCAGCGCCACGCCCAAAGTCACGCGAGACGCGTTGCATCTGTTGCTGGCGTTCGAGCTGACGAAGATCGATCGCGGCGGCAAATCGGTCTTTGTCCCGACGCATTGGAAGCTTGTGTCGTTGTCGGCGCTGGAGGTGGACTTGAAGTTCGAGTTCAACCAGAGCAATCGCGGACTGTATGGCGACACGAACGCGACGTTGAGCGAAGGTCCGGTGCGACTGGAGCGCGATTGAGCTGCGTTGAAGTCACTCGACGCCGCGCCCGGTTCTTCGATTTAATTCCCGGAATGCGTTCATCCGTTTTCATATTCGCGCTCTCGCTGGCGACGATTGGTTTGGCGTCGGCTGGATCGGTGCAGACCACGGACGGTCGCCAGTTCAAGGGCGATCTTCAGCTGGCTGTCGGGGCGCTGACGGTCTCGTCGGGTGGCGCGACGGAATCCATCGCGCTGACCAATGTGCTGGCGGCGGAGTTTCTCACGGCCGATGCGGAGCAGCCGGGTGGCGCTGGCTTGGGCAATGGCCTGCTCGGATTCTACTTCGCGAACACGAACCAGTCCGGCGCGCCGTTCGTGCGCCTGGATGAATCGATTCAGTTCAGCTGGCCGACGGGCGAGGCGGCACCGGGAATTCCGGCGGGACAATTTAGCGTGGTGTGGTGCGGAGAGGTGGAGGCGCCGGTCTCGGGCGAGTATCGGTTTTCCATTGTGGCGGATGATCACGCGGCGTTGTTTGTCGCGGAAAAACCAGTGGCCACCGTCTCCGGCGCGCGTGAGGGAGGGGAGGCGACCAGTGCGGCGTTCACCTTGGAATCCGACAAGCGTGTGCCAATCAAGCTGGTGATGGCCAATGCTTCCGGTGCGGCGCGCGCGCAGTTGTTGTGGACAGGGCCGGGAATCAGCCGG
This sequence comes from Verrucomicrobiota bacterium, assembly GCA_016713365.1. GTDB lineage: Bacteria > Verrucomicrobiota > Verrucomicrobiia > Limisphaerales > JADJPG01 > JADJPG01. Next base: position 120,648 of record JADJPG010000005.1, on the reverse strand, counting down.
CGATTCGTGCCGCGCAGCCGGATGTATGCGAAGAGCTGGCTGCCATCGCGGACGGCGGAAGTGTCCGGCGCGTCCGGGCTGGTCGGGACGTATTACGCGCACGCGGACTTCTCGGGACCAAGTCACACGCGGTTGGATTCTACGGTGAACTTCGCGTGGACCGATCGCGATCCGTTGCCGGGATTCGGTCGCACGAATCTCGCGGTTCGCTGGACGGGGCAGGTGAAGGTGGACCATTCGGAGGAATACAGCTTCTTCGTCACGGCGGATGAACGGGTGCGCCTCTGGATCGACGGCCAGCCCATCATCAATCGCACCGCGCAGTTCTGGCTGTCCGAGAGCAAAGGCAGCCTGCCGCTGGTCGCCGGGGAACGTTATGACGTGCGAATGGAATGTTTTAGCACCAGCGGTGATGCGGTGGCGAAACTGTGGTGGAGCAGCGGTTCCACGGCCAAAACGAACATCCCGTCCACGCATCTCTTCGCGTCGGCTCCGTCTGCGGGCTACGTGCCGGGTTCGGGCGCGGACGCGAAATTGCCGCCGGGCCTGCTCCTGCGCAATGGCACATTCGTGGCGTGCGGCGTCGAGCGGGGCACGGAAACCTCCCTGCGCGCGACCGGCCTGCTTAAGGCATCACCCGTTACCACGCTCAACGTGGCGCGCATCGTTTTCCAACCGCTCTCGAAGGGAATGGAGGCACGCCTGCAATCCGGCCGGCCTGGGATCCTGCTGGCGAAGGGCGACTTTGTGGACGGTGATTTCCGCGGCTTCGATGGCCAGCGTGTGCGGCTGAATTCGATTCTCTTCGGCACCCGCCAGTATGATGTCCGCAAGGAAGCGGTGGCCGTGGTGATGCGCGAGGTGGGATCGAATCCCGGCAAGTTTGAAGTGCGCCTGCGGGATGGATCCCTGCTAAAGCCCGCGTCGCTGCGTCTGGAGCCGGGAGAGATTGTTGCGCAGGATTCCGCGGCGGGTAGCTTGAAAATTCCCGCCAGCGATGTGGTGGGGATCAAGCGGCGAACGCCAGCTGGGAAGCGCTGAGGGCCGGTGAGGAGACAGTCGTTGCCAAGTGTGACAAGATTGCTACATTCGCCGGCAAGCTGAACATGAGTCTTCCAATAACGCCAAGCCATACCCTGACGGGCCCCGAGCTCAGTTGGATTGTGGCCAGCTATTTCATTGGATGCTTCACCGCTGGCTATTACTGGACGCGTTGGAAAACCGGGCAGGACATCCGCGCGCTGGGCAGTGGAAACGTCGGCGCGCGCAACGTCGGACGGGCGCTCGGGCGCGGCGGCTTTGCCGTGACGCTGTTGCTGGATGCGGCCAAGGGCGCGCTCGCCGTTCTTGGCGCTTCGTGGATTGGACTTGGCCCGGAAGCGAAGGTGGCCGCCCTCGTCGCGGTCGTCATCGGCCATAACTGGCCGGTCCAGCTCCGCTTCCAAGGTGGCAAGGGCATCGCGGTCTCGCTTGGTGCGTTGCTCGCCTACGATCCGTTTATCGTGCTCGCACTGCTCGCGGTGTTCATTCCCGTCATCGCCGTGCTGCGAAATTTCACCTTGAGCGGCATGATCGCTTTCGCGCTGGCACCGTTGACCAGTCATCTCTGTGGCGCCGAGAAGGTCCAAGTTGCGGCGGTTTCCATTCTCGCCATACTTGTCGTGCTCACGCATCGGAAGAACATCCGTGAAGAGATTGCTCGAATCGGCGGCGGTCGTCCGGTAAAAGCGGCCCCAGCTGAAATGCAAAAAGGATCCCATGACGAAGCCTGAAACCTCGTTGAAGTTCAAAATCGCCAGCGAAGACTGGGAGTTTGAGGCCATCCACCGCCTCAACTACAAAACCTTCGTCGAGGAAATCCCGCAGCACGAGCACAACCCTGAGCAACGCCTCGTGGACAAATTCCACGCCGAGAACACCTACGCCATCTGCCTCCAAGGCGACCGCCTCGTCGGCATGGTGACCGGACGCGGCGCGCGGCCCTTCTCGCTCGACAAGAAAGTCCCCGACCTCGACTCGCATCTGCCGGCCGGCCACAAGGTGCTCGAAGTCCGCCTGCTCTCCGTGGAGAAAGATTTCCGCAACGGCTTCGTCTTCTCGAAACTCGTTGGGCTTCTCGCGCAACACTTCAAGGACATGGGCTTTGATCTCGCGATCATCTCCGGCACCACGCGCCAGGCCCGCCTCTACAAACACCTCGGCTTCGTACCGTTCGGGCCGCTCGTCGGCAGCGGCGAGGCGCAGTTCCAGCCGATGTATCTCACGCTCGAGAAATTCCTCCAGATGGCCAAGGCCCTCACGCCGCCGAACAGTGCCGTCGAAAAGATTCTCGCGTGCTATCTCCCCGGTCCCGTCGATGTGCATGAAGAAGTCCGCAAAGCCTTCGCGCGCGGTCCCGTGTCGCATCGGTCGGATGGTTTCATGGCCGACTTCCGTGCCACGCGCCGGATGCTTTGCGACCTCACCAAGTCCCGCAACGTCGAGATCCTCCTCGGCTCCGGCAGCCTCGCGAACGACGCCATCTGCGCGCAGCTCTCGTTGCTGAAACAGCCCGGCCTCATCGTGAGCAACGGCGAGTTCGGCGACCGCCTGCTCGACCACGCCACGCGCCAGGGACTCGACTTCGAAGTCTACCAAATCGGCTGGGGCGACCCGCTCGACTACGCCGAGATCCGCGCGCGGCTCGACGCGAATCCCAAGCTCCGCTGGGTCTGGACGCCCCACTGCGAAACCTCCACCGGTATTCTCAACGACCTCGCCACGCTCAAGCAGATCTGCCGCGAGCGCGGGCTGAAACTCTGCCTCGACTGCATCAGCTCCATCGGCACCGTGCCCGTCGATCTCACGGACGTTTACCTCGCCTCCTGCGTCAGCGGCAAGGCCCTCGCCTCCTTTCCCGGCCTCTCGATGGTCTTCTACAACCACGACCTCGCGCCCGCGCCCAAGGCCCTCCCGCGGTACATGGACCTCGGCTACTACGCCGCGCAGTCCGGCATGCCCTTCACGCAATCCTCGAACCTCGTCTACGCGCTCCAGACCGCGCTCACGCGCATCGACTGGACGGAGAAGTACGCCGAGATCGCCGAAGTCGGCGCGTGGCTGCGCAATCGCCTCCGCGAAGTCGGCCTGCAGGTTCTCGCGCCCGAAGGCCACGCCGCACCCGCCGTCGTCACCATTGCGCTGCCGCCCGAGATTTCCTCGAAGACCATCGGCGGACTGCTCAAGAAAGGCGGCACGCTCCTCAGCTACAACAGCGGGTACCTGCTTCAGCGGAACTGGATTCAGATCTGCCTCATGGGCGAATGGCCGAAGGAACACCTTGAGACCTTGCCCGACCTGATCGCCGACCTCGTCGCCCGCCGCCGCGCCCGCAAGGACGAGAAGGCGGAGCTGGCGGGGAGGTGACAACCCGCTCCGCTGGATGCCGGACCATCGCGAACTCATCCTCCATGGGCTGACCGAACTCAGGGAACTTTGCGCGAAAGTTGACGCAAATTGTTGGGTCACCTTCACCGCAAATCGCGACGAGCATTGGATTCAATGTTGTCCGGGGCAGATCAATATGGACTGGCCATTTTCCCATGCCCCCGAGCCGCAACAGCTGCTCAAATACTTTCCTGAAAGTGCACCCATCGAGATCGTCGCGTGGGATATCGATTTGTATGCGACGTTCAATATCGCGGCGACGACTGACGAGTCGTTGGTTTCGGCAGTGCTGCGCGTGTTTCAGGATTTATATGAGCTCGGCCCGGAATTCGAACTCACCTGCACGGTAGAAGCTGGATGAAGTAGGAGGAGTCAAAGGGGAGCGGTCACGGGAAACGCGACGAATACGGGCCGTCATTTGCCTTCTGGCGGTGCGGCCGCGGGCAATGCTCGCCCATCCATGAGAACGGGCACATCCAAGGAATCAGGCAGTCCCCCGCTAGCAATATCGGCCCGCGAAAACCTGACGAGACACACCGCGAACAGGATAAGGGGAAGGCAACGCACAGCGAGTAGTGATGGCTGACGGCTCGCGATCAACGTCTGGAACCAACCGCAGCTGGCGTTGAATTTGTCTCCGTGCGATTTAGGCGAGTCTTGGTCACGGCATCTTCGGAGTCATCCGAGCCGTCCGGACGAGTTGTGCGCGGAACTTTCAGTTCCACGAGGCCATAAATGGCCCGCTCAAATCCGCCCACAGGATAATAGTACCCCGCTTGTGACCGCTTGAGATACCCCATGTAGTGGCCCAATTGGCGTGGAACGAACATACCGCTTTGCCATGGGGTTGCCATCAAGTCCGCCATTGGACCCTCGCGCGCCCCCAGATCAGCTGAGCTTTCTTCGGTGGTTGGAAAACGATACAACCGGCATTTGATGGCCTGCGCGGACTCTCCCTTCATTTGGGAAACGACCTCCAAGCTCACTTCGAGTTCACGGAAGTGGAGCAGCGAATTCGCGCGTAACTTGTTGGTCACACCGGTCTCGATTACCCGCGTTACGCGCACAACCCCTACGAAATCTGAATCGTTAAATTGCTTCTTGTAGTTCGGAATGAGATTCATCCAAGCGTAAGAAGGCGCGGCAATTAGCAGCAGGATACTGAGGTGAATTAGAGTTCTCATGATGTCGGGTAGACTGGCTGGGGCTTCTTGTTCGTCGGCATCATCAAACCCGTTTCCGCAAAACGGGTCAATGCGGAGCGCGGGCTTTCTGTCGCCGTCATTGTGCCACTGCTCCTCTGCACCTTTTCCCCTTTTCTCCCTCAGGGCTTCGGCGGCGCTGGTGGGTCGCAGGCCTGGCGTATCGAGCAAAGCGGAAGTTTCTCGCTTGGACGTTCGCCCGCTTTTGGTGTTTCGTCTCCGCAGCTTATGACGCGCGCGCTGTCGCCCTTCTGGATGCTCTTCATCCTCACCGGGCTCAATCTCTTCAATTACCTCGACCGCAGCGTCGTGCCTGCCGTGCTCTCGGACATCAAGGCGCACTTCGCGCTGAGCGATGGCCAGGTCGGGCGCATCAACACCATCTTCATGCTCGGCTATTTCGTCACCTCGCCGATCTTCGGCTACCTCGGTGACCGTGCGTCGCGCAAGTGGCTCATCGCCGCCGGCATTTTCGTGTGGAGTCTCGGCACGGTGCTCACCGGATTTGCCGCGAGCTTCGTGCTGTTGCTTGCCTGTCGTGTGCTGGTGGGTGTGGGCGAAGCCAGTTACGCCACCATCAGCCCCAGCCTAATCTCGGACACCTTTCCCACGGAGCGCCGCAACAACGCGCTCACCATTTTCTACGTCGCGATCCCGGTCGGGTCCGCGCTCGGGTATGTGCTCGGCTCGCTCATGGCCCAACACTGGGGCTGGCGCTGGGCGTTCGTCTGGGCGGGGGTGCCGGGACTTCTCCTCGCGCTCGTGTTACTGCCTTTCCGCGAGCCAACGCGCGGCGGCGCAGAGGGCGGCGCGAAGAGCACGAAGCCGACTCTCGCCGACCTGCTGAATCTCTTCCGTCTGTCGGACTATCGCCTCGTGGTGGGGGGTTACACCGCCTACACCTTTGCGCTGGGTGCGTTCGCCGTGTGGGGACCAGCCTTCCTCGAACGCGTGCACCAGGTGCCGAAGCAATCCGCCGCCACGTTCTTCGGCGCGACGCTCGTCGTGACTGGACTCGTGGGCACGATGGCCGGTGGTTTCGCCGCGACCGCGTGGCGCAAGCGTCATCCTTCCGGCTACGCGTGGATGCTCGGCCTTTCCGCCGTACTCTCCACGCCGCTCGCCATTGGCGCTTTTCTAGCGACCGACAAGACGACGTCGATGGCCTGTCTCGCGGGCGCGATGCTCTTCATCTTCCTCTGCACCGGCCCGGTGAACACGCTCATCCTCGAAACCGTGCCGATGAACCTCCGCGCGAGCGCGATGGCGATGTCCATCTTCTGCATCCACATGTTCGGCGACCTGTGGTCGTCGGAAATCGTCGGGCATCTCTCGGACCACTGGGGCAGCCTGCAAAAGGCGGTGATGATTCTGCCCGCCGCACTGGGCGTCGCTGCCGTGCTCTGGGTTTCGCTGGCGCTGAAAACCAAACGAAAGCCGGCCGGTTCGGTCTAACTACCAGACGCCATGAGTGACGCTTTGCCACCACCACCCGCACTACCGCCGTTGCCGCCGAGAAGAAATCCAGCGCCATCTGGTCCGTCGCCGAGCGCCCGAGCCGGCTGGGTAATCTTCGCCGTCGCACTGGTCGCGCCGGCGGTTTTGACGCTGCTCACCGCCAAGTCACAGAACCTCTGGCCGATCTTCACCTTTCCGGCATCGGGCGCGGCCGGGCTGTATTGCGGATTCTGGATGGCCTCGCGCGTGTGTCGGACCGTCCCCGGGAAGATCCTCGGCGGCCTCGCGCTGGCGGCGGTGTTCGCGGTGGTGTCGTTTGCATTGTGCTGTGCGGGGTGCGCGATAGGCGGGGCGCAATTGAAAATTCATTGAGAAAGGCGTGAGTCATTCCAAGTTGTGGAACCTATCCCACATCGCTGTGGCAATTGCGGAGCGGACACGCAGAGCGATCACGCCGCCGGGCTGACGTATTGCTCAGCGTGCGGTGGCGCCCCACAAGTTCCGGTGTATCACGACGGGCAAAAGGGGTCTGACACGATGACTCGAACAACGTTCTGGCTACTTTTCTTCGCCCCGCAGGGAGTATTCTTGGCAGGATCCATTCTGTCTCGGTTTGGTGAGATGTTTTTTGGTTTGGGTGGAGTCCTAGGTTTCGGAACAGCCTTCTTCACTGCTATCCTGTGTGGACGTGAATTGGTAAGTCGATTGAACCCTCCGGGTTGGCGCTGGCAACTGTATCAATTCGGGATTTCAGTTCTTATCTTTGCGTTTCATTTCACGGCGCTTTTTGCTGGGTGCGCGATTGCAAGCCAATGAACAATTCTGAGGACCCTTCAACCCTGATTCCCGACGCGGATGAACGCGCCGAGCGCGCGCGCTGGCGAATTTATTTCTGGCTGATCTTCCTTCTCACGCCCGTGGCGACGGCGTTGTTTGGTTGGGGTGGGAGCCGGATGCTGGCGACGCTGCCTTCGGTCCTCACCCGTTCGCTCAATGGCCCGATGATTGAAACGCTTGGCGTGATGTTCACCCCGATCTTGGGCGCGCTCGGAGCCGGGTTTTGTCTCACCCGACTCCATGCCAAACCGCGAACCACACTCGGTCTGGTGGTTTGCACCGTGGCTTTCGGAGCGGGCATGCTCGTGGTATATGCCGCGATCGCGTTCGTTGGTTGCCTGATCGTCATCTCGTAGGCTGGTCCCGGATAAACCCATGCAAACTCTCCAACTTCACTCGCCCGCGCCCGACACGCTGCTCAAACGCACGACGAGCCGTTGTCCCGTCTGCCACGCGGCGTGTCCCGCGGAGGTCTGGCGCACCGGCAGTCGGCCGGCGAAGGTCTTTCTCAAGCGCACCTGCGCGACGCACGGCGAGGCGTCCGTGTGCATCGCGTCCGACGCGCGCTTCTACTGGCTGGCGAAGGGCAATCCCGAAAACGAGAGCGGCTGCTGCGGTGGCGGCGCGTGTTGCGCGGCGGATGGCAGCGAGGCCGGCACGCTCGGAAAGAACGCGAAGGGCCGGGGCGACGAGCCGTTCGAGACGCTGGCAACGTGTCTCGCGCTCATCGAGATCGTGCGCTCGTGCAATCTCGCCTGCCCGACGTGTTACGCGGATTCGCCGGTCGGCACCGGCGCGAAGGTGGACGCGGTGCCGCTCGATGAATTGAAGCAGCGCATCCAGGGCGTCATCGACCGCAAGGGCGGCATCGAGATTCTCCAGCTCTCGGGCGGCGAACCGACGTTGCATCCGCAGTTCTTCGAGCTGCTGGAATGGGCGCGCGACCACGAGAAGATCGATTACCTGCTGCTGAACACGAACGGTGTGCGCATCGCGAACGAACCGGAGTTCGCCGCGAAGCTCGGCGCGTTGTTTCCGAAGAGCGGCTTGCAGCTCTACCTGCAATTCGACGGCGTGCAGGAGGCCGGGCAACACGACTTGCGCGGCGCGGACTTGCGGGCGACGCGGCGTCGCGCCATCGAACGTTGTGGCGAGGTGAACATCCCGGTGACGCTGGCGATGACGGTGACACCCGCGAATCTGCCGCATCTGTGGGAGGCGATTGAGTTCGGGCTCGCGCATCCGCAGGTCCACGGCATCGCGTTTCAACCGGTGTTCGGCAGCGGGAGAATTCCAGGGCCTCTGGGTAGGAGTCGAGGTGACGAGGCTCTCATCAACGCAGAGCGCGGAATACGGAACGCGGAACTGGCGGGCACCTCCTCTCCCCATCCCTCTCCTCCATTGCCTGGAGGAGAGGGTGTCCGAAGGACGGGAGAGGAGGAGCGTTACAGAATATCAGTGCCGGCCCGTCTCAACACCGCCGACATTTTGCTCGCAGCCGTCGGGCAATCGGGCGGGAGGCTGCGCTTCGAGGATTTCACTCCGTTGCCGTGTGGCGATCCGAACTGCGCGACGATCGGTTACCTCATCCGGCACGAGGGCCGTACGTATTCGATCAGTGACTTCGTCGACTTCCGCCGGCTGCAAGGTTTCCTGCAGAACAAGATTCACTACACCGTCGAAGACCTCGCGCGCTGCGGTTGCGAGAACGAGCCGCTCGGCGACCTTCTCAAGACGCTGGAGGTGAAAGCGTCGATGACCTTCCGCCTGATGGTGAAGCCGTTCATGGACGCGTGGACTTGGGACCAGGACCGCATTGACCGTTGCTGCACACACGTCATCCGGCCGGACGGGCAGTTGGATTCTTTCTGCCGGTATTACTCGGGGTTTGGAGATAGTGGGCCAAAATCCGAATCTTTCCGATGAAGCCACGATTCTGGCTCGTGACATTCGGCTGGATTCTCTTGGGCTTTTCCCCGGCCGCGATGGAGCTGGCTTTCCGATGGTCCCCAGCGATTTTCATCCCGGTGAATTTGTCCTGCTCTGCAGTTGGAGCTTGGATCTTATTCCAGCCTGAGAAGAAGTCGATCGCCCTGTGTGCGTGCGCCTTCTTCTTTATGAACATGACCATCGCGCTCATTTTGGGCTGTGCCGCTGTTTTGCGTGGGTTGGGCGGTTCGGGCTGACGTTGTTCGAAACCGATTGATGAATCCTTCCTCCTACGGCTGGCTGATGCTCGCAGGCATCGCGGTGAGCGCGTTCTTCTGGACGCGGCTGGCGCGACGCGACGATCGACTGCTCATCGTTTACATCTCCGCGCTGGTCGGCGCGTTCCTCGGCGCGAAGATCGCGTATCTGCTCGCCGAAGGCTGGCGTGACCTCGGTCAGCCGGACCAGTGGATGCGTCTGGCCACCGGGAAATCCATCCTCGGCGCCCTACTCGGCGGTTATGCGAGTGTGGAGATTGCCAAGCACTGGGTCGGGTATCGCTCGGTGACGGGGGATTGGTTCGCGATGGTCGCGCCGCTCGGAATCATCCTCGGACGCGTGGGCTGCTGGTTGCACGGGTGTTGCCTCGGGCACGTCTGCGAACCGGCGTGGTTTACAGTGCGCGATGCGAAGGGCGTGGAACGCTGGCCCGCGGTGCCCATCGAGATTCTTTTCAACGTGGTGATGCTCGCATGCTTCTTCGTGCTGCGGAGGAGTCGAAGATTTCCCGGCCAGCACTTTCATCTCTACCTCATCGCCTACGGGCTGTTCCGATTCACGCACGAGTTCGTGCGCGACACCCCGCGGGTGTTGGCGGGACTTTCTGGCTACCAGTTCATCGCGCTGGTGATGGTGGGGTTTGGAGCATGGGCGTATCACCGCCGGATGAACTCCGGAATGGAGCTTGCGGAGCGCGGGCCATAGGCGGAGGTATCCTGAATTCTGCGGCTGAGCGTCCGGCTTCAGCGGTTAGGTTCAGGGGAGTTCACCCGGCCAAACTTACTCAAATCCTTGCATTGCCATCGCGTCCGGAATGCGCAATTACTGTCCTTACCAATCCCGAGACACATCAACCAAACCACATCTATGAAACAAAACATCCTGCTCAGTACCGTGGCCTTGCTGGCCGCATCGCTCGTGGCCGCTCATGCCGGCGCCAAGGAAGACGCAACCGCCGCAGCCAAGAAGCTCGCGGAAAAAGGTTATTCGTGGAAGACCAGCAGCGAAAGCGCTGGCGGCGGTGGCGGTGGCGGCGGCGGGCGCGGTGGATTCGGATCACAGGACGGGAAAATCTCTGCAGACGGCACGGCGATGATCACGATGCCCGGCCGCGACAACAACACCGAGGCGGTTATCAAGGGCGAGAAGTTCGCGGTGAAGCGCGGCGAGGGCTGGCAGAGCGCGGCGGAACTCACTGCGAATGCGGAAGGCGGCGGCGGACGCGGACGCGGCGGTGCGGGGATGTTCCGCAATTTCAAGGCGCCGGCGGTTCGCGCGCAGGAATTGGTCGGGCACACGAAGGAGTTGAAGGCGGCGGATGGCGTCATCTCCGGGGATTTGACCGAGGAAGGCGCGAAGTCGCTGATGACCTTTGGCGGACGTGGCGGCGGCGGCGGTCCTGAAATCAGCGGCGCGAAGGGTTCTGTGAAGTTCTGGGTGAAGGACGGCGTGCTGACCAAGATGGAAACCAAGGTGCAGGGCACGATGAGCTTCAATGGCAACGATCGTGAGATCGACCGCACGACGACCACGGAGATCAAGGACGTCGGCACGACCACGGTGACGGTTCCCGAGGACGCGAAGAAGAAGCTGTCCTGATCGTAGAGTTTCAATCCGCCGCGTTCGCTTCCAGCGGGCGCGGCGGTTTTTGTTTCGGCGATGTTCTCCTGAGGAGGATGGTGGCTGGTAGATGGCGATCGTGAGGGACGGACACGGCAATCGGTTTCGAGCACCAACATGACGATTATTCAAACCGTACGACTGGAGCTGGTGCCGTTAAGTACCGAGTTCCTGCGGGCTTCGCTGGCGGGCAACTTGGTGGAGGCGGAGCGACTTTTGGGGGCGAAGCTGCCGGCGGATTGGCCGGATCATCCGGGAACTTACGAACACCGGCTTGCGCAACTTGAGGGGGACCCTTTGCTGCTCGGCTGGCTGGTGCGTGGGATTGTGTTGCGCGACACCGGCTTTTTGATTGGCCACATCGGTTTCCACACCGGGCGGGATCCGGAATACTTGCGCGAGCTGTCTCCGGGAGGAATTGAGTTTGGTTACACCGTGTTCGAGCAGCATCGCCGACAGGGTTTCGCCTATGAAGCAGCTGGGGCACTCATGAACTGGGCGCGAAAGGAACACGGCATCCGGCGTTTCGTCGTATCGATTTCACCGGAGAATCTGCCGTCGCGCGCGCTCGCAGCGAAGTTTGGGTTCCGCAAGATTGGTTCGCACATCGATGAGGAGGACGGGTTGGAGGAGATTTACGAATGCGTGTGGGAGTAAACGGTCTGCAGACGCGAATCACTGATGGCGTTCGGGCCAGAAGACACTTGCTGGGCTTCTCCGGCTGGTCCTAGACTGCCGCCCTCGTTTTCACGGACAAACAATTACGTATCACGATTACTCGTTACGCATCACGACATGAACACCGTCAATCAACTCAAGACGATCAAGAACAAGACCGCCGCGAAGGTCGGCGCCGAACTTTCCCGCACCGGCGGCCTGCTGCGCCTTGCGCCCGCCTGGGTGCCGCGCTCGTTCCTCCAGCCCGGCCTGCGCATCAAGCTCCATCCCGATGACACCTACGCCTACGGCCTGAACCGCGGCGGCATTGACGAACGCTGGTTCGCCTCCACCACGCCGACCGCGAACGAAGGTCGCGCGTGGGACGAAGGTCTGAACTACGTCGTCGTCGGCAAGGAACGTTTCACGCTCGCGCAGGCGGTCGAGGACTGCGGCGCGACGCTGGTCGGCCAGAAGATTTGGAAGAAGTATGGCAAGTGGCCGGTCTACTCGAAGTTCTTCGACAACATGGGGCCGATTCCGCACCACATGCACCAGTCGATGAAGCAGGCCAAGCTCGTCGGGCAGGAAGGCAAGCCGGAGAGCTACTACTTCCCGCCGCAGCACAACAACGTCGGCAACAACTTTCCCTACACGTTCATGGGTTTCGAACCCGGCACGACGAAGGAGCAGGTGAAGCAGTGCATCCGCAACTGGAACAAGGGCGACAACGGCATCCTCGATCTCTCGAAGGCATATCGCCTCAAGGTCGGTTCCGGCTGGCTCATTGATCCGTGCATCCTCCACGCGCCCGGTTCGCTCTGCACCTACGAGCCGCAGTGGGGCAGCGACGTCTTCGGCATGTATCAGAACCTCGTCGAAGGCCGCGAAGTGCCGTGGAGCCTGCTCGTGAAGGACATGCCCAAGAGCAAGCACAAGGACATCGACTTCATCGTGGACCAGCTCGACTGGGACAAGAACGTGGACCCGAACTTCAAGGACAACCACTACCTCGAACCTGTGCCGGTCGCCGACACGCGCGCGGAAGGCTTCGTCGACCGCTGGATCGTCTACGGCAAGGTGGACGGCAACCAGTACTTCACCGCGAAGGAACTGACCGTGGAACCCGGCGCCAAGTGCATCATCCAGGACAAGGGCGCCTACGGCCTCATCTGCGTGCAGGGCAAGGGCACGATCAACGGCGAGCCGCTCAACAGCCCGAAGCTCATCCGCTTCAACGAACTGACCGAGGACGAATACTTCTGCACCGAAGACGGCGCGAAGGCGGGCATCATTTTCGAGAACACCAGCGAGACCGAACCGCTCGTCACGCTCCGCTACTTCGGTCCCGAAGTGAACCCCGACGCCCCCGCGATGGGCGCCTATCGGAAGAATAAGTTTAATTGAGCTGACGGAGAATCGTTATTGCCCCTATCGGACCGAGCGATACCTTGTCAGACAGCGGTCGAAAGACATGCTGAAAGCTCATGATAATATCGCGCATTCAACTGAAGAACTGGCGGAACTTCGAGTCCGTTGACGTTGCTTTGCAGGAACGGATGTTCATCGTCGGCCCGAATGCCGCAGGCAAATCGAACTTTCTCGATGCCTTTAAGTTCCTTCGAGACATCGCGCTTCCTCGCGGAGGTTTGCAGGAGGCGCTGAACCAACGAGGCGGAGTGCCGAAGATACGCTGCCTCTCTGCGCGCAAGGAAACGGACATTGGCATCATGGTGGAACTTAAATCACCCGGCGAGGATAGGTTTCGCTGGAGATATTCCATCGGGATTAAACTGGAGCAGCGGGGGACGCGCGAACCCTATCTGATTCATGAACAGGTCTGGCGTAACGGCGAGGCGAAACCCTTTGTAAGTCGACCTGACGAGGGTGATTTAGCAGACCCCAAGCGCCGCACTCAGACTTTCTTGGAACAACTGAACACCAACGAGCCCTTTCGCCCAATCGCCGATTTCTTCCAACAATTCCAGTATCTCCATTTGGTCCCTCAGCTCCTAAAGTACCCCGATGCCTTTCGCGGCAAAAAGTTGGCGGGCGATCCGTTTGGGATGGACTTCTTGGAGAGCGTGGCGAAAGCGACTGTAAAGGTACGCCAGTCCCGGCTAGCGAAAATTCAACGTGCTCTTCAGGCTGTGGTACCACAATTCGGAGAGCTGGTTTATCGCCCGGATGCGGTAACAGGTGTGCCCCATTTGCAGGTCAAGTTTCACCACTGGCGAGGATCCTAGCAACCAGCAAGAAGATCAATTTTCAGATGGAACCCTCCGCTTGATTGGATTGCTTTGGTCCTTACTCTCCGGCGATTCGTTGCTCTTACTGGAGGAGCCGGAGCTGTCGTTACACACGGGCATCGTGCGGCAACTGGCTCCGTTGGTTCATCGATTGCAGAAGACCAAATCGGGCAAACGCCAGGTTATCGTCAGTACCCACAGTGGTGATTTATTGCGTCCGCGCAGTGTTGAAGCCAGCGAAGTGCTCGTCCTGCATCCTGCACCCGATGGCAGCACTGCCATTGTCCCTGCATCCGACGATGAAGAAGTCGCTGCATTGCTCCAAGGTGGCATGAGCATTGCAGACGCGGTGATGCCACGCACGGAAGCGCGAGACGCCAATCAGTTGTTGTTGCAACTGAATTGAGGACATGGCGTTCGATATTCTCATCAATCTGGCGGTCGAAGACGAACTCAGCGAACATCTACTGCGGGTGACGCTTGGACAGACAGGAAGACCTTTTCTCATTGGAGTTGTTTATGGCCGGCAGGGCAATGGATACCTAAAGAAGATGCTTCCAGCATTCGAGTGTGCTGCACGCGGTTCTGCGCATCTCGTGATGGCAGATTTAGACAACTGCCCTTGTGTGCCAAGTTTGATTGAGGATTGGTTTCGGTGTGACTTCGCAAACTATTCGAAGCGACGTCAGCACAACCTCATCTTCCGAGTTGCTGTTCGTGAATGTGAATCATGGGTGATGGCGGACCGCGAAGCATTCGCGGAGTTCCTTGGCATCGCTTTGCATCATGTGCCGACGCAACCGGACGCGCTGCCAGATCCCAAACGGCAGTTGCTTGAATTAGCCCGTAGGTCTCGGAGGCGCGACTTACGCGATGATCTAGTTCCGCGCCCGGGCGATCTCCGGACTATCGGGCCGGATTACAACGGTCGACTGGGAGAGTTTCTGAGCACTCGCTGGAAGGCAAGCCGAGCGGAGTCTTCGTCCCCGAGCTTTCGGCGGGCCTACGCGAGGCTGAAGCAATTCCAGCCTGTGCTTCGAACGCCAAGTCCATAGTTGATCGGCTTTCGTCCGCGGGGGGCTCTTATCGGACGAGCAACGTCGACTGAGGGAAGGTGATTTCACGAAATGGCGGCTGGCATTGATGTCAGCCGCCGTTTTCATTTCCCTTCAGGCGAGGATCTGCCGGATGACTTCGCCGTGATCGCGATCAAGACGCTTGCGGCCGGGAACTTCGAGGCGACGCGAGTCGAGTCCGAGACAGTGCAAGACCGTCGCGTGAATGTCCGTGACATAATGGCGATCCTCGACGGCGTGGAAGCCGAGTTCATCGGTAACGCCGTGTTGGACGCCGCCTTTCACACCCGCACCGGCGAGCCACGCGCAGAAGCCTTGCGGATGATGATCGCGACCGCTGCCTTCTGCGCCGGGTGAGCGACCGAACTCCGTGCCAAAGACCACGAGCGTATCCTCCAGCATGCCGCGCTGTTTCAGGTCGTGCAGCAACCCCGCGATGGGCTGATCCACCTGCGTGGAGAGCTTGGTGTGGTTCGCTTTGATCTCGGAATGCGCGTCCCAATCGCCGCCGCCACCGCCGCCGTGGAAGATCTGCACGAAGCGAACGCCGCGTTCAATCAGTCGCCGCGCGGCCAGACATTGTTCGCCGAAGGTTTTGGTTTCCGCCTTGTCGATGCCATATAGCGCGCGTGTCGCGTCGGATTCGCGTTCGAACTGGAGCGTTTCCGGAATCGACGTCTGCATCTGGAACGCGAGCTCGTAGGACTTGATGCGCGCGCGGAGATTTTGGTCGTCCGGATAATCGATGCCGGCGAGGTGATTGAGCTTTCCGAGCAGGCTGAGGTTTTCCAGTTGCTCGGCTGTGGTGCGATCCGCGGGCGGCTTGATGAACGGCAGCGGCTTCTTCGCGTCGACGTTCAGGCGCACGCCGCCGTGCTCCGGGCCGAGATACGCCGCGCCGTGAGTGAACGCGCCGCCGCAGCAATCGCCCGTCGGCACGCCGAGCACGACGTATTCGGGAAGATTCTCGTTCATCGTGCCGAGGCCGTAAGTGACCCAGGAGCCGAGCGTCGGATGCTCCAGTTCGCGTGGATGACGTCCCGTCTGCCAGGTGAGCTGCGCGCCGTGATCGTTGTGAATCGTCCAGAGCGAACGCACCACGGCGAGATCATCCGCGCACTGGCCGATGTGTTGAAACCAGTCGCCCACCACGAGCCCGCACTGACCGTAGGTCTTGTAACCGGTCTGGAGCGGCATGATGACCTTGCGGTTTCCGTGGTTCGGATTTCCGCCGACGATGTCCTTGCCTTCCGTCGCAAGCACACCCTTGTATGGCGTGTCGGCGATCGATTTGCCGGCGTATTTGTTCAGCTCCGGCTTCACGTCGAAGCTTTCGAGATGGCTCACGCCGCCGCAGAGGAAAATCCAAATCACCGACTTCGCCCGCGGCGCGAAATGCGGCTGTCCGTCCGGCGGATGCCATGCATTCACGGGCGACGCGCTTGCGATGCCGTCGCGAAAAAGCATTGCGGACAAAGCCAGCCCGGTGAAACCCATGCTGGTGTCGAGCAGGAACGAGCGGCGCGTGACGCCGGGGCAGGGGGAATGAGAGTTGGGCTTCATGGCGAGTCAACGGACGGTGACGAAATCGTTGTGATTGAACAGCACGAGCACGAGGTTTTCGCGCGCCCGCTCAGTCGAGAATTCCTTCTCCTGCGTGCTGAGAAACTCGAGGCACGTTGCGATTTCCTTGGGCGAAGGTCGACGGGCGAGCACGCGCTGGAAGGCATCGTTCACGAAACGTTCCGCGCTGGGGATGTCGGCGAAGGTTCCTGCCAGGCGTCGTGCTTCGCGGAGGGTCAGTTCGCTGTTGGCCAGGGCGAGCGCTTGTTGCGGCACGACAGTCGGATGGCGCAAGTAACACTCGGTCACCGCCGGGCCGTCGAAGATTTTCAGGAACTCCACTTCCTTTTCCGCGGCGAAGCGAAGGTACAGACTGCGGCGCTTGGCGGTGAGCCCTTGCTGATGATCAATCTCCGGTCCGCCCATCGTTGCATCCAGAGAGCCGGAGACGTGAAGCAGGTTGTCGCGCACCAACTCGGCCTCGATGCGACGAGAATTCATGCGCCACAGATAGACATTGTCCGGATCGATCTGCGCGTTCGCCTCGTCCGGCGTGGAAGCGATGCGATAGGTCTGGCTCGTGACGATGAGCCGGTGCATCGCCTTCATGCTCCAATCGCGCGCCATGAACTCCGCCGCCAGCCAGTCGAGCAGTTGTGGATGCGACGGTGGACGTCCGGCGCGACCGAAATCTGACGGCGTTGGCACGATGCCGCGCCCAAAGTGGCGCGCCCAAAGATGATTCATCGCCACGCGCGCGGTGAGAGGATTCTTGCGATCGGTCATCCACTTCGCGAGGGCGAGGCGGCGACCACTGCTGGTCGCGGGAAACGTGGCGAGCGCGCGCGGTTTGTAGTCGGCGACGGTGACGGACGCGGTTTTCTTCTTCGCCTCTGCAAACGCCTTCTCGGCGTCGGCGGTCTTTTTCTTCGCAGCGTCGAGTTCCTTGTTGGCTTTCTCCAAATCTTTCGCCAGTGCGGCGCTGTTGGTGGACTGGGTCAGTTCGTTGACCTTGCGCTGGGTCGCCGCTTCCGCGAGCTGCGTGGAATGCAGCTTCAACTCAGCTTCCAGTGAGGCGACACGACGTTGTTGCTGCGCGGCAGCGAGAGCGGCGCCGGTGCGTTCGGCAGAATCCTTTCGCGCTGCGTCGTCGAGTTCTTCGACCTTCAACGCGGCGGCGAGCGCCGCGTGTTTCGCTTCGGCGAGAGCGACGTTCAACTCCGCTTCCTTCTGTTTCTCCGGCGTGGCCTTGGAGTCTTGCTTGGTGAGGGCGGTGCGCGCGTCGCGAAGAGCGGCTTCGCTGGCGGCGAGTGTGTCGCGGATGACAAACTCTCGGCGGTCCGGCGATGCGGCATCGCGCGGAAGTTTCACGGACGCGAATTTGAGCTGTCCGCCCAACGCGGAGGGAACGGCGGGCGCCATCACGCGATTGGTGTCCGGATGCCGTTCATCGCCGCGGACGAGGAAATAAGTCTGCGCGTTCGTTTCGGTGTCGAAGGCGCGCACGAGCCCGTCCTTCGCGGTGTCGAGCTGGCCGGGGAGCTTGTCGGTCCGGACGTGATGCGGATCGAAGATGGCGCGGAACTGATAATACTCGGCCTGCGATACGGGATCGGTCATGTGGTCGTGGCACTTTGCGCAACCCATCGTGAGGCCGAGGAACGCCTGCGCGGTGTGTTTCACCGTGTCTTCCATCCACTGTTCGCGGCTGAGCATCTTGTAATTGCGCACGAGATAACCGGTGGCGCGGAGCGCATTCGTGTCCGTCGGCGCGAACTCATCGGCCGCGAGCATTTCGAGAATCATCCGGTCGTAGCTCTTGTCGGCGTTGAGCGATTCGACAATCCAATCGCGCCAGCGCCAGATGTGCGGCTGGCTGTCGCGGATCTGGTTGCCGCCGCTCCATCCGGCCCAGTCGCTGTAGCGCCAGATGTCCATCCAGTGCCGCCCCCAGCGTTCACCGTGACGCGGATCGTCGAGCAGCCGATCAACGACTTTCTCGTACGCATGGCGCGAGGTATCGGCAGCGAAGGCGCGTTGCTCCTCCGGTGTCGGCGAGAGTCCGATCAGATCGAGATACACGCGGCGCAGTAAAACTTCCTTCGATGCCTCGGGCCGCGGCGCGAGTTGGCGCGCGTTGCGTTCGGCGGCGAGGAAGGCGTCGATGGGATTCTTCGCCCAGCGGGAGTCTTTCGATTTCGGCACGGACGGACGTTGAACGGGCGCGAAGGGTTGCCAGCGATAAGAGTTGAGGAACTCGGCGAACTCCTTCCGCACTCGCTTCGCATTCTGGAGATCGGCTTTGCTTGGAACATCCTTCGCGTTCCCCGGCTGATGACCGAGCAACAGTTCGGTTTCATTGTCCACGCCGTCGCCGTCGGTATCTTCGCGGGCGATCAGGCGTAGACGCGCGGACAGATCGCGCTTCGAGCTCGGATTGGCGGCGTCCTTCGCGACGGCGCGGAGGCGGGCGCCGAATGGGTTGTGCGGAAATTCGTCGAGTGACTCCGGAGCCTTCTTGTCGCTCGGCAGATGGCATGTGGTGCAACTGGCGAGACTCTTGGCGAGGAAGCGATCGAACTCCTTCTCCAGCGCGGCCTTGTTCGCGGGCGTGGCCGCAATGCTGCCGACGAAGCCGATCCAAATCAGCGCACCCAGCAGGCGGGCGCGCAACCAACGACGCGAGTTGATCGGCGCAATGTTCACAGCGAAGGGTGTCGTGATTTTGATACCACCTTGGACGTCACCGCTTCAACGCTCGATTCAACCGCTTTGCGCGTTTCGGACATTCCTTGCCTCCAGCCGTCAGGAACTTGATGCGATGGGTTGGTTGCCATTTTCGGCGGGAGCTGATTACCATTCAGACATGCGGACAGCTTTCAAAGAATGGGCGATCATCGTGGACGCTCTCGGTCGTGGGGAACAGATCATCATTCTGCGCAAGGGCGGCATCAGTGAGGGCCGGGAAGGCTTTCAAATGGAGCACCCGCAGTTCCTGCTCTTCCCGACGTTGTATCACCAGCAGCGGGAATCGGTGACGCCCGAGGCGCAAGCCCGCTACGACCAGATTGCGCCCGGCCTGCCTTCGCCCGAAATCCTCCGGATCGAATACTTCGCCGAGGCGGTGGCGTGGCGGCAGGTTGATTCGCTGTCGAGCGCGGAAGGATTGCGCGGACAGCATTGTTGGAAGAATGAAGTCATCGAGGATCGCTTCGACTGGGGCCGCGCGAAAAACATCTTCGCCATCGCGGTGCGCGTGCATCGGCTGCCGCTGACGATTGAACTGCCGATGTCGCCTGCCTACGGCGGCTGCAAGTCGTGGGTCGAGCTGGAGAAGGATGTTGTCACCACGGGCGCGCAGCCGGTGCTCGACCAGCAGGCGTTCGATCACAAGCTGAACCAGTTTTTTGCTGCGTTAAACCCAACCAGCCAGCCCGCTTGAGCTGGCACCAACTGTAGGTGCTGCATGGATGCGCCATTGAACCAGGCCAAGTTGCCGACGCTGATTCTCGCGTCGGCGTCACCGCGTCGATCGGAGCTGCTGGGCGAGATGGGCGTGCCGTTCACGGTGGTGAAGGCGGATATTCACGAAGTCGCGCCTGAGCATCTCAGCCCGGTGGAGACGGCGGAGATTAACGCGTATCGCAAGGCGCGCGCCGTGGCGAAGAAGCATCCGGACATGCTGGTGCTCGGCGCGGACACAGTGGTGAGCCTCGGGACGGAGCAGTTCGCGAAGCCGGTCGACATGGCGGACGCCGAACGGATGCTCGCGAAACTGCAGGGCCGGACGCATCTCGTCATCACCGGCGTGTGCTTGCTGCAACTGCGGCCGTATCGGCAGCGGTTGTTTGCGGTGAACACGTCGGTCACTTTCAAGAAACTGCACCTCGGGCAAATCCGTCGTTACCTCGCGAAGATTCATCCGTTCGACAAAGCCGGCAGCTACGCCATCCAGAACGAAGGGGATTTGATCGTGAAGAACTTCAAAGGCTCCTATAGCAATGTGGTGGGCCTGCCGGTGGAGCGGTTGAAGGTGGAGCTTGAGCGGATGCGGGCTGAAGAAGGGTAATCAGTGAAGGCGTTCAAGCCGGAGGTCACTGAATGACTGTTCACTGTTTCACTGATTACTGGCTGCGGATTCCTTCTCCAACTCCGCGAGCACGCCGGGATCCCTCACATCCACCCAGCGACCGGGAATCTCCATGCCCGCCATCGCGTGGCCTGCGGCGACGAGGGCGTTGACGGCGTCGGTCAGTTCGTATTCGCCGCGCGGAGATTTCTGGAGCTTCGCCGTGAACTCAAACACCACCGGCCGGAAGATGTAGATGCCAGCGTTGTACCAAGCGGTGTCGCCGGGCTTCAGCCAGCCTTCCTGACGCAACTGTTCAATCTGTTCCTTGCTCGGTTTCTCGACGAGTTTGGTGAGGCAGAACCGCGAATCGAAGAAGTTGAGTCCGCCCTGGGTGACATCCTGGCTGCCGGTCACAGTGATGACACCGCCGAAATTGCCTTCGCCGAAACGCGTCACCATCTGCGAATACGTCTCGGGCTTCACGAGGATATCGCCATAGGTGAGTAGGAAGTTGTCCGAGCCAACGAACTCCTTCGCGAGTTCGGGCGCCTTGCCGGTGCCGTCCTGCACTAGTTGCCGACCGTAGGCGATGCGTGCGTTCCATTTCGAGCCGTCGCCGAAATGGTTCTCGATCACCTCGGCCTTGTAGCCGGTGACGATGAACACTTCGCGAATGCCGGCGGAGAGCAGTCCACTGAGAATGTGTTCGAGGATCGGTTTGCCGTGGACGCGCAGCATGGGCTTCGGAATCTCGTTGGTGAGTTCCTTCATGCGGGTGCCTTTGCCGGCGGCGAGAATGACAGCTTTCATGTAAATCGAGTGCGGGGAGAATAAGCAGAATCGCCCGCCAGCGACAAAGCAAAGTTGTGCGCCGCGGGCGATTCGAGATGGTTCAGTGAGGGGGCGATGTGGAGCCTATTCCAGCAACGACGCGCGTCCTGTCGGGGTCGTGGAGGGGAGCGCTGGCGGGAAGATGGGCTTGTCCAGATCGTGCGTAAGCAGGTGCAGCACCTTGTCTGTCTCCACACGGTTGAGAACGATTTCCACCAGTGTGGTGGTGTTTGGGTAGAGGAAGGTCGGCTCCTTGCCGTCCGCCGCCGCGGCGCCGTCGTAGGCCACCGCGTACCCGGGCAGGAACTTCACCTGCGGGTTCGGCGACTTGGCGGCGATGTCGAAAACAAGACGAGCCTTGGCCTGTTTCACCTTCTGCAAATACTTCCGCAGGTTGGTGACGTTGAGCAGCAGCACGCGGCAGGACGGATCAGCGGAGTGCTTGGTGAACTCCGACTCGAACTCCTTGTCGAACTCAGCGGTGAGCTTCGAGTCGGTCTTGCCCGACGGCAGCATCACGTAGAAGTCGATGAAGAAATCTGTGACGCCGAAGCCGACGTCATCGCGCACCTTGAAGAAGAACTGTTGGTAGTCGTCGCCGGTGTGCTTCTGCTTGTGCGCCGCATCGAAACGCGTGGCGAGCGCGGCGTAGTCCGCGATGGTCTTCGCCTGGATCGCTTCCAGCGCGAGATTGCCTGCGGCGTTGGCGCCCGCAGTGAAGGCTTTCTCCACGCCGATGATGGAGCCGTGCGTGAACTCGCCGAAGATGGTGAATGGAATGACCGGGAACTTCTGTTCCGGCACCCAGTGGGGACGCACGACCGGTTGTGAGAAGTCCACGACGCACTTCCGGGTGTTCAATGACGTGCCGCAGATGCGGACGGTGCCGTCGGTGCCCGGCTTCTTGCGCGCGGGAATGAGCCTGCCCTGCAATCCGCCGTAGCCACTGCCGCCGTAGCCACTGCCGCCGGCGAAGACGAAGGGATAGCAGACCTTGTTGTCACCGAGCGCGACGTTGAAGAAACCCTCGCCGTGCAAATCATCCGCCGAGAGCGACCATTGGAACGGGCTGGCCGGCTCGAGGCCCTGCAGGATGATGCGGCCGGATTCCATGAAGTCCTCGCCCTGATGGTTCGAGTTGAAGAACGTGGAGCGGAACTTGCCGAGGAATGACTGTCCGAGTCGCGCAAGATCGGAACCGAAGTTGGCCGGCGCGAACATCAGCAGATGTTCGACCGGTGAGGCCGGTGTCTTGACGCCCGCCGCCTTCTGCCGCTCGTAGTGCAGGCGCAGCCACGCGCGCGACACGAGCGCACCGGTGCTGTGACACGCCACGTCGATGCGTTCGCCGTTGAAGAGCTTGGAGTAATCCTCGTCCAGTTTGTCGGCGAAATCCTCGAAGGTCGATGAGTCGTCGAGGCTGTCGTAGTTCAGGAGGAAGACGTTGTCGCGGGAATACGCGCCGCTGCTGACGAAGAAGTCGCGCAGGGCAGTGAAGCTGGTCGCGCCGTCCGAGTAACCGTGAATGATGAGAAGTTTGCTGGCCATAGATCCGTCCGTGGTTTTTGGCGATGGAATGAAACCGCGCGCCCGCGGTCAAGCTTGACGACTTCGACGGTCCCATTCCCCTAGAAGGCGACGGTGCCGCCGTTTCCTTGCCCCTTCAAGAAATCCGCGATGTCGGGCTCCGGAACACGCAGACCCCGTTGCCCACCGGTGTGTCCTCTTGGGCGACTTTTGCCGACTCTCCCGCGGAAAGCTGCTTCGGCCGCGAGAATTTGTAACCATTGCTCAGTTGGTAGTCCTTTTTCTCTCGCCAAAACTTCGCGACGACGGCAAAACCTTGCCCCTCTTTTCGATGAACGAACAAATTGTCATCCTCGATTTCGGATCCCAGTACACGCAGGTCATCGCGCGCCGCATTCGCGAGTGCAACGTGTATTCCACCATTCTCCCGTACAACACGCCGGCCAAAGAGATCGCTGCGATGAAGCCCAGCGGCATCATCCTGTCCGGCGGACCGTCGAGCGTCTATACGAAGAAAGCGCCGTTGCCCGACAAGGCCATCTTCGATCTGAATCTCCCCATCCTCGGCATCTGCTACGGCGTGCAGCTCCTCGCGCACTTCCTCGGCGGCAAGGTCGAGCCCGGCCAGAAGCGCGAGTACGGCAAGGGCACGCTCCTCGTGAAAGACCCGAGCTGCGCGCTCTTCCGTAAGCTGCCGGATTCCCTCCAAGTCTGGAACAGCCACGGCGACAAGCTCACCAAGCTGCCCGAAGGCTTCGAGCCTGTCGCCACCACGGAGAATTCCCAATACGCCGCCATCGAGAATCACGAGCGGAAGATGTTCGGTCTTCAGTTCCATCCTGAAGTCGCGCACACGCCGCGCGGCAAGGAGATCCTAGCGAACTTCGTCCACGGCATCTGCAACTGCGGCAAGAACTGGAACATGCGCAACTACGTCGATCACGCCGTGGAAGTCATCCGCGCGCAGGTCGGCAAGGAGAAGGTCATCCTCGGCCTCAGCGGTGGTGTGGATTCCAGCGTGGCCGCTGCGCTCATTCACAAGGCCATCGGCAACCAGCTCACCTGCATCTTCGTGAACAACGGCGTGCTCCGCGCGAAGGAAGCCGACACCGTGCGCGAAGTCTTCGGCCGCAACTTCAAGCTCAAGCTCCAATACGAAGACGCCACCAAGCTCTTCATGGGCCGCCTCAAGAAGGTCACCGACCCCGAGCGCAAGCGGAAGATCATCGGCAAGACCTTCATCGAAGTCTTCCAGGCCGCCACCAAGCGCGCCGGCAAGGCGAAGTTCCTCGCGCAAGGCACGCTCTATCCCGACGTCATCGAAAGCATCCCGATCGCCGGCAATCCCGCCGCGATGATCAAGAGCCATCACAACGTGGGCGGCCTGCCGAAGAACATGAAGTTCGAGCTCGTCGAGCCGCTCAAATGCCTCTTCAAGGACGAAGTGCGCCAGCTCGGCCTCGAACTCGGCCTGCCGAAAGAAATCGTCTATCGCCAGCCCTTCCCCGGACCCGGCCTCGCCGTCCGCATCCTTGGCGAAGTCACGCCCGACCGCTGCGCCATCCTGCGCAATGCCGACGCCATCGTCGTCGAGGAAATGAAAACCAGCGGCTGGTATTACAAGATCTGGCAGAGTTTCGCCGTGCTCCTCCCCGTGCGCAGCGTCGGCGTGATGGGCGATGAACGCACCTACGACTACACCATCGCCGTGCGCGCGGTGGAATCGCAGGACGGTATGACCGCCGACTGGGTGAAGCTCCCCTACGACCTCCTCGAACGCCTCGCCTCGCGCATCATCAACGAAGTGAAAGGTGTCAACCGTTGCGTCTTCGACATCACCAGCAAGCCGCCGGGGACCATCGAGTGGGAATGAGCGTGCGGCGCTGCGTCACGCTTTCGCTTCTCTCCTTTGCGTTGTTCGCTGCGAGCGCGGTGCAGGCGGCACCGAGGCTTGACCCAGTCACGACGAACCTCGTTTCTCTCCTCGCGAACGTTCCCAATGCCACCACGCATCGCTATCGTGCGACCGATGACCACGGGCGCACGCTCGATTGCCTGAAAATCCTCGAGCTCGCGCCGGGCGACTACCTCGGCGTCTATCACACGCTCCAAGATCGCGAGTTCCAGCTCCACCTCGGCCGCTCCACGAATCTCCTGCACTGGAGCCATCGCGCCGTGCTCGATCAACGCTCCTCCCAGGGTGCGATCTGGCACGGGCCGCGCGGCGACTTCCTCCTCGCCTACGAAGTCAATGTGCCCAAGGCCGTCATCATCCGCCTGCGCCATTATGCGAACCTCGATGCGATCCTGAACGCGCGCTTCGACCGCGAGATCGATCTCCCGCGCACGCTCGCGCCGACCGCGGAAGGCACGCCGAGCTTCGAGCGCGTGGAACTCAACGGCGACCTCGCGACGTCGCGCATTGACCTCCGCATCCATTACTACCGCGACATGAAGGTGGACCGCGCCGCGCGCGGAACGCTCCTCGGCTTCACGAACTGGACGGCGCGCCCCGTCCCGGAGATCGACGAGGCGCTCTACGGCTACGGGGTGAAGGGAAACATTGGCGACCGCGACCACTTTGTATTCGATGGGCGGAAGTTCCTCATTCAGGAAGGTCAGCTCAAACCGAACGACTGGACTTCATGGCGGGTGTTCCTTCTGGACGATACGAACCGCAGCGCTGTGCAGATCAACGTGAGAACCCACGCCGGCTCCCGCTCGTTTGCGAACCCGGCCGTCACGCGCCTGCGCGACCCCGCCGGGAAATGGTGCCTCGCCGCAACGCTCTTCCTTCCCAGCCAGGGCAATGCGCGCGGCGAAGCCGGCACGCTCATCTACGTGGTGCCGGAGGACCGGTAGAGTTTAGCGCCGCCGCCAACGGACGATTCCGCAGAGCAGGCCGGCCAGCCCAGCCACAGCAATGGTTCCCGGTTCCGGAATGATGTAATATGTAGTGTCTCCTGGAGCGCTATAGATGACGGCCCCGGGGCCTGCGGTCTGTCCGAGTGTTACCTGTTTGACTGGAGGGTTTATGATCCGCTGCGGCATTGGGGTGACGATTCGAACCTGAATCGATACCACCTGCCCGGGTTCAGTTGATGGGAGGGCTAGGACGGACGGCGCTCCGGCGAGAACCCCCGGAGTGTCCCCGATGGTCGCGGTGACGAAGGGGACAACCAACTGATCTTCCGTGCTGCCGGCTGGACCGTAGAACAGACCGAAGGTGAGTCCATCCGCGGCCGTCGCGAGGCGCGGTTCCGCGCCTTGATATGAAACCATAATCCGCCGACCCACGCTGTTTCCGAAGGCAATCGTTCCCTGCGCCACGGCGCTCGCGAGCGTGCAGCCGATGAGTCCGAGGGTGAGGAGAAGTTTTTTCATGGGTCAGCGATTTGATGATTTGCGGAAGCGGAGGAATGCAAACAGAACGCCAATCATACTTATACTGATGGTGATTGTGGAAGGTTCTGGAACCATCCTTATCACAAGGATGCGTGATTCGGGGCTGCCGACGGGTTGCCAGATGACGGCACCCGGTCCGGCGGTCTGGCCGAGGGTCACTTGTTTCACTCCGGTTTCACCGTAACCACCGAGGTCATTCCATCCCCGCAATTGGAGGGAGACCGTTTGATTGGGTTCCGTTCCCGGCAAGGCGAAAACAGAACCCACTCCGACCAGAACGCCAGGAGTAGTTCCGATGGTGGCGATTCCGGGCGCCATGACGAATTGATCCTGTGTCGATCCGGCTGGTCCATAAAACACACCGACCTTGATGCCGTCTGCTGGCGTGGCGAAACGCCTCATGCCATTGAGCTCCTCAATATAAACTCTCGTCATAGCGCTGGCGCCCCAGGCTATGGTCCCCTGCGCGTGCGCGCTTGCGACGGTGCAGCCGATGAGTCCGAGGATGATGATGAGTTTTTTCATGATCTAGTTGGTTTTGATCGCCTTGCGCGCGCGGAACAGAAGGAAACCTGCCGCCAATGCCCCGAGCGTGAGCGTGGACGGCTCTGGGATGATGAATATTGGGCTAAAGCGGCTCGGGTTTACGCCTGACGTCGCATCCCAGATTATGGCTCCCGGTCCTATAGTGTTGCCGAGGGTGACTTGTGCGACTTTGGTTTCCAGACGGAGTCCTTGGTCACTCCACAGTCGGATTTGCAGTGAAACGACTTGCCCAGGTTCCGTTCCCGGCAACGCGAAGACGGAAGGCGCGTTCATCATGAGCCCTGATGTCGGCCCGATGGTGGCGGTGCCGGGGGCCATCACTAATTGGCTGTAGTCGGACCCGGCGGGACCATAAAATGCGCCGATAGTGAGTTGGTCCGCTGCTGTAAGAAGACGTGTCGGACCGTCGGATGCCCGGATGCCGATTCTCGCCGATGTCGAATTTCCAAAGGCAATCGTTCCCTGCGCCACGGCGCTCGCGAGGGTGCAGCCGATGAGACCGAGGGTGAGAAGAATGAGTTTTTTCATGAGTTAGTCGGGTTTACGAGGGCGATGGCGCAGGTGAAAAAGGAGGGACATTCCGCCGAGGATGCCAATGGCGATGGAGGATGGCTCGGGAATGACCAGTGGATAAAACCGATTGGGATTGGTCCCGCTGCTGCTTTGCCAGATGATGGTCCCGGGTCCGGCGGTCGGACCAAGCGTGACTTGCCGGACGTCAGTGCTTGTAAGGACTCGACCAGCGGAATCCATAGCACGAACCTGGAGTGACACGACTTGCCCGGCTTCGGTTCCTGGTAGTGCGAAGACGGAGGATGCGCCGGTCATTACCCCCGGAGTGTTCTCGCCGATGGTCGCGGTGCCGGGTGCCTGTGTTAAAGCACTTTCGGACGATCCTGCTGGTCCGTAAAAAATGCCGAAAATAAGCCCATCGGTTGCGGTCGAGACGCTGCCGCCAGCGCCCAGCCTGACCCGGCTGGCCACCGTGTTGCCAAAGTTGATGGTTCCCTGCGCCAGCGCGCTCGCGAGCGTGCAGCCGATCAGTCCGAGGGTGAGGAGGAGTTTCTTCATGGGTTATTCGGCTTTGATCGGTTTGCGCGCGCGAAACAGCAGGCAGACTCCGGCTAATGCCCCGAGGGCGATGGTGGACGGCTCGGGAATGAGAACTAATGGGTGGAATCGATTCGGATTGGTCCCACTGGGGCCTTGCCAGATGACCGTGCCGGGTCCCGCAGTCGGCCCGAGAGTGACCTGTCGGACGTCAGTAAACATTAGAACCTGCCCCGTGCGGTTCATGCCTCGAATCTGGAGGGACACGACTTGCCCGGCCTCAGTCCCTGGGAGCGCGAAAACCGAGGAAGCAAAGATCATCACGCCCGGGGTTGTCGCGCCGATGGTCGCCGTGCCGGGTGCTCGAGTAAGCGCGCCCTCGCTCGACCCGGCTGGGCCGAAAAAGACGCCGAAAGTGAATCCGTCTGCGGCGGTAATGTTTCGACCTCCGAGCCCATCATTAATCCTAAAACGGCTAGCGACGTTGTTGCCGAAAGCAATGGTCCCCTGTGCGTTTGCGAGGACGGCGATTCCGATGAGTCCGAGGGTGAGGAGGAGTTTTTTCATGGGTCAGTTGCGGTTATTGATTCTGCGACGAAAAGAGAGAGCCAACGCTAGTCCGGTGATTGTGCTAAGAGCGAGTGTAGATGGCTCGGGAACGGGATAAAGAATCGGAGTAATGCGACCCGGTGTGGAGCCTAGCGTCCATATCACCGCTCCAGGTCCGGCCTCTGGCATGAGTGTGACGCGTCCCACATTGGAGTGGAACTCCATGGGGTAGAGTTCGCTCCAAGCGCGGACTTGTAGAAATACTTCGTCACCGGGATTGGTGCCTGGCAAGGACATAAGCAACGGCCAGCCAGTTACTAAACCTGTGGTCGGCGAAACGGTGGCTAGTTGCGGAGCAACAGTCAATCGGCTCAGTCCAGCGCTGACCGATCCATAGAAGATCCCGAACGTGAAACCGTCTGCGACGGTGGGATGTCGCATTTGGTCGCCGAATGCCAGTTGGAACCTGAAGAATGCTCCCGGGGATCCTTGGATTGTCCCATCGGCCAGAACTGAGGTGACCAAAGTGAGAGTTAGGCTGATAGCGAAAAGGAGCTTCTTCATGGTGTTCCTTATTGAGTGGTCCTTGCCGAATAACTGTGACTTCGAGTTTGCCGGTATGCTGAGTTTGCGATGTTCCTTGGACTCGCAGGCCCGCCGCCCACGCTCCATGTCGGTCAGCCTCCCATGTTCACCCGGGAAAATCAAGGCGTGAACAGCCTCCCCGCAGCGGCTCCTGCGGTCAGCGTATAGGGTGACGTGCCGCCGGACCAACACAGCTTCCTCGCTTGCTCAACAGCTCTCGTCTTCTTTTAGGTCGCGGTCTTGTCAACGCGGCGGACCAAGACGTTTTCACGTTGGTACTGGGGCGTGGAGTGATGAGTCGCGGAGCGGCGAACTGATGGTAGCCGTGGACTTCAGTCCACGGATCTTCGCCCACGAGAAGAACCCGTCGCGGAGCGACGGATGAGGGATGGTTTACGAGATTGCTCAGGTCAGGCGTCGCTCCGCGACGCGGGGTGCGGTGGCTTCGAACCGTGGACTGAAGTCCACGGCTACCGTCATGCCCTCGCGCTGCGAGGCGGCAGTGGGGAGGTCGATGCGAGTAGGTTTGTTCAGTGGTCGTGCCAGATCGGAGACCAGAGCTCCATCTCCGCGCCCCAATTTTCCCGCTAAAGCCTTCGCGCAGTCCTGCCGATTTCGAGGGTGTGACGCAGCGAAACGTCAACGGACGAATCGGAATCGAGAACGGCACACGCCGTTTCGGGAGCGGCGCGACGGCGGGCGAGGTGAGGGTCTCGCCCAGCGGAAACGACGCGTTTCGAAACGGGAACGGGCGCCGGGACATCGACCACGGAGGTCGAAGCAATGACATCGCTGCTGCACGACACGTCAACGGAATGACGCCCAAACACAACGGAGCGCGACGGATTGGCAACGGAGGTCGAATCCTCGCGCTCCAGGGATTTTGCAATCGTCTTGGTAGCATCCGGCGTGAGCCGGATCATTTGTCGCTCGGTAAAGGAGTGATCCGGCTCACGCCGGATGCTACGGCCAATTGGAGCGCTCGTTCGGTTGCCGCTGGAATGGGATCCGCCATTGGCGTTTTGGAACTCTTCACAATCGATGTTTTTAACCTCAACTAACTCCTACCTATGTCTGAATCCACCAGTCCCGCTCCGTTGTTCACGCCGGAATCCGGCATTTATACCAACGCCCAAATCTCCGTGGTCGAGCCACCCGTGGCAAAGCGGCGCTCGCCGTCCACTCTGAACCGCGCGCAGGAACGCGAGCTGTGTTTCGCAGGCCAGATCGTGACGGCGGCAAAGAAGTCTGCTTATGCGACGGTGCTGGCGACGCGGGAGATCACGTCCGAGTTTGTGAACACGCTCGAGCTGGATATCGCGACAGCGGCGGCGAAGAGCCGGAACGCGGCGAATTGCACGGTGGCTAAGCGGACGGCGACGGCGAATGAGGGCGCAGCGGAGCGGGTGTTGTTGCGAAGCTTGCGCACGATCCAGGCGGCAGCCCGGCAGAAGTTCCTGCCTGCGCAGCCGGAGCGTCTCGCGGATTATTACATCGGCCAGCGCATCAACGAGAATCGCGCGATGCTGGAATCGTTTTCACAGAATATCATCGCCAAGGCGTCGGAGGATTCGTTGCCGGGCATCACGAGTGCGTTTCTCACGAGCGTGACGACGCAGCGCGGGGATTACATCGCGTCTTACACCGCGCAGGTGACGGAGCTGGCGCGCGGCAAGCAGGAGCGGCAGGAGCGTGACGCACAGATTTTGAGCATCCGCGAGCGGCGCTGGCGCATCCAGCGCGCGGCGGACGCGGCGTGGCCGCCGAAGGAGCCGACGAGCGCCGGGCCGCGCACGGAGTTTGGTCTGCGTCCGAACGCGCCATTTGTCTTTTAGTCAGGCATACCTACTCCTCGCACGCAGGCGGCTGGTCGCAAGATCGGCCGCCTGTTTGTTTTGTATGTAATCGTGAGCGGAGAGGTGAATTCGCGGGGTCGAGCCCTGACTTGTAGCAGCCGACGTGAGTCGGCTCATTTTATCTTTCGAGTTCAGATGGAGCGGACTGACGTCCGCTGCTACAGGGGCCGGGGGCTGGCGCCGTGATGCGCGCTTTTGAACTTCTGTAAAGAAGTGGAGCCTGAATGATGTGTCGTCCTCGTGCGTCAGCAAATGAACACATTTATGAAGATCTCCACTTCGGTCGTTTCGTCTCTCGTATTGGTCGCCGGGTTCGGCGTGGTCAGCGTCGCGCAGGCGGAGGATTTGCACACCTTCAAGCGCATCCAGTTGAGCGACCAGTTCTGGTGCGAGGGGGCGAACTTCGGGGATTTGAACAAGGACGGCGTGAACGATCTGGTGTCCGGCCCGTGGTGGTGGGAGGGGCCGGATTTCAAGAAGCGCCATGAAATTTACGAGCCGAAGACGACCTTCACGCTGAAGCTGGGCCCGATGACGTCGGTGAAGGTGCCGGGCTTCGAGGGGACATTGGGCAAGGATAACAAATATTCGGACAACTTTTTCGCGTGGGTGCTGGACTTTAACAAGGACGGGTGGAATGACATTTTGATCATCGGTTTCCCGGGGCAAGACACGTCGTGGTTCGAGAATCCGCAGGGGAAGGATGGTCACTGGAAGCGGCACAAGATTTTCGCGCAAACGGATAATGAGTCGCCGACGTTTACGGACCTCACGGGTGATGGAAAGCCGGAGTTGGTGTGCATCACCATGGGGCAATATGGGTATGCGTCGCCGGACTGGAACGCGCCGGAGAAGCCGTGGGTGTTTCACGCGATCTCGCCGAACAATAAATACGGCAAGTTCACGCATGGCATGGGCGTGGGCGATGTGAACGGCGATGGCCGATTGGATTTGCTGGAGAAGGACGGTTGGTGGGAACAGCCGGCGTCGCTGGCGGGCGATCCGTTGTGGACGTTCCACAAGCAACCGATGGGCGTGGGTGGTTCGCAGATGTATGCCTACGATCTGAACGGGGATGGCTTGAACGACATCATCACTGGCTTGTCGGCGCACGGGTTTGGTCTCGCGTGGTATGAGCAGTATCGCGAGGGCGCGGAGATCAAGTTCCGCGAACATATCGTGATGAACAAGGAGCCGAAGGAGAACAAATACGGCGTGAAGTTCTCGGAGCTGCATGCGATCGATTTGGTCGATATGGACGGCGACGGCTTGAAAGACATCGTCACCGGCAAGCGCTTCTGGTCCCACGGCCGCACGGGCGACCCCGACCGCAATGACAAGGCGGTGCTCTATTGGTTCAAGACCGTGCGCGGCGCGGACAAGAGCGTGGATTTCATCCCGTATCTCATCGACGACAATTCGGGCGTGGGCGTGCAAGTGGTCGCGAGCGACATGAATGGCGATGGCCTGCCGGACATCGTGGTGGGCAACAAGAAGGGAACGTTCGTTCACCTGCACGAGAAGAAGACGGTGTCGCGCGAGGAATGGCAGAAGGCGCAGCCGAAGCTGTTTACGCCGGCGAGTGCGTCGGTGAAGTGAGGCGTTCAGGATTTTGACAACGGTGTGAATGCGGCGCCGGGAATGACGCGAGTGTCTGGCGCCGTGTTTTCTTTGTTGTCCGCGGAGTGTGTTCAGCGGTTAATTGAGTTCGATTTCACCATGAAGATTCATTCGTTTGCGTTCGTGGCGACGGTGGTCGTCGGCCTGCACACCATTTCCACCGGCGTCTACGCCGCGACCACGCCGCCGCCCGCCGATCAAGTGGCCTTCGCCGGCTTGAGCGCCACTGAGGCCGCCGCGAAGGCGACGTTGCCGCCGGGCTTTGCGATGCATGTCTTCGCCGCTGAACCGGACGTGCGCCAGCCGATCGCGTTCTGCCTCGATCATCGCGGGCGCGTGTGGGTGGCGGAGGGCATCACGTATCCAAAGCGCAAAGGGCACCCGCCGAAGACGGAGAACGCCACGACCACACCGACGGCGGATCAGTTGAAGGATATTCTCGGCGGCGGCGATCGCATCCTGGTGCTCGAAGACACGGACGGCGATCACAAGTTCGACAAACGCACGGTGTTCCTGGAAAACGTGAACTTGATCAGCGGTCTCGAAGTGGGCTTCGGCGGCGTGTGGATCGGTGCGGCGCCGTACTTGATGTTCGTGCCGGTGAACGATTGGGAGAACCCGAAGCCGGCGGGCGATCCGAAGATTCTGCTCGATGGCTGGAATTATTCCGCGGACACGCACGAGACGTTGAACACCTTCACGTGGGGACCGGACGGCTGGCTCTACGGCTGCCACGGTGTCTTCTGCCCGAGCAATCCCGGCAAGCCCGGGACTCCCGCCGTGGAACGGCAGTGGATGGACGCTGGCGTGTGGCGTTATCACCCGACGCGGCATGTCTTCGAGGTGTTCACAGAAGGCGGGAGCAATCCGTGGGGCATCGATTTCGACGAGCATGGCCAGCTCTTCGCGGAGATGTGCGTCATTCCCCACTTCTGGCACATGATTCAAGGCGCGCGCATTGAGCGGCAGGGCGGTGAACATTTCACCGTCGGCGCGGAAGAAACGAAGCGCTATCGCAAGAGCGGCGGCAAGCCGGTGCATCCGCACATTTACGAGGACATCAAACAGCATGGCGACCACGTTCACTGGGCCGGCGCGGGCGGACCGCATGCCGGCAACGCGCGCAGTGATTCCGCAGGCGGTGGTCACGCGCACGCCGGTGTGATGTGTTACCTCGGCGAAAGCTGGCCGGCGGAGTACCGGAATAAACTGTTCTTAGGAAATATTCACGGGCAGCGGCTCAATGTGGACATTCCGGTGCGCGACGGTTCGGGCTACGTCGGCAAGCACGGGAAGGATTTCCTCAATTTCAACGACACCTGGTCGCAGACGTTGAATCAGCTCTACGATCAGGACGGCAGCGTGTTCATCATCGATTGGTACGACAAGAACCAGTGCCATCATAACCGCGAGGACGGTCACGACCGCAGCAACGGCCGCATCTACAAGATCGTTTACAACAATCAGAAGACCACGCGCGCGGACGTCGCGAAGATGAGCGATGAAGAGCTCGTGAAGCTCGTGCCGTCGAAGAATGAATTTATGAGCCGTCACGCGCGCCGCGTTTTGCAGGAACGCGCGGCCGAGAAGGGTGCGGTGGCGGCGAACACGGAGGCGCTCAAGAAGGGATTGGTTTCAGGCGCAGACACCGCGGCGAAGCTCCGCGCGATGTGGTCGCTGCACACCACGGCGGGACTCGATGCGCGCACGGTGGTGGAGAACGTCAAGAGCGGTGACGAGTGGGTCCGCGCCTGGACGATTCAGCTCGCGTTCGAGAGCGCCGAGACGGTGGAGCGGTTGATTCGCGAGATCCGTGAGCAAGGCCTGAAGCCTGACCCGAATCTCTCGACTATGGCGTCGAGCGATCCGTCCAAGCTGGTGCGGTTGTTCATCGCGTCCGCGGCGCAACGCACCACGAATGAACAATTGCGAGCGACGCTCGTTAAACGCCTGCTCGCTCACGAGGAAGATGCAAACGATCACAACTTGCCGCTGATGTATTGGTTCGCGATGGAACCGCTCGTGGCGGACCATCCGGCGGAATCGCTGGCCACCGCGCTCGACACGAAGATCCCGCGCATCCTGAACTTCACCACGCGGCGCGTGGCATCCATCGGAACGCCTGAGGCGCGCGACATGATCGCGGCGAAGCTCGCCGACGTGAGCGAGCCGGTGAAGCAGCTCGACATGCTGGCGGGCTTGAGTGCGGCGTTGAAGGGTCAGCGCAGTGTGCCGATGCCGAAGGGCTGGGACGCGGTGGAGACGAAACTCACCGCGAGCGCGAATGCGGACGTGCGTGCACTGGCGCAGTCGCTTTCGCTGACGTTCGGCAGCCAGAAGGCGCTGACGGCGTTGCGGCAGATATTGAAGGATACGACCGCCGCCGTGGTCGCGCGCCGCGCGGCGCTGGATTCGCTCGTCGGCGTGAAGGACGCGGAGCTGCCGCCGATGTTGCAGGTGTTGCTGGGTGAGACGGTGCTGCGCGGACCGGCCTTGCGCGCGCTGTGTGGATACAATGACGCGAAAACGCCGGAATCGATCCTTGCGGTGTATTCGCAGCTTGATGCGGCGCAGAAGCGAGACGCTTTAAGCACGCTGGTTTCGCGCCCGGCTTTTGCGAAGCCGCTCTTGAGCGCGGTGGAGGCCAACAAGGTGGCGAAGGCAGATCTCACAGCGGATGTGATGCGGCAATTGCGCGGGCTGAAGGATGACGGTGTGAAGCAGCAGCTCACGACGTTGTTCGGCACGTTCCGCGAGAGCAGCGCGGACAAGAAGGCGGAGATCGAGAAGTATCGCCGCATCTATGGCGCGGGCGGTTCG
Organism: Verrucomicrobiota bacterium; assembly: GCA_016713365.1. GTDB lineage: Bacteria > Verrucomicrobiota > Verrucomicrobiia > Limisphaerales > JADJPG01 > JADJPG01. The sequence goes on along the minus strand of JADJPG010000005.1, from coordinate 85,491 downwards.
CAACCTGGCAACGCGTCGGCCGGGCGAGTCGTTTACAACAAGGTTTGCGCGCAGTGCCACACGCTGTTCGACACGGGCGGAAAAGTTGGGCCTGACATCACTGGCGCGAACCGGACGGACTTGGCTTACCTGCTCGAAACGATCGTCGATCCGAACGCGGTCATCCCGAACGAGTATCGCACGAGCGAGATTGAAACGAAGGATGGTCGCAGCCTCACGGGCGTGGTGAAGATTATGGGCGATAAATCGATCATGCTCCAGACGCCGAATGAGCTGGTCACGATCCCGCGCGATGAGATTGCGAGCCAGCATCAGACCGAGCTGTCGATGATGCCGGAAGGGTTGCTCGCGGCGTTGACCGATCAGGAAGTGCGCGACCTTATTTATTATCTCAGCCGTTCCGGTCAGGTGCCGTTGCCGGCGGGCGCCGCCAAGTAGACAATCCCAGATTACAACTCATCCCATGAAATCATTGCTCTCAACGTTTGTACTTTCAGCGACTCTTCTCGTTGCTTGCACTGCGGCGGCGGATCCGAAATCGGAAGTCTCGGCGGCGATCAAGAAGCTCGAACAGCAATCCGGCTACAGCTGGTCCTTCACGCCGAAGGTGACGGGGAGTGAATCGGCGGGCCGCGGGCAGGTGCCGTTGAAGGGCAAGGCCGACAAGGATGGCTACGCGGTGGTGAGTGGTGAGATGGGCGACATTACCGTCGAGATCGGGATCAAGGGCGAGAAGATGATCGTCAACTACACGGGCGAATGGCTCTCGACGGCGGAGATCGGCGAGAACAACCGCACCGTTCAGCGCCTGCGTTTGATCAAGCGGCCGACCGACGAAGCGACCATGTTGGCGGGCAAGGCGACCGGTCTGAAAAAGGAAGCGGACGGCGCTTATGCAAGTGAACTGGATGGCGCTTGGGCGAAGGAGATGTTCGCGTTGTTCGGTCGTCGCGCAGCGGCGGCGCCTTCTGCGCAGGGCGCGGTGAAGTTCTGGCTGAAGGATGGTTCGCTGGCGAAGTACGAGTTTGTGGTGAAGGGAAAAATTACGACGGGAGAGGACAAGACCGAGGTGGAGGTAAGCCGGACGGCGATGGTGGAAATCAAAGATGTCGGAGCAGCGACGGTTTCATTGCCGGACGAGGCAAAGAAGAAATTGCAATAAGCCGGTTCGGTTACGCCGCGGCGGACTTCGGATCTGTAGGCAGTGGTTTCGGACTGCGCAGGTGAAGCGGGACAGCGCACGCGCCGACCGGGAGCGTGAACCAGAAGGTCGAACCTTTGCCTGGCTCGCTCGAGCATCCGATCTCTCCGCCCATCAGATTCACCAGCCGCTTGCATAGCGCAAGCCCGAGGCCGATACCGCCGTGTTTACGCGACGCAGAGGAGTCCCCCTGGGAAAATTCCTGAAAGAGTGACGCCTTCTTTTCCGCGGGAATGCCGATGCCCGTATCGGACACGCTGAAGCAGACGTATTCCAGTGCGATGCTGGCAGGGCAGTTCTCCCCGAGCTCCACGTCGCAGGCGTGATCGGTGACGCGTAATTCAACGGCCACGGAACCTGTTTCCGTGAACTTGATCGCGTTGTCGACGAGGTTCATCAACACCTGCCGCACGCGTCCGGCGTCGCTGACGAGTTGACCGGGAAGGTCGGCGGCGACGCGCATCTGGATGGCGAGGTTCTTGTCCTGCGCGCGACTGGAGAGCACATCCACGACTTTCTGGACGACTTCGCGCGGATCGTAGGGGACGACTTCCATGCCGAGCTCCTCGCCTTCCAGCATCGAGAAATCGAGGATGTTGTCCACGAGTCCGAGGAGAGATTCGCCTGAGCTGCGGATGATCTGCACGCACTCGGCTTGATCGTCGTCCAACGCCGTGGAGAGAAGCACGTTGGCCATGCCTACGACGCCGTTCATGGGCGTGCGCAGTTCATGGGTCATGGTCGCGAGGAATTCGCTCTTCGTCCGGTTGGCGGTCTCGGCGGCGCGCCGTGCCTGCTTCGCCTCTGTTTCCGAACGGCGTCGTTCGATGACTTCCTCCGCGAGTTGCTTGTTTGAGGCGTCCAGCTGCGCGGTGCGTTCGGCGACTTTTGCTTCGAGCTCAGTGTTGAGCTGCTCGATCTTGCGACGGAACTGCTCGATGCGCGCCTGCAGCCGGTAGAAGCCAATGCCCGCGATGAGCGACAAGGCGAGCGCGACGCCGGTTCCTGTCCAGGCCGCGGTGCGCATGGATGCCAGCCGCCGTACGTAGCTGGCAGCGTCGAGGTCCACTCCGACCACGCCAGCCGGCTTTCCTTTTGCATCGAAGAACGGCGAGTAACCGCTGATAAACGTTCCCCAGGCGTCGGTGTAGGTCTGGGCGTCTGCTCCGGGTTTGGCGTCCGTCAAGGCCTTGACGAGCTCCGGGCTGGGATCGTCGTACACCTGCATGATATGCGATTTGTCGTCCGTGCCGTCGCGATCGGCGTCGCCTGCGGGCGTGGGATCGAGGACGAAGTGGACCCGATTCGAAATCATCACGCAGGTGTAGATGAACTTGATGTCTCCGGCCGCGAGGCGGATTTGCTCGAGCGGTTGAATCGCTTTCTGGTACGCCGCGCTGGTTTCCTGTCCTTGCCTCTGGAACTGCCGGTGGCTTTTTGCGTCGATGACCACCGCGGCGGTCTTGGCCGTGCGGATGAGGTTCTCGCGGAGTTCAGACTGCAACGCTTCGAGAGAAAGCTGGTAAAGGATGCTGCCGCTGACGAGCGCGGTGACAAGCGTCATGATGCCGGTCAACAGCCCGGCCCGCCACGGCTTGGTCGCCGAGGAAGATGCCGCCGGGGCCGACCGGTCATCGGGCTGGCTCGTCTGAGACATGGTTCAATTGAGGGGACTTGACCGGAACGCGTGTGCGCCGGATGAGTCGCCCCCAATCAATCGGACGAAACTCGTTCGCCATTAGCTGGGTGGAGGATGAAATGAATTGATGCCCCCGCCCCGGTTTCGTCATGGCCGCCCTTATCGGCCAAAACAAAAAGGCAGGCCGCGAAGCCTGCCTTGGGAAACGAATGATGTGCGGGAGGAATTAGTCTTTCGGCAGTTCCTTGATGCGCATGTTGCGGAACCAGACCGTGCCGTGGTCGCCTTGCAGGAAGATCGGACCGGGCTCGGTCACCTTGGCGTCGATCTCGGAACCAGTCGCCTTGTTGCACTCCACGTTGTCGTGAATCTTTTTGCCATTCAGGATGACCGTGATCTTGTTGCCGATGATCGTCGCCTCCGCCGTCTGCCATTCGCCACCGGGCTTGGAGGCGAACTCGCTGGGCGCGGTGTGATTGTAGATCGCGCCGTTGCCGCCTTTGGAGGTTTTGCCGCCCTTGAAGTCGCCGAGAATCTGAATCTCGTGCCGCCCGCGCAGATAGAAGCCGCTGTTCGAATTGTCCGGCACCTGAAACTCGTAGCGCACGGTGAAGTTCCAGAACTTCTTGTCCGTGACGAGATCGGTGCCGTGCTCGCCTTTGTTGACGGTGTTCTTCAACACGCCGCCGTCGATGGACCAGCTGTTGTGGCCGTCCTTGCGGCGCAGATGCCAGCCCGTCGTGTCCTTGCCATTGAAGAGCGGGACGAAGCCAGCTTCATCGGCGGCAAAGGCGAACGTGGCGCTCAGCGCCAGCGCGGTGAGGAGGGAGAGAGTGCGTTTCATAACGGGATGAGTCCGGTGTTGCGAATTACTTCACCAGCGGAATGGCATCGCCCGGGACGAGGCCGAGCGACCACTTGATGCCGCCGAGAATGTGTTCCTGGAAGGCTTTGTTTTCCCACACGTCTTCACGATGGCCGAGCGAGGTGTAGAAGACCTTGCCGGTGCCGTATTCCTTGCACCACGCGATCGGGAAGTGGCCGAGCTCCTTCTTCTTGTTCGGGTGTTTGTCGAGGGACAGGAGGTCGCGGACCTTGGCACGGTCATAGTTGATGAAGAGATAAATCTCCTCCTTCTCGATGCAGTAGGATTCCCCGAAATGTTTCACGGACGGATGTTTGGGATCCTGCACGAGACACTCCACGCCGACCTGCGCGCCGTGCGTCTTGAACTCGCCGCCGAGCATTTCGATGTAGGGATCCACTTTGCCGTTCTTGCCGTGGAACGTGTCACTGGCCGAGTGCATGCCGGCGAAGCCTTTGCCGCCCTTGATGGCGTCGAGGAACGCCTGCTTGTCGGCGAGCGGGAGGTCCAGGGTTGTGTTCGCAAAGATGAACCCGTCGTAAGTCTTCAACTTCTCGGGCGTCGATTTGGCCATCAGGTCAGCGTCCGTCGCCGCGAGGTCCACGGTGAACGCCTTGGATTTTTCGCCGAGCTCGGTGATGACCTTGGTGGCCGTGGGAATGGAGCTGTGACGGAAACCCTTCGTGACCGTGACGAGGAGGATTTTCTTGGGTTGGTCTGCCGCGTGGGCGGTGGTGAAGGCGCCCAGCGTCATGAGCAGGGCAAGAGATTTCGCGAATGTGGAGAGAATGCGTGCTTTCATGAGTTCGTAGAGTTCCACACTGACTGAGCCAAGCGGAAGGAAATTCAATGACACTCGGAACGGCGAGCCCCGGTGGCAACGAGGTGCTCCTACGAAGGCGCCGGGTGGTTGCGGGCCAAACCGAGGAAGACCGGATTCCTGAGTTGAAAAAGGCGTAATGTCATGGGATAAACTCTCCGAAATAAGCCAAGTCAGGTCTTAACATTATGCGAACAAGGAGAACACTGGGGAAACGCTGCTGCGTCTGGGGCAGGGCGCTTATAGTCGTCATCGCCCTTGCCCTGCTGGGCACGCCGCAGGTGAAGGCGCAGGAAATCACAACGCTGATCGAATTCAACCATGTCTGGAAATACGATCTCTCCGGGTTGGAGCTTGGCACCGAGTGGCGAACGAATGATTTTGATGATTCCGTGTGGCCGTCGGGGCCGGGCTTGCTCGGATGGGAGGATGTCAACTCTTTCAATTACCAGCCTTATGGATGGCGGACAGGCTTCCTTCCGCCACTTTCCCAGACGGTCACCACTTATTATTTCCGGACGCAGTTCACATTTAGCGGACCTCCTGAATCGTTTTTCCTCGTGGCATCAAATGTGGTTGATGACGGTTGTGCTATTTGGATTAACGGCCGACTTGCCGGAGGTGTGAGAATGCCCCCGTTGTTTACAGCTGCCACGTTCTTCAATGGCCCTGCGCTGGAGGGACAGCTTGATGCGGTTAGCCTCACAAATTTCCTTGTTGAAGGAGTCAATCAATTGGCTGTGGAGGTTCACCAGTCTTCAGCCATCAGCGCGGACGTCATGTTTGGTATGAAACTGGTGGGACAGCAAAACGTCCCGCTCGCGATTGTCGAACAACCGAAATCCCAGACTGCTCTTGAGGGAGATTCCGTGGCGTTTCGCGTTATCGTTTCTGGGGGGCCGGTTAGTTATCGCTGGCAGAAAGACGGTGTGAACATATCAGGGATATCGAGTAATCTGACCTTTTCCTTGGCGCAATCCAGTATGGCGGGAGACTACCGCGTAATCTGTTCAGGCCCCATTAATTCAATTACGAGTGCAGTCGCGAGACTTACGGTAGTGCCAGACATCGTGGGGCCAACGTTTCTTTCTGCGAGTCGCGATACCGACTTTGGGGCTAACTCGATTCTGATGATGACAACTGATGTGCTGAACACATCGACGGTTCGCAACAACAAACAACTTTGCGGTATATCGGGTCGATACAGGTGCTGAGGTTGTCGTTACGAACATTCTGTACTCCACGGCTATTGGAGTGTTACTTCGGATTCGGGATGCTGACCCAAACTGGCTTTCTGATGTGGATTACGTGGTTCGCGTAAACAACTTGAAGGATATCAGAGGCAACCTCGTGGTACCCAACACCGAAGTTCCTGTTGCACGTTACTGGAACACGAATGTGATTTCGCCGTCCACCACTTGGAGTTGGCATGCCCGGTATTCGGCGGATACTTCCATCTATCAACAGAATTGGTTCCGCGCGGAATATGTTGAAGATCCTCAGTTTTGGTTCACCGGCGTCGGGCCTTTTTGCGGAGGAGCTTTACCTGCGCCTCCGTGCGGTTCGGACTGCGAGACGCCTATCGACTATCAGCTTTCACCAACGCTGTTCCGGACCACTTTGTTTGGCCTGCGGACCTTGGTTCTGAGGGCGCCTTTTGGTGAGCGGATCGGTGGACGACGGAATGGTTCTTTATCTCAATGGAGTTGAGGTCTGGCGCACCAATGTTTTTGGAAATGCGTCAACAGTTGCCGTGACGAACCATGCGTTTGCAGTTTCGGACTCAGGGCTTTGTTTCACCGAGGCGCGTGTCCCTGTCACATCGCTTAAGCCGGGATTGAACTGTCTCGCCGCCGCTGTCATGCAGCCGCAGACCGCGAACGTTTTTGACGTGGCCTTTTCTCTGGTCGCAACGGTGCAAGTGCCCATGGCTAAGCTGCCGCCGTCAAGTGGAGCGCCGCCAACGCTGCGCGTCGAATCTCTTCCGAACAACGCTGCCCGCATTTCGTGGGAAGGCAACGGCTTCGCCCTCGAATACGTCACGAACCTGACCGACAACGCGGCGAGTTATCCAGCCGGCCCGTGGATTCAAGCGCCCGGCATGTCGAATCCATACACCAACCGCCCGCCATCGCCGTCGCGGATCTTCCGGCTGAAGAAATAGATGAATGGTTCCGCGAACCTCGGCTCGACCGAATTGATGCGACTTGCGAATTGAATCTTCGGGGCGTTCGTGGGTAGGATGTATGCTTTCCAAATCAGGCAGTAACTCTATGAATGCAAGGAGACGATTCGTTGCTCCGCTTCGATCGTGGCGGACTCTGGCGTTCCTCATGATGGGAATCGCTTTCGCGGCTTCGTCGTTGAGGGCTCAACAGTTTACCACCCTCGTTTCGTTTACCAATGTGTGGAGATATGACCAGTCTGGCGCGGACTTCGGCACTGCGTGGCGAACGAATGATTTCGATGACTCGGCGTGGCCGTCAGGGCCAGGTGTGTTGGGATTGGAAGATTCGGCCGGTATAGGTCGGTATTTGACGCAGGTGCCATCTGGATTTGGAACCCAGTTTCCAGCTCCACTCTCGCAGGTCACGACGACCTACTATTTCCGCACGAGTTTTTTGTTCAGCGGAGAGACAAACGCGACCCAACTCTTCGCCACGAACCTCGTGGATGACGGATGCGCCATCTGGCTGAATGGGCAGCTGGCAGGGGCGCTTCGGCTGCCAACCAATGGCTTGTTTAATGCCGCGACGATTGCGGCAGGTGGTCCGGCGGCCGAGGGAACGCCCGAGGTGCTCACTCTTCGGGGCGAGCTTCGGTTGGGATTAAATCAGCTGGCGGTCGAAGTGCATCAGAATAGCCCACTGAGCGGAGACGTGGCGTTTGCAATGCATCTTGCGGCTGTCACTGCAATGCCGTTGACCATAACCAACCAGCCCCAGAGCCAGAACGTGAAGGTGGGCGAGCCCGTGACGTTGACCGTGGGAGTTTCCGGTGGGCCTGTGACTTACCGCTGGCAGAGGGATGGCATCAATCTGCCTTCGACCAGCAACAATATATCAATCGCAAATGCCCAGCCTGCGAACGCCGGCAATTATCGCGTCGTCTGCTCCAACAGTCTGACCGTATTGACTAGCAGCGTCGCCACGTTGTCAGTGTTTCAGGATCTTGCCGGACCGAAGGTATTGGAGGCCATCGCGGACAATGGGTTTGGTGTCCGGGGTGTAAATGTCCGCTTCTCGGAGGCGGTAAACAGCACCACTGCCCGGAATACCAGCAATTATCTCGTAACCCAACTCAACTCGGGAAATACGATCAACGTCACCAACATTCTGTACAGCGTGGCCTTGGGAGCCTTGCTTCAACTCGACGAAAGCGATCCAGATTGGATTCCCTACGGTGACTATATTTTGACCATCAACAACGTCGCTGATTCGAAGGCCAACCTTATTGCTCCAAACACTCGGGTTTCGATCGGATGGATCTACGTCACCAACCTCATCTCCGGTGCGACGACTTGGGATTTCCACGACATTGCGGTTTTCGATCCAGGCATTTATGAGGAGCGCTGGTATGACCCGAACTACATTCTTGGGTTGTGGTGGGGCCAGGGCCAGGGTGGATTCCAAGGTGGACCAAGCTCGCAGTTCCCTTGCTCCTACGTCGCCCCGCCGCAGGTCGCGATGAGCTTCCAGCCGGAGCCGACGATTTTTCGCACGTCCTTCGAATGGCCGGCGCACTGGTCGACGAACGGAACTCTGCGATTGCGTTACGGAGCGGATGATGGGTTGGTGCTGTATCTGAACGGATTGGAGGTCCATCGCTACAACGTGGCGGGTTTGGCCGGGACCCCAGTTACCGCCAACTCGCGAGCGGTGACTGCTAATCAGCAGACAGTGTGCGTTACCAACATCTCTCTGAGTGTCACGAATTTGGTTCCGGGAAAGAATTGGATTGCGGCGGCGGTGGTCCAGTCTGCGAACGATCAGCCGAATTCCTACTTCGTCTTCGACATGAGCGGTGCCAAGTCCCTCGGGCCAGACATTCCTTCTGAACCGCAGCCTGACCTGCAGATGATTGCTGCCGGTTCCGACCGTATCACTCTTTCGTGGTTCGGACACGGCTACGCGTTGGAAACCAGCACTAATCTGGATTTTGGCCCGCTCAGTTATCCTGCGGGTCCGTGGATTGAAGTGCCGCAAATGTCTAATCCGTATTCATGGAGCGTCACCAATGGTCCCGCAACGATTCTTCCGGATCCGGAAATAGGATTAACCATGGAAAGTAAGATTGGGCCTCCGATGACTCTTAACCAACGCAACGCTGCTTTCACTCGCACGGATGCTCTTATCCTCGCAGGTGTCATTGGATTGCTTATGGCGGTCGTTTTTCCGGCACCGGCGCATGACCGAGCCCGATCATTGCGAATCATGTGTGCCAATAATCTCCGTCAGGTAGGAAGCTCGTTCCAGCTCTGGGGTAACGACCATGGTGAACAGCCGCCGTTCTATGTTTATCCCGAAAGTGGTGGCACTCGAAATCATGTGCTCACTCCGAATGTCTGGTACCATTTTGCATGGATTTCCAACGAGTTGGTTTCTCCCCGAATTCTTCTTTGTCCAAGCGACTCGGGTACGCCGGCAGAGGATTTCTCGTTGAGCCATCGATCAGGCTATCTCCATCCAAATTTTAAGGGAATGGCGACAAGCTACCTGCTCGCACATCAAGGTGGTATGCGTTTTGATGCCGACCAGTATCTTTCCGGTGACAGGAACGTTGGTGGTTACGGTAGCGGCGAAAGCAGCATTTTCCGTTGGAGCTTAAGGATGTCTCCCACCCCATCAAACCCTTTGCAGTGGCTGCCAGGTCTCCACTCCTCGGCGGGTAATCTTCTGAGGAATGACGGAGGAGTTGAGCAATTGGGTGATCGAGAAATTCAGTCGCGATTCGACAAGATGAACGTTTCGTTCCTGTTGGAATTCATTACGCCTCGGTAACGCTATGAAGGTCCGCATTTCACGCAATCGCGCATTGAGTCACATCGAAGTGGTAGCAATCATCGCTAGCCTCTCACTTACGTTGGTCCTCGTGATACCAGCACTTGCTCACGACCAGGCGCGCTCCTCCCGCATCGCCTGCGCGAACAACCTGCGTCAGGATCGGTGGGCTTTCAAATTTGGGGAAATGAGCACAACGATACCCTCCCTCAGGAAGTCGCACTTGCCAATGGCGGCACTATGCAGCATTCGCTTGCTCCCAATGTATGGTTTCACTTCGCTTGGATATCAAACGAGGTTTTTTCCCCAAGGATTTATTTCTGCCCAAGCGACTCAGGGGAGCCTGCACTCGCTTTTTCGGGCAGCCCTGGCAGTGGTTACCTGAACCCAAACTTTGCCAATAGGGCGACGAGCTACTTCCTAGGGTACACGGCTTCAAGTCTGCTAAACTCGCCAGACGCTGTCATCGCGGGAGATCGCAATGTTAGCACGGCTGGCCTTCAACAATTCGGTGGTTGCTCACGTTTCAATTCCGCTTTGAGTATCCCTACTCCCCCGAGGGCTGGAATTGCCGAATGGACCACCGGCCTTCACGGTGCAGCGGGGAATGTCTTAAGTTACGATGGAAAAGTGCAGCAGCTGGACAGTGGAGGACTCCGTCGTGCGTTGGACCTCCCTCAAACCGACAATGCCACACGGCATATTATTACCCCTCGATGAATACTCGAACTCGCCGCTCTTGCGCCGACTGCGTTTCGGATCACAATTTGGATTCCGCGTTCACCCGAAATGAGATCCTCGCTGTTCTCGCCGCCCTGTCGCTCCTGCTGGCGATCGTGCTTCCTGCGCCATCTGCTGACCGAAGCCGTTCCTCGCGCATTACGTGTGCGAACAATCTGCGTCAGATCGGCAACGGCTTTCAACTGTGGGGCAATGATCATGGGGACCTGCCACCCTGGGAGATTGCGCCAGAACAGGGCGGGACCAAATTGCACCCTCTCGGAGTCAATGCGTGGCTGCACTTCTCATGGATCTCCAACGAGTTGAACTCTGCGCGAGTTTTGTTTTGCCCCAGCGATACGGGACGGCCCGCAGCTGATTTCTCATTTCGGCCAGACGGCGGATACCTCGCCGCAAATTACCGGAATAATGCCACCAGCTACTACCTGTCTCACGCGTCCGCCGGTGGCCTGTGGGTGATGTTCGCGGGAGATCGGAACTTCGTTACGTTGGGAGGCTCTGGAGGCTGCAGTCGCTTTCCTCAGGCGTCTTTCGCTCTGCTTCCCAATCTTCCTGGCTGGGACACCAATCTGCACAACGGGGCAGGGAATCTCGCGCGCTTCGATGGAAGGGTGAACCAGTACTCCAACGAAGAGCTTCGAACTGCAGTCGCTGGCGATCCGTTGGATGATCGCGGAGTTCTTCACCTTCTCAAACCACGGTAACCATGACGATCTCTCGTTCAAATCGACTCGTTGGTGTCCTGCTCCTTTTCTCTGTAATGAAAGCATTGCCGGGGGTGGCTGCGACACTAGTTGGCTCCGCTCCCTACCGTACTGCGTCCACCGGAGGTGGTAACTCCTACGCGCCTGTTTTCAGCGCGAATGGCAAGCATGTCGCCTTCGTCAGCCACGCCAACAACCTCGTCACCAACGACGACCTTGGCCCACACCTCGATCTCTTCGTGCGCGATCTTGTTTCCAGCAACACGGTGCTGGTGAGCGTCAGCACGAATGGCTTTGGCGGCGCGAATGACAACATCGGGCTCTACACGCTCTCGTCGAACGCGCAGGTCGTCGCCTTCGAAACGCTTGCGAGCAATCTCGCTCCCGGCGACACAAACCGCTGGCGCGACATTTACGTTCGCGATCTGGTGAGCGGTGTCACACGTCTCATCACGTCCGGCGCGAATGGGCACTCGTCCAACCCGCTCATCTCCGAAGATGGCCGACGCGTCATTTTCGAGAGCCTCGCCTCGAACCTTGTGACGAATGATTTCAACGGCACAAACGACATCTTCATCCACGACCTGACAACGGGCGGGACGGAATTGGTCACGCTGAACTCTTCCAATACCTCAAGCCCGAACGGGCCGTCCTACTCACCTTCCATTTCGGCGGACGGACTCAAGATCGCCTTTGCCAGCCGGGCCAAGGATATTCAGCCGGTGAGTCTCGCGGCTCTGGAACTCGGGGCGAGATCTACGTCCAGGATGTCTCGACGGGGACTACCGATTGGGCTGGGGCGGCCGAGAGCGACTGGGCGCGCTCTGGACGCACGGTTTCCGGGGGCTACGACGCTTCCGAGCCAGTCATCAGTCACGACGGCCGTTACGTTGCCTTCAAGACTCTCGGGCTGGTGGCACGATTTGATCGGCAACAGCCCAGATACTCCCTGGTTCTTTCCTTTACCAACAGCCTGTCGGAAGGAGTGCGGGTGAATCATTATCGCTTCTTTGATAATCCCCGTCCCGCGGTCTCCAGCGGTTCCACACCTCTCGCCTTGTCTCCGGATGGACGCCAACTCGCTTTGAACATGTCTTCGAACATTGTGCCCAGCTTTGGAATTGGACTGGTGGATTTCGATGTTCTCGAAACAAACGTTGTCGAGATTCCCGCAAGCCCGGGGACGGGCAACGCGGGCTCTTCATTCTCCACGAATGTCGGGCCGCGAATGACGATCGTGCTGACCAATGCCGGACCGGTATCCGCGACGACATGGACTCGGATGCCGTGGCTGAGCTTGAGTTCGGATGGCTCGCGGATTTCCTTCCTTGCGGACGCCATCAACCTGATCGCTGACGTCACTAATCGCGTCACGCAACTGTACAGCTTGCGGGTCGACGATGGTCACTCGGGGTTGATAACCAGCAATTCCACCGGACAAGCCGGAGCCGACCTCAGTTCCGTTGCGCCGACCGCTTCTCCCGACGGATTACTCATCGCCTGGGACAGCCCGGAGGACAACATCGTTTCTGACGACCTGAATCGAGCGTGGGATGTGTTCGTGCGCAACGTGGATACGGGCGAAACGCAGCTGGTTTCGCAGCGAGACTCTGGTTTGCCTGCTGCCAGCGGGCTGGCGTTGTCCCGACTTGATCTAACCCCCGGCGCCATCAGCGCCAACGGCCAGCGTCTGGCCATCCTTTCACTCGACAATACGCTGGTTCCTGATGACACGAATCGCTGGCGCGATCTCATCGTCCGCGATTTGGCCGCGGGCACGAACTTCGATGTGAGTCGCTCGTCGGATCGCTTTGGCAATGTTCCGCAAACCAGTTTCCCCGGAACAAATGCTGCGGCTGCGCCGGTCCTGAGCGCCGATGGACGCCAAATCGCGTTTGCGGCGGAGTCGGCTACGCTGGGGGGCTTTGGCACCAACAGCATGATTTACAGGCGCGATTTATCGTATCCATCGAACCAGGTAGTTGCCAGTGGCGGACCATTCTCGCGACCGGTGATTAGTCCTGATGGGCGCTTCGTGGCGTTCCATTCGTTTCGGTCCTTTGACTCCTACTACACCGACGCGAACAACCAGGACGACGTGTATCTCTTTGGGCCGAGAATTGTGTCCGTCTTCGGGTCCATCATCGATTGCCCGCTGGACCCCTCAGTGTTTCCCCCGCGTTTCGCCAGCTCCTCCTCGCTTGGGAGCACGGCTGCCAACGGTTCTTCGGTCAATCCAGCCTTCAGTCCCGACTCCAATTGGCTCCTGTTCGAGAGTCTCGCGACTGACCTTTTGGCGAATCGCATTCCGGCGCCGTCGAGATACCAGCTCTATGCACGTTCGTTCGTTGTCACGAACCGCCTGGCTCTCGGTTGTTTGGGTCGGGTGGAAATCCTCGATTACTCTCCGACGCGCCTCATCAGTTACGCGGTCAGTCGCTCTGCCGATCCGTTGATTGCTGGGGCCGAAGTCCCATTGCCGGGTGGTGGGGCAAATCCTCGATTCAGCGCCGATGCTCAATATGTCGCCTTTGAAAGCGGGACAAATCTCATTTACCGACACGACCTGCGTGGCGAGTGGAAGGCGACTGTCGGCAAGGCCGAGGGAGTGGCATTCACCAACTACGCCCGTCCGGAGAATCTGCTCGTCTGCTCCAACTGTGCGAACGCGTCATTGAATCTTGATGGGCGTTATATCGCCTACGAATCGCGCCCCGCTCTCGGCGGCGGGACAAACATCCTCCTCAAAGATCTCAGCAGCGGCTCAGTCGAGCTGGTCAGTGTGTCGCTCTCTGGCACCAACGCAAATGGGTCCTCGTTCTCGCCGTCGTTAAGTCAGGATTCCCGATTCGTGGTGTTCGCGAGTCGCGCCAGTGACTTGGTGCCGGGAGACAACAACCGCGCGACGGACATCTTTGTGCGGGATCGATGGACTGCGGTGACGCATTGCTTGAGTCGCAATCTAGCCGGGACGGGCACTGGTAATCGTGTGTCGTCGAACCCGATCTTGTCAGCGGATGGTCGTACGGTGGCGTTCCAAAGTTTCGCGAGCGATTTGGTCGCGGGGGATTACAACGACACGCGCGATGTGTTCGTGGTGACTCTCGGCGGACCGGATAACGACGGCGACGGGATGGAGGACGACTGGGAGGTTGCCTATTTCAACACGCTGACCCGCGATGGTTCGGGCGACTTCGACAACGACGGCGCGATTGACCGCGATGAGTTTCGCGCCGGCACCAGTCCGGCAAACGAGTCGTCCATTCTTCGCGTGCTGCGGCTGACCACGGGTGTTGCGGAGGGAAATGCAGCGGCGCGAACCACGGTGATTTTGTGGCAGTCGATTCGAGGGCGGACTTATCGCGTGGAGACGAAGGAGGATATCCGGATGCCGTGGGCGCCGGTGGGTGCGGATGTGGTGGCGACAGGCACGACGGCTTCGGTGACCCATGAGCAGGACGTAAACGGGGTTAACAATCGTCGCAATAGCTTCTATCGCGTGGTGTTGGTGCAGTAGCGGTGGATGCGCGGTTTTTGGGCTGACTTGGATACTCGCCGAATCGGAGTTCGGCGCTCCACCGAACCTTTTCCCTTCCCTGCGTTCCGGCGTTCCGGCTTAAATCGCCGCGCATGATCATCGCCCGATCTCCTTTGCGCATCAGCCTGGGTGGCGGCGGCACGGATTTGCCGTCCTACTACGAACGCTTCGGCGGCTTCCTCATCACCGCAGCCATCGACAAATACGTCTACATCACGCTGCACGAGACGTTCATTCCCGAGCTCATCATCAAGTATTCGAAGCTCGAACGCGTCTCGAAGGTCGATGACATTGAGCATCCGATCATTCGCGAGGCGTTGAAGGTCGTGGGACTGGATGCGGCGTATTTCGAGCTGACGAGCATGGCGGACATTCCGGCGGGCACGGGCCTCGGCAGCTCGGGAAGTTTCACCACGGCGCTGCTCAAGGCGCTGCACAGCTACAAACGGAACTTGATTCCGAACGGCGACATCGCGGCGCAGGCGTGCGACATCGAAATCAACCGGCTCAAGGAACCGGTGGGCAAGCAGGACCAATACATTGCGGCGCTTGGTGGCATCACCTGTTTCAATTTCAACAAGGACGGTTCCGTCGAAGCATGGCCGGCGAAGATTACGGAGGAGACGCGCTACAACCTCGAAGACAATCTCGTGCTGTTCTTTACCGGCTACAGCCGCAGCGCTGGCACGATTCTCAAGGACCAGAACGAGAAATCGAAGCAGGACGATCAAGCGATGCTCGACAATCTGCATCACACGAAGGAGATCGGATACGCCAGCCAGCGCGCGCTGGAGACGGGCAATCTGCGTGAGTTCGCGAATCTCATGGACCAGCACTGGCAGCGAAAGAAGGCCCGCAGCGGCGGCATGAGCAACCCGAAGATCAACGAATGGTATGACCTTGCGAAAACCAACGGCGCGCTGGGCGGCAAGCTGATTGGTGCGGGCGGCGGCGGATTCCTGATGTTTTACGCGGAGGAGGACAAGTCGAAGCTGCGGCACGCGATGCGTCAGGCGGGCTTGAAGGAAGTCCGGTTCCGGTTTGATTTCGAGGGGACCAAGCTGGTGGCGTCCTGATGCTCCCTCCCGTCGCCATTCTCGCTGGTGGACTGGCCACACGGCTGCGTCCGATCACGGAGAAAGTCCCGAAGGTGCTGGTGCCGGTCGCCGGGAAGCCATTCCTCGATCATCAGCTCGCGTTGTTGCGGCGTGAGGGTATCACGCGCGCGGTGCTTTGCGTTGGCCATCTCGGCGAGATGGTGCAGCGCGATTTCGGCGATGGCTCGGCGCACGGCGTGAAGCTGGAGTATTCGTTCGACGGTCCGGTCCTGCTGGGAACCGGCGGTGCGCTGAAGCGGGCGTTGCCGATGCTGGGGGAGAAGTTCTTCGTGCTCTACGGCGATTCGTATCTGCCGATTCCGTTCGGGCCGGTGGCGGAATTCTTCGCGCAAAGCGGGCGCGCGGGGCTGATGACGGTTTTCCAGAACGAAGGCCGTTACGACACGAGCAACGTGGTGTTCGGCGACGGGGAGATCAAAGTCTACGACAAGAAGAACAAGCTGCCGGAGATGCGGCACATTGACTATGGCTTGAGTCTGTTCAAGGCGTCGGCGTTTGACGAATGGCCGGGCGACAAGACATTTGATCTGGCGGATGTGATGCAGCGGCTCGTCGCGCAGAAACAGTTGGCTGGCTACGAGGTGAAGCAACGCTTTTACGAGATTGGTTCACACGCCGGACTGGCGGAGTTGGAGGGGCTGCTGGGGGGCGCCAAGGGCGGCGGTTGACGTGGTTTCGGACAATCCGTGTCGATAAAATTTTCAGTGGAAATCCTGCCCCCGGCTGGCAAGTATTGCTCGCATGAATTCACAACCGCCGTCTGCCTCCGAGTTTAACCGCCGCGACTTCATCCGCGGCGGATCGATTGCCACGCTTCTGTCCATGCTGGGCGGGGTGGAACTCAAGGCGGCGGATGCTCCGGGTGACGCGCCAGCGAAGGCTGCGGGTCCGAAGGTCAAGTGCGGCATCATCGGTCTGGGTGCGTGGGGACGCGAAATCATCGGCACGCTTCAGCGCCAGGCGGAGGCCGAGATTGTCTCCGTGTGCGATACCTACGGCGTGATGCTGCGCCGCGCGGCGAGCAATGCCCCGGGGGCGACGGCGGTGGATGATTACCGCAAGATGCTCGAGGATAAAAATGTTCAGGCGGTGTTCATCGCCACGCCGACGCATCTGCACAAGGAGATCGCGATCGAGGCGCTGCAAGCGGGCAAGCATGTCTATTGCGAAGCGCCGCTGGCCACCACGATTGAAGATGCGAAGGCGATCGCCAAGGCGGCCCGCGATGCGGGCGCGCAGGTGTTTCAACCGGGTCTCTCGCTGCGTGCTGACCCGCAACGGCACTTCCTGCTGCAATTCATCCGCACGGGCGCGATTGGGAAGGACGTGATGGCGCGTGCGCAGTGGCACAAGAAGCAGAGTTGGCGCTTTACCTCGGCGAATCCGGATCGCGAGAAGGAAATCAACTGGCGCCTCTCGAAGGAAAATTCACTCGGTCTCGCCGGCGAGTTGGGCATCCACCACTTCGACAGCATGTCGTGGCTGTTTAAGGATCTGCCCAAGGCGGTCACTGGCTTCGGCGGGATCATTCACTGGAATGACGGTCGCGACGTGCCCGATACGGTTCAGGCGGTTCTCGAGTTTCCCGGCGGTGTGCAGGGCATGTATGACGCGACGCTGGCGAATTCGTTCGACGGCGACTACGAAATGTTGCTGGGCAGCGACGCGGCGGTGATGATGCGCGGCAACAAGGCGTGGCTCTTCAAGGAAGTCGACTCGCCGCTGCTGGGCTGGGAGGTCTACGCGCGCAAGGATGTCTTCTACAAGGAGACCGGCATCGCGCTGGTGGCGAACGCGAGCAAGTCGACCGGTCAGGACGACAATGTGGAGTCCGCCGCCTACACGAACACGTCGCTGGCCTTTGCACTCGAAGCGTTCCTCTCCAACGTCAATGAGGTAATCGGCGGCACGGAAGATTTCACCGCCACGTTCGATGCGGCGGACAAGAAGGCGTTGGCGGAACACATTGCCGGACTGAAGATGCAACACGCGGCGACGTGGAAGGAAGGCTTGCAGGCAACCGTGACGGCCATCAAGACGAACGAGGCCATCGTTACCGGCAAGCGAATCGTGTTCCAGAAAGACTGGTTCGAGCTCGCTTGAGCGTGAATGGCGAACCGGACAAATCGTCCAACTCGCAGGCGCCGAATGGCGTGACTGCGACAGCAGAAGCCGAATTTACGATGGAACAAACCATGAGCCATCCGCGGGTGCGGACGTCTCTTCAACTACAGAAAACCAATCCCATGTTTACCAACCTCCTCTCCGCTCGCCTCTCGCGAGCGTTGATCGTCACTGGTGCGCTTCTCGCGGCCGGGGCAATCGTCACAGCAGAAACGGTCCGCTTCGCGCCGGTGCCGAACAGCAGCAAGCTGCGCATGGACGGCACGTCCACGATTCACGACTGGCACGCCGAAACGGACATCATCGGTGGTTTCATGGAACTGGATGCGACGTTTGCCGACGGCAAGTCAGCGCCCGTCGCGGTAAAGCCGAACGTTGAAGGTGAAGATTCCTGTCCGTTCGCTCAAGAGCAGTGGCGGCAAGCGCATGGACGCAGTGATGCAGGAGCACATGAAGTTCGCCCAGTTCAAAACCATCGAATACAAGGTGCTGGAATTGAATCCGAAGGCGGGCGCCGCCGGCCAGTATGAAGCCAAGGGCACCCTGACGGTGGCGGGTGTCACGAAGACCAACGTGATGCCGGTGACCATCGAGCGCGTGGACAAAAAGCTCAAGGTGACGGGCACGACGGCATTGAAGATGACCGATCACGGCATCAAGCCGCCGGCGCCGGACATCGCGGGCATCAGCCTCATTCGGACGGGGGACGAGGTGAAGCTGAAGTTCGAATGGGTCACGGAACCCAAGGCTCCGTAACCGCGTGACGTGATGTCGCTCCGCTTCCAAATCCGGGCGGGCACACTGGCGCAGCAAGCTGACAAAGTTTTAGTTTCAAAGCGCCGCACCTTGTGTGCGGCGCTTTTCTTTTGCGTGGTCACGGCGTTCAGCCTCGGAGGAGGAAAGGCGGCGGAAGCGGCGCGGGAGCAGAGCCTGACCAATCGAGCTGTCACCATCCCGATCGAAACGCGTCGCGGGCATGTCATAGTACCGACGCGGTTGAACGGGACCAACAAGGTGTCGTTGCTGCTGGATACGGGATACAGCATGACGATGTTGCACGCCGATCACGTGGCGGCGGCGGAGCTTAAACCTTCGGGACGGCGTATCACCATCGTGGGCATTGCCGGTGAAGAGCAGGCGAATGTTTATGAAGGGCCTGAGTTTGGGTTTGAAGGATTCACATGGCAACCGCGGCGAATTGGCGCGTTTCCCGGGGAACGTTCCTCGCGTTCCCGCCGGCGGGATGGGGTGCTGGGCTCGGGCTTTTTCCGGAGATTTGTCGTGGAGATCGATTCTTCGCGAAAGCGGCTGACCTTGCACGAGCCGCAGTCCTTCGAGGCCTCCGGAGCGGGTGAATCGCTGCCGCTGTCGTTCCGCGGGTCGACGCCCATCGTGGATGCCGTCGTGAAGCTTCCGGGCGGAAACGAAGTGCGCGCCGCGTTTGAAGTAGATACCGGCTGCGATGGAGCGCTGTGCGTGGGGAAGCATTTTGTAGAAGCGCACAGCTGGCTGCTTCCTCCGGCGCGGAGGGAGGGAGAGTCGGGGTCGGTGGGCGGACGCCTGTGCGCGAAGGTCGATTGCCGCAACTGCGCCTTGGCAAGTTGTTGATCGAACAACCGGCGGCGAGCTTCTTCCTGGAAGGTTCGCCCGTGGATGCGCCGCTGGCCGGTCACATCGGCTGGGAGGTGTTGAAGGATTTTCGTGTCACGTTCGACTATTCGCGAAAGCGAATGATCCTCGAGCGATTTAAGTAGGCGCACGATCTACGAAACACAAAGGGCGCGAGAATGAACTCGCGCCCTTGTCGTTTTGGGAATGGTTCTCGATCCGGTTACTTCTCCTGCTTCCAGATCATGTCAGCGACGGTGCGACCGGCCGGGATGAACGGCAGCACGTGCTCGCTGTAAGGCGTGACGACGTCGAGGACGTAGGCCGTCTTGGAATCGAGCATGCGCTGAAGAGCAGCCTTCAGGTCGCGCTTGTGCATGACGCGTTCGCACGGAATGCCGAACGAATTGCAGACGCGGACGTAGTCCGGGTAAATCTGCGAACGATCCGCAGGGTTGCCGAGGTAAGTGTGGCCGCGGTTGCCGGCGAAGAAGTTGTCTTCCCATTGCACGACCATGCCGAGGTGCTGGTTGTTCAGGATGATGGCCTTGGCGGCGATCTTCTCGATGTGTGCGGTGGCCAGTTCCTGGATGTTCATCAGGAACGAACCGTCGCCGTCAATGTCCACGACCTGCTTGTCCGGCCGCGCCACCTTCGCGCCGAGTGCGGACGGGAAGCCGTAGCCCATCGAGCCGAGACCGGCGCTGGTGATGAACTGGCGCGGGAATTTGTATTTGTACCACTGGCCGCTCCACATCTGGTGCTGGCCGACGCCGGTGGTGATGATCGCATCGCCCTTCGTCATCTCGTAAAGCATCTCGATGACGGACTGCGGCAGGATGACTTGGTCTTCCTGACCCTTCATGTGGTCCTTCATGTGATCGCTGTTAACGATCTCCTGCGTCATGCCGTATTGGAACGGAGCCTTCTTCTTCCACTCGGTGATCTGCTCGTGCCACGGGGCGTATTTCTTGGTGCTGGCGCGTTTGGCGAGCATCTTGTTGAGGCGCTTGAGAGCGTCTTTGATGTCGCCGACAATCGGCAGATGGGCGCGCTTGTTCTTGTTCAGCTCGGAGGCGTCGAGATCGATGTGAACGATGGTCGCGCCCTTGGCAAATTCGCTGAACGCGCCCGTCACGCGGTCATCGAAACGCACGCCGAACGCGAGCAACAGGTCCGCGCCGTCCTTGAGCTTCACGAGCGGTTCGGAGGGATCCTTGCGCTGCTTGAGTTCACCGTTCACGGCCCAATTCGCGAACGCCGCGCCGTGCATGCCGAGCCAACGGAGCGAAAGCGGATGGGTCTCAGGGAAACCGCCGATGCCCATGAGCGTCGTGGTGACCGGGATGTTCGTGGCTTCGGCGAACTTCTTGAGTTCCTCGGCCGCGTCGCTGGTGATGATGCCGCCGCCGCAGTAGAGCACCGGACGCTCGGCCTTCTCGATGAGGCCGATGATTTCGTTGAGCGCTAGCTCGTCGGCCTTCAATTCGGGCTGACGATAGCCAGGGATGCCGGCCTTCATTTCGTCATCCGTCAACCAGCGCGGCTGCGCCTTCGCCTGCTGGATGTTCTTCGGCAGATCGATCACGACCGGGCCGGGCCGGCCGCTCTCCGCAATGTAGAACGCTTCCTTCACCACGCGGGGGATGTCGTTGATGTCGGTGACGAGATAACTGTGTTTCACCACCGGCAGCGTGACGCCAATGATGTCCGTCTCCTGAAACGCCCCGCGGCCGATCATCGCCTGATTCACCTGACCGGTGATGGCGACGAGCGGGCAGGAATCGAGGTAGGCGTCGGCGATGGCGGTGACGAGGTTCGTCGCGCCGGGGCCGCTGGTGCCCATGCAGACGCCGGCCTTGCCGGTGGCGCGGGCGTAACCTTCCGCGGCGAAGCTGCCGCCTTGTTCGTGGCGGGGCAGGATGGTGCGGATCTTGGATTTCGTGAGCGACTGGTGAATCTCCATGCTCGCGCCTCCCGGATACGCGAAGATGACTTCCACGCCGGCGCGTTCGAGGGCTTCGACAAAAATGTCGCGCCCGAACATCAGCGGGCCGACCTCGGCCTTGCCGGTGGAGGATGCTTTTGAGTTCTTTTTGGTCTTCGCAGTCGCGTTTGTTTTGCTCATACGGTCATTGTGTTGCAGCCGGCGGCCATGAGTGACAAAAAACCCACGACCGTTTCCAGCCGTGGGTTGTTGTCGAAATCGTTACTTACCTTCGACAAGCCCCAGCGGCGTCGCCGCATACGACGACTACCAGCAGGTTTACTTGTACGAAAGTGCTAATCACAGCGCGGAGACTAGCCATTGGCGGGGTGAAGGGTCAAGTCTCGAATACCCTCAAAGGGTTCATGGAAGGCTGAGTGAACTTGCGGGAATACGCGGGGCTCTCAGGCGTCTTACCAGTAAGCAGTCGAGGTTGCGCAGCGGTTGGCCGGCAGCTTCGAGAATTGCGGCAGCTCCGGGTTCATGGCAGTGTGAGCTAGAAACACCGGAAACAGCGTATGACTCTCGACGACGCAACGTTTGAGCAGATTGTAACGGCCTATTACGAGCCGCTGTATCGCTTTGCGTTCAGTTTGGTGCAGCGGGAGTCGGACGCGCGAGATCTGACGCAGGACACTTTTGCCCAGCTGGGTCGCAAGTCGCATCAGGTTCAGGAACAGGCCAAGGTGAAGTCGTGGCTGTTCACCACGTTGTACCGGGCTTTCGTGGATTCGCATCGGTGGAAGACTCGTTACCCGCACGTGGAAGCCGATGATGCAGTGAACGAAATGCCGGCTGTGACGGCTGATGCGGGGGACCGCCTGGATGCTGAAACGGCATTGCAAGCGTTGAAAGAAGTGCCGGAAGTTTTCCGGGTACCGCTGACTTTGTTCTATCTCGACCAGCATTCGTATCTGGAGATTGCCGAGATTCTCGGCGTGCCGGTGGGAACGGTGATGTCCCGCATCTCGCGAGGCCGCGCGATGTTGCGGCAGTTGATGGAAGACCGGCCGAGGAATTTGATTTCGTTCGATAAACTCAAACGTTCTGTCGTGTTATGAACAGCGAGGAAGCCAAAAGATTATTGGAAGTCTTCCGCGCCGGTGGCGCGGACATGGAAGATCCGCGTTTCGCTGAGGCGTTGCTTCAGACGGAGCGCGACCGGGAATTGGGCCGCTGGTTTGAGGACCAGCGAAGGTTCGATCAGCAGTTTGCCGAGGGCGTGAAGACGATTTCGGTCCCGACGGATCTGAGAGACTCCATCCTCGCGCAGCGCAAGGTCGTTCGCTTCAGTCGCTGGGCGCAATGGCGGGCTCGCGCTGCGGTGGCAGCGAGCTTTGTGGTGCTGGCCGTCGGCGGTGGCGTGCTGGCCACCAATAAACCGGCGCAGTTCACGGAGTTTCGCGCGGAACTCATCGATCAAGCCTGGGATGGCGGTGCTCATCTGGATTTCGAATCCTCGGATCCAAAGAAGATTCAGCGCTGGCTGGTCCAGAACGACGCTTCAGCTTCGTTCTCGTTGCCGGACGGTTTGAAAGACGCGCACCTTATCGGATGCAAACTGGTGGAGACGGACGGTCTCCGGGTTCCGATGCTCTGCCTGACGGACGGCACCCGCCATATGCATTTGTTCCTAGTGGACGGTTTGCAGCTCGCCCACATGCCTGCGAGTGACAAGCCGGACTTTGAGAAGTGCGGCGTCTGGAGAACGGCGAGCTGGCAGCAGGGTGGAACAACTTACGTTCTCACCGGCATGAAGTATCAAACCTTCGTGAACAAGTTTCGCAAAGGCGGGCGCTGGACGATGTCCGGCTAGTTTTTCCCGCGAGGTTCAGTTGCGCGCTGGCGCCCTCAGGAATCCGGAGAGTTCCTCCAGCTTGTCTGTATTGATCAAATCAACGCCTGCGTCCCGCAATTCCTTCCACATCGCCGGCTGATCCGGCGTGGCCCACAACCGGAGTCGTCGACCCTGCGCGTGCGCTCTGCCGACCAGCTCCCGTAACTTCGTCCTTTCCAACTCGGGAAAGACGCCATCTTCCGCGCGCGCCCGCCATTTGAAGTGCTGCGTCCAGTTGTCACTGATTAGTGGAATGAAATGCGGTGACGCCGTTGAACTCAGATCCGCCAAACGTCCGTCGTAAGCCGCCAGTCGTGACGTTTCAGTCAGCATCAGCTCGCGCGCGCGATTGCCGGAGATGATGATTGTGACTGCGTTGGTCTCCGTTCTGTCGGCGCGAAACCGCGTCAGCATCGACGCGTGGCGTTCCAATACCACCTTCAGTGTGCGGTATGAATTTGTCGCGTCCGACTTCACATCGATCATGAGCGTGAACTCTGGGCCGTGTGGAAACACGCGTCCGCCGTTTCGCTCCACGCGAGCTGCAAGTGGATCGAGATACAGCGCTTCCAGCGTGCGTTCGGGTGTTGCGTCCTTGAGGTCGTGGGCGACCAGAAGCTTCCCGTCGACCAGCCAGACATCGGCCTCGACGCTGCAAAAGCCCTGGTCCAACGCGTCCAGAAGCGGACGCGCATGTTCATAGTCGTTGTGTGAATGCGCCTGACGCAGGGGTGATTTGGTCGCCGGATCCGCACCGGTGGTCGGCAGTGAAACCACAGTTGCAATGACCATGGTGAGGAGCTGAAGCGTAGGGCGGAGCAACGAGATGTTCATGGTGATGGGACCGGGTTACTTGAGCTTCTGTAGCGTGCCGTTCAGAACGTGCCAACGTTGAAGTTCGCGACTCAGCTCGCGAGGCCAGTTTTCCTCCGTGCACGTCATGAACACCTGGCCACTCGCTTGATGGGCTCGTTCCAGCAACGGCAACAATCCGCTGCGGCGCTTCGCATCGAGCTCTCCCATGACGTCGTCAATCAACAGGATGGGCGGCGAACCGTGAATTCCGGAGAGATATTCGGCTTGAGCCATCTTCAGCGCGACGGCGAGCGTGCGTTTTTGACCTTCACTGCCGAACTGCGCGGCGGACTGGTTGTTCAACTGCAGCTCCACCTCGTCGCGATGCGGACCGACCAGGGTTGATCGATACGTTCGCTCCCGCGCCCGAGATTGGGCGAGCTCCAGGGCGAAATCCTTCTTCACGCTTGGTTGATACTCGATGCGCAGTTCCTCGGCATCGCTGGAAATGCGCCGGTAGGCGAGCCGCGCCAGCGGCGAGATGCGCGGCGTGAGTTGTTCGCGATGGCGGATAATCTGGTTCCCGATCTCCACCAGCTCGCGCGAGAAGCTTTCGAGCGACTCCTCGTTGACGATGCGTTGCTTGAGCAGGGCATTGCGGGAACGCAGCGCGCGCGCGTAGCGCTGGAGCAGGGGCAGGTAGGTGGAATGCGTCTGTGAAAGGAGCAAATCCATGAAACGCCGTCGTGCGCGCGCGGTGCCTTTCACCAGTTGCAGATCTTCCGTGCAGAAGACGACGACCCGCAGCGCGCCGAGGTAGTCGGTGAGCTTGCGCACGGGCTGGCCATCGAGGCTCAACTTCCGCTCGCGAGCCGACCAATACATTTTGATCTCGTGCCGCGCTGAGCCGACGGATTTGCCTCCGACGAAGTATCCCGTCTGACCGTGGCGCACCATCTGGGCGCTGCCGACGCCGCGAAAGGATCGCAGTGTCGCCATCAGGTAGATCGCTTCGAGAATATTTGTTTTGCCCTGGGCATTGTCGCCGAGCAGCAAGTGGAAGCCGGGCTGAAAATCCACGTCCAGCCGCGCGTAATTGCGGAAGTCGCGAAGTCTCAGATGGGCCAGATGCACGCGCGAAAGATGAACGCGCAGTTGCGTGGTCGCGAGATTTTTTCCGACGATGTCTCCGCGCGATGGTCATTCTCGGCGCACGTCAAAAAATATATTCGCAGGCGCTGAAGGTTTTCCTGTTGGCCGCTGCGAGACTGCCGATATAGCTTCCAAGCAGTTCCTCCTCCGACGACATCGGGCGAAGAACTGAGAAACGTATGCTGCGGCAAACGAATCCAGAATCGGCTGAGCTCCTGGGCGACTGGCATCCCCTGGTGCAGCAGCTCGGCTCGGCGGAAGGTCTCGTCGCCCTCAGCACCGCGTCGCACTCGCTTCACCTCAGCAACGTCGACAGCGTTCCTTCGCTCCTCCGGTTTCTCGAAGCCTACCAGTCCCAAGTTCTAATTCCCTTTGAGCTTCCCGCCATCCAGCGCGCGTTCCGTCACGCCAGCCGGAATGAGACGCGCGAATTGATCGCCTTCGATCAACAACTCGCCTCCGAAAAGGCGTTGAAACCGTTTGCGAATGCCAGTCGCCGCGTTGGCCAGGCGCAGTTGAAACGCCTGCGTCCGCTTCGCGACCATCGATTGTTGCAGCGGTACCTTCGTGCAGTGGATGATGGTCTGGCCAACGGCTGGCACACGCTCGTTTATGGGCTCACGCTTTCGGTCTACTCGCTGCCGGTGATGCAAGGTCTGACCAGTTACGAAAAGCAGACGCTGCTCGGGTTCATGCACGCGGTGTCGCGCACACTGAAGCTCTCGGAGCATGATTGCCGGACGTTGCTCGAACAGCTTTCACCGTCGCTGCCGAATGCAACGGAACCCATCCTGGGCGAAGAGCATTCTCCGCGGACGCACCTGAGCTTTTAGTGCTTCGTGCGGTTCTAGAATGTCTGTTGGCAACCGGCGGTTCACGGCTACTCTCCCTGATATATGAAGCGCAATGTGGTCATCGTGTGGATGCTGGTGCTCCCGGCGGTGTTGCTTGTGTCCTTGCTGGCAGGCGGTGGTTGCGACAATTCGTCCTCCCGGGCGGAGGCGCATGGCACCAATATCCTCATTCTCTCCGAGAAGAATTTTCAGAACGAAGTCATCGCAGCGAAGGTGCCCGTGCTCGTCGACTTCTGGGCGCCGTGGTGCGGTCCTTGTCGCAGCATTGCGCCGGTGGTGAACGAACTGGCGGATGATTTCGCGGGCCGCGCCAAGGTGGCGAAGGTGAATGTCGACGAGGCGTCGGTGCTGGCGCAGAAGTACGGGATTCAGGCGATTCCGACGTTCCTCTATTTTCGGGACGGACGGGTGGTGGATCAGGTAATGGGCGGCGCTCCCAAACGCGAGCTCGCGGCGAAGCTCGAGAAGCTGATTGCGGAATCAGCAGCTTCTGTGAAGACCGCGGAGAAGGCGCCTGGTCGCTGAGGATTCTCAGCGGCTTCGCTTCGGCTCATCCAAACTCGCGATGGCGGCCATGATTTCATCCGCCACCTGCTGGTAAATTTCCTTCAACCGATCCTTCGTGCACACCTTCGCTTCCGCACGCAGCTTCTCGAAACGCATCGGCTCACCGTAAATCACGGTCACGCGGCGCGGCATCGGGAATTTCATGAAGCGGCTCAGCGCGGCGAAGGTGCCGTTCACGCGCACCGGTACCACGGGCGCGGTGGACTTGATGACGGTGAGGCCGATGCCGGAACGCGCCGTTTGCATTTTGCCGTCGGGTGTTCGCGTGCCTTCGGGGAAGAGCAGGATGATGCCGCCCTCCATCAGTCGATTGAGAATCGCCTTCAAGCCCGCGCCACCGCTGCCGTCGCGATCGACTGGCACGACGCTCAACTGGCGCAGGATGAAACCGAAGACCGGGATGTCCATCAGCGTCCGGCGCGCGAGATAATTCACCGTGCGATTGAAGCCACCGCCGATGACGGGCGGATCGAGCACGCTGGCGTGATTTGCGGCGAGGATGACACCGCCGGTCAGCGGTACGCGGTCGGCGTGATAGTGGCGGCCGTGGAAGTAGGTGTAGTGAAAGAGCCGCGAGAGCAGCCAGGCAATCCGGTAGGTCAGGTTCATCACCAACGCGGCTTCTGCTGCGCCACCAGACGCGCGTCTTCGCGTTCCTTCAGGCGCTGACGAATGATGCCGAGGATGTGTCCGCTGGTTTGGTCCGGCGTCTGGCCGGAATTGTTCACCATCACTGCACCCAGCGGAATCATCAGCGGCGCGGCGGCGCGCTGGCTGTCGCGTTGATCGCGCGCAGCGAGATCTTCATCCACGCCCTCGGCCTGGCGACGCGCCGTGCGGTCGGCGAGATTTGCATCGAGGTAGAACTTGAAATCCGTCTCCGGGAAGATGTTCGTGCCGATGTCGCGGCCTTCCATCACGAGATTGCCGAATTGGATGCACTGGCGCTGCGCCTTCTTCATCCACTCGCGGACCTTCGGTACGGCTGCCACGGCGGGAACGGCGGCACTGGTTTCCGCGGTGCGAATCTCCTTCTCGGGGTAGTAGTGATCCACGAGCAGTTGAACCTGGCGGAGATCGCCCTCAGTGCACTTCAGTTCGGAATTCCAGCGCCGGCAGAGGCTGGCCACGGCCTTGTGGTCGTTCACGTCCACATTCTTCTTCAGGCAATACCACGCGAGCGTGCGATACATCGCGCCGGTGTCCACGTAGACGTAGCCGAGCGAACGGGCGATGAGCTTGGCGTTCGTGCTCTTGCCGCTGGCGCTCGTGCCGTCGATGGCGATGACAATGTGGTGGTCCATCTCGTCAGATTCGAGTTTGGCGGGACGGATTCCGACTTTGCCGAGGTTTATCTTCACGGGAAAAGTGTGCGGAGGAGTTGAGCGGCGCGCAAGCGGGAAGGCGGATCAGGATTGAATGAAAGCTGGTAGGGCGCGTCGCTCCGCGCGCGCCGCCGTTATTCTCAACAAGGCTCGTTTCTTGACCGGCCGCATGGAACACGGCGCGCGCGGAGCAACGCGCCCTACCATGATTTTCCTGGGCCGGGCGTTCTGGAGAATAGCGGGGCATTTCGGATTTCAATCCGCGAAGAGCTCCTCGTGCGTGAGCTTGCGGCCGGAGGCATCCAGAATCGTCGCGCCCAGACCGTGAGGCGGGGCGGCGGCCAGTTTTTGGAAGAAATTCGGGAACGTCTTTTTCACGCACGCTGGATTCTTGATTTTGATGCCGGGAACTTTCAATCCCAGAATGGCGAAGCACATCGCCATGCGATGGTCGTTGTAAGTTTCAATCTCCGCGCCGTGCAGCTGGGACGGGAAGACTTCCAGCGAGTCGCCGGTCTCGATGACCTTCGCGCCGCATTTGGTCAATTCGGTGCGCAAGGCGACGACGCGCTCGCATTCCTGGACGCGCAGGCGGCCGAGGTCGGTGAAGAAGGCTTTGCGAGGTCAGGGCGCAAGCGTGATTGCTGTCATTATACCGTCGCCGAGCTGGTCTTTGCGGGAAATTGTGATCGGCTCCATGGTGGCCTCAACTTCGTTTCTGACCTCACCTTGCTCGAACCATTGGTGACCGTAGCTCTTGATTTCGCTTTCGAATATTGAAGAACCGTAGTGAGGGCTTGCGAAGGCCAGATGCATCATCTCTCGAACAAAATTCGCATCAATCTGCCAGCCTGAACTCGGCCAATCCTTGACCGTCACGCTTAATCCAAATGGCGGAACGTCTCTCGCTTGCGGGTGCCGCAAGGCCACTGGGACAGAGGGGTCTTCGAATAATGATCCTGATCCCCAAAATAACTCCCGCTCGACGCATCCGGTTCAATCTGAAACTTCCCGCCGCGATGCGGGAACGCTTTCACCAGCTCCGACGTCATCACCACGTAGGGTGATTCGTCCGCGTTTTCGCCCATCACTTCGATGCTCCATCCGCCCACGCCCGCGCTCAGCAGCAGCGCGCTGGCGAACTGTGAACTGGCGTCGATGCTCACCGTGCAACGCGCGCCGGGCTTTGAGCCGGCGCCGTGAATGAGCGCCGGGAGCTTGTCGTTCGTGGCGTCGATGCGGTAACCGAGCTGGCGTAGCGATTGGAAGAGCGCGGCCTGCGGACGTTCGTGCATGCGCGGCACGCCGTGGAGCCGATACACGCCCTCACCGAGACAGACCATCGCCGCGAGAAACCGTGCCGCCGTGCCGGCGTTGCCGACGAAGAGCTCCATCGGTTGCTCAACGGTGCCGCCGCGCGGGACTTGTCCGCCCAGTCCGTAGACTGTGATGGTGCGGTTGCAGCTTTCGTTCGGGTCCTGCTCCACGTTCACCATGAAGCCGAGTTCCTGCAGGCACTCGACCATCACCTGCGTGTCCTCGCTCCAGAGCGCGCCTTGCAGGGTGGTTTCGCCGCCGGCGAGCGCGGCAAGCACAAGCGCGCGGTTCGTGATGCTCTTGGAGCCGGGTACGGTGATGTCCGCGCGGACGGGTTGCGTGAGCGGGACGATTTCGATGAGGGAGGGAAGGGACATCGGACTTTTGTTACATGTTGAATGTTACAGGTTGCAGGTTTGAGGATGGCCGTTGCTCAACCTTCAACTTGTAACTCTGCAACATGAAACTCACTGCGTTCATTCCGGCGAAGTGGTCGTCGTCGCCTGCGCCACCCACGCGTCGCGGCGTTCCTTGGCCTTGGCGAAGAATTCCTCGATGATCTTCACGTCCTCGTTGTCGAGCGCGTGCTGGAACTCCTGCAAATCCTCGATGAACACGCCAAGCACGCGGGCGAGGTTTTTGCGATTCGAGAGCGAGATGTCGCGCCACATCTCGGGCGAACCGGATGCGATGCGCGTGGTGTCGCGAAAGCCCGTGGCGCAGAGCATGCCTTGCTCCTTCGGATGCACGGGGCTGAGGACGTAGTTCGCCAATTCGGCGGCGACGACGTGGGGAAGGTGACTGGAACGGCTGACGAGATCGTCGTGCAAGTCCGGTGAGAGCCGCAGTGGCTTGCCGCCGACGTCGCGCCAGAGTTCTTCGAGGCGCGTGACGAGTTTGGCGGGAGACTTCGCGGTGGGCGTCACGACGCACATGGCGCCTTCGAAGAGATTCGCCCGCGCGGCGAGCACGCCCATCTTCTCCGCTCCCGCCATCGGATGGCTTCCGATGAAGTGCGCTTTCGCACCGGCGGCGAGGGGTTCGAGTTCCGCGACGACACTGCCCTTGACGCTGCCGACATCGGTGACGATGCAGCCGGGTTTGAGGGCGGAGAGCATCTTGGTGGTGAGCTCGGCCATCTGCGCGATGGGCGTGCAGAGGACGACGAGGTCGGCGTTCTCGACGGTGCGCCAGAGGTCGGTGTCCGCCTTGTCCACGGCGCCCGCCTTCTCGCATTCGGCGATGCTGGCGTTGCGGCGGACGTAGCCGAAGACGCGTCCGGCGAGGCGGCGTTCGCGCGCGGCGAGGCCGAGCGAGCCACCCAGCAGACCCACACCGACGAGCGCAATCTTATCCCACTGAGGCACGGGCGGAGGATAGAGACGGTTCAGGGCGGAGAAAAGATGGAAAAGAGGGACGTGAGTTTTCGAGGGGACTGGCAAACGGAGTCTTAAGTTCCGGGGCTGACTGCCGTAACACAAGGAGCTTGGGCCGATATTTATGAATGATGGAAAGACGATGAAACGATGTCGTCCGCGCGAGATCGTGGACCACTGTTCACTCGCGACGGGGAGGTTGATGGTCATGGGGATGTTGTCTTGGGGCTGGTTGACAACAATCCCGGATGCGTCCGCGGAGGGAAAAACGGCAGCCGCAGTGCCGGGCGGAGACTTGAGCGGACTGTCGCTGGAGCAGCTAGTGAATGTGCAGGTGACTTCGGTTTCGAAGCGCGAGGAAAGTTTATCGCGGGCCTCGGCGGCGATCACGGTGGTGTCGCAGGACGATATTCAGCGGTCTGGGGCTCGGACCATCGCGGAAGCGCTGCGACTGGCGCCGGGGTTGTCGGTGGCGCGGGTGGATTCGCACACGTGGGCGATCAGCGCGCGTGGTTTCAACGATTCCTTCGCCAACAAACTGCTGGTGCTAATGGACGGGCGCAGTGTCTACACGCCGCTGTTCTCCGGTGTTTACTGGGACGTGCAGGACACGATGCTGGAGGACATCGATCGAATCGAAGTGATTCGCGGCCCGGGCGCGACGCTCTGGGGCGCGAACGCGGTGAACGGTGTGATCAATATCATCACCAAGAGTGCGAAGGACACGACCGGTGGTCTGGCGGTCGCCGGTGGTGGCAATGAGGAGCTGGGTTTTGGCGCGCTGCGGTATGGCGGGAAACTCGGGGAGAACGCGTACTACCGGGTTTATTCCAAGTATGATTCACGTGATTCGTCGGCGTTGCCCAATGGCGATTTGGCGGATGACCGCTGGCAGATGGCGAGAACTGGGTTTCGGATCGATTGGGAGGCGAACGCGAACGCGAACCTGACTTTTCAAGGCGATCTTTATGGTGGCTGGCTGGATCAGACGTATCGCTTTCCCACGTTGACGGCGCCGGATTATTTCGAAGTCGCTTCCAAACCCATCGATGTGAGTGGCGGAAACTTTCTTACCCGCTGGACCCAGGATCTCTCGGCGGACTCTGACATGACGCTTCAGATCTACTATGACCGCACGCGTCGCGATTCGCGGGGACTATTGATGGAGGAACGGGACACGGTGGATGTGGACTGGCAGCACCACTGGCGGTTGAACGATTGGAATTACTGGACCTGGGGTCTGGGTTACCGGGCGAGCTTCGATCATCTCGAGGGGAACTTCGTGACGAGCTTCGACGACGAGCGACGAACCAGCCAGCTGGCCAGTCTCTTCGCGCAGGACGAAATTCAGCTCGTGCCCGACCGGTTGAATCTCGTTCTGGGATCCAAGTTCGAGCACAACGACTACACGGGGTTTGAAATTCAGCCGGGCGCGCGGTTGTCCTGGACGCCGGACGATCATCAAACCTTCTGGGTGTCCGTGGCGCGAGCCGTGCGCACACCGTCGCGAGCGGAGGACGGCATCCGCCTGAACGATCGCGTATCGGCCGGGGCGCCGCCCACGGTGGGATCGGTGTTCGGCAATCTGGATTACAAGTCGGAGGAGCTGACGGCATACGAAGCGGGTTACCGTGTGCAGCTGTGGGAGAAGGTCTCGGTGGATCTCGCGACGTTTTACAACGTCTATGAAGATCTGCGAACGACGGAGTTTCGCGGCGCGGCGTTGGATCCGTCGCTGCCGGGATCGCCGATCGTGGGCCGGCTGGATATCGACAACGGCGCTTCCGGTGAAACGTTTGGCGGTGAACTGGCGCTGACGTGGCACGCACGGGATTGGTGGCGCTGGCGCGGTTCCTATTCGCTGCTGGAGGCGCAGCTGCATCCGAAATCCTCCAGCAATGACAGTGATGCCGAGGATGACGAGCGGAAGAGCCCCCATCATCAGGTGGCGCTGCAGACGTCACTGGATCTGCCGGGGAATATTCACTGGGATGTGGCAGGGCGTTACGTGGATCAATTGAGGGAGCTCGGAGTGGATGCCTACTTCGCCATGGACATGCGTCTGTCATGGAGGCCGCGGCCGAATCTGGAATTGTCGATCGTGGGCCAGAATCTTTTCGATGACCGGCATTTGGAATTTGTGCCGACGATCATCCCGATCCAGCGGACCGAAACGCAGCGCAGCATCTACGGGAAGGTCAGCTTCAGCTTCTGAACGGACTCATGCGATTCCTGCCTCATCGTCGCGACTCTGCCGGCGCACTGAATGCGTGCTACGGTGGTGCTTTGTATGGGGTGGGCTTCGCCGGCTGGAAACGAATGATCGTGGGCTGGTTGGTGGCGGGAATGGTTTTGCTCGGACACCTCGCCAGCGGATCGGGAGCGACGGTGGCTCCGGAGTATCAGATCAAGGCCCAGCTTCTGGTCAACCTGGCCACCTTTACAACTTGGCCGGCGGGAACCTTCAAAACGACCAACTCGCCCATCGTCATCGGAATTGTGGGCAAGGATCCGTTTGAACAGTTCCTGGTAAAGGCGGTGGAAGCGCGGGCGCGGGGCGGCCGGCCGCTAAAGTTGAAGCACGTAGGAACTGATGCGGAGATGAAGGAATGCCACATCCTCTTTGTCGCCTCGTCGGAGCGCCGGCGGTTGAAGGAGTTGAAAACACGGTGGAAAGGGGCGCCGTTCTTGACGGTGGGGGAAGCGGATGAGTTCCTGGATAATGGCGGAATCATCAACTTTGTGCTCAAGGGACAGTTGGTTCGATTCGAAATCAGTTTGGAGTCCGCGAAGGCCGCCGGACTGAAGCTGGACGCCAAGCTCCTGAGCGTGGCGGATTCGGTGCGGGGCAAGTATGACTGAGACAAACAACGTGGGGTTGCCGCTGAGGCGTACCTCGATCAAGCGCAAGCAGATGCTGGTCATCATGCTGACCAGCTGCGTCTCGCTGCTGCTGGCTTGCGGCGGGTTTGTCGCCTACGAGATTCTCACCTTCCGGCACACCATCGTGGAGAACCTCACGGTGCTGGGAGACATCCTTGCCAACAACAGCGTCGCCGCCGTGCAGTTCAACGTGCAGAAGAACGCCGATGAAGCACTGGCCTTGCTCGGTTCCGAGCGAAGCATCGAGGCGGCGTGGATCCTGAATCGCGACGGCTCCGTTTTTGCCGAGTATCAGGCTCCCGGCGGAATCACCAATCGCGTTCCAAAACTCGCCAACGGTGAACATCGTTTCGAACGGGATACATTGGTGTTGCAGCGGCCGATCATGGTGGATGGGTCGGCGATCGGATCGGTGTGTCTTCGTTCCAATCTCTCAGCATTTGAAGCCCGCTTGTGGCGTTACGCATCGATCGCCGGCATCCTGCTGCTGGTGTCCGCGTTTGTGGCCTTCATGCTTTCGCTGGCGTTGCAGCGCGGCATGTTGAGGCCAATCCTCGAGCTGGCGGAATTGTCCCGCAGCGTGGCGGCGGAACAGAATTATTCCGTGCGCGCGAAGAAGCAGGCGGATGATGAGATCGGCACGTTGTTCGATGGCTTCAATGAGATGCTCCGGCAGATTCAGGAACGCGATGTCGCGTTGCAATCGGCGCGGGACGGGCTGGAGAAACGGGTGGCGGAGCGCACCGGGGAATTGCAGCTGGAGATCGTGGAGCGTCGCAAGGCGGAGCAGGCGTTGTGGGAATCCGAACAGCTCTACGCGCAGATCGCGCTGAATGCGAGCGACCTGTTGTATGTGGTGCACACGCAGACGGGGCAGATTGATTGGTTTGGCCAGATCGATGGCGCGTTGGGTTATGGAGAAGGGGAGTTTGGACGGACGCTGGATGCGTGGGAAGCCAGCATTCATCCGGACGAACGCAAGCGAGTCGGCGAAGCGTACGAAGAATCGCATCGGTCCGGCAAACCGTTCACGGAGGAGTATCGAATTGCGAAGAAGGACGGGACTTACATCTATTGGTCCGATCGCGGTCGACCGATCTACAATCACAAGGGTGATGTCATCAAGTTCATCGGCGCCTGCACGGACATCACGGATCGCAAGGCGAAGGAAGACGAGTTGACGAAGGCGAAGGAAGAGGCGGAAGCAGCGAACCTCGCCAAGAGCCAGTTCCTTGCGAACATGAGCCACGAGATTCGCACGCCGATGAATGGCATCATCGGCATGACGGCGCTGGCCCTGGATACCGAGCTGGATCATGAGCAGCGCGGGTTGATGAACACGGTGAAGGAGTCCGCGGATACTTTGCTGGCGTTGATTAACGACATCCTGGACTTCTCAAAGATCGAAGCGGGCAAGCTCACGCTGGATCCGGTTGATTTCAACATTCGCGATGCGTTGGAGGACGCTTTGTTGACGGTTGCGTTGCGCGCGCATCAGAAGGGTCTGGAGCTGGTCTGTCATATTCCGCCGGAAATTCCGATTGGTCTGATTGGCGATCCGGGTCGCTTGCGCCAGGTGGTGCTCAATCTGGTCGGCAACGCCATTAAATTCACGACTCGCGGCGAAGTGGTGGTCGATGTGAAGCTCAAGTCGCAAAACGAGTTTGGCGTGATGCTGGATTTCACGGTGTCCGATACCGGAATCGGCATTGAGAAGGACAAGCAGGGGATGATCTTCGAGGCGTTCACCCAGGCGGATGCTTCGACGACGCGCAATTACGGCGGCAGCGGACTGGGCCTCGCGATTTCGACCCAGCTGGTGGGGCTGATGGGTGGCCGGATGTGGGTCGAGAGCGAGCCGGGTGTGGGCAGCAAGTTTCACTTTTCGGCGCGGTTCGAGTTGCAGAAGGGCGAGCCGGCGTCCACCGCGGCGGTTCAGGTTTCTTTGAAGGGATTGCAGACGCTGGTGGTGGACGACAACGAGGTGAACCGCCGGATTCTCGACGAGTTCCTGCGCAAGTGGGACATGAAGCCCGTCCTCGTGGATGGCGCAAATGCCGCGCTGGCGGAATTGGAGCGGGCGGCGTCGCGTCGCGCCTCGTACCCGTTGGTGTTGTTGGATGCGATGATGCCGGGCGTGGATGGGTTCGCGCTGGCCAAGAAGATCAAGCAGAGCCCGAACCTGGCGAATGCGGTGATCATGATGTTGTCGTCCGCCGATCAAGTTACCGATTCAGCGCGGTGTCGCGAGCTGGGCATATCCGTCTATCTAACCAAGCCCGTCCGGCAATCGGAGTTGCTCGATGCGATCATGTCGGCTCTGGGCAGCTTGAAGGCGGAATCGGTCTCCGCCACGACGCCGATTGCGGAACCAATTCTCAAGGCGTCCCGGTCGCTCAGGATCCTTCTCGCAGAGGACAATCCGGTGAACCAACGGCTGGCCGTTCGAATTTTGGAGAAGTGGGGACATTCTGTCGCGGTGGCCGGGAACGGACGGAAAGCGGTGGATATGTGGGAGAAAGAGCCGTTCGACCTGGTGCTGATGGATGTGCAGATGCCCGAAATGAGCGGCCTGGAGGCGACTGCCGCCATCCGCCAGTTGGAATCTACCGTGGGGCGCCGCTCACCCATTGTCGCCATGACCGCCCACGCCATGGAGGGTGACCGCGAAAAATGTTTGTCTGCGGGTATGGACCATTACGTAACCAAGCCGATAGATCAGAAGAAGCTCTTTGACGCTATCGAGAGTTACGCAAGCTCGCGAGCGCCGTCCGAGGCTCTGGCCATGCAAGAAACGAAAGTGGAACTCGAGTTCGACCCGAGCGTCGTCCTCAAGCGGGTCGATGGCGATCGCGACCTGCTGAAGGAGGTCGCGGGCCTTTTCTTTGAGGATACGCCGCGGCTGATGACGGAGATTCGCAATGCCGTCGAGCGCGCGGATGCTCAAGCGCTTGAACGTTCGGCGCACACGTTGAAGGGTTCCGTCGGAAATTTTGGTGCCAAACGCGCCTTCGAGCTCGCTTACAACCTGGAGCAAATGGGCCGCAATGGCGACTACGCCAGGGCCATGGAAGTCTTTGTCGAACTGGAGCAACAGATCGCGAAGCTGAATCCCGCCCTCGAATCTCTGATGAAGGAGAAGGCGGCATGAAGGTTCTCATCGCCGAAGATGATCCAGTTTCACGCCGGCTGCTGCAGGCTGCGCTCGCGAAGTGGGGTTACGAAGTGACGGTGACGGCCAACGGCAAGGAAGCGTGGAACGCCTTGCAGACTCCCAATGCACCGTCCTTGTTGGTGCTCGACTGGTTGATGCCGGAAATGGACGGCGTGGAGGTCTGCCGCGAAGCGCGCAAGTCGGACGCGCTCAAGTCCTCCTACATCATTCTGCTGACCTCGCGCGGGAGCAAGGAAGACATCGTCCAGGGACTGGAAGCCGGCGCGGACGATTATGTGACGAAGCCATTCGATCACGGCGAACTGCGTGCGCGGGTGCAGGTCGGTTCGCGCGTCGTCCAGCTGCAATCGGCCCTCGCGGATCGGGTCAAAGAACTCGAAGAAGCGATGGCCAACGTCAAGCAGCTCCAGGGTCTGCTGCCGATCTGTTGTTACTGCAAAAAGATTCGCGACGACGGCAACTACTGGCATCGCGTCGAGAGCTACATCACAGGTCACGCCAATGTTCGTTTCAGCCACGGCATCTGTCCGGACTGCAGCGAGAAGCTCAAAGCCGACCTGAACATCTGAAATGATTTCGCCTTAACCACCGACGGACCGATCAAGACCTGCCATGAGATGTTCCCCAACTGGCTCCGGATCCAGCGAGGCTCCGGTGACAACCGTTGACACAGGATTCATCGTCCCTGCCAGCGACGCGTCGGCCAACTGCGATTTCATCTCCATCCTCCATCTGGAGGATAACAGCAACGACTCGGAATTGATTCGCGAGGCGTTGCGCCGGGAAGGAGTTGTCTGCCAGCTGCTCCAAGTCTGGACGCGTGAAGACTACCTGTCGGCTTTGCGGCAGGGCGGCTTTGATCTGATTCTCGCCGACAATTCGCTTCCGGCGTTTGACGGAAGCACCGCACTCAAACTTGCCAAGGAGCTTTCTCCTGAGATCCCGTTTATCTTTCTGTCGGGAACGATGAACGGATTTGTGGCGGCGAAGGGCCTTCGGGAGGGTGCCGCCGATCATGTTTCCAAGCAGGAACTCACCCGACTGGCGCCCTCCATCCGG
This sequence comes from Verrucomicrobiota bacterium, assembly GCA_016713365.1. Taxonomy (GTDB): domain Bacteria; phylum Verrucomicrobiota; class Verrucomicrobiia; order Limisphaerales; family JADJPG01; genus JADJPG01. The sequence goes on along the minus strand of JADJPG010000005.1, from coordinate 47,806 downwards.
CGGGCGATCGATGTCCTGCGCGAAAGGACGGATCGGCAGCGGGCCGAGTCGGATTTGGAACGTTTCTTCTGCCTGTCGGCGGACCTGCTTTGTGTGGTCGGTGCGGATGGCTCCCTGAAGCGGGCGAACCCGGCGTGGGAACGCGTTCTAGGTTTCCCGGTTGAATGGCTCGTCACGAAATCGATCCTCGATCTCGTTTGCCCCGAGGATCGCGACGAGACGCTGCGGCGCCTCGACGAATCCCTCGCGACGGGGGAACCGGTGATTTTTGACAATCGCGTTCGGCGGCAGGATGACACCCAGGTGTGGTTGCAGTGGAACTTGATGCCGCTGCCGCAGGAAAGATTGATCTACGCGAGCGCTCGCAACGTGACGGAACGGCGCGAGAACGAGGAGGCGATCAAAGCCAGCGAGGCGCGAACCCGTGCGGTGATGGAGTCGTCGCTTGATTGCGTCGTGGTTGTGGATGCGGCCGGACAGATTGTTGAGTTTAATCCGGCGGCAGAGAAGACCTTTGGCTATACGCGGTCCGAAGTCACCGGCCGCCGCCTGGCGGATTTGCTCGTGCTGTCGATGCACGGTGTTTGCACGAGTGATGACTTTCTGAAACTCCTCGAGAAGGAACGCGGAGGCTTGGTGGGTGGTCGCGTGGAAGGCCTGGCGACCCGACGTGACGGAACGGTGTTTCCCATTGAGCTGGCCATCTCCCGCGTCGGAACCGGCGAAGCCTGCCTGTTCACGGCGTGCATGCGGGACATCACGGATCGTCGTCGTGCGGAATCGGAGATCGAGAAGCTGGCCGCCTTCCCGCGATACAATCCGCAGGCGGTGATGGAAATCTCCGGTGACGGAACGATCAGCTACTACAATGAGGCGGCGCTCGCGCTCGCGAAGTCGACCGGGCGTAACCATCCGTCGGAGCTGTTGCCTTCGGACACGGGAGCCATCTCGCGCGGCTGCCTCGCGCTTGGCCAGAGCCGGCTGAACCACGAGTCGAAGGTCGGCAACCGCACTTTGTCGTGGGGGTTCTTTCCGATTCCAGCCGCGAGCGTGGTGCATACCTACGTAGTGGATGTCACGGAACGCAAGCGGGCGGAGGAACAGATCCGCGAGCAGGCAGCGCTGCTGGACAAGGCGCAGGACGCCATCATCGTCCGGGATCTGGAGCAGCGAATCTTGTTCTGGAATCACGGCGCGAGCCGGGTGTTTGGCTGGACGTCCGAGGAAGCTCTCGGCCACAGCGCGATCGAACTGATTTCCAAGAATGCAGGCACCACGTTCATCGATGCGCTGCAAGCCGTCCTCGGCAAAGGCGAGTGGAGCGGTGAGCTCAAGCACGTCAACAAGGTGGGCAATGAAGTGTTGGTCGACAGTCGCTGGACCCTGGTGCGCGACGCGGACGGAAACCCGAAATCCATCCTCACCCTGTCCACCGACGTGACGGACAAACGTAAACTCGAAGGTCAGTTCCTCCGGGCTCAGCGCTTGGAAAGCATCGGCACGCTGGCGAGCGGAATCGCCCACGATCTGAACAACATTCTCGCGCCGATCATGATGTCGGTGAACCTGCTTCAGGAGAAACTCACGGATGACAAGAATGCGCGCCTGCTCGAGACGCTGCGGACTGGCGTGCAGCGCGGCGCGGAGATGGTGAAGCAGATTCTCTCCTTTACCCGCGGCCAGGAAGGAGGTCGGGCGTTGATCAGTCTTAAGCACCTGGTTTCGGAGGTGTCCAAGATCACGCAGGAGACATTCCCGAAGAACATCACGATCAAGACTTCCGTGGCCCGGGATTTGTGGACGACCGAGGCGGACGCCACGCAGATTCATCAGGTGTTGATGAACCTCTGCGTCAATGCCCGTGACGCAATGCCCGACGGAGGAAATCTTTTGATCGAAGTGGGCAATGCCAACTTCGAGGCAAACGCGGCGGAACTGCCGTCGGATTCGCCGCCGGGTCGCTACGTGACGTTGTCGGTCGTGGATTCCGGCAGCGGGATTGAACCGGAAGTCATGCAGAAGATCTGGGAGCCGTTCTTCACCATGAAACCGGACGGGAAGGGGACGGGACTTGGTCTCTCCACTGTGCAGAGCATTGTGAAGAATCACGGCGGCTGGGTGCGGGCCGACAGTGAGGTCGGAAAAGGGGCGAGCTTCCGCGTCTTTCTGCCTGCGACGGCTGCAGCGGAGCCAGTCGCCGCGCCGGATGCTGCGTCGTCGCTGCCGATGGGACACGGCGAAAAAATTCTCGTTATTGATGACGAGCGTGCCTTTCAGGAAATCACGCGCGCCATCTTCACCAAGTTTGGCTATCGCGTGCTGACGGCGAACGACGGCACCGAGGCCGTCGCACTCTTTGCGCAACACAAGAACGACATTGATCTCGTGCTGACGGACATGGTCATGCCGTTCCTCGACGGGCCTTCCACCATCAACGCGCTGCGGCGGTTGGATCCCAATGTCCGAATCCTTGCCGCCAGCGGCATGAGCGAGCACGAAGGACAGGCGGAAAAATTGACGGGCTCCGAGCTTCCTGCTCAAGCCGTTCACGACGGAACGTCTGTTGACCACCGTGGATCGGCTGCTCAAAACTCCGGTCGCCGTGAGCTACTGAGATGCAAAAGATTCTGGTCATCGACGATGAAGAGATCTTCCGCCAGGCGACGGCGTGCGCACTGCAGCGCAAAGGCTTTGAGACGCTCGAGGCCGCCGATGGAATGGAAGGCGCCGAGATCGCGAGCCGCGATCTTCCGGACCTGATCATCTGCGACGTCCACATGGGCCGCATGGATGGTTACACGCTGCTGGAACAGTTGCGCAAGCAACCCTCCACCGCGGCGATTCCGTTCATCCTGATGACGGGGATGGGTGATGAGGGAAGCATGCGCAAGGGCATGAACCTGGGCGCGGACGATTATCTCGCCAAGCCGTTCACCGCTCCGCAGTTGTTCTCCACCATTGAGGCGCGCCTGAAGAAGAGCCAGGTCGTCCGCGAGAACGCGGAAAAGAAGCTGGCTCAGTTGCGGGCGAATCTAAGCCTGGCGCTCCCGCACGAGATGATTACTCCGTTGAACGGAATCTTCGGGCTCGCCCAGGTTCTGGCCAATGACGCGGAGTCGTTGTCGGTCGACGAAGTGGCCGAGTTTGGCACGAACATTCTGCATTCCGCGGAGCGTCTTCACCGGACCGTTCAGAACTTTTTGCTCTTCGGTCAGCTCGAAATGCATTCCGCCGACCCGGTGTATCTGGCTTCGCTGCGCGAGAAATCGACGACGCAGCTCAACGCGCTCATTGAATCGCGCGCCCGGCACTTCGCGGAGCGCTGCGAGCGGGTGGCCGATCTTCGCCTGGAGCTGACCGATGGCACGGTTGCCATGGGACAGGATTTGTTCACCAAGCTGATGGACGAGTTGATCGACAACGCGCTGAAGTTTTCGAGTCCCGGTCAGGCGGTCTCCGTCGTGGGCGCGCAAGGCAAGGGTGAGTATTTGCTGACGGTGAGTGATGCCGGCGTGGGAATGAGCCCGGATCAAATTGCCGATATCGGAGCGTATTCCCAATTCGAACGCGGCACGCGGGAACAGCAAGGATCCGGTCTGGGGCTCGCCATCGCCCGGCGCATCGTCGAGAACCACGCGGGTCAATTCGATATCAAGAGCTTGCCGGGTCAAGGGACGACGGTCTCTATGCGCCTTCCCTCCTAAGTCGTCCTGCTGCGACTGGCGAGCCGCTATTTCGAGCGCCAGACGCGGACGATGCCGAATCCTGCCAGTGCTGCGAGGACCAGCGCTGCGGCGAATCCGCCAAGCCATCCCCAATCGATTGTCCGCTTCGATGCATTCGGCGGAGATGCGTTGGGTTCTCCAATTCCTTGGCCAGCGGTCTTGCTCGAAATCGCTTCAGCGATGGTCGCCGGGTGGTTGGTCGGCTGAGTTTGATTGCTGGAGTGCGACGCGCGCGACTGCCAGTCCGCGCCCAGCAACAGCTCGCTGCCGCGAGAGGTCTCGCGCAGGTCATTGGTGCACTGACTGAGCACGCGCTGGCACGCTTGAACGATCGATTCCTCGTTTAAACGTCGTCCCACCAAAGGCGGCAGCGTCCGGCCCCGGCCGAAGATCGGATACGCCGTCGGCATCGGGCTGGGAGCGTTCACGGGAACAAGACTCTTCAGCAGAAACTCTTCGGCGGAGTCGTCCCGGGTCACACGGACGACGGAGAAATGAAGGGGCAGGGGAGCGACGGTTGCAGACTTGGTGCCCGGCGAGGGACGTGGCTGCGATTGGGATTTCTCGAATGCCCTCAGCGTCCCGGTCAATGTGTCGATGGCGACTTCGTCGCGCACCGGATCGCCGCTTTCCACCAACAGCCAGACTGCGGCGTGTCCTTCCATGAGATGCTCGGTGATCCTCTGGCGCGCCGGCGACGTCAGGACTGCGCCGATCGAAGGTGTCCGCAGTGCGGTTGACCAGATTGCGGAGTTGGAGGCGATCGAAGAAGGCGATTGCACGACCATCCACGGAGGCTCGGCGCTGGTCTGGGCGAGCCAGAGATTTTCAATGGTCGGCTCCATCGTCTCGTCGACGTCAACAGTCGCCACCAACAAGTTCACGCCCAGCTTGGCCGGGGCGCTCGCGAGAACCTCCACGAGTTCCTGATCCGCCGGATCAAGCGGCCCGCGGTGGAAAACGTAGGCGTGATAATTCTCGGCGGACCAGCTTTCCAGCGCGCAACGGGGGAGCGAAGCGGGAGCAGCCACGGCCGTCACGCTGACGAAAGTCAGCACGCTGAACAGCGCTCTGAAAAGCGATCGGCTGGTGGTTGGTGCGGACATCGGCATCACACTGACGAAGGGTTGTATGCCAGTGAATGGCGCCGCCGGTCACGCAGTAAACGCGCCGGCCGCCACTTGTTTTCGCGGAGAATCTTCCTGAAGAACGTCGTTTCGTTTCTGATTCCCGCTTGCGGTTCATATCGGGATAATGCGGCAGATGATCACCGTGGTGGGCAGCTTAAACATGGATCTCCTCATCGATGCGCCGCAACTTCCGTTGCCGGGCGAGACGGTGCGAGGACGGAACTTCCGTCGGTCGCCTGGCGGCAAAGGCGCGAACCAGGCCTGCGCAGTCGCGCGGATGGGCGTTGATTGCTCGATGCTCGGCGCGGTCGGAAGCGATCCGTTTGGTGAGGAACTTATCGCGGGCTTGTGTGCGGATGGCGTGGATGTTTCGGCGGTGCGCCGAGTTCACAGAACCGCCACGGGCGTCGCGATGATCACCGTCGATTTCGCGGGGCAGAACCAAATTGTCCTCGCGGCGGGCGCGAATGAGGTTGTTTCGCTCGATGACATTTCTCGGCACAGCCGGCTTTTGCGCGGCTCCGCGGCAGTGATTGCGCAATTGGAAGTTCCGATCCCTGTCGTGACCGCTGCATTGCAGGAGGCGCGCCAGGGAGGAGCGATTGCGGTGTTGAATCCCGCCCCGTGCCGCGCGCTCGATGACGAAGTGCTCAGTCGCTGTGACTGGATCGTTCCGAATGAAATTGAAGCCGGCCAACTGGTCGGGCGGACCGTTTGCTCGCCGGAGGATGCGAGACTTGCTGCGGTGGAACTGCGACGCCGGAGCGGCGGTGCTGGAATCGCGGTAACGCTGGGCGGTGAAGGGGTCTGGCTCGAGACGAGGGAGTTCTCTGGATTGATCCCCGCGTTCCCCGTCCGCGCGATCGATACCGTGGCGGCCGGTGACACATTTATTGGCGCGTTCGTGGTTCGATTGGTCGAGGGCGCGACACCGGAGGAAGCGGCGCGCTTTGGTTGTGCTGCGGCAGCCATTGCCGTGACGCGTCACGGAGCCCAGGCCAGCGTTCCGCATCGGGCTGAGGTCGAGGCGTGGTTGCGCGAACGGTGAAGTCGCGCTTCAATCGCGTCGTCGAAATACCGGTCATGACTCTGCTCCTTAACTCGCCCAAAGCAGCTCTGGTTCACGTCGCGCTCGTGGCGTTTCTGATTTGCTCCGCGTCCGTCGAAGCTGCCGATGCGAAAGAGCCACCTCGCCGTTTCAAAATTCCGCGCGCAGTGGTTCCCGGATTTCCCGAGCCGCGACAGGATCCGGCGACCGTCGCCATTGGTGAACGGCTCTTCCTCGAAACGCGGTTCTCCCAATACTTCTTCGCGCGATCAGCTGGCGACGCGAACGCGGTTCTGCCGGCGGGCGATTCGGTGGTGGAAACCACGGTCACGACCAATCGTCCGTTGCCGGGTCCGTTCGCGGGAAATGGAATCAACTGCCGCGCCTGCCATCTCGTGGCCGAGCATCGCGAGGCGGGCTGGGGCAACCGCACCTACGCTGATTACGCCCGGCGATCGCCGGTGCCGCCGCGGGAGGACGGCGCGAAGTTCACCGTCCGCAACACGCCGCCCATGGTGAATTCCACGGCGCCGCGTGAGCACGACCTCTTTCTGCACTGGGACGGCGAATTCGTCACCGGCGATGATCTGGTGCGCGCGACGTTGACCGGGCGCAATCTTGGCTGGTTGCCTGGCGAACAGCCTCAGGCGATTCAGCACATCGCGCACATCATCCGAAACGACGACGGTCGGGGGCCGCTCGCGCGCGAATTCGGTGGTTACTCGTACGCGCATCTGCTGGCGGGCGAGGATCCGGAGCTGGGCGAAGAGACGGAGCGGTTTCGGTTGCCCGAAGAACTGCGCATGGATGTGAAGAAGGCGAATGACAGCCAGATTCTCGACGCCGTCGCCCGTTTGATTTCGCTCTACACGGATTCGCTGATCTTCAGTCGCGACGAACGGACCGAGTACGACAGCTCGCCCTACGATTGTTTCCTGGAGACGAACACTCTGCCGCGCCGGCCGGATCCCGGCATGAGTATCAGCTACTACAACCGAAACCTTCAGGATTACATCACGGCGATCAAGGATCCGGTCTACGTCTCGCCGACCAACGGCTACACGATTCCGCTCAACGGCCGGTTCAAGACGCTGAAGCAGGAGTTCAAGTTCGGCCCGCAGGAATTGCTCGGCATGAAGATCTTCTTTGCCGAGTCGCGCTTCGTGAAGCAGGACGTCGCTCGTCTCGGTCATGGCATCGGGAACTGCGTGGCGTGTCACACGGCGCCGGACTTCACCGACTTCAAGTTTCACAACACGGGTGTGACTCAGGACGAATACGATTCCATCCACGGCGCGGGATCGTTCGCGAAGCTGGACATTCCTGATCTCGCGCGGCGCAACGCGGACATCGATCGTTGGTTGCCGCCGACCCAGAAACATCCGAAGGCGATTGGGCCGTTCATGGCGATTCCCTCGGCGGAGAAGCCGGGCTTCGCGGACCTTGGATTGTGGAACGTCTTCGCGAACCCGGACCAGCCTCGGGCGCAGCCGGCGATTCGCCGTTTGCTCAATGGCGATGCGCGGCCGCAGGCGGATGAGTTTCTCCTGCCGCGCACGATTGCGCTCTTCAAGACACCGAGCCTGCGCGGCCTCGCGTTCAGCGGCCCGTATTTGCATCACGGCAAAGCGGACACGCTGGAGGAAGTGATCGAGTTCTACATCCGGATGTCCCGGCTTGCGCGCGAAGGCAAGGTGCGCAACGCGGCCCCGGAGCTCAGCGGCATTCAGCTGAAGGCCCAGGATGTCGCGCCGCTCGCGGCATTCTTGCGCGCGCTGAATGAGGACTACGAGTGACTGACGCCGGGTGACTATTCACCGTTTCACTTTATCCCAGATCTCCTCAGGAGTTGCGTGCTGCCGACTGGTTACGCTTCCGTCCCAGAAAAGGTAGGCGCGAACCCATTTCCCATCGTCATCTTGAATGGCTTTCGTCGTGTAGCCGATGATGGGATCGGGATGCTCCTGCGCTAGCTGGCGGACCTCAGCTGAATTGTTCACCAGCATGGTGATGTTTTCGAAAATCTTCCCGGCTACGATGTCGCTACCATAAATTTTGATAACCTCCGGCGCCGCCTTTCCGTCGATTAGGAAGTCCGCTTCCGATTTGGAATCGTCAATCACACGTACGGCTAGGCCGACTTGTTTCATGTTGCTCACTGCGCGGGTAATAACGCTCTTGGCTTCGGAAGGTGCAGGCCTTTGATCTTGCCGGGCTTGCTGGAGCGCACGGGCGGCTGCCTCCTGGTACGAAGCATAATCGATCTTCATTTGCTCCAATTCTGTCGCGACGGCGCGCAGACGCGCGACCTCCGCGCGTAATCGAAGCAATTCCGTGTCGTCGGCGAGTTTGGGCTGGTGTGGTGAGTTGTTTGTCGGCGGAGTCTGATTCAGTTCCGCCAGCGCGGCGCGTGATTCGTCCAGCTCTGCGCGGAGTGACTGGTTTGTGTTCCGCTGAACGACGGCGGTGGCGACAAGTCCAACGAGAGCGATGGTGGCGGCGACTGGTTTAATCATGGTCCAGGATATCAAGGTGAGGTTGGAGGCTGCTGGCAGGCTTGAAACGGCGGTGGCGGTGATGCTGGCAAGTAACGCAGCGGGTGCTGGTTGGATGGCGCCAACGCCCAGGCTTGCAGTCAACGTGGTCGCCGAGATGGTTTGGCCATTCTGAGCAAAGTATTGGCGAAGTTTCTCTACGGCTCGACTCAGGCGCTTTTGGGCCGCGTCATCATTGATTCCCAAGGCGGCACCGACATCCTTCAGACTCTTCTTTTCGAAGTAGCGAAGAACAATTGCATCGCGATCCCGCTCGTCCAGTTCCGACATTGCCGAATCCAGCAGCGGTTCGATTTGCGACCAGGCGGATTCTTGTGGCGAGTCGCTCATAAGATTGGCGGCGTGTTGTTCACGAGCGACTCGTCGATGCTCTTGTCGCTGGATCCGGGATGCGGTGTGAACTGTCGCGCGGTAAAGCCAGCCCGACAAGATGACGTCCTCGCTGAGGGTCTGAGCCTTCTGTGCCAGCAAGGAAAAGACTTGTTGGGCGACATCCTCGGCGAGGTGACTGTCCTGCACCTGTCGCCGTGCGGTTGACCAGACTAGCGGGAGGTGGGTCCGGACGATCTCTTTGAAGGCTTCCTGTGAGCCATTCTGAACGTATTCCTTCAACAGATTCCCATGTTGCATACTCGTGTTTCGAATAAGTATCCCCGCCGACCATCGCAATCCGACAAAAGGATCTCAGAATTTTCGCAAAACAGGAACGCGGGAGAAAGTCTTTGCGTCCCTATTTCATGCCGCTAAGTTGCGGTCATGATTCGTTCGAGGAATTTTCCGCTACGCCGTTGGTGCGTGACCACTTGGTCAACGCTGGCATTTACGTTCATCACCACCGCGCTGGGTTTCGAGGCTTCCGCGCAGACGGTCACGCGCGGACCGTATCTGCAAATGGGGACGACTTCGGAGATGACGATTCGCTGGCGCACCAGCGTGGCCACGAACAGCGTGGTGCGTTACGGCGTGTCGTTGCTAGACCTTAATCTGGCAGTCGCGAATCTGGTGCCGACAAAGGACCATGAAGTTCGATTGACGGGCCTGACTGCTGATACTGCCTACTATTATGGAGTCGGAACCACGGCGGACATTCTCGCATCGGGGAACGACTACCTGTTCCGCACGGCGCCCATCGGACCAAAGCCGATTCGAATTTGGGCGATTGGCGATGCGGGCACGGGCAACGCGAAGCAGGCGGCGGTGCGCGACATGTTTCTCATCTACAATGGGAACAAGACAGTCGATGCCGCCGGCCATCCGCTCGACTTGTGGCTGATGCTGGGTGACAACGCCTATCCCTCCGGCACCGATGCGAATTATCAGAAGGCGGTGTTCGACATGTATCCCACGTTGCTACGGCGTTCTGTCGTGTGGCCGACCTTCGGGAATCACGACGACAAAGCTTCTGGATCTGCGGCGCAGAGCGGCCCGTATTACGCGATGTTCACGCTGCCGAAGAACGGCGAGGCGGGTGGCGTTGCGTCGGGCACGGAGGCGTATTACTCGTTCGATTACGGCAACGCCCATTTCATCTGCCTCAATTCATCCGACATTGATCGGTCCACGAACGGGGCGATGATGGCGTGGCTGCTCAATGATCTAGCCGCGGCGACCAACGACTGGTTGATCGCGTTCTGGCATCATCCGCCGTATACGAAGGGTTCGCACAATTCGGACACCGAGCGTGAGTTGATCCAAATGCGTGAGAACTTCCTGCCGGTGCTGGAAGCTCACGGAGTTGATCTGGTGCTGTGCGGTCACAGTCATTCCTACGAGCGATCGAAGTTGCTCGACGGGCACTACGGAAAGTCGACGACGTTGTCGAATTCGATGGTTTTGGATCCGGGGAGCGGGCGCGAAGCGGACACGGGTGCGTATTTGAAGTCGACGGAGGGCGAGCAGGCGCATGCCGGCGCTGTGTATGTGGTGGCGGGAGCCTCGGGCAAGACCAGTGGCGGGCGCTTGAACCATCCGGCAATGTATTTCTCCGCGAACGCGCTGGGCTCGCTGTTGATCGATATCAACGGGAACCGACTCGATGTCCGGTATCTGGGAGTTGATTACAATCCGATTACGACGAACAGATTTTGGGACAGCTTCACGCTGATCAAAATGGATGCCGAGACCAACGCGCTACCTGAAGTGACGGTCTATACCGGGATGGAGATGACGGGCCTGTCGCGAATTATCCAATGCTGTGGTCTGCGCGACGTCGGAATCGGCGTCATTGTCAGCGATGCGGATGGCAGTGTGACCAACGTGGACATTCTCAGGGGAGGCGAAGTGCTCGGAAGTCTGACAGCGCCGATCGTCGAGAATACGCCCATGGTCTTTGTGTGGACGAATGCTCCAGAGGGCGCCTATACGGTGACGGCGCGAGCGGTCGACGATTCCGGCGGCGTCTCAGTCTCTCGCCCGATGATCATCAAGGTCGCGGGGCCGGCTTCCACCAACGTCACATTCCAGGAGGGATTCGACGCATACACGGGCGCTGCGGATACGACCATCATGGCGGATTTCCCCACGAATAATTTCGGGACGGAATCCGCGATGGAAGCGGATGGAAAACCGGATCACGCGATTCTCGTGCGCTGGGATTTGTCGGCGATTCCTCCAGGCAAAACGGTGACGAGTGCGACGGTCTGGTTCTCGATGAATGATCGCTCAAGGAGTTCCTACGAAATCTATCCGCTCACCCGTGCGTGGTCGGAGACTGAAGCAACGTGGATGAACGCCTCGAACGGAGTGCCCTGGACCGTTCCGGGCGCCAGCGGTCCGGACGATCGCAGCTTCGCGCCGCTCGGTGCGCTCAAGGCGCAGCGGGACGGATCGGCCTCGCTTGTCCTCATTGGGGCTGGGTTGGAGCGGGTGCAACGTTGGGTGAACCATCCGGAGTCGAACTTCGGTTTCATCATTCTCGATTACGGGCCTTCGGATGGACTGGGCCTGCGGTCTCGCGAGACGGAGCTCTGGTATCAACGTCCGGCGATTACTGTCACCTATGAGTAACGTCGCGGAACACGCATCGTCGCGTTCGCGGCGACCGATGGTTGCGCTCAAGCGCTGGAGCGCATGGAGCGGCCTGGCATTGCTGACCATTGGATTGGGGTGGCTAGTCCTTTCCCCGTCGACGTCGGAGATTTCGCCAGTCGCGGAGGAGCTTTCAATCAACCCAGTAGCGGAGACTCTCAGTCCGCACGAGGTTGCGGCGCCGCGGGATATAGCGGCGACTCAGGACTTCATCGCTGCTGCGCAGTCTGCGTTGCGGCGGGGAACGGCGTTGGAGCGAAACGTCGCTATGGAGCAGGTGGCGGCGAACTGGATGCGTTCTGATCCGCTCGCGGCGATGGCGTGGGCAGGACGATTGAGCAACGTGATCGAGCGCGAGCGCGTGCAGCGAATCTTTGTCCGTGCGTGGGCAGCAGTGGATGCTCGGGCAGCGGCGGCGTTTGTTTCGGCCGCGCCGGAAGGCAAGCTCCGGCAGCAGTGGATTCAGCTTCTCGGCGGCGAATGGGCGGTGCGTGATCCGGAATCCGCCGCGGCTTGGGCGAAAGGCCTCGCCGATGTTCGCGGACGCGATTCGGCTTTGCACAGCATTGCGCGGGCGGTCGTCGAGTCGAAGCCGGAGCTGGCAGTGCAGCTCGCGATGTCGATCACCGAGCCAGAACGATTTCGAGAATCGGTCCGTGAATCGGTTTATCAGTGGTCTCAGCTGAATCCCGCTGCGGCGGTGCGATGGCTGCGGGAGCAGCCGACGGGAACCTTGCGCACGCTGGCGACGGAAGCGGCGTTTGCAGGATGGGTGGAAGCGAATCCCGCGGACGCAGCGGTGGAAATGGCCCAGTTGCCGGACGCCGCGTTGCGCGATCGATTAACCGCCGATGCGGCCCGCCGTTGGGCGGAGACGAATCCGAGTGACGCGGCGCATTGGGCGACGGGGACGCTGGAGGGATCAACTCGCGAGCGTGTGCTGGAGGAGATCGTTCCCGCGTGGGCGATGGTTGATCCCAATGGACTCGCCGCGTGGTTGAACTCGATGGATTCAAGTTCGCAGCGCGATGCGTTGGTGTCTTCATTGTCGTCGTCGATTGCGGAATTGAATCCGGAGCGCGCGATGGAATGGGCGAGCACGATTGCGGACAACGCGACGTTGCGGGCCCGGTTGGAGGAGATTCGGGATGTGTGGGCGGAACAGGATCCGGAGGCGGCGCGCGTGTGGGTGGCGAAATCGGCGCTTTCAGCCACGCTGAAGTCCCAGCTGCTGGTCGGCCAGTAAGAGCCGACGCAGGTGGGTCACTCCGGCAGGCGGAGGCGGTCGAGGGCTTCCTGAAAATCGGCAGGCCACGGCGCGGTGACGGTTTTCTTGCGCTTGGTTCGTGGGTGAGTGAAGGCGAGTTTGTGCGCGTGGAGCAGGACGCGCGGTGGGACGTATCCCGTGAGGTCGATCAATTTCTTGGTTTGCTTCGCGCCGTAGGTGTCGTCGCCGGCGACGGGAAAGCCGACGTGCTGAAAGTGAACGCGAATCTGGTGGGTGCGTCCGGTGTGAATCTCCGCTTCCACCAGCGTGGAATACAGCAACCGTTCCGTGATTCGGTAACTGGTGTGGGCGTCGCGTCCTTCGCCTTTGCTCACGGCCATGCGTTTGCGGTGTGACGGATGGCGTGCGATGGCGGCGTGGATTTCACCGGCGTCGCGCGGGAGTTCGCCGCAGAGGACGGCGAGATAAATTTTCTCGGTGGTGCGTTCGGCGAATTGCTCGCTCAACGCGATGTGTGTGGCGTCGTTCTTCGCGACGACGAGGCAGCCGCTGGTTTCCTTGTCGAGCCGGTGAACAATACCGGGACGTTCCACGCCGCCGATGCCGCTCAGTTGGCCCTTGCAGTGATGGAGCAGGGCGTTGACGAGGGTGTGCTCTTCGTTGCCGGCGGCGGGATGCACGACGATGCCGGGCGCCTTGTTCAGGACGAGCAGGTCTTTGTCTTCGAAGAGCACGTCGAGCGGAATGTCCTCGGGCTGGGCGTCGGCGGGACGCGCCTCCGGCCAGTGAACGCTCACGACTTCACCGAGGCGCGGTGGATGGGTGGCTTTCGTGGGCTGGCCGTTGATCTGAATGTGGCCTTCGTCGATGAGCCGTTGAATAGTGCCGCGCGAGACGGCGGGAAAGACGGTGGTGAGGTACTTGTCGAGACGTTCGCTGGGAAGCGAGCGGTCGATGGTGAAGGATTCGGAGCGGCTGGACATGGGGCCGAAGAATTAGTTCTTCGTTCCTTCCGGTGCGGTTTGGGTGGAATCGCCCTGCCACGACAGCAGGAAGAGCAGTCCCACGCCGATGCAGATGGCGCTGTCGGCGATGTTGAACGCCGGGAAGCCGGCGGTCTGGCCGTCGCGGCGGATGACATAGAAGTAGATGAAGTCGACGACGTGACCGACGCGAATTCGATCGATGAGATTCCCGACGATGCCGCCGAAGATGAGTCCAAGTGAAACCTGCCCGCCGACGGTGTGAACGTTGAAGTGATGCCGGGCGAGGAACAGGATGACCAGCGCGACGACGGCGACGACGGCGAGCGCGCCGTTGTTTCCAGTGAACATGCTCCAGGCGGCACCGGTGTTGCCCCAGTGAACGAATTTGAAGAAGCCGTGGATGACTTCCTTCTCGTCCGCGAAGTCGAGATAGCGCAGGACCAGCAGCTTCGTCAGTTGATCGAAGAAGATGATGGTCAGCGCGAGGTTCAGGATGCGCCAGTTGTGGTTCTTGTTCATGCGGACAGCCGGCAGAAGGTTCACCACGTTCCGTCGACGAGCAGCGCGGTGGCGTTGCGGGCGAGATCGGCGGCGACGATGGGAAGAGCCTGACGTTCCGCGCTGGCGAGATCGGCGCCGATGCGGATGTCCGAGTGGCCGGTGATTTCCCGATCGAGCAGCAGCTTGCCGCTGATGCGATCGCGGGCGGTGACGTGGGCGGTGATGGTCAGGCGGTAATCACGCGGGGTGAGGACGTCGCGCGACTGGAAGGAAAGGGAGCGGCGTTCGTAGCTGACGATGGTGCCGCTGAGCACGATGTCGCCTTCGTTGTGCGTATCGAGCGAGTAGGTGCCGTCCTGCTGGAGCTGGCGTCGCAGCGCGAAGCTGACGGCTTCGATGAGGCGCGGCTCGGGCGTTTTGTTCTGGAACGGATTGACCTGGATGGATCGCGTGCCGGCATTTTCGCCATTGCTGGGACCTAGGCGATAGGCGCATCCGCTCAAGCCAACGAGGGCCGTCGCGAGGCAGAGCAGGAGCAGGCGGCGCATGTTACTTCGTTTGCAGCTTCGCGATGGCGTCGATGCGCTGGCGGGCGTCCTCGGCGAGCGAGGAGTTCGGGTCCTTGGCCAGCACGTCGTTGTAGTAAATCTTCGCGCCTTCCCACTTCCGGCGCTTCTCATAGTAACGGGCGATCTCGTAGCTGCCCCGCGCCTGCTCGGTTTTCAGGTTGCTGATCATCTTCTGCGCTTCGGGCACGCGGGTGTCGGCGGGGTGCAGCGTCGAGAAGTCCGTGAAGGTCGCGATGGACTGGGCGGCGATGGATTGATCGTATTCGGCTTTCTTGGCCTGCTTGAAGTAGGATTCGCCGGCCATGTAGAGCGCGTCGACGCCTTCCTTGCGGTCGGCATATTTGTCAGCGGCCTTTTCGTAGGCGCGGACGGCTTCGGGGAAGTCGCTGACGAATTTCTTTTCGTTCGCCTTGCCGATATTGATTTGCGCCAGCGGTGCCACTTCGCTGTAGGGACCGTTCTTGATGACCTGATCGTAGAGCTTGATGGTCTTGTCCATCGAGGGGAACAGCGGCACGTAGCCGAAGGCGCGGAACCATTGTCCGGCAAGGAAGCGATTCGCGATGGCCATCTGGCGAAGGATCACTTCGTCGTAGTTGGTCACCTTTGGATAGCGCTCGATCAGTTTTTGGTAGGCCTTGAACGCGGCTTCGTCCTGCTCCTTCTCCTCATGACAACGGCCGAGCAGATACTGCGCTTGCGGCGCGTAATCGGAGAACGGCCAGGTGTTCACCGTCCGACGCGCGGCTTTCATCGCGGTGCCAATGTCCTTCGCATCGAAGGCGGTTTGCGCGACTTCGAGCTGGTCCTTGGCCCGGGTGCGAACCCACGAACCGGTGGTGCCGGCGCGTTCGTAGCGCCAACCCTCGCCCGGGGTGAAGATCAAAGGGGCAGGGCAGCGCACCGCAGAGGCAAAGAGCCCCGCGGCGATCAGGATGAGCAAACCAAGCGGCCGAGTCATGCCGACCACCGTAGTGACCGCTCGCTGGAGCGTCAAGAAAGGCGAAGGCGGGGGTGCGCGGAAGTGGCGGGCGGAAGGACGGCTTGGACGCCGCTTTGGGACTCGGCCGCCCCACGATTGCGTCAGGCCGGCCGGAAGGTTCGTGCAATGCTCGGGCTGGGGTGCGTCGGACAGGTCCCGGTCGCCTCCGATCGCGCCCCGGAGACGGCTTTTTTGGAAGGTGAAAATTCTTGTCGATTCTCGTTGCAAGAGTTTCTCAAAAAGAGAAATTACTTCCATCTGTTAGATAGCTTGTCCATTTCAAGGCTTGGTAAATCCTCAGGTGAACTCTGTTCAGTGATGATTAGAAACCCGGCGGTCGGGAACGGTCTGTGAAATTAAACGGGTAGTCGGACAGTACACATCACATGAGCAACAAACTGTTTGTGGGGAATCTCTCCTTCAACATGACGGAAAATGATCTGCAGGACGCGTTCGCCGCGTTCGGCACGGTCGTCGAGGCAAACCTGATGATGGACCGCATGACCGGTCGTCCCCGTGGGTTCGGCTTCGTCACGATGGCCACGCCTGAAGACGCCCAGAAGGCGATCGAAGGTCTCAATGGCAAAGAAGTCGATGGTCGCGCCCTGACCGTGAACGTTGCGCGTCCGCGCGAAGAACGTCCTCCCGGTGGTGGCGGCGGTGGCGGTGGCGGTCGCCGTGGCGGTGGCGGCGGTGGATACGGCGGCGGTGGTGGTGGTGGCGGCCGTGGTCGCTACTAATCGCCAGTCGACCGATTGAAGTATTTCAGCACGCGGAGCCCGGTTCAAACTGGGCTCCGCTTTTTGCTTCTGGCGTGGGGAAGGTTTTCAGACCGGCTCCATCAATCTACCGAAAACCGGGTACGCTGCCCGATGGCCGCCCTCACGGCTTCGCTGGCGTGGGTGGCGCGGTGACATCTTCCTCCACTTGCAGTTCGACGCCACCGCCTGCGCTGCCGGCCCCTCCAATGCCCCTGCCGAATCCACTGCCGGCTGCACCGCGGAACGAGCGGACGCTCATCCGCCGCCCGCCGCCGCCGTTCTCGTCCGTGGTAATGGTGACCTCCTTCTTGCGTCCCTGATCGTCGAGCGTCACGAAGTGATTCACGCCATTGGTAACGACGAACTCCTCGGCCGCCGTCGTGACGCGCAGCGTGCCGTCCTTGCCCGGCTTCACGTTCGCCGCGCCGTCATCCAATCCCAAGATTACCTCCTGTTCCAGCTCCAGGGGCGCCGGCGCCGTGGTTGCTGCTACGGGAGGTGATTGTTTCCAAAGCATCACGGCCAGCAGCGCCGTCGAGGTGGCGGTGGTGAGGGAGAGAACAACGATGGCAGAGATGGCCATTTTGCGGGTATTCCAGTTCATAAACAGCAACAGTCCTTTCGTGAGTAGTGGGATGGTGGTTGATTTCAACAGAACAGAGGTGGTGATGGTGGCCGCGAGTCCAATTGGCGCGGCCTGCGTGGTGGAAGTGGAAAGTGCCGTGGCCAGCAGCGTGACGGGGATGGCGATCCCGCGCGCGTGAAAAATGCCGCGCAGGTGTTCCAGCGCCCGCGCGACGCGCATCTTCGCCGCGCCCTCCGTGGTGCCCAGCGCGCTGCCGACCTGCGCCATACTCTTGCTCTCGAAGAAACGCAGGATGATCGCGTCGCGATCCGGTTCCTTGAGTTCGTTCAACGCCTCGTTGAGCTGCGGTGCCATCTGTTCCCACGCGACGGCGCTGTCGGAAGGGGTTGGTTCCATTTGAGCGGCCTGTTGTTCCCAGTGTTTGCGACGAAGCTCCGTGCGCTGGACTTTCGCCGCGGCGAACTGCGCTGCGCGAAACAGCCAGCCTGCGAGAATGGTAGATGACGAAAGCCCACGCGCCTTTTTGGCCAGCGTGATGAAGACGGCCTGGGTCGCCTCTTCCGCCAAATGAGGATCGCCGACCTGACGCAGTGCGGTGGCGTAGACCATGTCGACATGTCGCTCGACCAGCGTCCTAAATGCCGTCTCGGACTGGTTTGCGACATACTCGCGGAGGAGTTCAAAGTCTTCGCCTTCGGTGCTCATATCGTGACTCTCACGGTTAAACTCCCAGCCGCCCGAAAAGGTCACAAGATTTTACAAAGCGCGTCGGTGCAGGGTGTGTCGTGCGCTCCCGATGACGGATTTCGGAATTCGCTGCCTTTGGTGGGCAAAGCGGCTGGATCTTTGGACTGCGGAAACATGTTTCCGCTTTGGCTGGACGATAGGTAAATCCGAGCGTCACGCATCGACGGAAGATGTAGATAAAGCGGAGTCTTGCCTCCGGAGTCCAAACACCTTCGTCCCCTGGTCGCCACTTCTGAGCGTACCCGCGCCGAACCCTCGCTTGACTCGCGTCGGACGTTTACAGAAATTCACGGTCCTCCTATGAAGACAAATCTTTGGTCACCCACGGCCGTCCGGTCCATTTCGATTCTCCTGCTGGGTGTCGCGCTGCAGGCCTTGCCCGCTCTCGCGCAGACGAAGTCCATCCGTCATTCGCCTCCGCTCACCGAAGCCGCTCCGGCCAAGGCTGGCGTTTCGGCCGAGCGCCTGGCGCGCATCGATGCGATGTGCGAGGACGCCATTCGCGAGAACCGCATTCCCGGTGTCGTGGCCCTCGTGGCGCGCAACGGAAAGATTGTTTATCACAAGGCGTTCGGCCTGGCGGATAACGCGGCCAATCGCCCGTTGAAACGCGACGACATCTTCCGCATCGCGTCCCAGACCAAGGCGATCACCTCCACCGCGGTGATGATGCTCTGGGAGGAAGGCCGATTCCGGCTTGACGACCCGATCTCGAATTGGATTCCGGAGTTCAAAAAGCCGCAGGTGCTCAAGACCTACACCGAAGCCGACGGCATTTGGACGGGCGAACCCGCCAAACGCGAGATCACGATTCGCGATCTGCTCACGCACACCTCGGGCCTCGGTTATGGCGTGATTGATGGCGATGCGCGGTTCAAGAAGATTTACGAGAAGGCAGGCGTCACCGATCTATTCACCACAGAGCCGGTCACGATTGGTGACAGCGTAAAGCGGCTGGCGAAGCTGCCGTTGCATCACTCGCCCGGCGAGAAGTTCACCTACAGCGAAGGGCTCGACGTGCTCGGTTACTTCATCGAAGTGGTTTCCGGGATGCCATTCGACGCCTTCCTCCAGAAGCGCCTGTTCGGGCCGCTCGGCATGAAGGACACCGGCTTTTACGTGCCCGCGGAGAAGGCCGCCCGGCTGGTCGCGGTGCAGAAGCCCGACGGAGGCAAATGGGTTCGGCTGCCGGTGACGTTTTACGATCCGGATTATCCGATCAAAGGCGCGAAGTCGTTCTTCTCCGGCGGCGCCGGTCTGTGCAGCACGGCGCTGGACTACGCCACGTTCCTCCAGATGTATCTCAACGGCGGTGAACTCGGCGGCGTGCGCATTCTCAGTCGCACCACAGTGGATGTCATCATGCGCGAACAAGTCGGCGGCAATTTCTTCGGCGGCGGCGACAAGCACTACGGGCTCGCCTTCGGTGTGGTGACGGAGAAGGGGCAGGGCAAGGGCGGCGAAGGCAGCGCCGGCACGTTTGATTGGGGCGGTTACTTCAACACGCAATACTTCGCCGACCCGAAGGAGAAACTCATCGGTGTGCTGATGAAACAGACGCAGGGCGGCAACGACAACACGGGCTGGAGATTCCGTCAGTTGGTCGGTCAGACGGTGGATGATTGATGTCAATTCTCCCGCCGGATCTCGCAACCGTGCGGGTCCGGCGGGTGCCGAACGGATATGATTCCGGTTACACTCATGAACGTGTTCTCCCACGGAGAACGAGGCGAGGCTTGTCTGGTGCTGGCGGAGGAATCGGGACAGCGTGGCCTCTCGATCTTCATTGGCTCGGGCATCATGACGTTGGTGTCGGAGTTGTTCAAAAAGAAGCCGCGCCCGCTGAAGAATCCCCGCCCGTTAACCTACAGTTTCTTTGCCAGCATCCTGGACGCAGTGGGAGCGGAGCTGGTCGAAGTGCGGGTGGTGGATCAAGTGGATAAAACGTTCCGGGCGGTGGCGATCGTTCGGGCGGGCGGTGTGGAGCATTCGATCGATGCGAGGCCGAGCGATGCCATCTCCCTCGCTACCTGCATGAGCCGGCCCATCTTCGTGGCGGAAGAGTTGATGGCCCTGTCGGGGCAATCTTTGGGTGCCGAGGGGCGACCGCCTGAGCTTCCCGAAGACTTTGTGAGCATGCGAGGACTGTGGTCCGACGATTCCGGAACGACCGTGTCTTGACTGGCTCCGCATTAGACCGACCTAAACGCGTTCGGAGTTTGGTTCACTCCAAAGAGTGCGATCTACTTGAGTAAAGTGTTTGAGCCTCTGAGTTACACTTAAGTACGGTATTTGCTGCCGATGAAAATTAAGCACGGAATTCTCCTGCTGGTGTTTGTGACCCTCATCGGCGTTTACATGGTGTGGTCCAATTCGCAGAAAATGCGATCACCCATCTCACCTGCTGAGAAAGCGGCGATCCAACGAGCGCTGGCTTCTACCAAATATTTGATCGGTACAAACATCATCGAAATCGAAAGGCTGAGGCCCGATGGAGTGAAAGTCACAACGAAGTCTGAGGTAGGTAAGGGAGGCGATCTGCTCGAAATGGATGAAAAAGGCGGAGAGTGGTTCGTGACCCGAAAAGGAATGTGGGTTGAGTGAGCGCTTAAAGTAGAGTCCGCTTACCGTGTGCTGAGCATGGTCCGATGGACACAGCGCGTTTTTCAAATGAGGAACGCCTATTTGCAGCCCAACCGACGCTTGTCATCCTGGGTGCCCGTCGATAGAGTCCGCCCCTCATTTTAACGAACAAATACGAAACTTATGCCCGCAGCATTCCCGAAGATTAAGGCCATCCGCTACGAAGGTCCGGATTCCAAGAACCCGCTCTCCTTCAAACATTACAACGCCGACGAACTCGTCGAAGGCAAGACGATGCGCGATCACCTGCGCTTCTCCGCCGTGTACTGGCATACGCTGCGCGGCATGGGCGCCGACATGTTCGGCGTAGGCACGATGAACCGTCCGTGGGAAGACGGCACCAACTCGCTGAAGATGGCGCTCAAGCGCGTGCCGGTGATGTTCGAATTCTGCCAGAAGCTTGGCGCGCCGTACTACGCGTTCCATGACCGCGATGTGGCGCCGGAAGGCCGCAACCTCCGCGAATCGAACAAGAACCTCGACGTCGTGGCGAAGGAGTTGAAGAAGTTCCAGAAGGACACCGGCGTGAAGCTGCTCTGGGGCACCGCCTGCCTCTTCGTGCATCCGCGTTACATGTGCGGTGCGGCCACGAGCCCGAACGCCGATGTGTTTGCCTACGCCGCGGCGCAGGTGAAGAAGGCGATTGAAGTCACGCACGACCTGAAGGGCGAAGGCTACACGTTCTGGGGCGGTCGCGAAGGTTACTCCACGCTGCTGAACACGGACATGAAGCGCGAACTGGATCACCTCGGCGCGTTCCTGCACATGGCCGTGGAGCACAAGAAGAAGATCGGGTTCAAGGGCCAGTTCTACATCGAGCCGAAGCCGAAGGAACCGACCAAGCACCAGTATGATTCCGATTCCGCCGCGTGCTTGAACTTCCTCCGCGAATACAAGCTCACCGAGCACCTGAAGCTGAATCTCGAAACCAACCACGCGACGCTCGCGGGTCACACCATGCAGCATGAGATCGAAGTGGCCGGTGCGGCGGGCGCGCTGGGCAGCATCGACGCGAACACGGGCGACCTGCTCCTCGGCTGGGACACGGACCAGTTTCCGACGGACATCTATCTCACCACGCAGTGCATGCTGGGAATCCTCAAATACGGCGGCCTGACCACGGGCGGCGTGAACTTCGACGCGAAGGTGCGCCGCGAAAGCTTCGAGCCGATGGATCTGTTCCACGCGCACATCGGCGGCATGGACGCGTTCGCTCGCGGCCTGAAGATCGCGGCGGCCATCCGCAAGGACGGACGTCTCGACGCGTTCGTGAAGCAACGCTACAGCAGCTACGACAGCGGCATCGGCAAGCAGATTGAGAAGCGCAAGGTGAGCTTCAAGGATCTGGAGGCATACGCGCTGAAGATGGGCGAAGTGAAGACCAATCAGAGCGGCCGTCAGGAGTTCCTCGAGAACCTGATCAACGAGTTCATCTGATCGGAAGTGAATTTGATTTAAGCACGAAGGGCGCACGTGAACCGTGCGCCCTTTTTATTTGTCTAAAATATGCGGCTTGTAGCATCCGGCGTGAGCCGGATCACTTTACTTCCAGCAACTCCGCTGAGATCAGATCGGACTCACGTCCGATGCTACGGGCGGGGGGTATTGCCTCTGGAGCGCCGATCTCCGAATCGGCGCGGTGCGATGCGTGGCGGAGCGCGATGTCCTTTTCAATCGTCGCTCCGCGACGGGACCCTCTTGACTCTCTGTTCCGTGGACTGAAGTCCACGGCTACCTTCATTGCCTCGCTCCGCGAGGCCAGACGACCGCTCCAAGACATCCACCGCACACAGCGAAGAACTCGTAGAACCAATTTCAATGCTTCGGAGGCTCGCCGGCTGTGGCGATTCGCCGGAGTGCTTGGGCGGTCACGTTCATGGCGGCGACCGAACTGCTGGCGGTGGAACTGAATTCACGGATGTCCCGATAACCCTTGTTGCTGAGTTCAGCGACGAGATTGCTGATGACCTGGACTTGAGTGAGCCCGAGATCGTTCGCGCCGGCGGTTCGTTTTTGGGAGAAGACGTAGGAGTGGCTGGATTCCAGTACGCGCGGTCCGCTGCTGATGTTCAAGGAGCGACTCTGGCCTTTGATCGTTCGCGGGAAATAGGTGGCGGCGTTGGAGCGTTGGCGAATCACGGCGGTCTGGCCGCGGAGATACAGCGTGTCGAAATAGTCGTTCGTATTCGCGATGGCGCTGAAGACGGCGTAACTCCGGCCGGCTTGTCCCGTGACCGCGGTGGCATCCAGATATCCGCCGAAGACGTTGTAGACCTTTTGTCCGCTGATGGTGCTGTAGGAGACCACCGCCACGGTGTGGCTGATCAGGTCCCAGACGAAGAATTCCTTGAGCGACAGTTTATACTCCAATCCGGGTCGGATGGATTGACTGGTGGTCTTGCCGTCGAAGATGACGACTTCGGCCCGCGCCACCGGGGCGAGCCCGAGCAGGACGGAGAATAGGATGGTGAGGGGACGCATAAATCGGGATGTCATGTGCTCCAGGAACAATCGCGTGAGGCCCTTCCGCGGGCAGTCACGACCTCCTGTGTGAGCGCCTGATTCTGCTATGAACGGCCTCGACGCTTCAATCCTTTTGGCGGCTAAATCATGTCCGGCCCGGGCTTAAAGTGCTGGATTTCGGGCTTCGGAACTGTAACCTCGGGACATTCCACCCGGACAATGGCGGTTGCGGTCGCTCGCTTGAGGGCCGGACTCTCCTGCCGTTGTGTTGTGTAATCTGAACGGCCCAACTCGATGATGTATATGAAGAAACTTCTCCTCACACTCCCCGTCTTCGCCGCCTGCGCCGCGCCACAGCTTCGCGCGGACGCCGTCGTTGCCTTCAACGAAGTGATGTACCACCCGTCCACGAACGAAACTGCGATGGAGTGGGTCGAGCTTCGCAACCTGCTCGCGATGGACATCGACATCTCCGAATGGTCCATCAGCGGCGCCATCAACTACACCTTTCCCCAGAACACGGTCATCCGTGGGCGCGGCTACCTCGTCGTCGCCATTTCGCCGTCGACGTTGGCCGGCAGCACCGGTCTCTCGGGAGTGCTCGGGCCGTTCACCGGACGGCTGGGCAATAACGGCGAGACCCTGACGCTCAAGAATAATAGCGGCCGTCTCATCGACGAGCTGAGCTACGAGGCGGAAGACGAGTGGCCCGTGGCGGCGGACGGTTCCGGCGCTTCCCTTGCGAAGCGGGATCCGGATTCAGCCAGTGGATCCGCGGGCAACTGGACCGCGAGCGAACAGCCCGGGGGCACGCCCGGCGCGGTCAACTTCAATACCGCCACCGGTTTTGTGGCGCCTGCTGGACTCGTCTCTTACTGGACCTTCAACGAAGGCGGCACGACGGCTTTGGATCAATCTGGCCAAAACCACGGTACGCTCGGTGCCGGCGCGACGCGGGCGACGGGCGGCATCGGCGGGCGCATTGCCTTCAACGGCACTGCGACGGCGTCGGTTGCTGTGGGCCAGGGAGTGGGCAACAACTTCGCCGTCTCCAACGGCCTCACCATCGAAGCGGTTATGCAGCCGAACTGGAATGGCACCGGCACGGCGGCGATCTTTGGCAAGATTCCGACGCAGCCGACGAACTACACCGGCGCGGTGCAGGCCAGCGGTCCGGTTGCCTACTGGCGATTGAATGACACGACGACGGCGATCGCGGACAGCACTGCGAACGCCCGCAACGGAACAGCGACGGCTGGCGTGCAATTGAGCCAGCCGGGCCTCGTGCCTTCTGAACCGTCGAACAACGCAATCCGCGTCGGTGGCTCGGATCGCGTGCTGATTCCCGGATTCGAGAAGATCGGCGCGGGCGGTTACACGGTCGAGTATTGGGTGAAGCCCAACGCGCTTCCGACCGGTTGCTGCCAGAACCTCGTCGGCGACGGCGAGTCAGGCGGTGATTATTACATGATGAATTACATCCTCGGCCCCCAGCAGGGTGTCGTCGGCGCGATTCGTCCTCACTTCGGCCCCGGCAATTCGCCGGTCTCGCTGAACAGCGCGAGCGCGCTCCAAGTCGGCAACACGTATCACATCGTGACCACTTGGGACCCAACCAAGACCTCCGACAACGCGGTCATCTACATCAACGGCGTGGCGGATCAGATGGGAACCATTTCACGCAACGTGCCGGCGGCGGGGACCACGGGCGCGAACCCGGTTTACATCGGCAAAGGACAATCGCGACACGACGGACGGCAACAACACCATTGACGAAGTCGCAATCTACAATCGCGCGCTCAGCGCGGCGGATGTCGCGGCCCACTACGCGGCGGGCGTTTCCGTGAACTTCGAGCAGAACCGCGGCAATGCCATCTCGCTCGCGTTCCAAAATGACGGCAATAACGCGCAGGCGAATCCGCCGGTGGCCGCCGGTCCGGTGCTTTCATTCGGCCTCACGGTGAACGGCGTTTACAGCGAGCTCGACATGCCGCTGGACGGACAATCCGGTCGCCCGACGCTGGCGCAGTTGCAGGACGGCCAACTGCATCACATCTCCGCTTCCTACAATCCGCTGACCGGCGTGAAGGCAATTTATGTCGATGGCACGCTGCGGTTCAGCACCACGCTGACGGGCGCTTTCTCCGCGAACAACGGCGCCGTGGCTGTGATCGGCAATTACGCGGTCAACGGCACGGCTGGCTTTAACGGTTCGCTGGACGAAGTCGCGTACTGGGGCAAGGCATTGTCCGCCGCGGAAGTTGCCGCGCACGCGGCCTCGGTGCAGGCGGGACGTGATTACTTCACGCCGGAAGTGCAGAACACGGCCACCACGCTCGCGTTCTCGGAAGTCAGTTCCGCCACGAACAGTCCGTTCTTCATCGAGATTCAAAACTACGGCGCGGAGGCGATCCAGCTCTCGAATTTCTCCCTTCAGCACGATGGCGTGGCGGATCACACCTACAGCTTCCCGGCGTCGACGCTGAACCCCGGAGCTTATCTCGCCGTCACGGCGCAGAGCCTGGGCTTCCCGGTGGTGTCGGGCGACAAGTTTTTCCTCATCCAGACCGCGACCGGCAAGGCGATCGACGGAGCGGTGGTGAAGAACCGCAATCGCGCCCGCGCGCCGCAGATCACCAGTCCGTGGGCCAACGCTAGCGCGGCAACCCCGGGCGCGGCGAACGCTGTGAACTTCCGCACGGAGATTGTCATCAATGAAATCATGCACAACCCCGCGCTGTTGCGGGACACGAACGGCGCGCCGCAGTCCTCGCCGGAAGAATGGCTGGAACTCTACAACAAGAGCGCCAGTCCGGTTGACCTCACGGGTTGGGAACTCCGTGGCGGCATCAGCTACATCTTCACGGCCGGACAGATCATTCCGCCAGGCGGTTACCTGATTGTCGCGAACGACGTGCCGTACATGCGCGCGTTGCATCCGGGCATCACCGTCGTGGGCGATTACGGCGGCCGTCTCGGTGGCAGTGATCGCGTTGTGTTGCGGGATCCGTCCGGCAACGTTGCGGATGAAGTGAGCTATTTCAACGGCGGCAACTGGCCGGTGTATTCGGGCGGCGGCGGTTCAAGTCTCGAGCTCCGCGATCCGAACTCCGACAACTCCCGCGCCGAATCCTGGGCGGCCAGCGATGAATCGGCGAAGGGCGAATGGGTCAATGTCTCCTATCGCATGGTGGCCACGATTCCGGCCGGCTCGGGTCAGCCGACGCAGTGGCAGGATTTCATTCTCGGCCTGCAAGGTGCGGGCGAGTGCTTGATCGACGACATCAGCGTAATCGAATCGCCGACCAACAACCCGGTGCAAATCATCTCCAACGGTGACTTCGAGAGCGGGATTTCCGGATGGCGGGTTCTCGGTACCCACAACCAGACCCGGGTTGAAACAGATCCGGACAACGCCGCGAACCGCGTCCTCCGCGTGGTGGCCACCGGTCCGCAGGAACACATGCACAATCACATCGAGCGTTACCTGAATTCCGGTCGAACGATTACCTCCGGCCGGGAATACCAGATCTCGTATCGCGCCCGCTGGGTTGCTGGAAATAATCTGGTGAACACGCGCCTTTACTTCAATCGCGTGGCGCGCACGGCGGTGCTGCCGATGCCCGCGTTGACCGGAACGCCCGGCGCGCAGAATTCGCGCTTCGTGCCGAACGCGGGTCCGACCTTCAGTGACTTCGGTCACACGCGCGTGGTTCCGCAGCCGGGTGAACCGGTCACGGTCACCGTGGTGGCGGAGGATCCCAACGGCGTGAACAGCTGCGAAGTCTTCTGGTCCGTCAACAGCGGCGCGTGGGCCAGTGCGGCGATGATTCATCAGGGCGGCGGCGTTTACACGGGAACCATTCCCGGGCAATCCGCGGCGACGGTGGTGCAGTTCTACGTCCGGGCGGTGGACAGCCTCGGCGCGGACGCCACCTATCCGGCGCGGGGCGCGAAGTCGGGCGCGTTGTTCAAGGT
Source organism: Verrucomicrobiota bacterium (assembly GCA_016713365.1). Lineage (GTDB taxonomy): Bacteria > Verrucomicrobiota > Verrucomicrobiia > Limisphaerales > JADJPG01 > JADJPG01. The sequence goes on along the minus strand of JADJPG010000005.1, from coordinate 20,877 downwards.
GTCGGACGGCCTCGCCAACGTCGCGTTGACGAGCAACGTCCGCATCATCCTTACGCCGGAAAACATCAACTTCATGCACGGCGCGGCGCAGGGTGCGAACCAGACGAACGTGATGAGCAACGATCTGATTCCGTGCACGGTCGTCTACAACGAGCAACGCGCATACTACGATTGCGGCGTTCATTTGCGCGGCAGCCAGCGCGGGCGTTACAGCGATGTACGCACCGGTTACCACATCAACTTCCCGCCGGACGATCTCTTCCGCGGCGCGCATCCGGTGATGCTGATCGATCGTTCCGGCGCGGGGGACACCGCCTCGAATCGCCAGGAGGAAATCCTGCTCAAGCACATGCTCAATCGTGCGGGCGGACTCCCCGGCACCTACGGCGAGATCTGCCACCTGCTCGCTCCTCGCAATGTCTGGAATGGTTCAGCGCAGTTCTTCCCGCGGCACGAGGATGTCTTTGTCGATTCCTTTTATGGGGACGGTGGCCAGCAGTTCGAGATGGAACTGATCTATTATCCCACCTCGACCAATTCGGCCGGCTACAAGCTGCCGCAGCCGGATTCCGTCATTGGCACGGACATGACGAACCTGGGCGATGACAAGGAAACCTACCGCTACAACTTCATGCTCAAAGGCGGTCGCGAGCGGGATGACTACAGCAACTTCATCCGCCTGTGCAAGGCGTGGAGCCTGACTGGCACCGCGCTCGATGTGCAGACGAAGGCGCTGATGGACATCGACCAGTGGATGCGTGCCTACGCGTTCGTCTCGCTCGGCAGCGTGGGTGACATGTACACGTTCGGCAACAACCACAACTTCTTCACCTACATGCGGCCGGACGGGAAGTTCGTCTATTTCCCGTGGGACATGGACTTCTCCTTCAACCGCGGCGAAACCGCGGCGCTGGTCGGCGATCAAAACCTCGGCAAGATCGTCAACCTGCCCGGCAACCTTCGCGTGATGTATGCGCACATGCTCGACATCATCGACCGCTCGTTCAACTCGGCCTACATGACCCCGTGGGTCGCGCACTACCAGAGCTTCGCGCCCGGCCAGAACTACGCATCACGTGCCACGTATATCCAGAACCGCGCGAACTTCGCCCGCAACACCATCAATACCCAAACCGGCACGAACTTCACCGTCGCGGGCACGAACTTCATCACCACGACGAACAACCTCGTGACGCTGACGGGCAGTGCACCGGCGGCTGTTCGCGCCATCACCATCAACGGGGTTGAGTATCCCGTCAGTTGGACCACGGTGTCGGGCTGGCGCATCCAGATCCCGGTGAGTGAGGCGACCAACATCCTCAACATCGCCGCGAAGGACATCTACGACCGTCCGCTGACGAACTACAATCGCACGATCACGATCGTTTACCCGGGCGAAGTGCCTTCACCGGACAATCACATCGTGATTAACGAGATCATGTACAATCCGTCGGTTCCCGATGCGGCTTACGTTGAATTGCTCAACACGTCGCCCAACTTCGCGTTCGATCTCACCGGCTGGAGAATCAACGGCCTCGACTTCACGTTCCCGTCCGGCAGCGTCATCACCAACCGCCAGCACCTGGTCATCGCGGCCAACGCCGCCGGGTACTACGCCGCCTACACCACCAACGCCCCGGCGCCGTTCCTTCAATTCGCGGGCGCGCTCCAGAACGATGGTGAGACGCTGACGCTGCTGCGACCCGGTGCCACGCCCGGTACCGAGATCGTCGTCGACAAGGTCCGCTACGAGAGCGTTCCGGCCTGGCCGACCTCGGCGAACGGCAGCGGTCCGTCGCTTCAGCTCATCGATGCCACGCGGGACAACAGCCGGGTGGCGAACTGGTCTGACGGCGCCGGCTGGCGCATGGCAACGTTCACGGGGACAATCCAGGGCGGAGCCAATCCGGGCACGAACTTCCTCGTGTTCATGAACTCTCCCGGGGATGTTTACATTGATGACATGGTTCTGGTGAGAGGTTCACAGGCTGGCGTGGGAGAAAATCTCATCGCCAACGGCGACTTCGAATCAGAACTCAGCGGGCCATGGACGAAGCTCGGCAACCACACCAACTCGGTGATCTCCACCGAGGACAGCCACGGCGGCAGCGCCAGCTTGCACGTCATTGCGACCGGAGTCGGCGGCGGCAGCTCGGCGATCCGGCAGTACATTCCGGCCCTGGCCTCCAACACCGTCTGCACGCTCAGCTTCTGGTTCCGTCCGACGCTCACGGCATCGAACATCACCCTGCGCACCACGCCGGGCAGCTTGTTTGCCCCGGCCATCACCGTGCGACCGGTCTTCGCCACGCCCGGAGTCGCAAACACCGTGGCCGCGCCGTTGCCGGAGTTCTCTGCCCTTTGGTTGAACGAAGTGCAGGCTGAGAACCTCACCGGCCCGGCGGACAACCAGGGCGAACGTGAGCCGTGGATCGAACTCTTCAATGCCGGCTCCACGCCCATCGATCTCACCGGCTACACGCTGGCGAATAATTACACGAACCTCGCGCAGTGGTCGTTCCCCGCCGGGGCGACGATTCAGCCGGGTGAATTCAAACTCGTCATCGCGGACGGCGAGGCGGGTGAAACCACAGCGAGCCAGTGGCACACCAGCTTCCGGCTGAATGCCGGTCACGGTTCCGTCGCGCTCGGCTGGTCGCCGGGCGGCGCGTTGCAGGTGCTGGATTACATGAATTACACGAACCTGCCTCCGGACCGCAGCTACGGCGCGTTCCCAGACGGACAGCCGTTCGATCGACAGGAGTTCTATCGCGTGACACCGGGTGCGACGAACAACAACGCCGCGCCTCCGATCGTCGTCTACATCAATGAATGGATGGCTGCGAACACGAGCTTCCTCCTGAACACGAACAACGGAAATCGGTTCGACGACTGGATCGAGCTCTACAATCCGGGCGCCACGGCTGCGAACCTCGCTGGCTATTATCTCACGGATAATCTCGGCAACCCGACACAGTTCCAGATTCCGGACGGCTACGTAATTCCGCCGCAGGGCTTCCTGCTCGTCTGGGCGGATGGCGAAACCGGACTGAACACCAACACCGATCCGGCGCTGCACGTCAGCTTCCGGTTGTCGCAAACGGGTGAAGCCATCGGCCTCTTCGCGAGCGACGGCACGGCCATTGACACCGTTGACTTTCGCACGGAAGCGCAGTTCAACAACGTTAGCCAGGGGCGTTTCCCGGATGGCCCGAACGCGACCTATTACCTCGCCACGCCGACGCCGCTGGGGGCGAACTCGACGTGGGCGAACCGCTATCCGGCGCTCGCCACCATCGCTGATGCCAGCCTCGTTGGTGGTGAAACGTTGGAATTCACCGCGGCGGGCAGCGATCCGGATCTCCCGGCGCAGACCCTCACCTACTCGCTCGTTGGCAGCGCGCCTACCGGGGCCGTGGTCAACGCGACGAGCGGCGTCTTCACCTGGGCTCCGTCCGCGGCTCAGACGCCGAGCACGAACGTCATCACGCTGCGCGTCACGGACAGCGGATCGCCGGCCTTGAGCGCGTCGCGCACCTTCCAAGTGGTGGTGGGCGTGGGCTTCCGCGTCTCGAATATCGCGCGCCAGTCGAATGGCGACGTGACATTCCGCATCGGCTCGACGGTCGGGAAAACCTACCGCGTGGAATACAAGGACGACTTAAACGCGGCGAACTGGTTGCCGCTCGGTGGTGATCGCGTGGCGGCCAGCGCCACCCTCGACATCATCGACACCACCGCCTCCAACGTGCGGCGCTTCTACCGTGTGATCCAGGTGGATTGATCCGGTGGGATGAATTGAACCTCGCGCAGGCGGGGCGGAGAGATCCGCTCCGCCTGTTTTCTTTTCCTCACGAGTTCGCGTGGTCTGAACGGTCGTTTCTGATCTGCTTGCGACTCTCGCGTTCCAGCCAGTCATTCACTTGTGCTCGGAATCGTTCCCGCTCTGGCGCCTCTAGGCCGCCCGGATCAAACCGCAGCCGGTAGTGAACCTGCAACAGCGCCGCCAGGTCATCGGCTCCGCCTTGCTTCTCCGCCGTCGCACGCTTCGTCCACGCCGCAAGTGTTTCCTCGGGCTGACGTTCCAGTCCCCGCGCCGCCAGGGTTTTCTCGATGAGATAGAACTCGGAGTCGAAACCGGGCTGCGGAACGCGCGGGTTCCTGGAGTCAGCCGAATTCTTCGAGCGGTTCCACTGCTTTTGCGCCATCAATCGCCAGCCGGCCAGGAGGATCAACGGGATGACCAGATAGATCAGATATTCCTTCCACTCGCCCTTACCCCAGCGCCATTTCGAAAACGCGAACCAGATGTTCGACCACCGGTCCTTCCACCGTTCCCACGCCGAACTCCGCTCCGCCTCCACGCTGACCCAGTTGGCGGGCGTGGTATCGACGTCCCGCCACGCGCCATCTACCCACGCGATGCACCACGCATGCGCGTGACGTTCCCGCACCAGCCATTCTTGTCCCTTCCGTTCCTGGACCGAGTAACCAACGGCGTACCGCGCAGGGATCCCCGCCGTGCGAAGCATCAGGACCGTGGCCGTGGCAAAGTATTCGCAATGACCGGCGCGGCTCCGGGTCAGGAACCGCGTCAACGGCGTTTCGGTTTCCTTGCGGCGCCGCCGTTCCTCCAGCCACGTCGTGTAGCGAAACTCGCGGGCGAAGAACTCGTTCAACTTCTTCACGGCCTGCGCCGCGGGCAGTTCGCGCAAGCCCAGTTCATCGACGAGTCGATCGAGCGTTTGCTTCTCGCTGTTTGGAACCTCCTCGTCGATGCCATCGGGCGCGCCATCGATTGACCGGCCATCGTCATAATAGGCGGTCGTCTGGTAGAAGCCCGGTCCCTCCTGAACCCGGAGCACGCCCAGCTGATTCGTCTCGAACTGCACGGCGGGCAGATCCTCGAGCTTCGCGACGCCGGCGGGGGCGGGGAGCAGGCCTTGTCCGCCAGACAGGAATCCGGAAATGATCGCCTTCTTTCGCGTCGGCTTGTCGGGCATCAGCTTCCAGGTGGTCAGGTCCGATTCCGGGATGACCTCGATGAAGTTCTGTTCCGGCCGACCGTGGCGCGTGGCGGCCCACGAGGGAGAGAGGAACATCTTGTAGCTCGCTTCGCGCAAGAGCGGCGGCGGCGCGCCCTCGGCTTCAACGCGCAGCACGATATCGCCGCTGAGCTTCATGCGGCCGATGGACCCAAGCGCGGTTCGCACCTCCTTGGGATCAAACCCGCGCCCGCTCGCGAAACGCGCGATCAACGCGCTGTCGAGCCGTTGCATCAACCGTTGCAATTCGAGCATGCTCAGCTGCGCGGTGAACGCGGTCGCCAGCACGAGCACCAGACTGGTTGTCCAACGCCTGAGCAGGAAACGCCCTTCGAACGCCGGCTCCACAGCGCCCACGCCATCAGAATCGTCGCGATGATCGGGAAGTGGAGCGTGCGCTGGTTGGCGGCGCTCGTGGCGAGCAGACAGATCGCGAAATACGGCCACGTTGAGGTCGAGCCGCAGAGCCGCCGGGCGCGTTCCCTTGCCCCGCTGTTGCCGCAGCCACCAGGAGAACGTGCTCCAGTCCATCCTTTCCTGTTCGCTGAACGCCTGCGCCACGGCGATGGGCAGATAGATCAACGGCAGCCAGAGCAGAACGAGGATGACGGACCGGCCGCCCTTGTTCAGCGCGTCGATGCGGTTGGAGATCGAATTGTTGTTCGCGACGTTCGTGAGAGCGGCGGCACCGTCGCTGGTGACGAAGGCGACGACGAGCCCGCCGAACAGCAGCACGAAGCAGAGGTTCCAAATCCGGTCGAGATCCGCCTGGGTGAATTGAATCCGGTTCTTCGCGTAACGCGGCGCTTCCAGCACGATGGCGGCGAGCGCTCCGAGCCAGAGCCAGCCCGCTTGCGCGCCCCAGAACAGGAGCGTGGCACCGATGAGAAACGGCGGCGTGCTCATGGGAACTCCTTTCCAAGAATCTGTAATCCCTCACCAATGCGGCCGGCTTCCAGGATGTGAAAGTGTTCGGTGCGTTCGGCGGCGGGAACTGTCTTCGCCCGCTTGCCGTCCGCCGGATCGGTGATCAACAACACCACGACGGGCAGGCCTCGTGCCTCCAATTTGCGAACCAGTTCGCGTCGCGCGGTGTCCCAGGTGAGAAATACGCACACGCAGCCGCACACGGCGCCCGCGTAGCGCATGACCAGTTCTTCGAGCGCGGTAAACGGACGCGCGGCGTTCAGCTCCACCGCCGCCAGAGCTTCGAGTGCCTGTTCCGCCTGGCCGACGCCGCGACCGGTGGTCACGCAAACGGCCTGCGGTCCGACGAAGAGCAGGTCGAGCAACGTTTCCTGCGTGCCGACCGTGCAGGCGAAGGACGCCGCGACGGACACCGCTTCCTCGAACGCGACCTTGCGATCTTCCCCGGCAAACGTGTCGAGGATCAGCGCGTGGCGGACGAAGTATTCGTCTTGAAACTCCTTCACGATGGGACGCCCGTGCCGAGCCCAGCTTTTCCAGTGAACATGCCGGAGCGGATCGCCCGGTCGATAATCGCGGAGCGAAACGAATTCGTCGGACTCGCCAATCGCCGATGCGAGCGCGACGCCGCCGCGTTGATACGTGCGCGAGCCGGGCAGCGTGAAGTTCGGCAGCGGATAGCGCCGGGGCAGGATGAGGACGGATTGCTCCAGCGGCACGCGGACGAATCCGCGGAACAAGCCGAGCGGGTCCGGGCGCGCGATGTTCACCACCGCAAACCGAAGGGCGCCGCGCCGGAGCGGGAGCACTTCCGCGCGAACGGTTGCCTCCCCGCCGGCACGCAGGGCGGTGAGCGGGACTGGCTTCAGTCCGGACACGATCGTTTGCGGCGGCACTGTGGGGATGAGGCGGAGCTTCTTGAATCCCTCCCGGATCAACTGCCGCCGGGCGCGCGCGAACTCCGCCTTATTCGGTCGCGGGTCGACCAGTTCATAGATGATTTCGAGTTGTTGTCGGGGCCGATTGGAGGAATTGCGGACGACGAGATGATACGCCAGAGGCTGACCCACGCTGCCGAAGCGCGGCAGCATTCGGCGCACGAGGAAGCGCCCCCGGAAGAACGGGCTCCACAGCATGGCGACCAGCAGCATGGAGGACAGGAAGGCGAAGCCGAGGAAGGCCACAGTTTGATCCATGTCGGCCCCGACCGCACCGCAGGCGACGAGGGCGCCGAGCACGAGCATGCCGGCGGGCGTGAATCGTCGCGGAACCGTGTAGCGGATCCACGAGATGATTCGGTATAGCCGGTATGAGAACATTGCGTTGGCGCCTGTCTTAGGCTGGGACGGGGACTTTCTTGACGATGTCAGCGACGATGCCGGCGGCGGACAGTCCGGAGAACTTCGCCTGTGGTTCCAGCGCGAGCCGGTGCGCGATGACGGGTGACGCCATTTCCTGCACGTGATCGGGCGTGACGAAATCCATGCCATCGAACACCGCGAGCGCCTGCGAAGCCTTCATTAACGCGAGCGAGGCGCGCGGGCTGGCGCCGAGCTGGACGCCGGGGACACGCCGCGTCGCGCCGGTGAGGTCCACGATGTAGCGCTTGAGTTCCTCGCTGATCTTCACCTGACGCACCGCTGTCTTCAGCGCGGCAATGTCGGCGGAAGAGACGCAGGACGAGATGCGTTCGAGCGGATGATTGTCGGCCTGCGCGGACAGGATCGCGACTTCGTCCTCGGGTGTGACGTAGCCGAGTGTGAATTGCAGGGCGAAGCGATCCATCTGCGCTTCCGGCAACGGATAGGTTCCCCGGAATTCGACGGGATTCTGCGTCGCGATGACGAAGAACAAATCGGCCAGCTTCCGTCGCTCGCCTTCCACGCTCACCTGGCTCTCGCCCATCGCTTCGAGAAGGGCGGATTGTGTGCGGGGCGAGGCGCGGTTGATTTCGTCCGCGAGCAGGATGTTGGTGAAGATCGGTCCTTCGTGAAACTGAAACGTCTGCTCGCGCTGATTGTAGATGGAGACGCCAAGGATGTCGCTCGGCAGCAGGTCGGGCGTGAACTGCACGCGCTTGAACGTCGCGTCGATGGACCGCGCCAGCGCCTTCGCCAGCGTGGTCTTGCCGGTGCCGGGAAAGTCCTCCAGCAGCACGTGTCCGTCGCTCGCAAACGCGGCGAGGACCTTGCGCAGCGCATCGTTCTGGCCGTGGATGACGCGCTCGATATTGGCGAGCAGCTTTTGGTAAACCTCGCGGGGCGGGAGTGGGCGGTTCATAGCGTCAATGGTCGTCTTGTTAATGGGAAGGTATCATGCGGAGGGAACCCGGCTAATCGAAAGCACGAACATAACATCCAATTAGACACCGCTGGGGTGAAAGGGTTCCGCGGGATGATGCGTCTGCCGGTTCGGCTGCAGAGATCTGGCTTTGCCCCACTGCCAGAGGTGAGTTCGTGAGGGTATCTCAAAGAAAGTTTGAACGTTTTCCTGCAAGCATTGCCAAAACAGGTATTATGTAATAATACTAGTAGCTGTGCAGACGCATGGTGGCTTTTGCGAGAATGAGTGATGTAGTGATTTTTCGACAACTGGATGCGTCCGGGACTGCTGGAGGTCGTGGCATCCTGAATGCCTTGGTCAAGAGAGGTATGGCTAGCCGTAGGAGCCTCGTGGCCATTCCCGGCCGTGGACGGAGGAACCCTTGTACGCTGTGCGAGATTTCAGGACTGATTACGGCCGGCTGGAAATCACGGAGGCCGGCCGAAAATATTATTCATGACCAAGGAAGACGAAAACTGGGACGACGATGAACGACTAGCGGAAACGTTGAATGAGGGAGCCGCAGTTGCAGAAGGAGAAAATAGAATGGCCACCGACCCGATCTGCTGAGGCATTGCTGGATTCGTATCTGGCGCAAACTCGAACGCGTGCGCTGGGAGAAGGCGCGGACCCGATCGAAGTTGCGGACGACGTGAGGCGTCACATCCATGCTGAGGTCGCGGCGAGAAAGCTGGGCGTCGTCTCGGCTGATGAGTTGGAAAGCATCGTCCGGCAGTTGGGATTATCCGCGCCGGCACCTGAGCCACCTTCAGCGGATTGCGATTCGGTCACCGCAAAGAGCGAGAGCCGCAGGAAAGGGCGAGTTCGACCATTCCATCTCATCTTCGGCGTCATCCTGCCGGTGATTGCCGTTGCCATTGAGATCGGCACTCGCATGTCGGCGGGGATCTATTTCGATCCGATGCCCGACAATTGGCATTTGGCAATGTTGCTTTCCGTTCCGCTGATTCAGTTGCTCGCGTGGTTTGCGCTGCGAGGAGTTGTTCCTGGATGGCATCGATGGATGGGGCCTCTATCCGGATTCTCGATGGGACTGATGATCTACTACTCGCTGCTGTATGCTCCGCTCGCACCGTTTGCGTGTATCGCGATCGTCTTTTATGGAATCGGCTTCCTCCCTCTGTCCCCGTTGCTCGCTTTGATCGCAGCGATCCGCACTCATTCCTTGATAAAGAAGCGGGCGTTGCGAGAGGGAGCTTCGATCAAAGGCTTCAAGCGTGGCATGGCAGCGGCGGGAGTGGCGCTGGTTCTGACAGCGCTGCCACTCGTCATGACCCGAGAATGGTCGCAGGATTACGTCTCTGGCTCGGAATCCGACAAAAACACTGCGCTGCGAAAGCTGCGGTGGTTCGGACGCGAACGTGTTCTGTTGCAGGATTGCTATGCCTCCTCTGGACGTGGCGGTGGCGGAATGTTCGGCCTATTCCTGCAGGGCAAGCCGGTGTCGATGGAGGACGCTCGCGAAATTTACTACCGCGTGACCGGTGATGCCTTTAATTCAAAGGCTCCGCCGCAGCTCGGTTCGTCCGCTGCGCGATGGGATTTTTTGGATGATATGACGTGGGATGACGACGCGGGCGGGACTGTTGTCGGAGGCAGGTTGAAGGGGCTTTCTCTCGCTCAATCGCGCATCGACGGATTGGTGAATGCCGATGCGGCGACTGCGTATACGGAGTGGATCATGGAGTTCAAGAATGTGGCTCCGATTGACCGCGAAGCACGTGCCCAGATTCAACTTCCGCCCGGCGGCGTTGTCTCACGACTGACGCTTTGGGTGAATGGCGAGGAGCGTGAAGCGGCGTTCGCGGGAACCGCGCAGGTGCGGGCGGCTTATCAACAGGTCGTTCAGGTCCAACGTCGCGACCCGGTCCTTGTCACCAAGTCCGGTCCGGATCGGGTGTTGGTCCAATGCTTTCCGGTTCCTCGAGATGGTGGGACAATCAAGATTCGGTTTGGCGTCACCGCGCCTCTTCATCTCGAATCGGCCGACACGGGAGTGTTGGTCTGGCCACGAATTGTTGAGCGCAACTTTGGAATCGCTGACCACTTCGAGCATTCCTTGTGGGTGGAGGCGAAGCAACCTCTGCGCTCTGAACAACCGGCCTTCAAGGCCGATAACTCCAAGGAACAAACGTTTGGTTTGCGCGGCCAACTCTCTGATGCCGCCCTGGGTGAGTTAACAAGTGTCGTGCGAATCGGGAGAGATCCGAAAGTGGGCACGACCTGGGTTTCGGATCCGCATGGGCTTGGAGGCGAGTTTATCCAGCAACAGATTCTTGTTCAGACCGGATCGCCACCGTCGCGAGTCGTTTTCGTCGTGGACGGCTCGAAGAATATGCGCGGTGAGCGTGATGCGATTGCCAATGCCGTTCGGCACCTGCCCGATGGGCTGGAGACGGCGTTTGTGTTTGCAGGCGATGAAGTAGAAGTCTGGGGTGCGCCAGCGTCGGCGGGACCGGATCTCGCTGCAGCCATTTCGAGGAAATTGAACGACGCAGCGTTTGTCGGCGGGCGGGACAATCTGCCGGCGCTGCTGCGTGGATGGGATCTCGCCGAGAAAGCAGGCAGTGCGGTCGTCTGGATTCATGGCTCGCAGCCCCAGTTGGTGACGAAGGCGGGGCAAATTGAACAGCGCGTTCTCTGGCGTTTCGGGAAGGGAGCCCCGACGATCTACGGGTTTCAGTCGATTCCCGGCCCAGACCGCATGACTGAATTGCTTCACACGAAGGCAAGCATGGAGTGTGTCCCGCGCTTCGGATCGACCGGGGACGACTTGTCCAGGCTGTTTGATCGTTGGAATCCCGCCAAGTCCCGGCTGGTGACGCGGCACCAACGGCACTCTGACGGCGATATCGAGAAGAGCCGTCGTGGGAAGGAGAGTTCGCGGCATCTCGCGCGGCTTTGGGCCAATGGCGAAGTGACGCGACTCATCGCTGCTGACCAACGCAACAATGCGGTCGAAGTGGCCAGCAAGTATCAGTTGGTCACGCTGGTCTCCGGCGCTGTGGTTTTGGAAACAAAACAGCAATTCGAACAAGCGGGTCTGGAGCCGGTGAACCCTGAATCGGTACCGACCGTGCCAGAGCCGGGAACAGTGTTCCAGCTTGCCATCGGATTGCTCTGCCTGATCGTGATTCGCATCCGACGTCGGATCGCCGAGCGGCAAGCTTCGACGCTGAGCAAGAATCAACCGGCGTGAAGTCCAATGAAGCCTCGAGGCAGCGACTATTGGAAGAGGCTGCCGACCTGGCTATGCGCGATAACGCCTTGGCTCCTTCTGGCGGTCGGTGTTTCCCTCGCCTTGCATGTGAGAATTGGCCTTGGGCATTGGCCTCAGCCCATGGTCGAAGACTACGTCACACCGGCATTCAAAGCTCACTTCATGGCCCTGCGAGTCGCATTCGTTCTGGCCCTCTATTCGTTTGTGCCGGTCTGGATGCTCCTGCTCTGTGCGCGCACCTTGCGTGCTTCAATTCGATTCCACGCGGTGCAGGCGGCGGCATACGCCGTCGGCTGGTTGGTCATCCTTATACTTTGCCAGATCGATCCCTGGCGATTCATGCAGTGGCTGGCTGATTGATGCTGTCCCAAAACGTCTGCCTACATTTTACGCAGGTTCTCAAGAAACTGATCGAGCCGCTTTGGGGAAATGGGAAATGCGGTGCCGAGCTCCTGGGCGAAGAGGGAGACTTTGAACTCCTCAATCATCCAGCGGAACTCGTCGATCTTGGCGCGGGTCTCGGCGGTGGCGTTCGGACCGGGCTGCAAGCTGCGCAGGGCTTCGACGTAGGGTGCGAGTTGTCGGGCGCGTTCCTGATCCTTCAGCGGGTTCTGCGCAGCGCGCTCGAACCGCGTGAGCATGGCCTTCAGATAACGCGGCAGGTGAACGAGCTGATGGAGCGGAGTCGTTTCGAGAAAGTTCTTCGGCATCAGCGCGGCGAGGTCGGCGCCAATGGTGGCGTAGCCGCGCGCGAGCGGGCGCTGCGGGTTTTGAGGTTCCCAGCTGACCGAAGCTCGTGAGTTTTTGCGGCGCGGCTGACTTCGCGGGTGCGGGACATCGGCGGGCGACTTCCGCGCGCTGCGGAAGGATGGTGGTCAATCGATCGATGAGCTGCTGCGCGGCGCCGGGAATGCGCCGGCGGGCTTCCTCCACGGCGACATCGAAATTTCCTTTCGTGAGCGACGGGAGAAGTTCGCCCGGCAGAATGTGGCGTTTGAGATTCTCGAACGCGAACGCCTGGAGTTCGTCACTGGTCATCCAGCCGGCAAGCATTGGCTCGAACCGGACCAGCGCTCGGAGATCTTTTTGCAGCCAGCCGAGGTCGCGTTGCAAAGCAAGTTCAGCCAGACGTTGCAAACCGGGCAGGGTTGCGCGTCGCGCAGCTTCGGCGCTTGAGAACAGGCGGACGCACACGTGCTCTTCTTCTACGCGCAAGCCCGGCCAGGCGTAGATGGGCAGCGCGTTGGTTTCGCTCACCGTGATGCGGTCCGGCAGGTCGCCAAAGGTCCAGCCGGTGAGCGCGGCGCGTTCCCATTGGGCCGTGGCGCGAGCCCAGGCCGGAGTTTCGCCGATGGGCGTGGCTCGGGGCTTCTCAAGTTGTTGACGCAGTAGATCGAGGTCGCGCCCGGAGCTGACTGTCTTGCGATCGTGGCCGACGATTTCGATGCGCGGCTGGAGATGGGCGGGCAGCGCGTTGGCGGGCCAGGACGCGGCCGTGACGGCGATGCCGTAGTGTTGATGGATGAACTTCGCGAGATCGCCGAGGAACGATGCTCCGGTGGGACGAAACTCTTTCGCGATCTCAGCAATCTTCGGCGGGAACGGCATGAGCTCGCGACGAATCGTTCGGGGCAGGGCGCGGAGCAGTTCGGCGATTTGTTCCTCGCGCAAGCCGGGCACGGCCCACGCGACGCTGGCGGGCGAGATGGTTTGGGCGAGGCCGACGGGGAGCTTCACGGTCACGCCATCCCAATCTTCGCCGGGCGCGTAGGCGTAGCTGAGAGCGACGGGTTGTTGGTCGAGCGTGACGTTGTCGGGGAAGGCGTGCGCGTCGTAGCTGAGGTCCGCATCGCCGACGAGGTCGGCTTCTGTGGCGCAGAGGAAGTTCGTTTCGCCCGAGCAATCGCGCAGCAGCCGGTTGAGCTCGTGGAGCGACGAGACGTTCTCGATGCGCTTCGCGTAGAAGTCGAACATCGCCTGATCGACATCGCGCAAGTCGTGCCGCCGGACGCGGGTTTGCCAGGTGGCGATCTTCTCGCGGACGGCGCGGTTGTGCGCGACGAAACGGTATTGCGGCGGCAACGGCTTCTTTTCGTCGACGGACTCATAGAGCTCGCGGCTGGTGGGTTTGCGCGGCGAACGTTCGGCGGGATTGCGGCGCTGGTCGTCGGTCGATGGAAACAAATTCTCCTCCACCAATGCAGACCGAATGAAAATCTCCGTCGCCTCCTTCGCGTTGATGTTTCCGTAATCCACCTTGCGGCTGTGGACTTCGAGTCCGTGCAGCGTGACCTTCTCGTCGACTAGCACGCGACCCTGCGACGCGATCCAGTGCGGGTTGCTGTGTGTGAGCTTGCAGACGTGTGGCGCGAGTTGAACGATCCACATCGGGTCAATGCCTGCGAGCGTGCGCGCGAAGATCTGTGAGGTCTCGACGATCTCGCCGGAGACGATCCAGTTCGGTTGAGAGGTTGAAGCGGGCTTCACCGGTGGAGCCTTGTTGCCTTGGATTGGTGGACCCTTCTTCGCTTTCTCATTCCGGTCGAACAGCACCGATCCGGGGAAGACGGCGAGCGTGCGGTTGCTGGTGCCTTTGTAAGTGTTCCGTTCCTCGCGATGCGCGACGTGTCCCAGCAAGCCGGTGAGAATCGCGCGATGAATGGCGTCGTAGGAGGCGCTGCTCTCGTTCAGCTTCACGGTCGCCACGTCGCCAAGCGCGTCCTCCAGTTGCCCGTGCAGGTCCTGCCACTCGACCATCCGGTTATAGGAAAGGAAGTGCGCCTTGCAGAACTTCCGCCGCTGACCTTGCGTGCGCAACTTTTCCCACTGCTCGTGGAACGCGTTCCAGATGTTCAGCAGCGTGAGGAAGTCCGAGCGCGGATCGTTGAAGCGCCGGTGCGCGGCAGCCGCGGCGTCCTTCTGTTCCATGGGACGCTCTCGCGGATCTTGAATGCTCAGGCCGGCGGCAATGATGAGCAGTTCACGCGTCGCGTGCTCTGCCTGCGATTGGAGCAACATGCGGCCGAGCGTTGGATCGATGGGCAGGCGCGCGAGCTGTTCGCCGAGCGGCGTGAGCCCGCGGGCTTCGTCGAGCGCACCGAGTTCCTGGAGCAGCTTGTAGCCATTGTCGATGGCGGCGGGCGTCGGCGGATTGAGAAACGGAAAAGTCTCGATGGCGCCGAGGTGAAACGCCTTCATGCGCAGGATGACTTCGGCGAGGTTCGCGCGCTGAATCTCCGGCTGCGTGTGCGGCGAGCGTCCATCGAAGTCTTCCTCGGCGTAGAGCCGGATGCAGATGCCGTCCTGCACGCGGCCGGCGCGGCCTTTGCGCTGATTCGCGCTGCTTTGCGAGACGGGCTCGACGGGCAGACGCTTCGTGCGCGTGCGGGGATTGTAACGACTGATGCGCGCGAGACCGGAATCGATCACGTAACGAACGCCCGGAATGGTCAGCGAGGTTTCGGCGATGTTGGTGGCGATGACGATCTTCCGGCGGAATGACGGAGCGAAGACGCGTTGTTGCTCGCCAGCGCTGAGCCGGCCGAAGAGCGGGATGATGTCCGCGTCGCCGCTGAAGCGGCCTTCGATCAAGTCGCGCGTCTCGCGGATGTCGTGTTCGCCCGGCAGGAAGATGAGGATGTCGCCGCGGTCGGTTTCATACATCAGCTTCTCGACGTTGCTCACGGTGGCATCGATGAAGGTGACGTCGCCGCTTTCCTCCGAAGCCGCGTCGAACGGAGCGTAAATCACATCGACCGGATAGGTGCGTCCGGAGACTTCGATGATCGGTGCGTTGCCAAAGGCACGCGAGAACGCGCCGGTGTCGATGGTGGCGCTGGTGATGATGAGCTTGAGGTCGGTGCGCTTGGCGAGCAGGCCCTTCAGGTAGCCGAGGAGGAAATCGATGTTCAGCGAGCGCTCGTGCGCCTCGTCGATGATGAGCGCGTTGTATTCGGACAGCAGCGGATCGCCCTGCGTTTCGGCGAGCAGGATGCCGTCCGTCATCAGCTTGATGTACGTCTCGTTGTTGGAACGATCGTCGAAACGAATCTTGCAGCCGACCTCGCGGCCCCAGGCGACGTTCAATTCCTCGGCGATGCGCTGCGAGATGGAAAGCGCGGCGACGCGGCGCGGCTGGGTGCAGCCGATCTTCGCCTCGATGCCCAGGCCGGCTTCGAGACACATCTTGGGAATCTGCGTGGTCTTGCCGGAACCGGTTTCGCCCGCGATGACGACGACCTGATGATTGCGAATGGCGGCGACGATCTCGTCTTTGCGCGCGGTGATGGGAAGGTCGGGCGGATAATGGACGCGAGGGACGCAGGCCCCGCGCTTCTCGCGCAGCTCCGCCGAGGAACGCGCCTGGGCGAGCAGACGATCGAGCACCGCATCGTGCGACGCGGGATGATGCTGGTCGCGCAAAAGACGGACGAGCCGCGAGCCGAGCCGGACCCAGTCGGGCAGGAGGCAACGCGGCAGGAGCGCTTGCAGTTCGTGAACACGCGGATCAGCCATGCCGGAGCGGAGGAGTATAGCCGAGGAACGCGCTGGCGGGCAATCGTCGCTAAGCCTTTTCGCTCGCGGCCTTGATGGCTTCGAGCTCTTCCCAGCGGGCGTAGAATTTCACGACGTTCGCCTTCGCGGCGTCGAGCTCCTCCGTGAGTTTGTTCACTTGCGCGGCGTGTTTGCGGAAGAATTCCGGGTCGGAGAACAATCCCTCGATGCGCGCCACTTCGGCTTCGGTCGCGTGAATCTGCGCTTCGATGCCGGCGAGCTCGTGCTGTTCCTTGAACGAAAGCTTGCGCGGCTTGGTCTTTGGCGCGGCGGTGTCACGGGCGGGCGCGGCAGATTTGCTGGGCGCGGGAACGACGGCGCTTTGGCGGGAGGCTTCGGTGGTGGCGCGCTTCTTCTTTTCTAGGTAGTAATCGTAGTCACCGACGCTGTGGGCGATCTTGCCGTCGCCTTCAAACGCCAGGATGTCGGTGCAGACGCGGTTCAGGAAGTAGCGGTCATGGCTCACGACGAGCACCACGCCGGGAAACGCAATCAACGCCTCTTCCAGTACGCGCAAGGTCGGCAGGTCCAGATCGTTCGTCGGCTCGTCGAGGATGAGAAAGTTCCCGCCGCTTTTCAGAATGCGCGCGAGCAGCAACCGGCTGCGCTCGCCGCCGCTGAGCTTCTTCACGAGCGTGAGGATGCGGTCGTCGGAGAAGAGGAATCGTTTCAGATACGAGCGGACGGTCAGCTTCACGTCGCCCCATTGCACGAACTCGCGGCCCTCCGCCACCTCGTCGAGGACGGTTTTCTCTTCGTTGAGCTGCAGCCGGGCCTGATCAACGTAGTTGAACACGGTGAGCTGGCCGGTCTTCACGGTGCCTTCGGTGGGCGGGAGCTGGGCTGGCGATGATGGCCTTGAGCAACGTGGTTTTGCTGAGACCGTTCCGTCCGCAAACCCGATGCGCTGGTGCGGAAGAAACACTTGCCGTCGTGCTCGACGAATGCCGCCTCGGTGGCCTTGGGCTGGTTCCAGTAGCCGCCGAATACCTGGGGCCCGTGCACCACGATCTCGCCGACCTCGTTCGGACCGAGCTCGGCGAGCGTCACCGGGTCGAGCACGCGCGCGTCGGTATTGAGGAAAGGGATGCCCGCACACTGGCGCTTCGGCCTCTGCTGCGGGTTGCTGTGCGACGGTGCCGCCGTCTCGGTGAGCCCGTAGCCCTCGACGAAGCGCAGGCCGAACACCGACTCGATTTTCGCCGCCAGCGCCTCCGGCATCGCCGCACCGCCGCCGCCGATGCGTTCGAGCGACGACAGGTCGTAGTCGCCGAGCTTCGGATTGGCGAGGAAGTCGACCACCATGGTCGTGATCGCAGTCCAGTGGGTGACGCGATGGCGCTCGATCAAGCGCGCCGCGGCCTCGCGGTCCCAGCGCGCCAGCAGCACGGTGGTCGTGCCGGCGTGCAGCGCTCCGTTGATCGATGCCTGCATCCCGGTGAGGTGGAACATCGGCAGCACGCCGAGCCCGACCACTTCGCAGGTGATGCCGCTCCACGCATTGCCGCCCGCCGCCGTGGCCATGAGGTTGCGGTGGGACAGCAGGCACCCCTTCGGCAGGCCGGTCGTACCCGAGGTATAGGGCAGGCAGGCGAGGTCGTTCTCTCGCGCCTCGTGCGCGCCCGGCACGTAGCCCGGGGCGAGCGCCGCCTGCCAGGCGGTGACGCCGCCACGGTCCGGGACGGCAGCCGGTGCGCGCACGAAATCCGGCACCGCGAGGTCCGTCCCTGGATCGATGTACTCGGCATACGTCCCGACGATGCAGCGGTCCAGGTCCCGTCCCAGCAGCGGCTCGGCGTATGGAAACAGGTCCTGCATGACGACCGCGACGCGGCCCCCGGAGTCCTGCACGTAGTGGGAAAACTCCTCGGTCTTCACCATCGGGTTGGCCGGCACCACCACCGCGTCGGCGCGCAGCGTCGCGTAGTAGGCGATCACGAACTGCGGGCTGTTCTGCGCGTACAGCACGACGCGGTCGCCGCGCTTCACGCCGCAGCCGCGCTGCAGGTAGCCGGCCAGGGCTTGCGCTTCCGCCTTCAGCCGCGCGTACGTCAGGGGCTTGCCGTAGAACCAGTACGCCACCTTCTCCGGATAGCGCGCGGCGCTCACCTCGAGGTTGTGCCACAGCGTGACGTGCGGGATCTCGAGCTTCCGCGGCAGCCCGGCGGGCCAGTGGGCGAAGTGGCGATCGAACATCACACGAGGTACTTCCTGACGGCCTTCTCGTCCCAGCGCATGCCGAGGCCCGGCCTTTCGAGGGGCTGCACGAAGCCGCGTTTCACGGCGACCGGCTCCTCGAGGATCGGGTCGGCCCAGTCGACGTATTCCAGCCAGTGGCAGGTGGGCGTGACGGGAAGCAGCTGCGCGCTCACTTCGTGGAACAGGTGGCTCGACATCTCGATGCCGGCGGCCTGGGCCAGCGCCGTCGCGCGCATCCAGCCGGTGACGCCGCCGATGCGCTGCAGGTCGGGCATCACGTAGTCGCAGCACTGCGCGGCGAGCGCCTGCGCCATCTGCTCCGGCCCCATGAAGTTCTCGCCGACCTGGATCGGCGTGGCAACCTCGTCGGCGACCTTGGCGCAGCCCTCGAAATCGTCGGCGCGGATCGGCTCCTCGATCCAGTGCATGCCGCCCTCGTCGTCGATCATGTGGCCGCGGCGGATCGCCTCCGCCACGGTGAGGCCCTGGTTGAAGTCGCACATCAGCGTGACCCCGGGGCCGATGGCCTTCTTCACCGCGCGCACCGCGGCGAGGTCGCCCGCGGCGTCCGGGCGGCCGAGGCGCAGCTTCACCGCGTCGAAGCCCTCGTCGACGAGCTGGCGGGCCTCGCGCACCAGCTTCGGCAGCGGCATGATGCCGAGGCCCTTGGAGTTGTAGGCGCGCACCGGGCGCGGCACGCCGCCCAGCAGCCGCGTGACCGGCTGTCCCACCGCCTGCCCCAACGCATCCCACGCCGCCATGTCGATGCCCGACATGGCGAACAGCACGATGTTGTGCACGCCGAGCAGGGTGTACTTCGCGCGCAGCTTCTTCTCGATCTCGAACGGCGCCACCGCGTCCCCGGCGAGCATCTCGCCCATCGCCAGCACCAGGTCGACGATCGGCGCGAGGTTGTGCCGGCCGATGGCGAAGAGGTAGCTGCGCCCCGTGATCCCCGCCGTGGTCTCGACATCCACGAGCACCAGCGGCGCGAAGCCGATCGCCCCGGTCGCGGTCTGCAGCGGCAGCTTCATCGGCACCACCACCGGCCGCGCGCGCACGCGCCGGACCTTCAGCGTCGACACATTCTTCAAGGCACCCTCCTCCAGGGACTTTGCGAACCGCATTCTCCCGCAGTCGCAGCCGCCGGTCTAACATCGCGGTTTCGACCCGCAAACCACACGGAGCACCGGCATGGCAGAGGTTCCAGTCTTCAGCGCAGGCGGCTATCGCTACATCAAGGCGGTGTTCCAGTACTCGGGCGGCGTCGCCGCCGAGCCCGGCTTCGAGATCGAACGCGCCCGCTTCCACAAGCCGCTGCGGCTCGGCGACGCCTATGCGGCGGTCGAAGCGCACCTCAAGGCGATCGGCCGGCCGGGCACCGCGTTTGCGCAGTGCGAGCTGCGCTCGCCGGCGCCGTTCACCGACCAGGGCTTCATCGACTTCAACCGCGTCTACGTGCAGACGCTCGAGCGCTGGGGCATCTACAAGGACGAGGTCAACCCGGTGGCCCGCACCAACGTCTGCCCGATGTACGACAAGCCCGCCGAGCCCGTGATGGTCGCCTTCTCGTACACGGTGCCCTCGAAGGACCCGAAGCGGCGCAGCTTCGTGCTTGCCGGCGGCGGCGAGGCGACGGACGCCAAGGGCAGCTTCGCAGACCGCATCGTGCGACTGAACGACACCTCGCCCGAGGGCATGCAGGACAAGGTGGTCTACGTCATCAGGGAGATGGAGCGGCGGCTCGCGCTCCTCGGCTTCGGCTGGCAGGACGCCGTCACCACGCAGGCCTACACCGTGCAGAACATCGGCCACCTGGTCGGCGAAGAGCTGGCCCGGCGCGGCGCGATGGCGGGCGGCCTGGTCTGGTACTACACGCGGCCGCCGGTGATCGGGCTGGAGTACGAGATGGACGTGCGCGGCGCGGCCCGCGAGATCGTCCTGTAGGCGGTCCTCAGCGGCCCTTGAACACCGGCCGCCGCTTCTCCATGAAGGCGCGGCGGCCCTCCTTGTGGTCCTCGCTGCCGGCGCAGCGCCGGATCAGCTCCTCGCCCTTCGAGAAATCCGGGGTCGGCGTGCACCGAGGCCTCGATGATCGCCTTCGACGTGGCGATCGACAACGGCGCGTTGTCGGCGAGCGTCGCCGCCACGCCGCGCACGTAGGCTTCCAGTTCCCCGTCCGGCAGCACGCGGTTGACGAGGCCGATGTCGAGCGCCTCCTGCGCGTTGTAGCGCCGCGCGGTGAACAGGATCTCCCGCGCCACCGCGTGGCCGACCGTGGCGACGAGCTTGTTGGTGCCGTGCACCGCGTAGCCGATCGACAGGCGCGCCGCGGGGATCGAGAACAGGCTCGAGCCGCCGGCATAGCGCAGGTCGCAGGCGAGCGAGATCTCGACGCCGCCGCCGAAGCAGATGCCGTGGATCATGGCGATCACGGGCTTGGGAGAGTCCTCGATCGCCAGCAGCGCGCGGTCAAGGACACCATCGAAGGCCTTCGCCGCGTCCGGATCCGAGCGGCGCTTCTCGAATTCGGAAATGTCGGCGCCCGCGGCGAACGCCAACGTGCCCTCGCCGCGCAACACGACGCAG
>JADJPG010000004.1 GCA_016713365.1 Verrucomicrobiota bacterium | reverse complement strand
CCGTTCTGTGCGCCAAACGATCGCGCGACCAACGCGGGGAATTGTTCGTCGCCCGCGCTGTTCACGAAGCGACCGAACGAAACGCCCGTCTGCGCACCGCCAAATTGTAAGCCGTGCGTGTAGCCAGTCAGTTCCGCGTTCGCGTTGCCCGAGAAGAGATACACGTCGTCACCGAGCGAGCTCAGCGCAAAGCTCGCGCCAAGGCCCGGTGTGGGATTGAACTGCGTTTCGTCCACGACGAGATAACCGCCCGCAGGAATCACTGAGCCAGCGGGGAACCGATACTTCCATAGGAACGTGTCGTCGTCCGTGAGATACCAGCCGCTGATGTCTGCATCGAACACGCTGGGATTATACAACTCAACCGCGTCCACATCCGGTGGCGTTGAGCTGGTGA
Organism: Verrucomicrobiota bacterium; assembly: GCA_016713365.1. Lineage (GTDB taxonomy): Bacteria > Verrucomicrobiota > Verrucomicrobiia > Limisphaerales > JADJPG01 > JADJPG01. The sequence goes on along the minus strand of JADJPG010000004.1, from coordinate 232,167 downwards.
GCACTTCGTTGATCACGACCGCGGGAATCGTCGACGCCGGATCGTTCGCGCCAGGCGAACCGCCGGCCTGCGAGCTCGCGCGGTACAGATCGCGCGTCGCATCCACAAGCACGAGCGAGAAACCGAATCCATCCGTCGTCAGCGGCCACGGCGCGACGTCCGCATACGCCACCGACAACACATCGAAGCCTTGCGGATGGCGGATGGTCAGCGTCTCGCCGTCGTTGTTCAGGCGGCCGGAATACGCGCCGTTCACAACCAGCCCCGGATACTTGGTCAGCAGAGCCGCCGGATTGCGTCCCAGCAAATACGTCGCGCCCGGCGCCAGCGTGGCGTTGTTCGGGAACGTGAAGTCGATGCCCGCCGAGAAGAACAGTCCGCCGAGCGTGAGCGTGTTTGTCCCGATGTTCTTAAACTCGACGAATTCAAACTCATCGCCATCGACGCCATTGAGCGCTGGCGGATTGAACATGATTTCGGAGAACACGAGATTGCCGCGCAGCTCCACCACCGTCTCCGGCGGCGTCGGTACGAACTGGAAGTAATCCGACCAACGGCTCCAGCGGCCCGTGTCGTCCTTGTGCCGGACGCGCACGCGATACGTTTTGCCCGGCTCGATGAATTGCGCGGGGAATTGCATCTGGCTGTTAAACGCCGTCAGCTCGCCGGAATCCCACACCGCGTCGTATTCGAGCTTCAGCTTCTCCGCGCCCGAGACGGCGATGTTCGTCGGCGTGATTTCCGCCAGACGCCATTGCATCGAGGCGAACGTGCCCGCGCCTTGCGGATCCGAGAACGCGGAGGATTGAAGGAGAATGCCGTCCGCCGGGAAACCCGGAGGGCCGGCGTAAGTCAGCGTCGGACGCGCCGGAATCGCGGCGTCCGCAGCGACGGTGTCGAGGCGAGTAATCCAGCCACCAGCACCGATCGAAGTGCGGTCGAGCCACCACGCGCCGTTGCCGCCGACGAACATGAAGTTCTTCAAATCGCGCACATAGGCATCGAAGCCACCGAGGTTGCCAGGCCCGGGCGCCTGCCCGCCAGCAGTGCCGACGGAACGATAGTTCGCCGGCGCCGGAGCATTCGACCAACGCACAAAGTCCGCCTGCGCCACCGTACGAATCGGCGCAGCGAAGGCGTCGATGAGCGGCATGATCTGGTCGGGCTGGAAAAGGAGGTCGCGCAGCTCGCGCACGACATTGCGATACTCCTTCTGCATTTCGGGATTTGATCCCTGGTCGCCGCCGGTGGCCGAAGAAGCAAAGATGCCATTAAAGAGAATGTCCTCGCCGTTGTTCCACGTCGGGCCCCACGTATCCGTGCCGTCATACGGCAGCTGCATGACGCGGCCGTTGAAACCGTTCGCCGCCGAGTAAGTCGGCTCGAAATACCACGCGCCATTCTTGTTCGCGCTCGGCCAGGTATCGTAGTGCCGAATCGCCTCGGCGACCGTGAAGTAACGATACCAGTTCGTGTAATTCGCGTGCGCATTCAGCCAGTCAGCGGTCTGGAACCCGGTCAGGTTGTTCTCGATGTTCACGAAATCCTGCGCGTTCGTCGGCCCGAACGGCGCCTGATAACGACGTTCCTCGACGCCGAGCACGTAGTTGTCGACGAGCTTGTAGAGGTTGCCGCGCGGGAGATCGTGGGTGTTGAGGAAGTTCACGTTGTACTTTTCCTGCACCCAGTTCAGCCCCCAGAAATCGCCCATGTAAAAATCCATGCCGTTCTCGTTCGCACCGCGAATCACGCGGAAGTGGAAGTGCAACGTCTTCGGCGCCGGCACGCCGGTTTTGTTCCACAGGAAATAATTTACGACCTCGTTCAGCGCCCAGGTCACGGAACCACGGTTCCCCTGCCCTTTGCCCGTGGTCAGCTCGCGCCATTTGGTCGGGAACGAATTTCCGTTCTGATCTTTTGCATCCAACAAACGGCCGTCCTTGAAGCGGATGCGGAAGCTGCGCTTGCCCGGATGATAACGGCCATTCGCGCCGCGCAGGCGATAGGTGACGTGGTCATACACTTCGCCGTCGTAAACGACCGCGGCTTCCCAGTTGAAGTGCAGCCGGCCTTCGTTGCGCCGACCGCCCACGTCCTGCGGCAGTTGATCGTTCGCACTGAACCAAGCACCGCATTGATCCATATCCGCCGTGCGCGTGATGAGCGTGTAGACGGGCAATGTGGTGAGCGATTCTGCCGTGAAGTTCTGGTAGGCCGGCACGCCGTCGTAAACGAAGTAGGCGAAGTTCAACGACGGATCGTCCTCGAACGGAGCCCGACGCGAAGCGCCAAGCGTGTCCGACACCGTGATGCGATAGCGCACGAGCATGCGATGCGATTGAGGCGGGAGCGTGACAGAGTAAACGCCATCGCCCGCCACTTCGTCGCCGCCGAGGCCGTCGTCGGTCATGGTCGCGGTCGTCCAATTGGTCGCCGCTTCGAACGCGGGATTGAGCTGGTTGGTGAGCGCGGGATTGGTGGTGAGACTGTCGAGCTGCGTGCGGTTGAGCGGCAGCGTGGACGGAATGAAACTGCCCGGCGCCACGAGTTGGTAGGTCAACGTGACGGACGCGACACCTTCGGGATCGGTCACTTTCGCGCTGATGACAACGCTGTTGGTCGAGCGCGGCGTCTTGGGAGAATGATCCACCTGCCGGATGTTCGGCGCGGCGTTCGCGGCAAAGACGGAGTTTACCGCGCCGGGCGTCGGCAACGCGGGACGCCATGAGCTGCCGAGGTTGTTGTCGAGCGAAGCATTGACGAGTTGCATCGACGGACCTTCGCCGTTCGGCGTGATCGGCCACGGAAACTCGGAGCGGAAATCCACCTCGTCCACGTCGCCGTCCGCCGCGTCGCGCAACGAGATTTGTTCGCCGTCACTGTTCAGCGCGCCGTCCCACGGACCGAGCACTGCGACGCCGTAGCGGGAGAGAATAGTTGCGGGCGTTTGCGCGATTACGACGTAGCCGCCGGCCGGAATTGAAGTGCCCGCGGGAAAGCTGTAGTCCACGCCGCCACGGAGCTTCCAGCCGGTGAGATCGACGGTTGCGGCGGTGGCGTTGTGGAGCTCGATGAACTCGTCGAGGATCGGGTTCCAGGAACCGTTGTAGTGAATCTCGTTGATGACGACGCCCTGCAACGTCTCGACGACGCGCAACGTAAACGTCTGCTCAATGGAGAAGCCGCCGCTATCTGTGTCCTTGATGCGAATGGAGAACGTGGAGCCGAGGCCGCCGAGATAAGCTGGCGAGGTGCGGAGCTGGTTTCCGCTAATGGAGAATTGCCCGTTGTTCCCGAAGCCTGGCACCAGCGTGAAGGTGTGGGTATCTTCGAGATTCACGTCCAAAGAGGACAATCCTGCGACGAAGCCATTCGGCCCGGTGTTCTCGCTGATGTTCGTCGTGCTCAGCACAATTGCTGTCGGCGCAGTTGGCAGCGGATTCACGCGCACGAAGACCGTGGCCGCGGGCGAGTCATTGACGCCATCGTTCACTTTGAACGTGAACGAATCGTTGCCGAAAAAGCCAGTCGTCGGGGTGTAAGTCAGATTCGGGGCGGCGCTGCTGAGCGCACCGTGTTGCGGCGGCGTGACGATCGTGTAGCTGAGCGTGCCGCCATTCGGATCAGAACCGGCAAGCACAATGCCGCGCGCGGTGTTCACCAGCGTGGTGACGGACTGGCTGTTCGCGGTCGGGACACCGGGGTCGACCTGGATGGTCACCGTCGCGACGCTGCCGCCGAGGGCGTTGGAAGCTGCGAGCGAATACGTCGTGGTGGTGGTCGGACTGACTGAAAGGCTGTTTGTCGGAGTCACGGAACCAATCCCGTTGTCGATCGCAACGGTCGTGGCGTTGGAAACCGCCCACGAGAGCGTGGCGGATTGACCGACGTAGATCGTGGAAGGGTTCGCGGTGAATGAGAAGATGCGCGGCCCGCGCGGTTGAACTGGCGCGTTGAGACCTTCGGCGGTGGTGGCGTTGCCAATGGGCGTGCCGTTGTTGTTACCGCCGGCGCGATCGACCAGGTTGCCCTCGAAGTTCCAGTAGGCGACCAAGCCAGCTTCGTCGCCGTTCAGCTCGCGTTGGAACGTGTCGGCGATGTCCGCGGCGCTGCGGGCGACATTCCAGATGCGGATTTCGTCCATGTAACCGTGGAAGTATTCGGCATCAAGCCGCGCGCCGATGCGGTGGTTCGCCGCGACGACATTTATTCCGGCCGCCGTTCGCGGATTGCCAATCGGCACGCCGTTCCAATACCAGCGCGTTTGCGATCCATTGAAGGTGAGCGCGAAATGATGCCAGCCGTTCGAGCTGGGACCGGTGGTGTCGAGCAGGATGTTGGTGGGCAGATTCTCATCATGGTCATTGCCCCAAAAGAAGTGGCGCAAACCGTTCGGTCCACGCAGCCGGAAACCATTCGCCTGATTGGCGGCTTGATTGCCCCAGAAGGTCATTTGCCCGCCGTTATCGCCGCCGGCGGGAATGGTGATCGGATTGATCCACGCCTCGATGGTGAAGCTGCCGTTGCCACTGGGAATGCCCGTGGCCGGGAAGGTCACGTAATCGCCCACGCCATCCAGGCTCAGCACATCCGCACGGGTCTGGAGCGCGATGCCGGCGTTCAACAACGAGAAGAGAATCGAGAGGAGGAGAAATCGTTGGCTCATAAGATTCGGCAGGTTGATGGATTGGAGGGGCTTCGGAGTCGGCAATACAACTAAGGACAACGACATAATGTCAGGGTTCTTTCGGGAGATTATCGGAATTCGCGCCTCTTACAACACCGGCTTTGCACGAAGCCATGCCATCCGGAACTTGCCGAAATCCAATGAGCATGCTTTCTTCTCAGCGCATTCCCAAACCAAACCGAGCCGAGGTCACATGTATGGACGCCAGGACATCGTTGATGAAATTGTTGCCCTTTAGCGCAATTCCCGCACTGGCTGGTTTGCTTCTGCCCATGGAGGGTCATGCGGAGGAACCGCCGTTCGCGATGGTGATCCGCGGGCCGTATCTGCAGAACCTGACGTCCTCCAACATCACCGTGCGCTGGCGGACAGATGCACCGGTGCCGAGCGCCGTGAGGTTCACCGCCGGGCCGCACACGGGCATCTGGGCGATCCGGGACGGCGAGCCGAAGACGGAACATTCCATCACGCTCACGAATCTCGCGCCGGACATGGGTTACCAATACCAGATCGAGAGTGACCTCGATGTATTGTCGGAAGGGCCGGACCATTTCTTCTTCACCGGACCAGCCGTCAAACGCCCGACGCGGATTTGGGTAATCGGCGATTCCGGCAGCGCCACTGTCGCTGCCAAGGCCGTTTACACCCGCTACCGCGAATTCACGGGCCGTCGCTACACAGACTTCTGGCTCATGCTGGGCGACAACGCCTACGGCATCGGCACGGACGCCGAGTATCAGAACGCAGTGTTTGACATGTACCCTGAACTCCTCCGCCACACCCCGCTCTGGAGCACGATGGGTAATCACGAAACGTACTCGATCGAGGAGAACGGTCAGCACGCTTACTTCAACAACTTCACTTTCCCCACCGCGGGCGAGGCGGGCGGTGAACCGTCCGGCACGGAGCATTATTACTCGTTCGATTACGGAAACATTCACGTCGTCTGCCTCGACTCCGAAGAATCCGCCCGCAGCCCGGGGAGTCCGATGCTCGTGTGGCTGGAGGAAGATTTGGCGGCGAACACGAAGGACTGGACCATCGCGATGTGGCACAGCCCGCCCTACACGAAAGGCTCACACGATTCAGACAGCATCTTCGACAGCGCTGGCCGCATGCAGGACATGCGCGAGAACGTCCTGCCCATCCTCGAACGATACGGCGTGGACCTCGTTCTCAGCGGTCACAGCCACAACTACGAACGCTCCTTCCTGCTCGATGGCCACTACGGTTATTCCAGCTCGTTGACGCCTTCGATGATGCTCGACGCCGGCAGCGGTCGCCCCGGGGACACTGGTGCCTACCGCAAGGAAGGCACCGGAGCCACTCCCAATCAGGGGACCGTCTATATCGTGGCGGGCAGTTCGGGCTGGGCGACATTTGTCACCGGCCGCCATCCCGCCATGCACACCGCGCTGCTGGAAATGGGCTCGCTCGTTCTCGATATTCAGGATCACCGACTCGACGCGAAGTTCCTGCGCGAGACTGGCGAGATCGATGACCACTTCACCATCCTCAAAGGCGCCGCACCGGAACCGCTGCGAATCGTCGACATCCTCTCCGCCGAAGGCTACGCGATCCTCCGCTGGAAATCCCGCACCGGACGCACCTATCGCGTGGAGATGACCGACAATCTAGACTCACCGCAATGGACTACGATCAGCGAAGACGTCGTCGCCACCGGCGCCACTTCCACTTGGGAAGGCAATGCGTTTTCGCAGAACGGTCAGGCCTTCCTGCGCGTGGTGGAAGTAGGAAACGCCAACTGAGCGGGCCAGCCCGTCAGACTTCACGTCAGCCGGCATCAAGGAATCGCGAGGCGAAAGAAACGTCTCGCCGATCCTTCGGCCAACGGTGCCGAGAAAATGGCATCGCCGTCGTCAGCCACGTGGATCTCGCCCGTATCCTGCCAAGTCACCAGATCGGACGATGACTCAACCCGCAACGATTGCTGCGGTTCAGCTTGGAGACGCAATTCGATCTGCCCATTCACCACCGTCGCAGAAAGAACCTTGGGCGGAATCGTCAGCGCCAGCCACACCACCGCGGCATCGTGGTCGGAAATGCGTTCCGGGCGATTGAAGTCGCTGCGGAAGCTCTCGGGGAAATCGACGTTGCCGCGAGCGTAGCCGTGGCGTGTGACCCGCGGACGCAGGGTCGAATTCACCAGGATGTGATCGATGGCCTGAACGTTGCCGTCGAACGAATAAGAGTAACGCTCCGTCGCCGGCGACAGGTCCGTCAAATTGACCAAATCCGGATTCACCAGATCGGCACTCGCCAGCGTCACTTCGGTCGCGGGCGTCGGCGTGCCCTTGATGGTGCCCATCACGTCCACGTAACCGTCGTTGAACTCGAACGCATTGAAGTCGCCCATGACCACCACGTTCTCGGATGGCACGAGCGTCTGGCGTTCCTGAATCAGCCGCGCGAGATACTCAGCCTGCGCGCGACGCTTGGCCCGAGTACGTCCGCCGTCCGCCGGATCGTCGATCCCGCTCATGGAACGAAGGTGATTCTGCACGACGGTCAGCGAGAGTGAGTTGGTAGTTCCCGGCTTCGCGACACGTGCGCGCAGGACCAGCGGTGGACGATCGTTCAGCGTGCTGGGATTTCCCGTTTCCGGATTCACATACGTCGCGTCCTTCCCGACCTGCAGAACCTCCACAACCTCGACGCGCGCCGTGTTGACGAGGAATCCGACATCGATTCCGCCGATGTCATTTCCCTCAATCAAGAAGGCGTCGTAACGCGGACTGCTCTTCCCGCTCGCCGCGAGATCCGCGTTCACGCGATCCGCGATCGCCTGGAGCGTCGGCAAATTCTCCACTTCCACCACGCCGAGAATATCAGGTCCGCGAAGGATGTTCCGAATGGTCAGCGACGCCTTGCTCAAACGTCCGGCAAAGGCGGACGGCGTCAGCACGACATCGAGCACCTCCGGATCCTCCTCCGTATCGAAGAACCGTTGGAGATTCAGCGACGCCACGAGAATTTCATTCGTCGCCGCAGCGGCAACCGGATCCGCGGCCCGATTTCCTGAAACAGTCGGAACACTCGATGCATCGGGAAGCACGGTCCACGTCCGTCGCTGGAAATCCAGAACACCCGTCAGTCCGTTCACGACCGCGCCCGCGACGACCTCCAGCCGCCGAGCGCCCGGTTGCGCATTGCTATCGACACGCAACCGCTCAGGGTTGCCATCGAATCGAGCAACACCCGGCGGAGCTTCAGCCGGAAGTTCGATCCAAAACGGTATGCCCAGTTCACGCTGCGGACGCGCGACTCCAGTCGGCGCTGCGTAAAACACGCCATCTGATATTCCAACTGCGGACGCTTCCTGGATGAACCCTTCCGTCGCGCTCACCACGGTCAGCGCGCCCGCGCTCACGCGCATTCCTTCCCATCGTTCAAGACCGTCGAGGGACGGCACTTCGCCCCAGTCACTCTTCGTCAACAGCGCGGGCGACGGCAGCGGCTGACTTGTCGCCACCAACGTCAAAACCGGATTGATCAATTGAGTGCGCGTTGGCGAAGCCGGATCCGACGCGGGCCGATACTCTTCTACGAATGCCGTCACCATCACAGCATTTCCGATTTGGGCGAGCGCCGGAAGGGCGTCCGGAGTCGAAACGAAAATCCCCTCGGAAGTGTTCGCATCACCGTCCACTTCGGAATGGACAGCTTGCAGAAAGAAGCCGTCGGAAGTCAGCGCCGTTATCACGTTCGTCGTCGTCACCACCGTCTGTCCGGCCAACGGCGACGTGGCGCCAGCCCCTTGAATCTCGTGTAACGCGCGCGTCGTCACCGAGTCACATGGACTCGCCGCACTCTGAAGATTACGCGGCGCCGGAGCCGAGGTGAAAAAATCCGCAGCGTTGTCTCCGGTATCGAGGCAACCATTCGATGAACGGATGACAGCGAGAGTGCTCGACGGAACGGGCGCCGGACCGGTTCCTTCAAAGCACGATGCTGACGTGCCATAGCCCACCAGATCAGCGATGGCATCCGACTCCGGACACGCTCCGCTCAACGGCACCGTAGTCCGCACCAACGCCACCTTCCCGCCTGTTGCGCTCAGGTTGATGGTGCCGGCCGTGTCCGCCGTGGGCAGTGGCAAACCATTCACGCCGCCCGAGGCGAGTTGAACGAGGAAATGCCGTCCCGCGCCGACCTCGCCTTGCAACGTGACAATCTGCCAAGAAGTTCCCGCGCTGGAAGAATACTGAATGGACCATCCCAGCAGACTCACTGGCTGATTGCCGCGATTGAAAATCTCGACGAAGTCATTTTGGTAAAGCGCGCCCGAATTGCCGCCACCACCGTAGATCTGGCTGATCACGATCTCAGCGTCGGCCCCCACGCCCGCTAGCAACCACAACACGCAAATCACGAGCACACGCAAACGAACCAGCGCTCGGACCAAACTCGACCTCCTGTATCCAGAGTCGTTCTTGGTAGGGCGCGTCGCTCCGCGCGCGCCGCAAGCGGTAGTCGGTCGACAGAGCTCCCTTCGTCCTCCGCATGGTCCCGGCGCGCGAGGAGCAACGCGCCCCACCCGTTGCCGCCAGCGCCAGCCCGGGCAACAGGTTTTCAACATTGGTTTCGCTTCGGCAAAGGTCATCGAATGCGCGCGACGATACCACAGACCGGCCGCGCCGTCGGCACATGAACGCAGAATAATTCGCAGGTTGCCGCTTTCTTACTTTTCTTCCATTGCATTCCCGGATATTCATCGGCCATGCCAGAGCCAGTGCGAGCGGGAGAAAGGATTTTCCGTGGCATCCCGGTATCGCCGGGAGTCTGTCGGGGGAAAATCCTTGTACTCGGCAAGCCCAATGGCGACGTCCTGCCGCGGACGGAAATTCTCGAGGAAGAAATCCCGGTGGAGCTCAAACGCTTCGAGCAGGCCCTCGTTGACACCCGCCATCAGGTGCTCGAAGTGCAGCGCCAGCTCTCCGAAGGTCTGGGCGCCAACGACGCCGCCATTTTCGACGCGCATCTCCTCGTGCTCGAAGACCCCACGCTCATCGACGAAGTCAACCGGCTCATCCGCGAGCAGAAGGTCGGCGCCGGCTACGCCTTCCAGCAGGTCGTCGAGAAATACATCAAGACGCTCAGCTCCATCGGGGACGATTACCTCCGCGAACGCGCCACCGACATGCGGGATGTCGCCGGGCGCATGCTCGACAACCTCGTCGGCCGCGAAACCAATCTCGACCTTCGCAACCTCACGGAACCCTGCATCATCATCAGCTACGATCTGACGCCGTCCCAGACCGCGCAGATGGACAAGAAGATGGTGCTCGGCTTCGCGACCGACATCGGCAGCCGCACGTCGCACACCGCCATCATGGCGCGCTCCATGCGCATCCCGGCAGTCGTGGGACTGCACCACGCATCGCATGAAATCCCCTCCGGCACCTACGTGCTGCTCGACGGATTCAACGGCCAGATCGTCGTCAATCCCACCGATCAGACGCTCTTCGAATACGGCCAGCTCGTTAAGAAACGGGTTTCCCTCGAGGAAAAACTTCGCGACACGATCGACAAGCCCACCGTCACCCTCGACGGCATTCCGGTCATCCTCTCCGCGAACGTTGAGCAGGCGTCTGACACAGAAGCCGTGCTCGCCAGCGGCGCGGAAGGCGTCGGGCTGTTCCGGACCGAATACCTCTACATCAACCGCGAAGTCCTCCCCAACGAAGAAGAGCAATTCCAGGCCTACTTCCAGGTCGCGGACGCGCTGAAGCCCAGCCCCGTGATCATCCGCACGCTCGACCTCGGCGGTGACAAGTTTCTCTCGCACCTCAACGTGCCGCAGGAGATGAACCCCTTCCTCGGGTGGCGCGCCATCCGGTTCTGCCTCCAGGAGCGCGAAATCTTCCGCGTCCAGCTCCGCGCCATCCTCCGCGCCAGCGTCGTCGGCAACATCAAGATGATGTATCCGATGATTTCGGGCCTTGATGAACTCAACCAAGCCAATGCCCTTCTGGAAGAGTTCAAGGGCGAACTGCGCAAGGAAGGCGTCCCGTTCGACGAAAACCTCGAAGTCGGCGCAATGATTGAAATTCCGTCCGCTGCCATTGCCGCGGACTCGCTGGCCCGACGCGTGAAATTCTTCAGCGTCGGCACCAACGATCTCATCCAATACTCGCTCGCCGTCGATCGCCTCAACGAACGCATCGCGCATCTCTATGAGCCTACGCATCCGGCCATCATCCGGCTCATCAAGATGACCGCCGACGCCGGCGCGAAGCACGGCGTGTGGACTGGTGTTTGCGGTGAAATGGCCGGCGACCCCGTGCTCACCCCGCTCTTGCTCGGTCTCGGCGTCACGGAACTCAGCGCCGCGCCCGGTGCCGTCCCGCAGATCAAGTATCTGATCCGCCGCCTAAAGATGACCGAAGCCCGCGAGCTCGCCGACTTCGCGCTCAACTGCGAATCCGCCGGGGAAATCCTCGCCCGCTGCAAGAAACTCACCGCCCAAGTCGCCCCGAGCCTTTTCGAAAATCTGGCGCCGTAATCAGTGAGGTATCCTCACGATAGAGAAACCGCGACTCAAATGACTCCCCAGCAAAGGCTCGCATGGAAGTTTTGGCTTAAGGACGTCGGAATGCTTCTCGTATGCCTAGGAGCCTCGTCGGCTGGTGTGTTTGCTGCAAAACGGGTGGCAGGTTGGAATCTCGGCGCCGGCGCTTCAGTTAAAATTGCCATCGTCGCAGGATTCGCGCTTTACGTAGGCTGGACGATTCTCGATTACAGACGGCTTCGAAAGAGTCAGGAAGCATTGGCCGCCCCACAGCTTAAGGTGATCAGTTTCGATCAGTTTAAAGAGAGGGAGAACGCCATATTCGCACCGAATCATCAACATTTGGAGGGCGCGATTCGAGACTGGCTTTCGGCATTCGTTAAACGTAATGGCGCCGAAAGTGTTTTCATCGTTCCGTCTCCGGATGAACCACACCTGTGCGACAAAGTGTTCCTATTGTCCGTCCACTTTACGGATGAAGAAAGGCACGAGCTTCTCCAATTGGGAGCAGACGGAACGAAGATCCTCCCAACCTCAGCTCGCAAACGATTCTTTCCCACGCTCGATTCAAAAACACGCGTTCTCGAGGCGCTATGGGACTAACGGAGAACCAAGAAGTCACTGAACGCTGGCAGATCTGGCCGACGTTCAGCCGCCCCGAGGTCACTGCAACATTTGCAGCAGCTTCCGGATCTCATTCAATCGCGCGCGCGGTTCCTTCTTCATCAGTCTGGGGAACTTGCCGCCAACCATGATGAAGTCATTGTTGCGCGTGAGCATCAACTTGTCCTCCTTGCTCTCGATGATGCCGATGTTTCGCTCCATCGACATCACCTTGAGCACGGCCACTTGCAGTAACAATTCCACCGCCGGCGGCAACGGACCGAAGCGATCGCGCATCTCCGCCTTCAAGCGGCTCACGCTTTCTTCGTCCATCACCTCGGCGAACTTGCGATAGAGCTCGATGCGCTGCTTGGCGTCCGCCACGTAACTGAGCGGGATGCCCGCAAAGCCGCGCTTCACCTCAACCTTGGGCGCCGTCGCCTCAGGTTTGCGCGACGAGTAAGTCGCCGTCTCGCGCGGGATGGAGATGTGCAACGGCTCATCGTCCGCGGCCTTTGAACGTTGAGCGCTCGACGTTGAGCGTTCGACGTTCACTGCACCCTCCTCCGCCGCGTTGAGCGCGAGAAAATCCAGTCGCACCTGCACCTCCACGCGCGGCTTCACCTTCTCACCCTTCATCGCCGCGACACTTTGCTTGAGCAACTGGCAATACAGCTCGAAGCCCACCGCCGTGATGTGACCGCTCTGTTGCGAGCCGAGCAAATTCCCCGCGCCACGAATCTCCAGATCGCGCATCGCGATTTTGAAGCCGCTGCCGAGCGTTGAGTATTGCTTGATGGCGCTCATGCGCTTGCGGGCGTCCGTGAGCAGGCGCGCGTGGCGCGGCACGAGCAGATACGCGTAGGCCTGGTGCTTGTAGCGTCCGACGCGACCGCGGAGCTGGTAAAGCTCGCTCAGGCCGAAACGATCCGCGCGGTCGATGATGATCGTGTTCGCGTTCGGAATATCGATGCCGCTCTCGATGATCGTCGTGGAGAGCAACACGTCTGCCTCGCCGTTGATGAACGCCGTCATCACCTCCTCGAGTTCGTCTGGGTCCATCTGGCCGTGGCCGACGACAATCTTCGCCTTGGGCAACAGCGCGCGCAGCTTCAGCGCGACCGACTGGATGTCCATCACGCGATTGTGCAGGTAGAAAATCTGCCCGCCGCGATTCAGCTCGCGCTGGATGGCGTCGCGGATCACGCGCTCGTCGTATTCGGTGACGATGGTCTCGACCGGCAGGCGATCCTGCGGCGGCGTCTCGATGGTGCTCATGTCGCGCGCGCCGGTGAGGGCGAGGTAGAGCGTGCGCGGAATGGGCGTGGCGCTGAGCGTGAGCACATCCACCATCTTGCGCAGCAGTTTGAACTTCTCCTTGTGCAACACGCCGAAGCGTTGCTCTTCGTCGATGACTACAAGCCCGAGATCCTTGAACTCGACGTCCTTCGAGAGCAGCCGGTGCGTGCCGATGACGATGTCCACCGCGCCGGTCGCGAGATCCTGAATCACCTTCTTCGTCTCGCGCGGCGTGCGGAAGCGCGAGAGCAGTTCAACGCGGATCGGATAATCCGCCATGCGTTCGCGGAAGTTGTTGAAGTGTTGCTGCGCGAGCACGGTGGTCGGGACGAGAATCGCCACCTGACGTCCGTCCATCACGCACTTGAACGCCGCGCGAATTGCGACCTCGGTCTTGCCGTAGCCGACGTCGCCGCAGATGAGGCGATCCATCGGTTTCGACGATTCCATGTCGCCCTTCGTCGCGAGAATGGCTTTCCACTGGTCGGGCGTTTCTTCGTAGAGGAACGAGCTCTCGAACTCGCGCTGCCACGGCGTGTCCGCCTTGAAGGTGTGGCCCACCTGCGTCGCGCGCGCAGCCTGGATTTGCAGCAACTCCGCAGCGAGATCGCGCACGGCGCGCTCGGCGTGTTCCTTGGTCTTCTGCCAGCGATTTCCGCCGAGAGTGTTCAGCGGCGGACGTGCCTTGCCGGCTCCGACGTATTTGCTGACGAGATGAGCCTCGCTGACGGGCACGTAGAGCCGCGGCGCGGGTTGCGTGGGATCGGCGGCGGCGTATTCGATGACGAGACATTCCTGCTTCGCGTCCGGCGCGGGCGCGGCTTTCTCCAGCCGTTTCAAGCCGCTGGAGATCGGCATGAGCTGCAGGCCGCGATAGCGTCCGATGCCGTGCTGGAGATGGACGACATAGTCGCCGTCATCGAGATCGGAGAAGTCGATGTCGAGCAGCGAACGCGACGTCTGCGCGTGCGGCGACTTGAGCCGGCGGGGGCGCTGGACTTTGTAGCGGCCGAAAATTTCCGCATCCGTGACGACGACGAGCCTTGCCTCTTCGTTGATGAACCCGCGGGAGAGGGTGCCGAGGTGGGTCTGAATTTCGTCTTCTCTGATTCCTGACTCCTGGCCGCTGACTCCGCCTTCAAAGCCATAGTCTTTCCACACCTCGCCGAAGCGTTGGCGTTCGCCGTCGTTGTTACAGAAGACCTGCACCGCGTAACCCTGGCGCGACCAGCGATGGAGCTGCGCGAAGAATTCGCGGCGCTGCGCCTCGGCGACTTGGGGATCGGGCGCGCGTTCTACGACAGGACGGAAGGCATCGAGACTTTGGAAACGCGGAGCGTGCAGCGAGGAATGCGGCACGAGGGAGCCGTCGTCCACCGATACCGGCGTGAGCAGTTCGTCCGTCGCTCCCGCATCGTCGAGCGAGAGGATGGTTCCTCCCTTCGCGGTGAGTTGTTGCTGGAACTCATCCCACGCGATGTAGAACGGATCGTTGGGCGGAACGAGTTCGGCGTAGGTCGCGGCGTGTTCGTCCAGCGATTCGGGCTGCGCGAGGATGAAGATGGTCCCGCGGGGGAGGAAGCTCAGGAGGGTTCCGAGTTCAGGGCTCGGAGTTTTGGGTTGGGCGTCTGAAGTTCCGGCACTCGACTCAGGACTCTTTGCTACCAGCTTCTTAAGAATCCCCAATTCGCCGCCGGGCGGCACCGTGACGCTTTCAATGCTGTCGCGCGACATCTGCGAGACGGGGTCGAATGTGCGCAGCGATTCCAGCTCGTCGCCGAAAAACTCCAGTCGCACTGGCCACGGACTCGTCAGCGGAAAAAGGTCCACGATACCGCCGCGCAACGCGATCTCGCCCTTGTGATTCACCTGCACCTCCGGTTCGTAGCCCTGGTCTTCAAGCCACTCAACCAGATCGAGCGGGTCGATCCGGTCGCCCTTCTTCAACACGCGGGTGCGTTCGCGGATGTGGTCCGGCTGGAACGTACGCTGAAGCAGTGCGGTGACACTGGTGACAACGATCGGGGCGTGATGCGTAACGCGTAACGCGTAACCAGACAGCGCGACCAATGTCTCCAGTCGTTCGCTGATAACGTCCGCGTGCGGAAGTTTAGCTTCATGCGGCAGTGTTTCCCACGCGGGATAGAACAGCGCGCGCTCCGGATTCTTTTCATCTTTCCCGAAGCGCAGCCACGTCTCCACGTCCTGATGGAAGGTCTCCTGGGTCTTGAGTCCGTCGGTGACCACCACAATCGGCCGTTGGGGCGAAAGCTCTCGAAGCCACACCGCGAAAAACGGCTGCGCGGAGGAGCTGACGGTCCCGAAAGACAATGCGCCGCCTGCCTTCAGCTGTTTCAGGAGGGCCTGAGCGGCTGAAGTTTGCGCGACGGAAGCGAACACCGCAGTGCCCGGCTTCGCGATAGGTGCGGAACCCAAGTGGACCAAAGGATGCCGTGGCATCGCGGAACGTCAAGGCACGCCGTCAGTGGAACGAATACCGGCGGATTGCCGGGGATTTTGCAGTGGATCGAAAAAACGGGAAATGGATGATTGACACCCCCCGGTGTTTTTGGTGGTATCTCCCTCCCTTTTGGGAAACGACTATGTATGCCGTCATTGAAACTGGTGGAAAACAGTATCGCGTAGCCCCCGGCGACACGCTCGAGGTCGAGCGTCTCGAAACCGAGGCTGGCAAGCCCTTCACTTTTGATCGTGTTTTGCTCGTCGCCAACGACGGCAAGGTCTCCGTGGGCACGCCCACCGTGGCCAGCGCCAAAGTGGTGGCCGATGTCACAGAACACCTGCGCGGTGAAAAGAAAATCGCTTTTAAGATGAAACGCCGCAAGGGCTACCATCGGACGGTCGGTCACCGTCAGGAGCTCACGCGCGTCAAGATTACCGATATCAAAGGATAAGTTATGGCACATAAAAAAGGTCAAGGCAGCGTCCGTAACGGCCGCGACAGCGTCAGCAAGCGCCTCGGCGTGAAATGCTATGGCGGCGAGACCGTCAGCGCCGGCAGCATCATCGTCCGCCAGCGCGGTTCGAAGTTTGTCGCCGGTTTGAACGTCGGCACCGGTCGCGATTGGACCCTGTTCGCCCTCGTGGACGGCAAGGTCGCTTTCGACAAGGCCAGCCGCCGCGTCAACATCCTCCCGGCCACCGAAGCCGCGAAGAACTAAGCCTCACCGAAACAATCTCGAAGGCGAGGTCACTGGCCTCGCCTTTTTTGTTTCTCCGGGGCCCCCGGCTCACGCCGCCTCTTGCCAAGCTCCCGGAACTGTTCTACTTCATCCTTCACGTTTAACCCGCATGTTCATCGACGAAATCAAAGTTTACGCCAAAGCCGGTCACGGCGGCAAAGGTTGCGTGGCGTTCCTGCGTGAAGCCTATCGTCCCAAGGGCGGTCCCAGCGGCGGCAACGGCGGTCGCGGCGGCAGCGTCATTCTCCAGGCGGACCACGACCTGAACAACCTGCTCAATCAGTTCTACCAGCCGCGCCTCATCGCTGAAGCCGGACAGGGCGGCATGGGCAAGGGCATGGACGGCATCGCCGGCAAGGATTTGATCGTGAAGGTTCCGTGCGGGACGCTGGTCTGGAAACTTCCTTCCAAAGCCCCCGAACCGGAACCGGAGGAAGAGGCGGAGCTGGACGAAGACGAAAGCGACGAGAAGGACGAGAAGCCTTTGATGCTCTCGACGGGCAAACGCCCGCTCATCCGCCATTCCGGCAGCGCACGGGCGGTTGAAATTGACCTTTCCAAGGAAGACGACGACACGACTGACGACGCGGAGAAGGATCCGGAGAAAGGCGAACTCGTCGCCGACCTGACGGAACACGGTCAGCAATTCGTCCTCTGCAAAGGCGGCCGAGGCGGACTCGGCAACCGCAACTTCGCCACTGCCGCCCGCCAAACCCCGCGCTTTGCCCAGCCTGGCGAACCCGGCGATGAAGGCGATTACCGCCTCGAAATGCGCATCATGGCGGATGTCGGCATCATCGGTTATCCGAACGCCGGCAAGTCCACGCTGCTCACCGCCATTTCAAAGGCGCGTCCGAAGATCGCCCCCTACCCTTTCACCACGCTTACGCCGCAAGTCGGAATCGTGGAGTTTCCCGACTGGAAACGCCTCACGGTTTGCGACGTGCCCGGATTGATCGAAGGCGCCCACAACAACGTCGGCCTCGGTCACGCCTTCCTGCGCCACTTGCGCCGGTGCAAGGTTCTCGTGGTACTGCTCGACATGGCCGGGACCGACAACCGCGAACCTTGGGACGACTACAAGCAGTTGCTGAAGGAGCTGGAGCTCTACGATCCTGCGCTCATGGACGTGCCTCGCTACGTCGTGGCGAACAAGATGGACGAGCCGGCTGCTGAAGCGAACTTGAAAGCTTTCAAGAAGAAGGTGAAGAAGATCACCGTGCTGCCTATCTCAGCCGCTTTTGACGAGGGCATGGACAAGTTCAGGACGCTCATCCGCGAAGCCGTCGAGGAAGTCTCGGGCAAGTAGCCTTCACTCATTTCCCCTGATCCATTCCCCTGCCCTGACCCGGTCATCGCGACTCCAAGGGCGCTGCTCTGTTTTGGCCAGCCCGCCAAAATCTCAACAAGCTCAGCCACCTGAAGTCGCGGTCGTTAACCGGGTTCCAAATGAAGTCACAGCCCAGCCCCAACCGGTCCACCCCTCGGAAAGCCAGCAATATCAGGCTTTTTACGGACATGAAACGGGTTGCGACCGGTTCATTCCCAAGCGCCAAATCGCTCATGGCACTGCCAGTGCTAAATGGAAATCGTTCCTGAGCCGGCCTCATCGGTCACCTCGGGAGAACCACGAACTGTGAACTGACTATGCGCTTTCTCGATTACCATGTGGATGGGTTCTTTGATGAACTCTTCGGCGAAGACGGTCGCCCGCGGTCCTCGGCCAAGACGCTCATCCGCAACATCGAGTGCCTGCCAGACGGCGAATTGCTCAACCGCCAGAAGGCCGCCGAGCGCGCCTTGCTCCAGATGGGCATCACGTTCAACGTCTATGGCGAACGCGCCGGCACCGAGAAAATTTTCCCGTTCGACCTCGTGCCGCGCATCGTCCCCGCCGCCGAGTGGAGCCGCATCGAGAAGGGCCTCAAGCAACGCATCACCGCGCTGAACCTCTTCATCAACGATCTCTACCACGACCAGAAGATCCTCAAGGATGGCGTGATTCCGGCGGACATCATTCTCTCGTCGAAAGCCTTTCGGAAGCAGTGCATGGGCTTCAATCCGCCGCGCGGCATCTGGTGTCACGTGACCGGCACCGATCTCGTCCGCCACCGCGATGGCAACATCTACGTGCTCGACGACAACCTGCGCTGTCCGTCCGGCGTTTCCTACGTGCTCGAGAATCGCGCGGTGATGAAGAGCATGTTCCCACAGGTCTTCGCGCAGTCGAAGATCCGTCCGGTGGCAAACTACCCGAGCAAGCTTCGCGACATGCTGGAGTTCCTCGCGCCAGACAGCGTCACAGGACCGCGCTGCGTTTTGCTGACGCCCGGCATCTACAACTCCGCGTACTTTGAGCATTCGTTCCTCGCCCAGCAGATGGGCATCGAACTCGTCGAAGGCCGAGACCTCGTGGTGGACGACGGCTACGTCTGCATGCGCACGACGAAAGGCTTCGAGCGCGTGGACGTGATCTATCGCCGGCTCGATGATGACTTTCTGGATCCTGAATGTTTCCGCCCCGACTCCATGCTGGGTGTACCTGGCCTGATGGAGGTTTACAAGAGGGGCAATGTAGCTCTCGCGAATGCGCCCGGCGGAGGAGTCGCTGACGACAAAGTAGTTTACGCCTACGTCCCGCGCATCGTGAAATACTACCTCGGCGAGGACATCATCCTGCCCAACGTGCCCACCTACATCTGCTCGGAGGAAAAGGACCTGAAGTACGTGGTCGAAAACATCGGCAAGCTCGTCGTGAAAGCCGCGAACGAATCCGGTGGTTACGGCATGCTCGTCGGACCGCACTCCACCAAAGAGCAACAGGCCGAGTTCGCCAAGAAGGTGCAGGAGAATCCGCGCAATTACATCGCGCAACCGACGCTCGCGCTTTCCCGTGTGCCGACGCTCGTGGACAGCCATTTCGAAGGCCGTCACGTGGACTTGCGCCCCTACATTCTCTACGGGAAGGAAATCTTCGTGATGCCCGGCGGCCTCACCCGCGTCGCGCTCAAGAAAGGTTCGCTCGTCGTGAACTCTTCCCAGGGCGGCGGCAGCAAGGATACCTGGGTGCTCGCAGACGCGCCGCTCACGGAGTCGGACACTTCCTTGGAGACCAAAACGCCCGGCGCACTCGCAGGAGCCGCCGCGTGACACACTTCCCTCGCAGGAATCATGTCTGCGATTCTTTCACCGGGTCTTTCTGAACTTGATGCCCACATGCTAAGCCGCGTTGCTGACTCGATCTATTGGATGAGCCGTTACGTCGAGCGGGCCGAAAACGTCGCCCGCTTCATTGACGTGAACCTCCAGCTCATGCTCGACGACCCATCTGGTGAAGGCCAGCAATGGCTGCCCCTCGTCAACACCACCGGCGACCAGGAAGCGTTCGAGAAACGCATCGGCAAGGGCACGCAGGAGAACGTCATCCACTTCCTGACCTTCGACGAGGAGAACCCCAACTCTATCCTCTCCTGCGTCCGCGCCGCGCGCGAGAACGCCCGCACCGTCCGCGAAATCATCTCCTCCGAGATGTGGCTGGCGCTGAACAAATTTTATCTGATGGTCAACGCGGCGGCCGACAAAAAGTCGAACGCCCTCACCAATCCGCACGATTTCTTTACCGAGGTTAAGAACGCCAATCATCTCTTCAACGGTATCAGCGCGGCCACCATGACGCACGGCGAGCCGTGGCATTTCTTCCACATGGGCCGAATGCTCGAGCGCGCGGACAAGACCTCACGCATCCTCGACGTGAAATACTTCATCCTGCTCCGCTCGGCGCAGGATGTCGGCACGCCGTTCGATGACATCCAGTGGGCCGCCGTGCTCCGCTCGGCGAGCGCCTTTGAGATGTATCGCAAGAAACACGGCCGCATTTCGCCACGCGCCGTCGTTGAGTTTCTTCTGCTCGACCGGGAGTTCCCCCGCTCCATCAACTTCAGCCTCACCGGCGCACGCGATTCGTTCCATGCTATCAGTGGCACTCCGCTGGGAACCTTCCGCTATCCGTCGGAGAAACTGCTTGGCCAGCTCTGCTCCGAGCTTTCCTACGCCGCCGTGGACGAAATCGTGAACGAGGGACTGCACGAATACCTCGACGATTTGCAGACCAAGATGAACAAGGTCGGCGCCGGCATCTTCGAAACCTTCTTCGCTTCGAAGACTCCGAAGCCCACGAAGAAACAGACGCAGTCTCAGGAGCAACGCCAATGAAACGCATCGGCATCCTCACCGCCGGCGGCGACACCCCGGCGCTCAACGCGACCATCGCCGGTGCCGTGACTCGCGCGAATCAGCTGAAGATCGAAATCGTCGGGCTGATCAAGGGCTTCAACAGCCTGTTTAATCCGCGCGTTCCGCACGTCCTGCTCAATCCGCTTTATCAGGAAATCCCCGAACTCGATCCAACGAAAGGCGGCTCGCTCATCGGTTCCTCTCGCGACTTCGTGGATCCCGAGCGCAAGGAAGACCTCGACTTGGTGGTCTCAAGATTGCAGAAGCTCGGCATCGAAGGTCTCGTCTGCGTCGGCGGCGACGGCACGTTGAACGGGCTGCAACCGCTCGCGGAGCGCCTGCCCACTGTTCTTTCGCCGAAGACTATCGACAACGATCTCGGCCTGAACTACGCGAGCGAGCCCGATGAATTCGTCCGCGTGAACGACGCTTCGTCGAAGTCCGGCTTCCGCTACAAGCGCACTGAGTCGCGAGCCGTCTTCGACCTCGAACACATCGTCAACTACGCCACGCCCGGCTACGCGACCGCCGTCTTCGTGTCCGCCCAAGGCGTAGAACGCATCCGCACCACCGCGGAAAGCCATCGCCGCATCGCCATCATTGAGGTGATGGGACGTCACTCCGGCTACATCGCGCTCGGCACCGCGTATGGCCGGCCGGACATCATCCTTGTTCCGGAACAACCGCTCGATCTCGAACGCCTCGTCGAGCGCGTGAAGCACACCTACGACCTCCAGAAGAACGTCGTCATCGTCTGCGGCGAAGGCATCGTCGACGAGCAAGGTCGCGAGCTGGGCGCGGAAAGCAAGACCACCGATCCCGCCGGCAACGTCCAGCTCACCGGCGCCGCCGAGGCGCTCCGCGCGAAGCTCATCCAGATGATTGGCGACAAGTATTTCCAACTCTACCGCCGCGGCGAATCCGCACGCGAAGCGATCTTCACGCGCAAAGTCGGCCATACCCAGCGCGGCGGACGCCCGATTCTCTTCGACCGTTTCTACGCCGCCCAGCAGGGCGCGAAAGCGGTCGAACTCCTCGCCGAAGGCCGCAACAACGCCGTCTCGATTCTCCAATACAATTCGACTAAGGGCTTCCACGTGGACGGCTTCGACGCGAACCGTTTTCGCGATCGCTGGGGTCTCATCCACGCCCGCTCGATGCACCTTTCGCTCTACGACGCGCATCTGATGAAGCCATCGCGCATGGGCATTGACTATCTCACGCCGATCTTCACCGACGCGATCGGTGAGGACGACATGGAGCACACGCGCCAGACTCTCTTTGCTTCGGGCAACCTCACGCAGCCGTATCACTCCATCAACACGGACGTGAACAAGCGCATCCGCTATATGGCGGAAGCCGCCGCCGTGGCGTGACGAAGAACTTAATCCTTTCGATGAAAGTAATCAGTGAACCAGTAATCAGCAGTCAGTGGCCGGCAATGGATGCCAAGCCTGACTCACTGTTTACTGCCCTACTGGTTCACTGACTTACTCAATCATGTCCATTCACGTCGCCCTCTACCACAAGACCCATTACACCTACGACAAGCCGGTCGGACACGGTCCGCATGTCGTACGGTTGCGGCCGGCCCCGCATTGCCGGACCAAGATCCTCAGCTACTCGCAGAAGATCACGGGCGGCGAACACTTCATCAATTGGCAGCAGGATCCCTTCGCCAACTGGAACGCGCGCCTCGTCTTCCCCGACCGGATGAAGGAGTTCTCCGTGGAAGTGGAGGTCGTCGCCGAGATGTCGGTGCTCAATCCGTTCGATTTCTTCATCGAGGACGCAGCGACGAATTTCCCGTTCACCTACGACGCGACGACCAAGAAGGATCTCACGCCGTTTCTTGAGCCGTGCGCGTTGTCCCCGAATCTAGCCGCCTACCTCGCGGCCTTGAAGCGCGACATTCTCGGCCATCCGGAAACTCTCGCGCACGCGCCCACGTCGACTTCGCTCCACCGCACCGATGTCCGTCATGAAGGCGGGCACATTGCGGTCGAAGGAGCCGCAGCCGCAGCCAAACCTGCAGCCAGCACTCCGGCGAAGGAACTCCGCACCATCGACTTTCTCGTCGCCATCAACCAGCGGCTCCAGCACGACATCAAGTATCTCATCCGCCTCGAACCCGGCGTGCAGTCGCCCGAGGAGACGCTCACCAAGCTCAGCGGTTCCTGCCGCGATTCCGGCTGGCTCCTCGTCCAGTTGCTGCGCCACTTCGGTTTGGCGTCGCGCTTCGTCAGCGGCTACCTCATCCAGCTCACGCCAGACGTGAAATCCCTCGACGGCCCGAGCGGCACCGAAATCGATTTCACCGATCTTCACGCCTGGTGCGAAGTCTATCTCCCGGGCGCCGGCTGGATTGGTTTCGACCCCACCAGCGGCCTGCTCGCCGGCGAAGGTCACATCCCGCTCAGTTGCACGCCAGAGCCCAGCACCGCAGCGCCCGTGAGCGGCGCGATCGACAAGTGCGAGTCGAAGCTGCATCACGAGATGAAGGTCACGCGCATCTACGAATCGCCGCGCGTCACCAAGCCTTACACCGAGGAACAATGGACCGAGATCGAGAAGCTCGGCCACGCCATCGACGCCGATCTGAAGAAAGGCGACGTGCGCCTCACGATGGGCGGCGAGCCGACGTTTGTTTCCGTCGATGACCCGGACGGTCCGGAATGGAACTTCACCGCCGTCTCGCACAAGAAGCGCGTGCTGTCGGGCGAACTCATCAAGCGTCTCCGCACCAAGTGGGCTCCCGGCGCGCTGCTGCACTACGGCCAGGGCAAGTGGTATCCCGGCGAGCAGCTCCCGCGCTACGCGCTCGGCTGTTACTGGCGCAAGGACGGCGTGCCGATCTGGAAGGACGACGCGCTCATCGCCGATGAGTCGAAGGACTACGGTCACGGCGCGAAGGACGCGAAAGCCTTGCTCGACCGCATCGCGCGCGTCGTCGGCTGCGATCCGAAATACATGCTGCCCGGCTACGAAGACGCCTT
Source organism: Verrucomicrobiota bacterium (assembly GCA_016713365.1). GTDB lineage: Bacteria > Verrucomicrobiota > Verrucomicrobiia > Limisphaerales > JADJPG01 > JADJPG01. Next base: position 208,614 of record JADJPG010000004.1, on the reverse strand, counting down.
CTACTACATGTGGAAGGAACGCCGCTTCCCCTCGAATGTCACGCCGGAGAAATCGAATCTGAAGGACAAGCTCGAGCGCGATCGCATCGCGCGGCTCTTCCAAAAAGGTCTCGGCGAAGTCACCGGCTACGCGCTGCCCATCAAGCGCGCGATGTACGGCAACCAGCAGGGCTGGATGTCCGGCGCGTGGTTCCTGCGCGACGACGATACGCTGTGGCTCATCCCCGGCGATTCCGCCATGGGCCTGCGCCTGCCGCTCGATTCCATTCCGTGGGTCGCGGAGAAAGATTTTCCGTGGGTGCATCCGCCGGACCCGACGCAAAAGCTCCCGCCGCTGCCGAAGGAGTTTCCCTACAAAGTTCGCGAGCCCGAGACGACCGGCCAGCGTTTCCTCCGGGGCAAAGGCGCGCCGACGCCTGTCGGTTACGGCCCCGGCCAGCGCGCCCAGCAACTCAGTGACCTCGAAGATCAGCGCGTTGAACTCCCGCCCTTGCCGCCGGACTTCGATCCGAACCGCCGTCCCGTGCAGGGCGAAAGCGCGCCGTGGATTGTCCGCACCGCGCTGTGCGTCGAGCCGCGCGACGGTCGTTTGCATGTCTTCATGCCGCCGGTCGCCGCGACGGAAGATTATCTCGACCTCATCGCCGGCATCGAAACCGCCGTCACCGAACTCGGCCTGCCTATCGTCATCGAAGGCGAGGCGCCGCCAAAAGATCCGCGCCTGAACAAGCTCGCCGTCACGCCCGACCCCGGCGTCATCGAGGTGAACCTGCATCCCAGCAAGTCGTGGGATGAACTCGTCGATCGCACCACCGTGCTCTACGAGGAAGCGCGCCAGACGCGGCTCGGCACGGAGAAGTTCATGGTGGACGGTCGCCACACCGGCACTGGCGGCGGCAACCACATCATCATCGGTGGCGAAACACCGTCCGACTCGCCCATCCTGCGCCGGCCCGATCTACTCCGGTCGCTGCTCGCCTACTGGCAGAATCATCCTTCGCTGAGCTGGCTCTTCAGCGGACTCTTCATAGGCCCGACTTCACAAGCCCCACGCATCGACGAGGCTCGCAACGATTCGCTCTACGAACTCGAGATCGCCTTCAAGGAACTCGACCGCAACATCGGTCAGTTCGGCTACACGCCGCCTTGGATTTGCGATCGCCTCTTCCGCAACTTGCTGATCGACGCGAGCGGCAACACCCACCGTTCCGAGTTCAGCATCGACAAGCTTTACGCTCCTGAGAGCGCGACCGGTCGGCTCGGTCTCGTCGAAATGCGCGCCTTCGAAATGCCGCCGCACGCGCGCATGAGCCTTGCGCAGCATCTCCTGCTGCGCGGCCTCGTCAGCAAGTTCTGGAAGGAACCCTACAAAAACGGTCTCGTGCGCTGGGGCACGGACATCCACGACCGCTGGATGCTCCCGCACTTCTGCGAGACCGATTTCAAGGACGTCATCCGCGACCTGCGCGACGCCGGTTATCCGTTCGAGTTCGACTGGTTCGCGCCGCACTTTGAGTTTCGCTTCCCGCGCATCGGCGATTTCGCCCAACGCGACGTCGAAGTGGAACTCCGCACCGCGCTCGAACCCTGGCATGTCCTCGGCGAAGAACCCGGCGGTGGCGCGACCGTTCGTTACGTGGACAGCTCGCTCGAACGTCTTCAGGTCAAGGCTCGCGGCCTCGCTGGTAATCGGTTTGCCCTCACTGTGAACGGCCGGCGCATCCCGCTCCATCCCACTGGCACCAACGGCGAAGGCGTCGCAGGGGTTCGCTACCGCGCGTGGCAACCGCCCGAATGTCTGCAACCGACAATCGCGCCGCACGCCCCGCTTATCTTTGATCTCTACGATACATGGAACAAGCGCTCGCTCGGTGGCTGCCAATATCACGTCGCGCACCCAGGCGGCCGCAGTTACGACACCTTTCCGGTGAACAGCTACGAAGCCGAGAGCCGTCGCCTGGCCCGCTTCTTCACGCACGGCGCCAGCCAGGGCAAGTTCCTCGCGCCGGAAGCAGTGCTGAATCCCGAGCTCCCCTTCACGCTCGATCTAAGGAATGGATGACCCGACCGCAGGCCATCGGCTGGTGAAGAAATTTACGGGTTCGGTTGCCGCGATGTTCGCCTGCGGTTAAACTCCATCGCGCGCATGAACCAATCGCAGTCCTCCTCCACCACGACGCAGTCGTCACTGTTCGGAACAGGACGGATGGGGGGCGGCTTCTTCGACGAGTTCTTCTCGGAAAAACGCCAGCCGCGCGCGCATTGGAAAACTCTTTCCGAATCCCTCGAGAAGCTCGGCCCGCACGAACTCGCCGCGCGCGCCGAGAACTGCCGCCGCATCCTGCGCGAACACGGCGTCTCCTGTTTCGTCACCCAGCACGGTCGCGGCGTGGATGAACCGTGGCGGCTCGATCTGCTGCCGCTGATGATCTCCGCGGACGAATGGTCGAAGCTCGAAGCCGGTCTCATCCAGCGCGCGCAACTGCTCAACCTTGTCCTGCACGATCTCCACAGCACGCAGCGCCTCGTGCGTGACGGATTAATTCCCGCGCCGTTGCTCTACGCGAATCCCGGCTACCATCGCGCCTGCCAGGCCATCGATGTTCCCGCTGGCGGTTACCTCCACACCTACGCCGTCGACCTCGGCCGCTCGCCCGACGGACGCTGGTGGGTGCTGGCCGACCGCACGCAGACACCGCCCGGCATCGGCTTCATGCTGGAGAATCGCACCGTCATCTCGCGCGTTCTTCCGGAAGCCATCGAAGCCGTCCGCCCACGTCCCTTCTCCGAAGCCGTTCGTCTTCGGCGAGAGACCTTGCGTCGCCTCGCCCCGGCCAGCATTGAAGATCCGACTATCGTCCTGCTTACGCCCGGCCCGCGCAGCGAAGCCTACTTCGAACACGCTTACCTCGCGCGCTTGCTCGGCTTCACGCTCGTCGAAGGCGACGATCTCACCGTGCGCGACCGCAAGGTGTTCATGAAGACGCTCGAAGGATTGCGACAGGTGGACGTCATCCTGCGCCGCATCGCCGATGCGTTCTGCGATCCGCTGGAGATGCGCAACGATTCGCTGCTCGGTGTGCCCGGCCTCGTCGAAGCCACCCGTGCGGGCGGCGTTGCCGTGATCAACGCGCTCGGCAGCAGCCTCGTCGAAAGCCCCGCGTTTCTTCCGTTCGTGCCGAGCTTGTGCCGCCACTTGCTCGACGAAGAACTGAAGATCCCATCCGTCGCCACGTGGTGGTGCGGCCAGGGCCGGGAGCTCGCCTACGTTCGCGAACATCTCGAATCGCTCGCCATTCGTCCGGCGTTCACGCTGGGCGGAACAATTTCCCGCCCGCGCGACCTTCCTGCCGCGGAACGCGCCGCGTTGCTGGAACAAGTCACCAAGCGCTCGCACGAATTCGTCGGGCAGGAGGAAGTGCGGCTCTCACACGCGCCCGTCTGGGCCGAGCACCACGCCGAATCGCGCCCGGTCGTCATGCGCCTGTTCGTCCTCTTCGACGGCCACGAATACAAGGTCATGCCCGGCGGCATCGCCCGCACCTTGCGCGATGAACGGCTTTGCTCCACGACGATTCCGCTCAGCGGTCCGTGCAAAGACGTCTGGGTCCTGCCCGCAGCCGACGATGAAACGTTGTCCATCCAATCCGTCCCGGCGATCGCGCCGTCCGTGGAACGCACCGCCTCAGATTTGCCGAGCCGCACCGCAGACAATTTCTTCTGGCTCGGACGCTACGCCGAACGTCTCGAGAACGTCGTCCGCACTGCACGCTGCTCGGTTGGCCGTCTCTCGGATGACACCGGCGCCGGCAGCCACGAACGCATCAGCGCGCTGGCCGAGTTGCTCACGCGCCTAAACCACGTCCATCTCACCGCCGAGACCACGCCGCTGCGCGAACGCTTGCAGGAGGAAGTCCTCGGCATGCTCTACAAGGACGACCATTCCTTCGGCGTGCGCGATCTGCTCGGGCGGATTCACTTCGCCGCGTTCTCTGTGCGCTATCGTCTCTCCGCCGACACCTGGCGCATTCTCAATCATCTGGAGCCCGACGCGAAGCCGAAGACCGGCCGCCTGCCGCTCGTTTACGCCGCGTCGATGCTGAACACGCTCGTGCTCGACCTCGCAGCGTTTAACGGAATGGAGATGGAGAACATGACACGCGGCCACGGCTGGGTGTTTCTCGATCTCGGCCGCCGCATCGAACGCGCCTCCAACGTCGCGCAACTCCTCCGCGCCGTGCTCGACTGCGGCGAACGCACCGAGCGCCTGCTGGAGCCCGCGCTGGAAATCTGCGACAGCGTGATGACCTACCGCCGTCGTTACTTCTATGAGGCCAGCACCTCCGGCATGTTGGAACTTCTCGTCAGTGAACCGACCAATCCGCGCTCGCTCGCCTTCCAGCTCTCGCGCATCGAGGAACACGCCCGCGGCTTGCCCGACGGCGCGCATCGCGATGGCGTGGCCCTGCTCCGCCGCCGCGTCTCGCACATTGCCGGCGAACTCCGCGAGTTCGAGGCCTCCGGTTTTGAGAACATCCCGCCTGCCGACACCAGCGATTTCCTCGAACGCGTGCTCATCGGCATGGGAGGCGTCTCCGAACTGCTGACCCAGGTGTTCTTCAGCCACGTCACGCCGCAGGTGAATTGAGATGAAAGCCCAGCTCTTCGAGATCGCGCACACCACGGTTTACGATTACCACGCGCCCGTGACCGTCTCGCATCACGTCATGCGGCTCACTCCGCGTTCGCTCTCGCGCCAGCGCCGCATCACGCACGAGATCGAAGTCGAGCCCGCGCCCGCCGTGACCAACCGGCGCGTTGATTACTTCGGGAACGAAACCACCTTTGCCACCATCGAGCGCACCCATCGCCGCCTGCGCGTCACCTCGCGCAGCCGCGTCGCCATCAGCCCGGCGTTCATTCCCGAAGCTGGCGAAACGCCCGGCTGGGAAACCGTCCGCGGCATGTGCCGCATCGACCGCACCGCCTCTGTCCTCGAAGCCACCGAGTTCACCTTCGCCTCCACCGCCGTGCCCTTGGACCCGTCGTTCGCCGAGTATGCGGCACCGTCCTTCGAGCCGAACCGCCCCATTCTCGAAGCCGTCACCGATCTCACCGCGCGCATTTATCACGAATTCAAGTTCGACCCCACGGCTACCACCGTGTCGACGCCACTCGCCGAGGTGTTGGAGAAACGCCGCGGTGTCTGCCAGGACTTCGCCCATTTGGAAATTGCCTGCCTCCGCGCACTCGGATTGCCCGCACGCTACGTCAGTGGTTACTTGGAAACTTTGCCTCCGCCCGGTCAGGAAAAGCTCGTCGGCTCCGATGCGTCGCACGCGTGGATCTCCTTCTTCTGCCCCGGCATTGGCTGGATCGACGTGGACCCGACGAACAACATCTTCCCCTCGATGCAGCACATCACGCTCGGCTGGGGCCGCGACTACGCTGATGTGAGCCCCGTGCGCGGCGTCATTCTCGGCGCCGGCAGCCACGCCCTCAACGTCGCCGTGGACGTCGTGCCGCTGGAAGCAGAACCCGCCTGAAGGTTACGGCAACGCCGGCGTCGCCAGCCGGTAAACCCGGTTCGTCGCGTAGGTGGAATCAACCATTGTCTCGATGCGGTTGGTGCTACGCGCGGCCACATTGCCGAGCTTGAACCACATACCGCTTCCCACCGAGTCAGAGAATTGCACCGAGTAAGTTCGGTTCGAGATCGCGCCGAAGGAAAGCGTGGCCCCGGCGTTCGCGGTGATGGAGTCCATCTTCAAATAGCTCGCCGGGTTGGCGGGATCCGTCCCGGCGATGAACTCCGCGCGATTGCTCATGGTGTCACCGTCGGAATCGAGCGCCGCATCGGCCACGTTGTTCGTATCGAGCCCATTGACCGCTTCCCAAATGTCCGCAATGCCGTCGCGATCGGCATCGGCCAGCGTGATGACGTTGCAGAGTGCATTGGCGCTAATCCCCTGATTCGCCAGGTTCCGGACGATGACACGGTAGCTCTGTGTACTCACGTTGTTGGAGGCGATGAAGCTGTAGTAGTTCTCGAACGAGTTCACCGTATTGCTCGCCACACTGAGCGCGCCACGCCGCCATTCGAAGTTGAACGGCAAAGGATTTCCGCTCGCTACTGTGCTCAGCGTGACCGGCTGACCGACAACGACCGACTGGCTGACCGGCGCGACGACGATTGCCGGATTAATCAGAATGGTAAGCGTCACCGGCAGCGTCACGAACGTCCCGACCGTGTCGCTCACCGCCACCGCGTAGATGCCTGCGTTCGTAGTCTGCGTGTTTGTGATCACCAGCGAGGTGTTCGTCGCGCCCGGAATGTTCACATCGTTGAACCGCCACTGGTAACGGAGCAGACCATTACCCACCGCGCTTACGGCGAAGACTGTATTGGAGCCGATGCGCGCGAAGCTGTTTGTCGGTGGGGCCAGAATGGTTGGCACGCGATTGACCGTAAGTCGCGCGGCGGAACTGACGACTGAGCCGGCTTGGTTAAAGGCGACGGCGGAGTAATTGCCCGCCTGACCGGGCTGCACATTGAACAGCGAAAGCGAGCTATTCGTGGCGCCGGCAATCGGCGAGCCGTTGAAGAGCCACTGATACAAGAGCGGCGCGGCACCTGTCGCAGTAATGGAGAACTGCGCGCTTTCGAACGACAGGATCGCGACATTCTGCGGTTGCGCGGTGATGACCGGTGCAAGTCCGACCACGAGTTCGGCGCCGGGTGTCGGAATCGCCGCCTCCCAGTTCGCCGGATCGTTCCCATACGCGAGTAAGTCCACACGCTGAAGCGACGCACCGCTGCCATCCGCCGCCGGCGGCCACGGAGCGCGGTCGTTATAGCGCACTTCGTCCACCGTGATGTAAGGCACGCCATTGGTGCCCGGCGCATCGGGACGCTGGAGTTCGAGACGCTCACCGCTGTCCTGCAAGTTGCCGGCAAATGGACCGAGCAGGTTCACTTCCGGCGCGATCGAATACTTCGCGCGGAACGCCACCGGATCGATGCCCGTGATAAGGAGCGCACCGCCAGCGGGCAACGTGATGTTCTGCGGCAACGTGAAGCCGAGGCCGTTCACGCGCCATGTGTTGGTCGGAAAGGCTGAGTCGAAGAGCGCGACCGGGCTCGCCGTGATGTTGCGCAACTCGATGAACTCATCGCCTGCAGCGTCGGGATGGTAGTGAATCTCGCTCAGCACCACCGGGCCAATGCGCGGCCCGCTGTTCGCGGCGTTGGGCGTGGGCGAAATCTGCGCCGGGAACTGTTCCTCGCCGACGCTATTCACGTAACGTCCGAACGTCACGCCGTTCGCCGCCGCACTGAACGTGACGCCGTGGCTGTAACCGGTGAGGTTGGTGTTCGAATCAGCAGAGGCGAAATAGATGGAGTCGCCCATCGAACTGAGCGAGAAGGTTGAGACGAGCAATGGGTTGGCGTTGAAGTCTGCCTCGGAGAAAACGCGGTAACCGCCCGCCGGAATGATGGTTCCGTCCGGGATGCGGAACTTCTTCGGCGCGGCGGCGTCATCGCTCAGCAGCCAGCCGCTGATGTTCACGTCGCTCGCGTTCGGGTTGAACACCTCGATCCAATCCACCGCCGGAAGGTCCGTGTGCGTGAGGGCTTCATTCACGAGCACGGGCAGAATCGTAGGCTCCGAATCATCCGCGCCGGGCGAACCGCCCGCGTTCGCGCTCGCACGCCAGTGTGCGCCGTTGTCCGAATTCGGGCTCGCGCCAGACACGCGCGGCACGGCGGAGAATCCGTGACCATCCGAAGCCAGCGGCCATGGCGTGCGATCATTGTAGGCGACGGAGAGCACGGTGTTCCCGAACGCCGTCGAGAGCCGGAGGGTTTCGCCAGCGTTGTCGAGCTGGCCGGAATAAACGCCTTTCACCGTCACGCCCGGATACTTCGCCGAGAATGCCGCCTTGTCGCGCGCGAGCACGAAGAACTGGCCTGGCAACAGCCGCGTCCCGTTCGTGAACGTGAAGTTGATGCCAGCCGTGAACGTCAGCGTGCCCAGATTCAGCGGCGTGGCGCCGATGTTCTTGAACTCGATAAACTCCAGATCGTTCCCGGCGACGGCACCGAACGCCGGCGGGTTGTACATGATCTCTGTGACGGCGAGCTTCGACAAATCCTGCGGCGGATAGAAGACCGCGCGGGTCAGACCGCTCCAATTCGTGCCGTTGCGGATGCGCGCGCTGACGGTCGTCTGCGCGGTGAGCGCGAAGGGCAGTTGAAACGCCTGCGCCGCACCGGAAATCGCGCCGCCGAGCAGACGCGGGTCCGAGCCGTCGATCGTGTAGTAGATCGTTCCGTTGGTGCCAAGGATAGTGACCTGGAAGGCGTCCGGCACATCGCCGCCGTCCTGATTGAAGAACGGTGGGCGGATGTAGTTCCGATCGATCCAGTCGGCGCGGTTCTTCAGCCACGCGCGGAACGTGCTGATGTTCGTCGCCCATTGCGCGGCGTTGGCGAAGCCATTGAGCAGCGCCTTCTCGGTGGAGATTTCTGCGACTTGCCCGTCAATGATCGCGTCGATACCCACATTGCTCATCGCGCCGCGACGATGCTGCCACCAGCGGTCGATGTAGAGCTGGTTGAAATCCACGTCCGCGAAGAGCCGGCGATACCAGAGTCGATCGGGACGGTGCAGCAACGTGCCAGTCGGGTCCGCACCAGAGATGTAATAGGGCGACCAGTTGTAATCCCACGCCGGGCCCATGCGGAGTTTGTTGTCGTCCCCCTTCCACGGAAACATGCTGATGAGCAGGCCATCGCCGTTTCGCGTGAGCGTGTTCAGCAGGAAGTAATCGGCGAAATCCTCGGCGTTGAGATATTTGCGGTACCCGTTCGTCGGGTCACGCCAGATGGCGTTGTTCCACAGCACGTCTTCGAATTCCTTGAACCAACCTTCAATGCCCGCGCGCTGGCTGGCGGTGATGCTGTAACCGCTCGGGTTGTCGAAGTTCAGGTAACCGTTGCTCTGCTGCGGTTCGTCGTCGCCGACGACTTGCGCGTTCGGCGGCGTCTGGAGAATGCGATTTTGTCCGGCGGTGTGGAAGAACTGCGGCACCGTGGTCCCGTTCTCGGCGGGCCAACCATTCTCCGGCTCCGGGTCCATGCGATTCAAACTCAGCAACCAGCCGCCGTTCGTGCCGTCCGCCGAGAGCTTCGTGAAGTTCAGACGATCCGAACCGCGCGACACCTTCTCGAAGATGGCATACACACCACGGCGATCCGCGAGCTTGAGGTCGCCGCCGTCCTCGTTGATGAACGCCTCAACCCAGCGGAACTTCACCGCAAAGTCGCGGCCGAAGGTTTGATACAGCTCGTAGGCGAAGGTGTTGAAAAGCATCACGGGATCCTTGTTCGCGTCCGGGTCCGGGAAGTAGAGCACCCAGTCGGGATGCGACGGCAGACCGAGCGGCGAGACCGCTCGCTCGCCATCGGATTCATCGAGCGCCTCGACGCTGAAAGGCTTCTGTCGCCACGTGGAGGAGAACGCGCCGCGGCCGCGAATGCCGATGCGACTGACCATCTGTGGCGCATTCGTGAACGCGCTCGCACCACCTTCACGTTCAAACGTCGCCCACAGCGCATCCTGTCGCGGCACCTGACGCACGCCGGCGCCCGTGCCAGTCCAGCCTTTCTGCGGGATGATGCCTGCACCGAAATTCTCGATGACCATGATCGGCAGCGTGGAGGAATAGTTCGCGAGATCAGGCGCGAGCTTGATGAACCGTTCTCCAGCGAGCTCGCTCGCCTGTCCGTATGCCAGTGCCACAGCCCGCAACCGCGTGGTGCCGTTGACCGCAATCGGGGCGCTGTAAATGAACCCGTTCGTTGCGCTCGGCACGGAACCATTCAGCGTGTAGCGGATGACGGAGTCCGGCGTGGCCGAAGAAAGCGATACGGTGAAGGGCTCGGTGAAGAATCCGGAATCGCGGGAGAACTCGACCTTCGCGGGCGGCGGCGGCGCGCTGTCGTTCACGGTTCCAGGCGTCGGCTGCCCCATTGTCGTGAGCAGTGAGAGATCGCCGCCGAGCACTCCATAAGAAATGTCTCCGCGTTGCGCCGGATACGGATCAAACGCCTGCAACACGACCGGGCCGGGTCCGACGAGCGCGAGGTATTCACCCGTCTTGTCGAGTTGGAAACTGGTGTGCAGCGTCGCCGCAGGATTCACGCGGTTCTTGCCGGACGCGAAGACAAGGAGATGTCCACCTGCCGGGAGCGACACGTTCGGGAACGACCAAAGGGTCGGTTCCGATTTGTTGTCCGTGAGGAAATAGCCGGCGAGATTGATGGGCGCGGCGGTCGGATTGTAGATCTCAATCCAGTCAGAGAACTGACCGTCCTCATCCGCCAGCGTCGCGTTGTTGTCCGCCATGAACTCGGAGATGACGGGATGATTTGCCGGCTGCACGACCTTCACTTCATACGTCGCCGTGTCCGTGCCGAACGCGCTGCTGACCGTCAGCGTATAAACCGTGTTCGCGGCGATTTGGAAGCTGAGGTTGCCCACGCCGTCGACGGTCTCCTGTGTCACATCGCCGATGCCCGGCGCGATGCTGAAGGTTTGTCCGTAAGTCGCATTCCACGACAACGTGATCGTTTCACCCGCCGCACCGAAACCCTTGTTCGCAACAAAGCTATTAATCACGGGCGCGGGATTCACCACCACGGTGACCGCGCTCGTCGAACTCCCGCCGGCGTTCGTCGCGACCAGCGTGTAAGCGGTCGTAACAGCAGGCGTGACATTCAGGCTCGGCAACGCGGTGACATCGGAGCCGTTGATGGAAATGCCCAGCGCGTTCTGCACCGACCAGTTCAAGGTCGAGGACGCGGGCGAGAAAATCGTCGAAGGCGTCGCCGCGAATGATGAGATGATCGGCGCGCGCACGACGTCGTTGTATGCATCGGCGTGGCGCTGGATGACGTCGTCCGCAATGACGTCATCATAGACGGTCACGCGGAAGATGGTTCCCTGCATTGTCTCGCCGCCGCCCGGATTACCGCCGAGCCAGCCCTGCCCCGCGGGCATTGCGAACGCGGCGCTGACGCCTGACGACGATCCCGCGAACGAGCCGTTCAAGTAGAGACGCATCGTCCGCGATGCAGATTGCCAGACGTACGCCACGTGAACTGGCGCCTGTGGCGACGGAACGCCGGGCGTGAAGAGATAGTCCGCCACTCCAAGCTGCGTGAAACCCATCTGGCCGGTGTTGCCCCACTGTGCGTAGCGCAGGTTGCTGCCGGTATTCGCGCCCACAGCGAGGTAGGAGCCACCACTGAACGAAGGGTTGCCGGTAAGGATGAACTCCAACGTCACGTCGCCGGAGTTCGCACCGAAGTTGAACGCGACTCGATTGGCGCCGGTCAGCACGGCATTCGTCGTTAATCGCGCGAGCGTCGGCAACCCCGCCGCTGCGTCGGCGGCGACAACCGTGTCGTAGGTCGCAAGCGAGGCTGGCGCGTTCGCTGGGGTGAAGAAGAGGGCGGCGGCAAGGCAACTGAGAGAGGCGAACTTTGGCAGCCCGAACGTCTTTGGCTCGATATTCATGAACTTCATTGAAGGAAAGCGCGCGCGCCGCAGTCACCTGCGAGAGAACAGGCGGAGACGAACGTCGCTGTTTATCTTGTGAGTGCTATCGAGCGTCGCAGAAAGCGGCTTGAGAAGCGAGCACTTCCATCGGGATGGTGGGCCTATTTGGTCATCGCCGGACGAGGCCTCGGCTTGTGCAGTGCGAAGACGTCCGTCTGATGTCTCTGCCCCAGTTTCGCGCTCGTGCCGTTGGTTCCGTAAACGGGACTGTTGAGGCGGTCGGAGGCCTTGCCGGTTTTTATTTCCTCGGTAAGGTCCGCCACCGTTTGGAGGACACGCGTCGGCTGGTAGACATAATCGCCGAGACCCTCCAGCTGCGTCGAGCCGCTGAGCACGAGGAACGATTGCATACCGGCCTCCATCGCCCCGCGAATATCCGTCTCCATCGTGTCGCCAATCATCACCACTTGTTCCGGCTCGCTGAGCGCAATCTCCGCAAGCTTGCGGCGGGCGCGGTGGAACATGTAACCGTTTGGCTTGCCGAGGAAGTAAGCGTGACGCCCGGTGCTGGCTTCGAGAAACGCCGCGGTGGAACCAGCTCCGGGCCGCGTCTTCTCGCTGGAGACCGGGCACCAGTTGTCAGGATTCGTGGCCAGCAACCGCGCGCCGCGTTCAATGCACTCGTGGGCTTTCACGAGTTTCTCCATCGTGGTCATGCCTTCACCCACCACGACGTAGCGCGGACGAATCGCGTCATTCGCGATTTTGCGTTCGTGCAAGGCGGTGAGCAGTCCGCCTTCACCAATGACGAAAACGGTGCAGCCGGGATCGGTTTCGCTCAGGAAGTCCGCTGTGTTCAAAGCCGACGTGTAAAAGTGGCGCGCAGAGAGGCCGTGAATCCCGAGATGCTTCAGCCGCACCGCAAGATCTTCCGGCGTGGGCGCGGAATTGTTGGTGAGGAAAAGAAAGGGCGTGCCCGATGCGGAAAGTGCCTGCACGAATTCTACCGCGCCAGGAATAAGCTGGTTCTCGCGATAGATGACGCCATCCATGTCGATCAAGTAACCGGTTTTCATAGTTGTCCGTTGATTGATGATTACTATTTCTCCCAGGCACGGCTTTTGAGTTTGGGATTACCGCGGGGGAGGATGCCGCCGGGTTTGGGCGGCATCTGTCTCTAAGCAGGAGCCCTGCCGTCCGAATGCTCGCGCCTGTGGGCAGATCACCTGCAGCCGAGCCGGCCAGAACACCGAGAATCGCCACGATGCAAAAAATGATGCACGTTTTGGTCTCGCTGCCGGACTCCAATCTTCGTGCCGCACGCTCCTCTGGAGCCGTCTACGTAACGGTACGTGATCAACTCCTCGCGCAAAATGTCATCGAGGACAAACTCGGACAGGAATCAGAGCGCAGAAGACTCTCGGGAACGCTGGGGAACTATCGCCGAAGCGGAGGACCTGTTCAGCCGATCAAAGCACTCCGGGTGACATGCCGACCGCCACAATGCTGCAAGCCTGGACGACGTTCAGTCCCAACTGTTCGGCAGCGGCGATCACTTCGTTCGATTCCGTTCCCGGATTCAGCCAGAGTTCGTCGCAACCTTTCGCCGCAATCGCGGGGAGCACTTTCAGGACGACCGGTGGCGGGAGATAGACGCTGACTTTATACGGCCGCACGGGCACATCCGCGATGGAAGCGTAGCAGGTGAGCCCCTCGATCTTCGACTCTTTGGGGTTCACCGGATACACGGTGTAGCCCTGTTGCAGGAAGGCGCGGACAGCCTTGTTGCCGAACTTCGAGCGATCCGTCGACGCGCCCATGATTGCCACAGTCTTCATGGACTCAGTATCGACAGAAGCCCGCCGGGCGCAAGTTCCGCAATGTTCGCGCAATTCCATAAAGGACTTTCTTGCCATTTGTGTGTCGTTCTGGTAACAACTTCGCAGTCCCAACGACCCCGAATGAACTTTTCCTCGTGCCAATGGCGCGGCATGGACGTGATCTGCGCGCTTGCGATCGGCTTCAGCGCTTTCACCGCTTCTCCCCAAAGTTTACGGTGGACGACCCTCGAAGGTTATCGCGTCGCCGAAGTCTCCGTTCCCGCCAACGGCAAATCCGGATTCACTCTGCTCAAGCCGGAACAAACGGGAATCTTCTTCACCAACTCGATGTCGTATGGGCGCGCAGAATCTAACCAGAATCTCATCAACGGATGCGGCCTCGCTGCGGGCGATTTCGATGGCGACGGCTGGTGCGATCTCTATTTCGCCAACACCGATGGACCGAACGGCCTCTTCCGGAATCAAGGCGGCTGGCGCTTCCAGAATGTGACCGAGAAAGCCGGAGTCGGATGCGGCACCAATTCGGCCTCAAAGGGAGTGACGTTCGCCGACGCCAACGGCGACGGACTGCTCGACCTGATCGTCGGCATGCTGGGCGGACCCAACGCGTGTTTCATCAACCAAGGCGGAGGTCGGTTCACCAACGCGACGGCAGCGGTAGGACTGAGCACGCGACTGGGAACACACTCGATCGCCTTGTCGGATATTGATGGCGATGGCGATCTAGATCTGTACCTCGCGAACTACGGTGAAGTTTCGATCCTGCGCAACGGCGGCGCCATCTCGACCCGACTGGTCAACGGCAAGCCGGTCGTCACCGGACGCTGGTCGAAGCGGCTGAAGATCATCAACGGCCGCATGGTTGAGCTCGGCGAGCCTGACTCACTCTTTCTGAACAATGGCAACGGGACATTTTCCCCGGTCTCGTGGACCGATGGCAGATTCCTCCACGCCGATGGTCAACCGCTCAAGAGCGAGTTCTACGACATGGGCCTCTCCGTGATGTTCCGCGACATCAACGGCGACAGCGCGCCGGACATATATGTCTGCAACGATTTCCAAATGCCCGACCGCATTTGGATCAATGACGGCAACGGTCGCTTCCGGGCGCTGCCCGATCTGGCCGTCCGATCGACCAGTCATTTCTCGATGGGCGTAGACTTCGCGGATGTCGACCGCGACGGGCACGATGACTTCTTCGTAGGCGACATGTGGAGCCGGCTGCACGAGCTGCGCATGCGGCAAAACGGCGGCACCAATCCGCCGATCAGCGAGATCGGCGAAGTGTGGGACCGGAACCAAATCCGCGCGAACGTTTTGAACATCAATCGCGGCGACAATACTTACGCCAACCTGGCGAACTTCGCCGGAGTCGCCGCTTCGGACTGGACGTGGTCCGTGGCATTTCTCGATGTCGACCTCGATGGCTTTGAGGATCTGCTCGTCGTCAACGCACACGGCTACGACACGCAGGACCTCGAAATGCACGAACTGATGCCGCAAGATGGCGGCGCCCAGCGCGTCGTCAAAAAGCTGAAAGATTTTCCACCGCTCATCACACCGAACTATCTCTTCCGCAATCGCGGCGATCGGCGATTCGACGAGCACGGCGCGCAATGGGGCTTCAACTCCACCAACGTCTCCCACGGCATTGCACTCGCTGATTTCGATCAGGACGGAGACCTCGACATCGCCGTCAGCTGCCTTTGGCAACCCCCGCTCATCTACCGCAATGAATCCTCCGCGCCGCGCGTCGCCGTCCGCCTGCGGGGCGCCGGCCAAAACACTCGCGGCATCGGCGCGAAGATCAAATTCCTCCGCGGCTCGGTTCCCGTTCAGTCCCAGGAGATCCACTGCGGCGGACGTTACCTCTCCTCGGATGATACGATGCGCGTCTTCGCCGCCGGATCGGCCACGAACGACATGAGCATCGAAGTCGCCTGGCGCAGCGGACGCCGCAGCGTGATTCACGACGTGAAGGCCAATCGAATCTACGAGATCGAAGAGCCGCACACCCCCGCCGTGGCCAACACTCCCTCCTCCCCCGCCACTCCGTCCGCCGCCCCGCTCTTTCAAGACATTAGCAGCCTGCTGAACCACACGAACGTTGGAACGCCATTCAACGACTTCGAGCGCCAACCGCTCCTGCCGCGCAGCCTTTCCCGGCTCGGCCCCGGCGTGGCGTGGATCGATCTCGACGGTGATGCCCGCGACGAACTCGTCATCGGAGATACCGAAGGCAGTTCTCACGCGGTCTTCAGCCGTGACACCCAAGGCAACTTCCGACGCTGGGATACACCGCCGAGCACCTTCGCAGGCGCCGATACTTCGGGCCTAGCCAGCTGGGTTGCGGCTCCAGGCCAACGCACGTTGCTAGCGGGCCAATCCGGACTTCGCACGCCAGACAGCGACACGGCACCGCTGGGCAGGATTCAATTGAAAAACGGCTCCGGCCTGCCCACGGCGACGATGGAAGTCATCGCGGGAATTTCACCGTCGCGTTCCGCGACCGGCCCCGTGGCCGTGGCCGATGTCGATGGCGATGGAGATCTAGACGTGTTCATTGGCGGGCGCGCCGTCCCCGCGCGCTACCCAGAAGCCGCCGCGTCCCAGCTTTTCCTCAACGATCGCGGAACCCTCGCTCTCGATTCCCATTCTGCTTCCGTCCTCAAACAAGCCGGCCTCGTCAGCGGAGCAACGTTCTCGGATTTGAACGGCGATGGCGCGCCCGAACTTCTTCTCGCCTGCGAATGGGGACCACTGCGGATCTTCCGTAACACCGCTGGTCGCCTGAACGAGTGGGACCCGTCAGTTACGCTTCCCGGCCAAGCCTCGCCGGTGACACTGCGCCAGCTGACCGGCTGGTGGATGAGCGTGACGACTGGCGATTTCGATGGGGATGGAAGACTCGACATCGTGGCCGGCAATTGGGGACTGAACTCCATTTACGAATCCCCTTCCGTGAACCGTCCGCTGACGATGTTCTACGGCGACTTCGATCACAACGGCTCGGTGGATCTCCTCGAAACCGAGTTCGACGACCGCGGCCGCATCGCTCCGCGGCGCGACATGAAAAAGCTCAGCGCCGGCTGGCCCGAAGTTCGCACCCGATTCGCGACGCACAAACTGTTCGCGCTCGCCGATGCCAGCGAAGTGCTCGGGCCGAACAAGTCCCGCGCCCAGCAGGTTCACGCCGCCATGCTGACCTCCGTCGTGTTGATGAATCGCGGCGAGCAATTTGAAGTCATCCCTCTTCCCGACGCCGCTCAATACGCGCCCGTCTTTGGATTGAGCGTGGCGGACTTCGATGGCGATGGCGCGGAAGATTTGTTCGCGGGCCAGAACTTCTTCTCCGTTCGCCCGGAAGATCCTCGCCTCGACGCCGGACGCGGACTAGTTCTGCTCGGGAATGGGCGGGGACAATTCAAGCCGGTGGACGCTCCGCAATCCGGCATTCAACTCTACGGCGAACAACGCGGTTCGGCCGTGAACGACTTCGATGAAGATGGCCGGACGGACCTCGTCGTCGCGCAAAACGCCGGCGCCACACGTCTCCTGAAAAACAACTCGGGTAAGACGGGTCTGCGTGTCCGGCTCGCGGGAACGCCGGGAAATCCGGACGGCATCGGCGCTGTAGTGGCCTTGCGTTTCGGCGCGAAGTCCGGGCCGGCTCGCGAAATTCACGGTGGTTCGGGATACTGGTCGCAAGACAGCGTCGTCCCCGTTCTCAGCACGCCGCAGACGCCTGCCGAAGTGATTGTGCGGTGGCCGGGCGGAAAGCAAACCACGAGCGCGGTGCCGGCGGGAGCGAAGGAGATCGTCGTTTCACCCGATGGCTCCTTGAAGCAAGTGAAGTAACCTCAGGGAAGCGGGACGGGCGAGTTCGGCACCAGCGGCGCCTGCTTCACCTTTGCGATGCGGGCGAGACCACTCTTCGCCGGCTCGAAATCCGCCTTAATCTTCAGGGCGTCTTCGAACTTCGCCGCCGCCTCGGTCAGCTTGCCCTGGGAGAAAAGCGCGTTCCCGAGATTGCAGTGCGCCTCGACGTAGTCCGGCAACAACCGCACGGCTTCGGCGAAATGTCCCATCGCTTCGGTGACCTTGCCCTGGCGAATCAGCACCGTACCGAGATTGTTCTGCGCCGACGCACTTTCGGGAGCCAGCTTCACCGCGGCGGCAATGTGCCGGGCGGCTTCCGTCAAATTGCCCTCCATGGCGAACAGATTGCCGAGATTGTTGTGCGCCTCGGAGTAATCCGGAAACAGCTTCAGCGCCTCCAGATAAGCAGTCTTCGCGTCTGGAATCTTGCCGAGCTTCACCAACGCCGAGCCGAGATTAAAATGCGCCGCTTCATCCGCCGGATTCAGCTTCACCGCCGTCGCATAATTAGTGACCGCCTCCGCGAAGTTCCCCTCCTGGTACAGCTCCGTGCCGCGATTCAGAAACTCGTCCGCCCGTTCGTCGTCAGTCATCTCCAGCTCGGTCGGAATCAAATCCGCCAGCGTCGTCCCACCCGCCGACGAGTTCGTGGGCGGAGGCGTCACGGCGACCGCAGGAGGCGGAGTGATCACCGGGGAAACACTGGTCGTGCCCGAGGGTTTCGGCGTCCGGCCTGAGCCGCTGAAAAATGAGAAATACAGCCCCACGCCAATCGCCAGAGCAATCACCGGCGCCACGGGAAACTTCGCCTTGATGTCGGGCTTGCCGCCGCCGGAAGGACGCTGCGCTTTACGATGCTTGCTCACGTTGCTGCTGAAGTTATCGGATGAATCGGGCGTTTCAATCGTTTTGGCGAGAAGGCTCGCTTCGCGTCACGGAGTCCCCGTGCCGGCCCGTTTCCTGGCGATGTCCTGCAAGCCGTCGCGCGCGATGTTGTCATCCGGATTAATCCGCAGCGCGCTCTGCAGATGCAGCTCGGCCTCGGATAGATTGCCTTCGTCACTCAGGATGAGTCCAAGATTGCCGTGCGCCTTGTGATGATTCGGGTTCGCCAGGATGGCCGCCTGAAATTCCTTCTTCGCGTCGGCAAACCGACCCGTCATCCGCCACAACAGACCGAGGTAATAATGCGGCTCGTCCTCGCCTGGCTTCAGCTCGATGGAACGCCGCAGATAACGCTCGGCTTCGGGGGCCTTCATCAGGAACAGATACGCCTTGCCGATCTCCGAATGCGCCTTGGCGTTGTTGGGATCGGTTCCCAGAAGATAGGTATTGTACGAGATCGTGCTGCGGAACACCCGCGGCTGATAATCCTTTTCGAGCAGCGCGGCGTCCTCGGGATTCCGCGGCAGCACCTGAAGCCAGAGCTCCGCCATTTCATCCGAGGAGTTCACGCCATACTTCACCCGCTGCGGCGGGAAGTTTGGGTTCACCGGATTGTTCGTGCTGTTGTCGAACACGTAGGACATGAAGATGGTCGCGCCCTTCGGCAACGTCACCGGCTTCACGTAGGCGTAGTCGCCCTGCCAGTTGAAGTCCCAGTTCGGAATGTTGATCAACCACTGGTGGCGTCCGTCCGGCAGGGCCGCCCAGGCGCGGACCTGACGTCCCACGTAGTGCGTATGCGGCAGCACGCGCATCACATCGATCTCCACCGGCAAGGTGTAGCTCTCGGTCACCACGTTGCTGGACGCGCCCGCCGGAATGTCGATGTCGTGCGTCCACAACCCGAACTTGAACGGCGTCTTCTTCGGAGGCTGGCTGGTGAAATAAAACGCCACGGACGGCTGCACCAGCTCCGGCTTGCCCGTGGGCCGCAGGTGCATTTGGAGGATGAAGTCCGTTCCCGGCTCCAGCGCCCACGAGACATCGTCAGAATCCGCCGTCGCCAGCTTCCCCGGCTGCCAGCTCATGAAATGCCCTGCTGGCGTTTGTGCCGAGGGCGGAGTGTGCAATCCGGGAAAGCCGATTTCAGGATCGAGTTCGTCGCGTCGACGCGAATCACCCGACGTGTCCACCAGCATGAACGCGTGATGCACCGCCTTGGCATTGCCGGGATTCAGCTCGACGGCACGCACGTAACGCCGAACATCGCCCGGCACTGGAATCACAAAGTTGCGATAGACATCCTTTCCATCCGCCGCGAGCGAGAAAGGCTGCGGGAGCTTGATGACCAGATCCGGCTTCCCGATCTGCCAGCCATCACGCAGCGGCGGAAGTGCAGGCATCTCAGAAGGATCACCCTCCGGCGCCCCCTGCTCGAACCACTTCTGAATCATCGCCACCTGCAGCTCCGTCAGGTAACGCTGGCCGACGAATTCGTTGTAGCCCTTCTCCGGAAGCCAGGGCGGCATCAGGCGTCGCGCAGTCACTTCCGCGATCTGCCGGGCGCGCTTCTTCACGTCGGCATAGTTCAAGAGCGAGAACGGCGCGGCGTCGCCGGGGTGATGACACGTCGAGCAGTTCTCAAAAATGATCGGCGCGATGTCCCGGCTGAAGGTGAGCGGCCGTGAAGAATCAACCGGAGCGATCGAACGACTCCTGGAGCGAAACGCCGACTGTATCCCGGCGACAAGAATCACCCCGGCCACCAGCCACAGCGCCACCATGCCCCAACGGCGAGACGAGGCCGGGCTCGTCGAACCGGCGGGGCGCTGACCGCGCTGAGTGTTTCTTTTCATGTCAGACTGTCGTCGGAACCATACGCGCAACGACCCGGCGTTAAACTGCCCCCCGCCAACAGGAATCAGCTCGATCGAGTGGACGCGCCATTGATCCTTCGGCAACGGTCGCGTTCATTCAAGGCGAGAGGCGCGACTGGTTGTGCCCACGTTCCGCGATTCGCGGGCGCCGGTTCATCACTTGTCCCGCACCAGCAGGAAATGCGCGAGCGCCTCCAGCGCCTGCGCGCGACCTTTGAAGATTTTCAACGACGCGAAGGCGCGCTCCGTCAGCTCCTTCGCGAGCTTGCGCGACTTCTCCATGCCCACGATGGACGGATACGTCGCCTTCTGCGCCTTCGTATCCTTGCCCGCCGTCTTGCCAAGCTGCTCGCTCGTCTGCGTGATGTCCAGAATGTCGTCGATGATCTGGAACGCGAGGCCGACGTTGTAGCCGAAATCCGTCAACGCCTTCAGCTGCGCCGCGGTGCAATTCGCGCTCATGCCGCCGAGCCGCACCGAGCAGCACAGCAATGCCGACGTCTTGCGCTCGTGGATGTATTTCAAGTCGGCTGCGGAAACTTTCCTGCCCTCCGCCTCGAGATCGGCAACCTGCCCCGCGATCAGTTGCAGTGAACCCGACGCCTTCGTCAGTTCCAGGATCAAGTCCTGGTGCGAGTAACGCGGCCAGCCCTTCGCCTGCGCGGCGATCTCGAACGACTGCGTGAGCAACGCGTCGCCCGCCAGCACCGCGATTCCTTCGCCGAAGACCTTGTGATTCGTCGGCTTGCCGCGGCGGAAATCATCATTGTCCATCGCCGGGAGATCATCGTGGATGAGCGAGTATGTGTGAATGCACTCCACCGCACAGGCCAGCGGCATCGCAGCTTCCTCAGTTCCTCCACACGCCGTCGCCGCCGCCAGCGTGAGAGCCGGACGCATGCGCTTGCCACCGGCGAAGAGCGAGTAACGCATCGCCTTGTGAATGGTGGCAGGCTTCACGGTTTCCTTTGGCAGGAAACGATCCAGACCCTTGTTGATGAACAGAGTACGGCTTTCGAGGTACGATTGGAGGTCAAAAGGAAGCGGACGACGCGCGCCCGCGCGAGTGGCGGTGACAGACATGCGGAGGTTGTAGGAGAAGCACCGCAGCGGGGCAAGCGGAAGATGGCTCGAAGGCCAAAGGCTGACCACTCCGCGAAAACGCCGTCATCGAGCAGCGTTGGGACGCACAGTAACCGCCTTGGCGCCCGGCGGAATCGCGATGGTATTCGTCGCGCCACCTGGCCACCTCACCCAGAGTTCGGACGGCGCACCGCTCGCCGACAGGATCTGCATAGGATCATCCTGCGATAAATAACCCGATCCTCCGTGGACCTCGCGAACCGGCCCGAGCTTTCCTCCGCTATTTATTCTCAATTGCGCGCCAATCCCGGTCGGATTTCCCACCGGCCCCGCGATGCGCACCGCGATTCCCGACACACCCGAAGCATTTCGGAACAGCTTCGTAGCGGCTCCGTTTTGGGCGACCACAAGATCCGCCCGGCCGTCTCCATCGAAATCCCCCACCGCCGAACCACGTTGCTCGCCATAGATCGCCAGCCCGGAACGCACTGTCGGCATCGGCTCGAACTGTCCATTTCCTTGCCCTCGCAGGATCAATCCTCGCCCGGCATCCAGCCGTGGCATCTCCGGCGTTGTCGCAAAGAAGTTCTGACTCAGGAACAAATCCTCCCGTCCGTCGCCGTCAAAATCCGCCACGTTCACGCCAAACACCGGCGCTTCCTGCGCTTCTTCCGGCAGCGCGAACAGCTCGAATCGATTGCCACGATTCAGGAATACCGTCGAGGCCAGCGTCGTGGCTTCGACTTTCTTTGCCCGCGACCGCAGCGGACCCAGCACCACTTCGATAGTGGCTTCACTAAATCGCTCGTGCGTCGGGAAACGTTCACTCAACACCGGCAGCACCTGATTCAGCGCATCCAGCCGGCGCCGGGGAACGACTTCACGACGCCGCTCGTCCCACTCTGTCTCGATCCAATCCATCACCCCCCGTTCCAGCAGATCGCCGTGATACGCCACCAGCGGAACCGAAGCCGACGCGCGATACTCGCTGTTCAACCCCCAGTTTCCCGCCACCAAATCCATGCGCCCGTCGCCATCGAAATCGCCAGCCGTCACGCCAGTCCACCAACCAGTGAATCGATCCAATCCCAACGCCGACGTGACCTCGCGCAAGTTACCCGCCGTGTTCTTGAAGACCCTGACCGGCCCCCATTCGCAAGCCAGCACCAGTTCCGGAAAACCATCGTCATCCAAATCGCTCCACACCGCGCCATTCACCAAACCCACGCCGGCAAGTGCTCGCGTGTTTGCCTCGTCCAATACCAACCGCTCGCTCGAAGCACGATAGACCCGACTCGCCGACGCTTCCGGATAACGCCCGCCAATGACAAAACCTCCCGCGAACAAATCCAGCGAACCGTTCCCGTCGATGTCCGCCACCGCCAGCGGCCCGGTTCCCTGCCCCGCCGCCTGAAGCTCCGCACGATTCGTCACCCTCGGACCGTCCGCGGCGAACGTCAGCGAGAGCACCGAATGCCCGCCGTCACTTTCGTATCCGGAAAGTCCCACCAAGAGCTCCCGCTTCCCGGACGGACTCGTCCATCCCGCCAAGCCTGTCGCATCGTCAGTCAGCATTGACCGGCTCAGCGATTCCGCGCGCTCCCACGCTCCGCCAGACTTCACCCTGTAGCCGCCGACGGTTCCGCCGCGTCCGCTCCCGATAAATAATTCACTTACGCCGTCGCCATCCGCATCGAAACACGCGACGCCTAGCCCCGACTGACTCCGCTTAAACGGCAGCAATGGTTGCCGCACGAAATCATCGAAAGCCTCTTCGTGATGACGATGTTCAATGAGACTGCTCAAATCCACGAACAACGGTGCGACCGGGGCCGGCGGATTCGACGGCACCGCGGTTGCCGTTGCCTCCTCAATTTCGTAGAGCCGATTCGCCAGCACATTCGTGACAACCGTTCTCAGTCCATTGCGCCAGGTGACTTCGAGCGTCATCGGCTTCCCGACAGTGCCGGCCGCAAACACGCGCATCGCCTCATCACCCGACATGTAACGTCCGCCGCTAATCATCTCCTGCCCCTGCGCGGGCACCGCGCCGCCGCGGAGAACGACCTTTGCCCCGACGCCTTGTGTATTCGGCGCGCGCCCGCGCAGACGCACTGCCACGCGTGCTTGCGTTGCGTTGTTCCGATACACGCCCGCTGCGCTGCCGAGACTGTTCACCACGAAATCCAAATCGCCGTCGCGATCAAAATCCGCCAGCGCAATTGCGTGATGCACTCCCTGTCGTTCCGTGCCCCAATCCGTCGTCACCTCCGCGAAACCGCGACCAGCGAGATTTCGAAACGCGACAATCGGCGAATGCAGCAACGGATACAGCCGCATGTGCTCCATCAGTTCCCGCGTATAGGCCTTCTGACGCTCCGCCTCGCTCTTGAATCCCGTCCACGGATGTTGCAGCGCACGAATCCGAGCCTGCACATCGAGATCCTGCACATCGCGCGCGTGACCAGTCGTGATCAACAAATCCTCGTAGCCATCCAAATCCACATCGAGAAACACCGGCGACCAAGACCAGTCCGAAGCTGGCAAGCCCACCATGTTCGCCACCTCCGCGTAAGTGCCATCGCCGCGATTTCGATAAAGCGTGTTCCGCATGAACTGAGGGCGATCCTCGAACAAACCCGGCATCGTGCTCATCGGGTTCTGCGCCGGCTTCTGGCGTTTCCGCAAACGGAGATCGCGCGACAGCATGTCCACCACGAAGAAATCCATGTCACCGTCGCGGTCGTAATCGGCAAAATCCACGCCCATCGAACTCGCCGGCATGTTCCGCAACGCCAGCCTCGGCGCGAGACGGAACCGGCCCTTGCCGTCGTTCACCCACACACGATCCGGCGTCCAGAAATCGTTGCACACGTAAATGTCGGGAAAGCCGTCGTCGTTGATGTCGCGAAACGTCGCCGTCAGCCCCCAATCCCGCGGTGGTTCCACGAGCGGCGCGCCGTCCTCATTCCGGAATCGTCCGCCAGTCCACGACACCGGCGTGAACCGTCCGCGCCCGTCGTTGAGATACAATTGATCCGGCTCGCCGAACTCGAGCACCTGGCCATCAACGACCGTCAAGCGCTCCGCCAGTTCCACATCCGCCAACGCTAGGGTCACGCTGCCGGCACTGCTTTCCAAGCGTGCTTGACGCGTCACGTTCGTGAACTGCCCGCGTCCATTGTTCTGAAAACAGAGAACGCCCTGCCCCGTTGTGGCCACGAGCAAATCGAGCGCATTGTCGCCGTTCAGATCTGCAAAGACCGCACCGCGATAATTCTTCCCTGGCAAGGCGACGCCCGATTCCGCCGTCACATCTTGGAACTTCCAGTTCCCTAGATTGCGATACAGTCGGCACGGCGCGTCCAGTCCGGTGAAGAACAAGTCCGGCCAGCCGTCGCGATCGAAATCCCCCGCCGCGACGCCCGAGCCGTTCAGCAGCACGCGATTCTCCGCGGCGGACCATTCAGCGATCGTGTTGGTGAAACGGACCGAAGTTTGATCCGGACTCTGAAGCGTGAAGCCCACCTTCGCCGGAGCGGACGGCGCGGGAAGCGCGCTCCAGCGTCCGCCGGGAATATTCGTCCACTCGGGCGCCGCCGCCCTCAATGAAACGTCCAGCGTCGCCAGCGCGATGCCGAGGGACGCGGCAACCTTTCGAACGACTGAACCGGTCGTGCTCACTTCACGTCGTGGACGAAATTTCCTTCACACGAATGCACGCTGCCTGCTGGCCGCCGGCGAATTCCTCCAAACGCGGCGTGGTCGATTTGCAGGCATCGACAGCGAATGGACAGCGCGGATGAAAGGCGCAACCGCTCGGCGGATTGATCGGCGACGGCGGGTCGCCTTGCAGGATGACGCGTTGCCGCGCGCTCTCGCGGACGGGATCGGGAATTGGCACCGCACTGACCAGCGCCTTCGTGTAAGGATGCAGCGGGCGTTCGAAGACCTGCGCCGCCGGACCGACCTCCACAATCTTCCCGAGATACATCACCGCGATGCGATCCGAGATGTGTTTCACCACCGAGAGATCGTGCGAGATGAAGATCAGCGTGAGCTGCATCTCTCGCGAGAGTTTCGCGAGCAGGTTGATGATCTGCGCCTGGATGGAAACATCGAGCGCGCTCACCGGTTCGTCCGCGACGATGAGCTTTGGCTCGACCGCCAGCGCGCGCGCAATGGCGATGCGCTGGCGCTGACCGCCGGAGAACTCGTGCGGGTACTTTTTGATGAAGCGCGGCGCAAGCCCGACCTTCTCCATCAACTGGCTTACGAGATAAGGCAGCTTGTCGTCCTCTACTTGTTTGTGCGCCTGAATCGCCTCCGCCAGCGCGTCGTAAACCGTCATGCGCGGATTCAGTGACGCGTAGGGATCCTGGAAGATCATCTGGAAATCCGCGCGCGCCTCGCGCAGTTCCGCGCCCTGCAATTGTTCCAGATGTTTCCCCGCCAGCACCACCGCGCCTTCGGTCGGCGGGATGAGTTGCATGATGGTTCGCCCCAGCGTGGACTTACCACAGCCCGACTCGCCGACCAACCCGAGAATCTCGCCCTTGTTCAACGACAGCGAAACACCGTCCACCGCGCGCACCGTGCCGACACGCCGCCGGATAAAGATCCCACGCTCCACCGGAAAGTGGGTCTTCACGTTGCAAATCTCCAAGAAAGCTTCGTTTCTATTCTTGAGTCTCAGATTGCTCATCCGTGGCTAAAGTTTGAGTCCCTCTCGCTGCACCCGCACGCACGCACTCGCGTGGCCGGGCTCAACCGTCTCCAACCGCATGTCGCCGCTGCGGCAGGCGTCCTGGGCGAACTCGCACCGCGGCGCGAATGCACAACCAGAGATCGGCTTCGACATATCCGGCGGCATGCCGGGAATGGTGTAGAGCTCCGCGCCTTTTGGCTGGAGCGCGGGAATCGATTTCTGGAGTGCGCGATTGTAGGGATGTTTCGGACGTTTGAAGATCGCCTCAGTGGACGCGCTTTCCACCGCCCGCCCCGCATACATCACCATCACGCGCTGGCAGAATCCGGCGACCACGCCGAGGTCGTGACTGATCCAAATTACCGCGGTGCCGAGGTCATGCTGGAGCTTCTTGATGAGTTCCAGAATCTGCGCCTGCACGGTCACGTCGAGGGCCGTCGTCGGCTCGTCGGCGATGAGCAACTCGGGCTTCGTCACCAGCGCCATCGCGATCATCACGCGCTGCCGCATGCCGCCGGAGAATTCGTGCGGATAACTGCGGATGCGCTGGGCCGCGCTGGGCACACCGACATCTTCGAGCGCTTTGATGGCCCGCTTCACAGCTTCAGCGCGATCGAGATTGTCGTGGAGCAGGAGCGGTTCGATGAGTTGTTCCTCGATGCGCAGATACGGATTCAGCGACGTCATCGGATCCTGAAAGATCATCGAGACACGTTTGCCGCGGATGGAGCGAAGCTGTTCCTTCGAGCACGAGAGCAAGTCCACGCCATCGAACAGAGCGCGTCCGCCTTCGATGCGTCCGGGGGGCTGCGGAATCAGGCGCATGAGCGAATAGCACGTGACCGACTTGCCCGAACCGCTCTCGCCGACGATGCCGAGCGTCTCGCCCTTCTCCAGCGAGAACGACACATCCCGCACCGCGCGCACGATTCCGTTGCGCGTGTGGAAGCTGGTCTGGAGGTTTGTTACTTCGAGAAGGGGCATGAGAAGCAATCCGCGAAACACGCTAAAGACGCCAAAATCCGATTCCGATTTCGCGTCGTTTGGCGTATTTCGCGGGCAATCAGTTTCATTTCTATTTCAATCCTTCGCCGCCTTCGGGTCGAGCGCGTCGCGGAGGCCGTCGCCGAGGAAGTTCAGCGAGAACAGCGTGAGCGAGAAGACGACGCCAGGGAAAATCAGCAGCCACGGAAACTCCTCGATCGTCTTCGCGCCTTCATCGATCAACACGCCCAACGAACTCATCGGCGGTTGCACGCCGAAGCCAAGGAAACTCAGCGCCGCTTCGAGCAGCATCACGCTCGGCACCGTGAGCGTGGCGTAAATGATCGTAATGCCGAGCACGTTCGGAACGAGGTGTCGCAAGATGATCGCGCGCTTGCGCAAACCGAGCGCGATGGCGGCCTCGATGAACTCCTGTTTGCGCAGCGACAGCACCTGGCCGCGAACGATGCGCGCAACCGTCAGCCATTCCACCGCGCCAATGGCCATGAAGAGCAGAATGATGTTCCGCCCGAAGATGACCATCAGCAGGATGACGAACACGGTGAACGGCAGCGCGTAAAGGATATCCACGATGCGCATCATCACGGCGTCGGTCTTGCCGCCGAGGTAGCCGGAGATCGCGCCGTAGAGCACGCCGATGGTCAGGGACACGAGCGTCGCGCACACGCCGACCGCGAGCGAAATGCGGCTGCCGTAGAGGATGCGCGAAAGCAGGTCGCGCCCGAGCACATCCGTCCCCAGCCAGTGCTCGCTGCTCGGCGGTTGCGCACCGTAAGCGAGGTTCTGAGCGGAGAACGACTTCACGAACAGCGGCGCGGCGAGAGCAGCCAGCGTCAGCAGCACGACAAAGCCGAGGCCGAACACAGCCATCTTGTTCTTGAGGAACCGGCGGACCGCGTCCTTCCACAAGGACGTCCCCTGCTCGATTTGTTCGAGCGGCAGAGTGTCAGGAATGGATTGTGGCGCGGCCATGGTTACTCGAAGCGCAAACGCGGGTTAAGCCAGACGAGCACAACGTCAGCGATGAGGTTCAGCACGACAATCAGCGCGTGGCGTAGAACAGCACGAGGCCTACGACGAGCGTCAGATCGCGATTGAACGCCGCCGTGACGAAGAACCGGCCCATGCCAGGAATGTCGAAGATCTTCTCCACGATGAACGAGCCCGTGACCATGCTCGCCGTCACGGGCGCCGTGAGCGTGACGACTGGTTGAATCGCACCCTTGAACGCGTGCTTGAAGATGACGCGCCATTCAGAGGCGCCTTTCGCGCGCGCGGTGCGGATGAAATCCTGCGAGAGAATCTCCATCATGCCCGTACGCGCGATGCGCGACGTGTAGGCCGCGTAGTAACCACCCAGCGTGAGCGCGGGCAAAACGCGGTCGCTCATGAAGAACCAGCCGGAGCTGTTGAACCAGCCGAGCGTGATGCCGAATAATAGAATCAGCAGCGGCCCCATGACAAACGTCGGCAAACAAATGCCGAGCGTCGCCAGCGACATCGGCACGTAATCGGTCGCGGAGTTCGGTCGCAGCGCCGCGACAAAGCCCATGATCATGCCAATGGTCAGCGCCACCGCGAGCGCGTAACAGCCGAGTTCGAGCGACACTGGAAACGCGCCGGCGATAAGCTCCGTAACCTCCCAGCCAGCGTACTTGAATGACGGACCGAGGTCGCCTTGCACGAGTTTGATCATGTAGTCGCCGTATTGCGCCCACACCGATTTGTCCAAACCGTAATGCGCTTCGAGCTGCTTCTTGATCTCCGGCGTGGTGGCCTTCTCCGTGTCGAAAGGCCCGCCCGGCGCGAGCTTCATCAGGAAGAACGTCATCGTCGCGATGATCAGCAGCACCGGGATGGTCTGAAGCAATCGTCTAAAGATGAAGCGCAGCATGACCTAGTTTTCCTTCTCCTCTTCGAGCCACACCTTGTGCCACGGATGATTGTCGAGGATGGTCGGATACCAGCCCTTCACACTCGGTTGAATCGCATACGGCCGAGTATAGAAATAGATCGGAATCACCGGCATCTCATCGAGGAGAATGGCCTCCGCTTGCTGGAAGACTTCGAGACGCTTCGCCAAGTCCGCGGTTCGTCCCGCCTCGCGAATCAACCGGTCGTATTCCGGATTCGACCAGTTGGAATCATTGTTGCCGCCGCCAGTCAGCCACATGTCGAGGAACGAGTTCGGGTCCGGGTAATCGCCGATCCAGCCGTAGCGCGCGACCTGATAGTTCCCCGTCTTCTTCGAATCGAGATAGACCTTCCACTCCTGATTGAGCAACCGCGCGTCGATGCCGACGTTCTTCTTCCACATCTCCTGAATCGTCTCGGCGATCGCGCGGTGCGACTCCAGCGTGTTGAAGAGAATCTCAACCGGCGGCAGTCCTTTGCCATTGGGGTAACCCGCCTCCGTCAGCAGTTTCTTTGCGCCCTCGATATCGTACGGAAACCGCGCGCGCGCCGTATATCCTGCCGTGCCCGGCGGCGTGAAGTGAAAGGCCGGAAGCTGACCGCCGCGCGTCACGTTCTTCACGATGGCTTCGCGATCAATGGCCATCGCCAACGCGCGACGGACGCGCTTGTCGTTCAGCGGCGGCTTGGCGGTGTTGCAGATGTAGAAGTACGTTCCCAAGAACGGTTCGATGCGCAGCAGGTGCGGATACTTCTCGCGGTAGGTGTCGATCTTCATCTGCGGCAGCTCATGCGTCTTGTGCAACTGCCCGGAGCGGAAGGCGCGTTCGTCCGTGTCCGTGCTCTCGATTGAGTAGAAATAGATCTTGTTCAGCTTCACGTTCGCAGCGTCCCAGTAATTGGTGTTCCGCTTCACCACAATGACGTGATTCACCTTCCACTGCTCCAGCGCGAACGGGCCGTTCCCGACGAAGCGTCCCGGCTTTGTCCAGCGATTGCCTCGTTCGTAGACCGGGCCGTATTTCTCGATGGTCGGCAGATGCAGCGGAAACCACGAGTAGTGCAGCAACAGGCCGAGGAAATACGGCGTCGGCGAATTCAGCGTCACGCGAAGCGTGTGATCATCGAGCGCCTTCACGCCGACCTGATCGAAGTCCGTAATCTTGCCGGTGTTGAACTCCTCCGCGCCTTTCATCACGAAGAGCATGTAGGCGTATTCCGAGGCCAAAGACGGCGTGAGCGCGCGCCGAAACGTGCGGACAAAATCGTGGGCCGTGACCGGATCGCCGTTCGACCAACGCGCGTTCTTGCGGAGATGGAACGTGTAGACGGTTTGGTCCTCGGAAAGCTCCCACCGTTCGGCGGTGCCCGGCTGCGGCGTGATGCCCCGTGGATCCTCACTCACCAACCCTTCGAGCAACGACATGATGACGTGATGCTCAGGCACGCCGGTGACGACGTGAGGATCGAGATTGGCCGGCTCGGTGCCGTTATTGACGTGGAGGATCTGCTCGCGATTACCCGAAGCGACGCGAGTCTCCCTGCGGCCGCAGCCGCAGAGCACGGCAAAGGCAAGAACGATGACCAACGCGCGCGTCATGCGCCGGGATGATTCTTTGGCGAGGCCCATTCTGAAAAGCAGAAACTACGGGAATCGCTTAAAATCGCGTCGCGGGTCAGCGACTCGAAGCAATGCAGTAGAGCTTGCTAAGCGTCCGAATCAGGAGCCGGTCGCCAGCGATTGCCGGCGTTGCCATGCACATCTCGTCGAGCGAGTTCTTGTGCAGCAACCGATACTCCGGCCCGGCCGCGAACACGAACGTATCGCCGTCCTCACTGAGCGCATAAATCTTTCCATTCGCCGCCCATGGCGACGCGGTGAAGGACGTCGTCTCCGTCTGAACGCGCTGTTTGTCGTAGATGACCTTGCCCGTCCGCGCATCGTGGCTGCTGAGAAAACCAAAATCGAACAGCACGTAGAACTGATCTCCATACAGCAGCGGCGACGGATTGTACGGCGCGGCGGTTGGCTGATACCATGCGATGAACTGGCTGTTCGTCTCGCCAGCCCCGAGCGTGATGTCGCCCGACGCACCTGGCTTGATGGCGAAGACCGGACGCGTCTTATCGCCGACGTAGCCGGAGCAAACGTAGAGCAGCCCGAACTTAGAGAACGGTGTCGGAATGACAATCGTGGACATGCCGCCGAACTCCCACAGCACCCGTCCGTCGAGATCGTAGGAGCGAACCTTCTTCCGGCCCGGCACCACGAGCTCCGTGCGCTTCTCGTTCTGCCAGACGTAGGGCGTCGCCCAATTGCTCGGCTCGTCACGCTCCACGCTCCAGAGCTGCCCACCGGTCTTCGCCTCGAGGGCGACCGCGAAAGATTTGTCTTCGTTGTCGTTCACGAGAAACAATCGATCGCCGTGCACGACCGGCGATCCCGCCGAGCCCCAGCCATAACGCGTCTTCACCGGCGGCCAGTTCGTCGACCACAACCGTTTGCCGTCGTGATCGAAGCAGAACAAACCGATGTTCCCGAAGTAAGCATAGACGCGCTCGCCGTCGGCGACTGGCGTTTCCGAGGCGTAGGTGTTCTTCACGTGCAACTGATTCGGCGGCGTGCCGCGATGGGCCTCCTGCCGCCACAACTCTTTGCCATCTTTCAGACTGTAACAAAGCACCAGCCAGCGATGCGTCGACTGAGGAGCCGTCTTCCGTTCGCCGCCGAAATACAGGCCCTTCTTCGGCGCCTCCACTTCGCCCTCGCTTACCACCGTTGTCACGAACACGCGGTCGCCCCAGACAATCGGTGACGACCAGCCACGTCCCGGCACCTTAATGCGCCACGCGACATTCTCGTTTGTGCCCCAGCGGTCGGGAAATTTGGAACCGTCGGCGACGCCCATCGAATCCGCTCCACGAAACTGCGGCCAGTGAACCGGGCCCGAAGCGGCAGAAGCACGCCAAGGCATGACAGCCGCCACCATAAGCAATGCCGCAGCAGTTGCGGCGTCACCGGGGTCGCTCCTCAAACGGGTCACGCGCAAAGCTGGCTCCCATCAGAATCCCAAAGTCTTGTCACCCCGACATCGCCTTGGCTTGAACTTGCACACTCGCGGCACAAGGCCCCGCCAATCTCGTCTATTCGGCGGCGCGGCGGCAGGTGCAAAGATCCGCACCTGCCGAGGAAGTAACTCAAGCTGTCTTCAATCTTGGCGGCCGTCCCCCCACGGCGGCTACCGCCCCCCCGCCCCACAAGGCCCCCCCCCACCCCTCCCGGAGTGTGGACCCCCAAGCGGCCCCCCGGACAAGCTCGCAACTTTTTCAACCGGCAGGCACAACGCCGCAATCGAACGGCCGCCTCCCGCCTCCAGCCCGCCCCGCCGCGGCGCAACCCCCCCCCCAGGCCCAGCCCCCCACCCCCACAGTTACCCGAACACACCAACACGGATGAAAGGATTCGGCCTGCTTCCACGCCAGCGCCCAGAAGACTTATCAAACAGGGCCGCACCAGCTGAGCGGGCGGTGCCCATCCCGAACCACAAAGCTGGTCCCTTCGATCAGCCAGCGCACGGCGGCCCGCCAACGAAGAAGCTCCCTTGCATCGGGACAAAAGATCGGCTACTTGTCTCGCGTATGAAAAAACTCCTCATCTGCTCCGTTCTGGCGGCGTTTGCATCCGTGACTGCGGTTCAGGCTGGTGAAGCCTGCTGCGCCAAGACCAAAGCCGCCGCGTGCTCGAAGGCCACGGCCAAGAAAGCCAGCACCCAGGTCAAGGGCGCTGAGCTGCTCATGGTCCGTCGTTAACCTTCGGTTAACCAAGAAGACCCTGCCCGTTCACGCGGGCAGGGTTTTTTGTTGCCGCCGATCAACACCGGCTGATTAGCTTCACCCGCACAATGAAATCGCCCTTTGCCAGCATCGAATCCGTCGTTCAAGACCTCCGCAAAGGCCGGATGGTCATCATCGTCGACGATGCCGATCGCGAGAATGAGGGCGACTTGATCATGGCGGCGGAACACGTCACGCCCAAGGCGATTAACTTCATGGCCCGCTTCGGCCGCGGTCTCATCTGCGTGCCCACCACCGAGGATCGGCTCAAGCAACTCGGCATCGAACGGATGGTTTCCCAGAACCGGGAGTCGTTCAAAACCGATTTCCAAGTCAGCGTCGATGCCGCGCGCGGCGTCACCACCGGCATCAGCGCGGCGGACCGTGCGGAAACGATCAAGGTGATGGCAGATCCCACCGCCGTGCCGGAGGATCTCGTTCAACCCGGCCACGTCTTTCCGCTGCGTGCGCGCTCCGGCGGCGTTCTCCAGCGCGCCGGTCACACCGAGGCCGCGGTGGATTTGGTGAAGCTCGCCGGCTGCCGGCCGATTGGCGTCATCTGCGAAGTGCTGAAGGACGATGGTTCGATGGCGCGACTGCCGGACCTCGTGAAGTTCGCAAAGAAACACAAGCTCAAGCTCGGCACCATCGAGGCGCTGATCAAGTTCCGGCGCTCGCGCGAGAAACTCGTCGAGCGGGTCGAGGTCATCAAGATGCCGACCGACTACGGCGACTTTCAACTCCACCTCTATCGCGCGACGACTGACGGCCAGCACCACCTTGCGCTCGTCAAAGGCGACGTCGCCAACAAGAAGAAGGTGCTCGTCCGCGTCCACAGCGAATGCCTGACTGGAGACGTGTTCGGCTCGCGCCGCTGCGACTGCGGACCACAGCTGCATCAGGCGATGCAACAAGTCGCCGACGCGGGCTGCGGCGTGATTTTGTATATGCGCCAGGAAGGACGCGGCATCGGTCTCGGCCCGAAGATTCAGGCCTACAAGCTGCAGGAGAAAGGCTACGACACGGTGGAGGCGAATCTGAAACTCGGCTTCAAGATGGACCTGCGCGAATACGGTCTGGGTGCACAAATTCTCGCGGACCTCGGCTTGCGCACGATTCGACTGCTGACGAACAACCCGAAGAAGATTGTCGGGCTCGAAGGGTATGGATTGGAGATCGTTGAGCAGGTACCCATTCGCATCGCGCCCAACCCGCACAACGCAAAGTATCTGAAGACCAAACGCGAAAAGCTCGGGCACTTGGTGTGACGAGTGTTGCGTGATGCGTCAGCAAAATAAGAGCGACGACACGAACTCCACTCACGAATCACGGATTACCAATCACGATTCCTATGTTGAAGAAAAACAAGAAGTCCGAAGTCCGGAAAGTTGGCGGCCACTACGCCATCGTCGCCTCCAAGTATAACGCACGCTACGTGGACGCGATGCTGAACGCCGCTCAAGCCTGCCTGGAAGAAGCAGGCGCCGACAGCGTGCGAGTGATTCGCGTTCCTGGCGCTTACGAGATTCCCGTGGTCGCTGCGAAGCTCGCGCGGGCCAGCCACCCTGCTCTCTCTGCGATCATCTGCCTCGGCGTGATTCTCCGCGGCGCCACCACCCACGCCCAGCACGTCGGGGAAGCCGTCAGCAACACGCTCTCGCAAGTCCAGGCGCTGCACGAAATCCCGATCATCCACGAGGTGCTGCTGCTGGAGAATGAAAAGCAGGCGAAGGAACGCTGCCTGAGCAAGGATCATAACCGCGGGACCGAAGCAGCGCAGACCGCATTGGAGATGGCGGAAGTGATGAAGGACCTCGTTCCGCCCACCGTGGAAATCACCACGACGCTCTAGCGCCGGAGAAACTTCGCGACCGCTTCCGTGCGCGTGCGCACCTGCAGTTTTTCGTAGATGCGGCGCACGTAGGTGTGGACGGTTTCGTAGCTGATGCCGAGCTTCTCGGCGATTTCCTTGTAGATGAGCCCCTGCGCCAGCGCATCGAGCACCTCCTGCTCGCGCTGCGACAAGTTCTCCGTCGCCTGTTGCGAAGCGCCAGACCGCTGAAAACTCTGCACGACCTTGCGCGCGATGTGCGCCGTCATTGGGGACCCACCCTTCAGCACGTCCTTGATCGCCTGCAATATCTCCGCGCTCGATGATCGCTTGAGCAAATAGCCCGAAGCGCCAGCCGCGAGTGAATTGAAAATGTTCTCCGTGTCCTCGTAGGCCGTCAGCATGATTACCTGCGTGTCAGGCAGCACCTGCTTCAACTTGCGCACGCACTCCACGCCGTTCATGCCGGGCAGATTGATGTCCATCAGCACGACGTTCGGCTTGTCCTTCGGCAAACCTTCCACCGCCTCCTCCGCGCTGCCGTATTGGCTGATGCATTCAAAGCCGTCCGCGCGTCCCACCACGCGGGCGAGGGTGCCGCGCAACTGGTCGCTGTCTTCGACTAGTGATACTTTGGTGGCCATGCGATCTCAGGATTTGCCCAGCGGTGCCACGAGTCGCACCAACGTGCCGCGCTCAGGCGCCGGGCCGATTTCAAACTTGCCGCCCACATCTTCAAGTCGTTTGCCCATGTTGCGCAATCCGTTTCTCGACAGCGCGCGCTTCTCATTCATCCCAGCCGGCCCCTTGCCGTCATCCTGCACTTCAATTGTGAAACGCCCGGGCTCGATCTTCAATCGCAGCCAGGCTGAATCCGCCTGCGCATGTTTCACCACGTTGTTGATCGCTTCCTTCGCTGCGAGGAACAGGTTGTGCCGAATCTCCGGCGTGATCGGGGTGTTCGGCAAATCGGGCGGCACTTCCAGCCGGTACTTTAATCCCGCCATCGCGAGATACTCCTGCGCATACTTGCAGAGGTAATTCACCAGGCCGTCGAGCGTGTCGTTGGATGGATTCACCGTCCACACGATCTGGTCCAACGCGCGGGATGTCTCGAGAGCCGTCGACTGAATCTGCTTCGCGTGCGAGGCGACCTCCTCGGGCTGATCCTTGTCGCCCTCGATCAATTCGCCCAGTAACGACACTTGGGTGAGGTTCGCGCCGAGCTGATCGTGAATGTCACGGGCGATGCGCGATCGCTCCTTTTCCAACGCTTCCTGCTGGCGCATGTCGGCCAGCTGACGCTGCAGTTTTTGGGTCGAGATGTAATGCACGACACCCGCGACCATGCCGAGCACCGACGCGAACACGACGCCGAGGAACCACCACGTCCGCCAGAAGGGCGGCTCGACGACGATCGCCACTTCACTGCCGCGCTCGTTCCATACGCCGTCCTCGTTGCGGGCGATGACTTGAAAACGATACTGGCCGGGCGGAAGTTTGCTGTAATGGACGACGCGGGAGTTGCCCGCTTCGATCCAGTCATTCTCGTGGCCGAGCAGGCGATACTTGAAACGCCGATCGCGCTCCGGCAAGTTCAGATTGAGGCTGGTGAAACTGATCTCCAGATGTTCACGATCCGGCGTCAGGGTAAACGCACCGGTGGGACGTTTCCGAATTGCCGCCAGCCCTTTTTCCTCACCGTCCACAATTACCATTTCGATGCTGACCAGAGGCGGATTCGTATTCGGCTCGATCTTGCGTGGGTCAACGGTCACCAAGCCCTTCGTGGTGGGAAACCACATCTGCCCATCGCGCCCACGCAAGGCCGCCGGTTGCGAGCCGCTTGTGCATTCGCGGGTCGGTAATCCATCCGCACGGCCAAAGAATCGAACATCCAGCGAGCCAGTCCGCCCGTCGGCTCGGTCATCGAGAGACTTCCGCCGCACGCGCATCAAGCCGGCATTGGAGCCAATCCACAAGTAACCCTCGCCGTCCTCGATGATGTAACCAATGGTATTGCTGACCAAACCGTCCCTGGTCGAGAAACGCGTCCATCGACCGTCCTTGAACCGCGCCATCCCCATCCCGAGGGTTCCGACCCACAGAGCGTCATCGGCATCGACGAAGAGGCACGACACTTCATCGCTGGGCAGACCATCGGCCCGGTGAATCGTCGTAAACTTGCCCTCCCGGAAACGATTCAACCCCGCGGTTCTGGTGCCCACCCAGAGGTTGCCCGAACGATCATCGGCGATGGCGCTGACATCGTCCGCAGACAATCCGTTGGTGGAGGTAAAAAGCCGCGCACTCACACCGTCCGTTCTCAGCAACCCATCGCGAGTTCCAATCCACACGATGCCTGCACGGTCCTCGTGCATGGCGGGCACCGTCGTCTGCACTCCCCTGAGCACAAACTTTTCGTTCTGCAGCGTGAACAAGGCGCCAGCCGTGCCTGCCCAAACTTGCCCGCGCCGATCGGCGAGGATCGAAAGAACCGAGACGTTCATCAAAAACCCTTCCGGCTGACCAAAACTGCGGAACACGCCATCTTTTAAGTAACCCGCTCCCACATTAAATCCCATCCACTTGGCGCCCTGCGCATCTTCCGCCACGGACCGGACCGTCAACCCGCGCGTCGGCTCGATCACCTGAAACAAGCGTGGCTTCAAACGGCTCAGCCCATTTCCGTCCGTCCCCACCCAGATGGTCTCCTCACGATCCACCAGCATGGAAAGCACGTACATCATTTGGTTGGAAGAAAGCTGAGTCACCTCTCCGGACGGATCAAAACGAAACGTCCCATCGCCCAGCGTGCCCACCAGCAAATTGCCGGCGCGATCCTCGCACGCGGATGTCACCGTCGCTGTCCACGCATACGAACTAAACAGGCGGCCCACGCCATTCGTGTCCCAACGTTCGATGAGCTTGTTCCCAAAACGCCAGAAGCCTCCGTTCCGACCCGGCACCAGCAGAGGCTCGAACAGATCCAGCACCGGCGTGGGACGTATGAGATAGGAGCGCAACTCACTGCGTGCGAAATCGGAGCTTGGATCGACGGCGAAGGTCGCCTGATCGGTGCCGACCCAAATGCGACCCGATTCATCCGCCATGACCGAACGATAGCCAGAATTGCGGTTCGCGCCGGTTACGAAGACATTCGCCGTTCCGTCCTTGTGGCGCCAGAGCTGGCCATCCCGGGTACACATCCACACAGCACCTTCCGCATCCTCGCAAAAGGATCGAACGCGGCTGTCGCGATTTCCCACTCCGATCCCAAGGCTGGTAACCTTGCCATCCCGCGCCACCAGAACTCCGGAAAGCTCACTGCCGATCCAGAGATTCCCTCGTCGATCCTCGAACAAGCTGACAATGGGACTGCTCCCGAGGCCGGGCGTGTTATTCTCGTTGAACACCGTAAAGCGCACGCCATCGAAACGAACGAGACCGTTGATAGTTCCCAACCACAGATAGCCGTCCCGCGTCTGGGTCATCGAGATGATGGAATTCTGCGGCAACCCATCGTCGTTCTCCCACGTGTCGATGGTGTAGTGCCCTCCCGCAGCGGACGAGACACTCTCAGCGCACGTCTGTCGGGCAAAGGCCAGCGCCAGCCAGAAGCACACGAGGCAAGAAATCCAGACGCGGAATGGGTTGAGCAATCGCATTTTCATCCACGCCGCACGAAAAAACTCGCGGCCAAGGAATGGGCGGAGCATGCCGGCGACCCGGAGGCGAATCAAGCACCGGCACCTCGCGAACAACGCGTCCGACTCGCCATTGACGCTCCCAACGACCGGGCCTATCGTCCGCCTCCAGAAATTTTATGAACGCGAAGCTGCTGCTCAAAACGTTGTTTTTTATCCTGATTCTTTTGCTGCTCGTGCTCATGGGAATGCACAACCGCGGCACCGTGGATTTCACGCTTCCTCCCGTTCTCCAACAAGTGATCAAGCAACCGGCGGCCCTGATGTATTTCGCGTTCTTCGCCGTAGGAGTGCTTACGGGCACCGTCATGACAGCGGGCACTGGCAAGAAAGGCGGCAGCAGCAAATCCACAAAAGCCGCCGTGAAAACGGAGAGGAAATAGCGCAGACCCTTTTCAACTGGCGATGGGCGGCACCGTAGCTCAGTCCAGCGTCACGTGCTTCAGCTTGATGTTTCGATACGCGACTGGCCCGTGATCGCCCTGCAGCATGAGCGGGCCTTTGGCCTTTTCATCCAACCAGTGAGCCGCACAAGTCGGACGAGGTGATTCCACATTTGCGTGAATGACCTTGCCATTGTGCACAACCTTCACAAAGCGCGCGTTCTCGGTCTTCTTCCCAGCCGCATCAAATCGTGGCGCACGGAAGACGACATCAAACGATTGCCATTCACCTGGTGGTTTGGCGGCGTTGACTGAAGGAGGCGTGCCTTTTGAATCAGGCTTCGGATCGCTGCAACTCGCGTAAATGCCACCGCAATCGCCATATTTCGGCGACGTCACTCCCAAGCTGTCGAGGTGACATGACTCAGCTTTTTCAGGCCGCGTGAAGTGATAGTCTGGGCAAGAAAGGACCAGGGCAAGCGACGGAAGACAAGATCCGATTCTGCGGAAGCGATCGCGAACGGACCATCATGGCGATTTGCCGGGCCGTCTCGTGACGTTTCCCCGTGAAGAGCGTTTGGGCACAGACGAGGCGGCGGCCGCGACCCCGAGCGGAGAACACGGGCTCAGAGCTGAGGAGATGTGGACCGGAAGAGCCCGGCCCTCGCCGGGCGTATGCGCGGAGAGGTGAAAGCCGGACTGTGTTCCCAAGGCAGGCCCGGTATCTGAAGCTGGCGCGCTCCACGTTCCACTTGCGCGACCGCCCCGCCCGGAGAACGGTGAGAGCGACGCTAACCGGCAACTCCCCTTCTGCGCGTTGCGCGAAGGCTGGGCAGCCCGCGGTGCGCGGGCGGGCCCCGACCAGCGCAAAGGCGGGCGGGGTGCCGCGGGGACCCCGCGCAGCGGCCGGCGCAGCCTGAGGGCCGCAGAACGGCTTGGGAAAGCTTCTGGACGGTTCGGGGGGTTGAACCGGGAGCAACTGGGACGCAGGGGGTGGTGGTGGGCGACTTCCGGCATACAATCAGGTGAGGCCGCACAGCGGGCTGGGCTACAAGCCCGGCGGGATTTGCGGCGATTGCCTGCCCGCTCCGGTCGGGCTACGCCCCTCCGCGGGGCATGGACAAGGAAAGCAGAAAAACATAAACTCAAACCAATGCTTGGACTAACACATCCGTGGTCCAGAAAGTTGAGCCCGGTCAGTACTACAAACTCAATATGGGCTTCCACGTCGCCATGCTCGATCTCCGACAGGATGTTCCGAGTAGTGCCTTTCGCGCCGTTCACCAGGACACCCGCGCCTGGGAGGATTTCGAACCTCTTTTCGTTGGTGACACTCAAGGAAACTCCTCGGGCCGCCAACCAATCTCCGGCCGGCGCCCGCCATCCCGTCATGTCTCGCCCATTAAACAATTCCAACTCGGCACCCGCAGCACAGAGATCCTGAAGACCACAGCAATTGAACAGAATCATTACGACCGTAGCGGAGATAATGTCTCGAGCCTGGGTTAAAGGAGTCATAGTGATTTCATTTTAACGCCCCGACAGACAGGGGACGCAATACTGATGTATCACAGAACGTCCGGCGACGACTACCTCCCGCCCAAAAAAACGAAAGGCCGGACAACAGGTCCGGCCTCTTCACACAAACACACCTGAGAACTAGGCGTGCAACACATGTAAAAGATATCCGCATCCTCGGCCGCAACCAGTCACCAGTTGTGGGGACAGCTGTGACAAGCAGCTGAAAGCCACCTCAGGCGCCTTGGAGGACAACAAAACGATGCACCGCCTCGCTAATTTCCTCAATGGAATTGGGTTTATGGAGAACCTCCGAAATGCCAGCTGCGCGAGCACGATCACGCAGATCTTCCGTCACCCGGCCAGAACTCAGCAGAATGGGAAGCTTCGGCCGGAGTTTGAGGAAATCGGCAGCCACCTGCAGGCCTGACGCCTGAGGCATGTTCATGTCGGTAATCACCAAATCAAAGCGCGCGGGATCTTCGCGGAATGCCTGCATCGCATCAGCCGGTCGGGTAAATCCGGCTACCTCATAGCCTAGCCGTTCAAGCATCCGCGTCGTCGTATCGACGAGTGTCTTTTCGTCGTCGATATAAAGAACGCGCTGGCCGTGCCCTCGCCGCACCTGCGGGGCTGTGGATTCCAACAGCTCCTGATTGGCCAGTGCCGCAGGTAGGAAAACGTGAAACGTCGAACCCTGTCCTGGCTGGCTGATGACCGATATCGCCCCATCATGCGCTTGAACAATTCCATGCACCACCGACAGTCCCAAGCCTGTCCCACGCCCCGGCTCTTTAGTGGTGAAAAATGGATCGAAGATACGTTCAATCACTGAAGACTCCATCCCGGTGCCGTTGTCGGAAACGGACAGGCATGCATACCGGCCCGGCCGCAGCCCGGGAACCTTCCCTGCGCCAGCAACATCCAGATCGACTGCAGCAAGCGCTATATCAATCCGACCCTGGCGGTCACCGATGGCATGCCAGGCATTGGTGCAAAGATTCACGATCACTTGATGCATTTGTGTTGGGTCGGCGACAACCGGTGGAGCCGAGGTGTCCATCGCCGTAATCAATTCGACCGCCGCCGGAATCGTCGCACGCAAGAGGCTGGATGATTCCTGAATCACGTTGCCCAAGGACAAAACCCGGCGTTCCTGAGGCTGCTGGCGACTGAAGGTGAGAATTTGGTGGACCAAGCTCTTGGCGCGTGCGCAGGCATGCTTGATCTCCAGCAAACTTTCATGCGCCGGGTGCCGCGGGTCCGTGTCAGCCAAGCCCAGTTCAGCATTACCCACAATTGCCGCAAGAATGTTGTTGAAGTCATGAGCAACACCACCGGCCAGCTGGCCGATTGCCTCCATCTTCTGCGCCTGACGCAACTGCGATTCGACGTGCTTGCGATCTGTGACGTCGAAATGGCATCCCATCATGCGAATCGGACAGCCCGACGAGTCATGCAGCAAATCGGCGCGGGCGCAAATCCACCGCCAGCTGCCGTTCTTATGTAGCATGCGAAATTCCACGTCATAGATGGGTGCTTTGCCTTGTTGGAAATCTCGAACAATCGCCAGTATCCTTTCTCGATCGGTAGGATGGAGCCGGCGTTCCCATTCCTGAAATTCGTTGGGCAATTCTTCGTCGCCATACCCCAACTGATGCTTCCACTCTGGCGAGAAATAAACTGCGTTGGTAACCAAATCCCAATCCCACAACCCGACACCAGCACCTTTCACCAGCAGTCGGGTCCTCTTCTGACTCTCGGCTAGGGCCATCGACTCCAGCCGTCGCTCTGTGACATCTGTGATGATGCCCACCATGCGCTTCGGCATACCTTTGGCATCACGCTCAACCACCTTTCCGCGGTCGAGAAACCAACGGTATTCCCCCGATTTGGCTCGCAGCCGAATTTCATCCTGCTTTACGGGAGTTCTTCCCGAAAGGTGGTCATCCAAAACCTTTTTGATGCGCTCCACGTCATCGGGGTGAATCAGCGTGTAGAAGAATTCGACTCTGGCGGGAACTTCATCTGGAGCGAACCCAAGGAGTCGCTTCCATTGCGGGCTGAAATGCACAACTCCAGTAGCGATATCCCAGTCCCAAAGGCCATCCTGAGTTGCATTCAAGGCGTGCATTAACCTTTCCTGACCTTCCAGCACCAGCGCCTCCGCCCGCCGACGCTCGGTGACATCTTGAACGAACCCTTCAATCCCTATCAGGTCTCCCGCAGGACCATAGTTTCCCACTGAACGTTCCCAAACCCAGCGGATCTCTCCACATTTCGCTATGATCCGATACTCGTTGTCGCAAGGAAGTTTCGACTCCAGAGAGACTTTGAATTTCTTCGATAGCCGGTCACGGTCGTCAGGATGCACCAAACTCCTATAAGTGACAGCTTCCCCACTCTCCAACTCGCCCCGAGAATAACCCGTCACCGCCTCGCAGCCAGCGCTGACAAACGTTATCGTCTGATCGGAATCGTTCAAACATCGATAAGCCATGCCTGGCAGATTCCGAATCAACGCGGCGTGGACTCTCTCGCTTTCCAACAGTTTCCGTTTCTGTCGGGCGAGTTCAAGCTGGGACATCACCTGCCTCCCCAGCACGCGCAAAGCATCGAGTTGAGAAGGCGTCAAATGCCGAGGCACTCGATCAATGACACACAAAGC
Organism: Verrucomicrobiota bacterium; assembly: GCA_016713365.1. GTDB lineage: Bacteria > Verrucomicrobiota > Verrucomicrobiia > Limisphaerales > JADJPG01 > JADJPG01. Next base: position 165,914 of record JADJPG010000004.1, on the reverse strand, counting down.
ACCAAGCGCATGTCCTTCAGGCGTGACCAAGGGAGCTCCCGCATAAAACTTGATGCGGGGCTCTCCCGTAACCAACGGGTTATCTGCGAAACGCGCATCCCGCGAAGCGTCTGGAACGACGAACAGAGCGCGTTCCAGAATCGCATGCCCACAAAACGAAATGTCGCGGGAAGTTTCGGTCAGGGAGATTCCGAAACGAGAGATGAGGCGCTGAAACCGCTCATCGACAAATGAAATCTGCGAAACGGGCGCCTCGCAAATATGGGCAGCGAGAATGACGAGATCATCCAATGCCTGCTGGAGTTCAACATCTAAGGAATCGTATTGCCGGAGCGATTCCAAGCGCCGCAGCTCGTCGACCGAATGACGTGGTGTTATCACTGGAGCTGGTTGTTAATACAACAGACCGCTCTTTGGATGCCAGCGTCATTTTGCCGTAGGACTTGCTGGGAGCCTCCTTCATACACTGTCATTAGAACGGGCTCAGTTCTGAGGGAACTAGTGACGGCCGTCTCTACCGTGATTCTTTAGTACACACCAATGGCCGAAAGCGCCGTAAAGACAAAAAAAGGGCCACTCTTTCGAGTGGCCCTTGCGTAGAATTAGAGACGATTACTTGCGGCGGCGGAAGAGCAGCAGGCTGCCCAGACCGAGGACACCGAGAGCGATCGTGGAGGGCTCCGGAACCGTGACCACAAGCGGGTTGAAACGGGTCTGGTTGACGCCCGAGGCACCTTGCCAGATGACCGCACCAGGACCGGCTGTAGGACCGAGGGTAACTTGGCGAACGTCGGTTGCTCCCAACACCTTGCCTGTTGAATCCCAAGCGCGAATCTGGAGAGAAACGATTTGTTGAGCGTCAGTGCCGGGAAGAGCGAACACGGATGCTGCACCCGTGAGGATTCCAGGGGTCGCTGCACCAATCGTAGCAGTGCCAGGGGCCTGAGTAAGCGCACCTTCCGCAGAACCAGCTGGTCCGAAGAAGACACCAAAGGTCAAGCCGTCAGCTGCCGTAGCAGTACGAGCGGCCGCCTCAGGCGATTCTTTGACAGAGATACGAGCAGCGACGCTATTACCAAAGGCGATAGTGCCTTGAGCAAAGGATGCAACGGCTGACATTGCATCCAGAGCAACTGTAAGGAGGGTTTTTTTCATATTACTTATTTATCGGGTTGTTTGTTCGGGTTTGGGATGGCTGAACAAATTAGTTATTCGGATTGAAGTTACGAGACCAAGTCTTGGCCGTGTTATCAGGATTGAAGTAGAAGAAGCCCTGACCAACCGAAGGCTTCGCGTCAACCGGATCACCAGACAAGCTGTCAACCCACCCGCCGAGGTAAATCAGCGCCGTGTTGTAGTTTTGAGTATTCGCGTTGAAGGTCAAATACTGAGCTTCTTCAACTTCCGGAAAACCATTCCCAGCGATAAGAGAAATTTCCTGAGGAACGATCGAGGAGGCAAGAGTGAAACCAGGATTCAAGGTTACATTCAGACCATTCCCAGTACGAACTTCACCAACAAGCGTCGACGTCACATCCGTAGCGCCCGGATTGAAGAAGAAGAAACCTTCTCCCGGAGCAACAGTCGTGGTGGACGGATCGCCCGAAAGCGCGTTCACCCAGCCGCCCAAATAAATGTCGCCAGTGTAGTTACCATTCACGAACTTGAGGATCTGTGATTCCTCAGGAGCCGAAGGGATAACAGTATTAATGTTGTTGTTCGGAGAAGCGTTCAACTGGTTTGCGACCAGATTGAAGCCAGGCTTCATCGTGAGATTGATGTAACCAACGACGTTGACGGAGTATACCGCCTGCGCCATTGAGGTTGCGGCACCGGCAAGACCGAGTGCAGCCGTAAGGAGGAGTGCTTTTGTTCTCATGTGTTTGTGTTTTTGGTGTTCTGTGTGTGGCGAGACTGTCGCAAAATGGGATACTAGTGTCAACTTTTTTTAGTTTATTTTGAACAGTTCTGAACCGTCACAATTGTTCGCCACAGGGGAGCCTAGCTCATACCAATTTCCTTTCAACCGCCAGCCTGTGGAATTTCCCCGAGAAACCTTCCCCGCGATCTACGGTAATCTCCTAAATAGCAGGGATAAGCAGCATTTCGTTCACTTCGCTGCGAAGCGAACGCCAAATCAATCTCATAAAAGGGGTTTCCCCCTTAATCGCCACAAAATCAGGGTATTATAGAGTCAAACTCTATCTAGAAAAAATTCGGCGTTTCCGCCGTCCCGCTCGTCGATACGCATTTAGTTACCTGGCCAAATCTTTTCGCTACAATCCGCGTCACGAACCTCACTCGCGCCAAATCCTAAAGGCGCAGCCGGGGAATCCAGTCAAGTGAAGAGAAGTCCTCGCCATGTCGTCCGTTTTGGGCATTATCGACCGACACTCATTTACCATGACATTGCCCCACATAACCCGTTGGCCGCTAGCCGTTCTGACGCTTCTCACGTCAACAATCGCTCCCCTGTGCGCCGCCGACCCCTTCGCCGAAGGCGTGCGGCCAACGCCGTGGCAAACGCCGGCCGCACAGCAGAAAGCTTTCAAGCTTCCGCCTGGTTTTGAGATTCAGCTCGTAGCCGCCGAGCCGGACATCCACAAGCCGATGAACCTTGCGTTCGACGCGAAGGCCCGGCTTTGGGTCACCACGTCGATTGAGTATCCGTGGGCCGTCGCGACGAATAAGACTGGCCGCGACCGCCTGATGATCTTCGAGGATTTCGGCCCTGATGGTCGTGCGCGCAAGATGACGGAGTTCGCTGGCGGCTTGAACATCCCCATCGGCATCTATCCCTTCTACAGCAAGCACGCCGACGGTCGCTCGACCTGGAAGGCCATTTTCTGGTCCATCCCGCACATCTGGCTGTTTGAAGACACCGACGGCGACAACAAAGCCGACAAACGCGAGCCGCTCTATGGTCCGTTCGATCACACCCGCGATACCCACGGCAATCAGGCCAGCTTCCGGCGCGGCTTCGATGGCTGGCTGTATGCCACGCACGGTTTCAATAACGATTCGCATGTCACCGCACGCGACGGCAGCCGCGTCGATCTGAACTCCGGCAACAGCTATCGCATTCGCCTCGACGGCTCGCGCATCGAACAACACACGCACGGTCAGGTGAACCCGTTCGGCCTCGCGTTCGATGAATCCGGCAGCCTGTTTTCCTCCGATTGCCACAGCGAGCCGCTCTTCCAACTCCTCGCTGGCGGCTGGTATCCGAGCTTCGGCAAGCCGCACGATGGCCTCGGCTTCGTGCCGACGATGATGGAGAAGATGCGCGGCTCGACCGCCATCGACGGCGTCTCCATCTACACCGACAATCTCTGGCCGGCTGAATTCCACGGAAACTTCTTCTTCGGCGATGTGATGGCCAGTGCCGTTTTCCGCGATCGCATCACCGAGCACGGTTCGACCCGCATCGCGCGTGCGCTGCCGAACTTTGTTTCGACCGACGATCCGTGGTTCCGCCCGGTCGATACGCAAGTTGCTCCAGACGGCGCATTCTATATCGCGGACTTCTACAACCGCATCATCGGCCACTACGAAGTCCCTCTCACGCACCCCGGCCGTGACCGCGAGAGCGGCCGCATCTGGCGCGTCGTTTACAAAGGTGCCAACGGCAAGGCGAAGCTGCATCAGCCCTACGATTTCACCAAAGCCTCCGCCAAGGAACTCATCGCCGAGCTCGCGCATCCGAATCTCACACGTCGTCGTCTCGCGATGGATCAACTCCACGACCGTGTCGGCAAGGACGCTGTCTCCGCGCTCAAGAAGGCCGTCGCGAAGCCTGCGAACTCATTCCAGCACGTTCACGCGCTTTGGATGTTGGAACGCCTTGGCGCGGGCGACGACAAGCTCGTAACTGCTGCGGCCAAGCACACCGATCGCCTCGTCCGCACGCACGCCATGCGCATCCTCGCGGAACGCGGCCTTCAAACATCCTCAGCGCCCAGCAGCAAGGCAAGCGAAAGCGCGCTAAAGCCCACACTCCACAAACTCGCTCTCGCCGCACTCAACGATCCTGACGGTCTCGTGCAACGTTGCGCTGCCGAAGCGCTCGGCAACAGCCCGAGCTTCGATGCCATCCGTCCGTTGCTCGCCCTGATCCAACGCGTGCCGAAGGACGACACGCATCTGCTGTACGTCGCCCGCAAGTCGCTCCGCGACCACCTCGTCCCGGAAGAAAACTTCCGCCGGCTCTCGTCCGAGAAACTGTCCGATAACGAAGTTGCGACCATCACCGACGTCGCCGTCGCGGTGAAAACCCCAGCCGCCGCCGCGTTCCTCCTGCAGCAACTTCCCACACTCTCGAAGCAGAAGAACCCGCAGCCGTCCGTCGCGGATGTCCTCAAGCATGCCGCCCGTTACGCGCCGGAGAACGAGCTCAGCAAGCTCGCCGAGTTCGCCAGCCAGCGCATTCCTACGTCCTACGGACTCGACCAATACCTCGAGCTCGAACGCCAGTTCTCGCTCTTCAAATCCATCGATGACGGCCTCCAACAACGCGGTCGCGCCCGTCCCGAGAGCATCCGCGCTTGGGGCACGAACCTTGTCTGGAAGTTCTTCTCAGCATTCGACACTTATCACTCCTGGCAGGCGCTGCCCTACGAACCGAATCCCAGCGATACCGTGCCTTGGGACATCGAAACCCGCACCGACACGACGGGCAAGAAACGCCAGCTCACGTCGAGTCTTCCCGGCGGCGAGGATGTCACCGGCGTATTGCGTTCGCCTGACTTCCAACTGCCCGCGAACCTCAGCTTCTGGATCTGCGGCCACGACGGCTTCCCGGACAAAGCCGCCGGTGGACTGAACTTCATCCGCCTGCGCTTGCACGAGAACGGCCAGATTCTTGCCACCGTTCCTGCGCCGCGAAATGACACCGCCCGACGCATCACGTGGGAATTCCCCGAGCACGTCGGAAAGCGGGTCCACATCGAGGCGGTTGATGGCGATGAAGGCCGCGCCTACGCGTGGATTGCCTTCGGCGATTTCGAGCCGCAGCTTCCGCAACTGCGCCCGTCTGAATTCTCCCCGCGCAAGATGCGCGAATGGTTCACCGGCGCCACTGAAGCTGCGGTCCGCCTGCAGATGAAGGAAACCGCGCCCGTCTTCGCGGAGTTTCTCTCGCCGCGCGCCGGCCGGCAGATTGGCGATACCTCCGCCGACGCCGTCACCACCCTCACTCGCGCCTGGGTCGCGCTCGATTCGGAGAACGCGCTTCGCGTCCTCTCCGGCGCGCTCAACGACAACTACGGTCCCATCGCCTATCAGGAAGGCGTCGCCGGAATCCTCGCCGGCCAGAACTCAGCCGCCGCCCAGGCTGCGGTCCTCGCCACCATCAAGCGACTGCCGTTGAAGAAACAGGAAACCATCGCCATCACGATGGCCGCCACGAAGTTCAGCGCCGAAACGTTGCTGACCGGAATGGAAAATGGCGCCATCTCGCCGCGCGTCCTCTACCGCAACAGCGTCAACACACGCTTGAAGAACTCCAAACCCAACGACTGGGAGGCGCGCCTGAAGAAACTCACCGCCAAACTCCCGCCGCCCGACGACGCCCGCAACAAACTCATCGCGGATCGTCGCGCCGCCTACTCAACCGCGCCTGGTAAGCCGGACGCCGGCAAGCTCGTCTTCGCGAAGAGCTGCGTTGCTTGCCACAGCATCGATGGCCTGGGTGGAAACGTTGGTCCGCAGCTCAACGGCATCGGCCAACGCGGGCTCGAACGGCTCTGTGAAGACATCCTCGATCCGAACCGCAACGTGGACGGCGCGTTCCGCACCACGCAGCTGGAGCTGAAGGACGGCGAGGCTCCGAGCGGGTTGTTCCGCCGCGAAGAAGGTGAAGTGCTGGTGCTGGCCGATGTGACTGGCAAGGAATTCACCGTCCCGAAGAAGAACATCGCCGAACGTCGCGAGTCCGAAACCTCGCTCATGCCCGAGAATTTTGGCGACCTGCTCACCCCCGCCGAGTTCAACGACCTCATGGCCTATCTGCTCTCGAAGAAAGCGCAGCCTTGATTCTTCGCCGCTGCCGTCTTTCATCGTGCCATGTCTGACCGTGACTCTGTGTCGCTGGGCACCAAGCTCGCGCCGTTTCTCGGGGGTGGATTCTTCCGTCCCCTGAGCCGGCCTACCGCGGCGGTCTATGTCGATTGCGCCGAGCGCTTGATCGAAGCGGCGGACGACGGCGGTCAGGTTCCCCACGCTGAAGCACGCGTGCTCATTCGCGAAGTCCTCGTCCGCCATCCGGACGTCCAGCTCGATGAAGACGAAGGCGGGAAGTTCCGCGATCTCAACCAACGCGCCGCGCAGTTCTTCAACAAACTCATCGAAGCCCGTTGGCTCCAGCCGCGGCGCGTGAGCCTCGACGAACACTACGTCCTCATCACCCCTGCCCTGCGCCGGCTCCTTCATCTGCTCGCCGAATTGGCGGAGAACCGTCCCGCCGAGCTCAAGGATTTCTCCGCCACGCTGCGTTCCCTTTGCGGCGATCTGGTTCGAGAGGGTGCGCTGGATCCGAATCGCCTCGGCCCCGAAGAAATGCGTCAGAGCGTGAAAGATCTCGTCGCCCGCGCCGAACGCGCCGACGACCAGATGCACGCCGTGGAGACCCTGATTCTTCAGGAGGAAACCGCCCAACGCGCCAGCGGCTCCGCGCAGGAAACCTTGCAACGCTTCCTCGTCGATTTTCACGCCGGTGAACACATGCTTTGCTACGACGCACTGCAGGAGACCGGCCTGCTTCCGCGCCTCGTGCAGGCCCGGTCCATCGTGCAGGAAGCGCTCTACGAACCGTTCACCAAACAGCGCCTCGCGGAAGGTCTCGCCAAGCATCTCGATCTCGACGCCACCGCCGCCTACGCCGAAGCCGAACGCATGCTGTCGCGACTGGAACGTCAGCTCGCGACGATTCCCATCAAGCAACGACTCATCGACGGCCGCATGGCGGATTTCAGCAAACTCTCCGCCGCGCGTTACCGCTACCAGACCGAGATGCGCGGGCGTCAGCAGGAGCAAGTAAAGGCGTATCTCGACGCCGCCGGCCGCGAGCACGCCGGGCAATCCTTCGCCGATCTCGCCAACGAGCCCGGCATGACCTTGCTCTCGCCCACCGCCGAAATCTTCTACGGACTCGACTCGCTCTCACGCCCGCGCAAGCAACGCGCCCAGGTCGATCTCTCTCTCGCCGCCCCGCCGGACTCCGCCGACAACGAAACCGCGATGGACGAAATCCGCCGGCGCAACCTCACCATCCTCACGCCGCAACGCGCAGCGCGCTTCGTCGAGAAACATCTCCCGAAGAAAGGGGCGCGGATTTCAACCGAGGAACTTCACGTTTCGATCGAAGACGACTTCCTCGACCTGCTCGCCGTGCTCGCGTTTGACCGCGGCCCGGCCGGCAGCGCGCAACGCAACGTCCGCTGGCGCGTTCACGCCGCGCGCGCGGATTTCGGCACGGAACCGGATCGCATCCCGCGCGACGCCGAAATGGACCGGCTGATGGAACGATTTACTTTGGAACGCATCTCCTGACATGGCACTACCCTGGCCCACCTTTGAAACCTGGAATCGCATCCGCGAGGACGATCGCGCATCGCTTTCTGAAATCCTGACCGAACTGCTCGCTCACGGCGCGTTGCTCGGCCACACCGGTCGCGATCGCGAGCTCTACCTGCTCGCCCGCGAATACCAGCGCGAGCTGGGCGATTATCTTGCCCCGCTCAATCTCCAGCTGTTCGCGGATGGCGACCAACCCATTTTCTATCTCCGTCCCGTCCCCGGTGATTGCGGACTCATCGCCCGCTTCAACAAAGCCGAGACGCTGCTCGTGCTCACACTCTGGCGCATCTACCACGACGCGCGCATGGAACACTCGGTCGAAGCCGTCGTCGTCACCACGAACGACATCTGGCAGCGCCTGAAACTATACTTCGAAGAAGTCGAACTCCCGACGCCCGCCCAGTTGCGCGACATTCTCAGCAAGCTTCGCAACCGCCGGCTCGTCCGCCTGCAATGGCACGAAGAGAACACCCAGTTCGGTGAATCACAGGTGGAAATCCTCCCTACGCTCGCCCGCGTCATTCCGTTCGAGAACGCCGAGGCCTGGGAACAACAGGTGGCCTTGTATCAGCAGCCCGCAAACGAAGCATCGAGCGAGAAGGAGACGACACTGTGAGCCAGCGCATTTCCCTCACGCGCATCATCGCGCTGAACTGGTATGGCTTCCGCCAGATCTTCGATGTGGATGACAACGTCCTCATCTCCGGCGCGTTCGGCACCGGCAAGTCCGCGTTGCTCGACCTGATGCAATACGTCCTGCTCGGCGAACACTGGCGCGCGAACCGCGCCGCCGCCGGCAACAAGCAGGGTCGCGATCTCGTCGGCTATTGCCTCGGCGATACGAACCAGACCCGCGATGGCCAGCGTCATTTCCTTCGCCAGAGCGGCGTCACGCTCGTGGCCCTTGAGTTCTCCCGACCCGCCGCGCGCGGACGCAAGGAGCCGCAGCGCGAGACCTGGGGCATACGTCTCCAATACGCGAGTCCCGATTCCGCTCCGACGCAAACCTACTTCTGCATTCCCGATCGGCTCGACTACGCCACCATCGCGCCCGACGGCAAGATGCTCGCCGACGACGCCTTCCGCTCGTGGCTCCGTCGCGAATACGGGAACGAAAGCCTGTTCAATCGCCAGCGCGATTACCTCGAAGAGATGGCCGCGCCGCGCCACTTGAACTTCGATTCCGCCGCGTTCCATCGCACGTTCCCGAAAGCCATCGCGTTTGAGGTCGAGGAGAATGTCGAGAAGTTCATTCGCGAATTCATTCTCGAAGAAAGCCCGATCGACGTCCGCGAAGTCCGCTCCGCATTGCGCGCCTATGACGACACGCGCAAGCGGCTCGAGAAACAGGAGGACGAAGCCGCGTTCCTCCGGCGCATCGCCGAGCAACACACCCTGCACGAAAGCAGTCGCCGCGAAGAAGCCGTGCTGCATCACGTCAGTCACGCGCTCAAGCTCGCGCAGGCCGAGGAACGTCGTGACAAACACACCGCGGAATTGCAACGCCTCGAAAGCGAGCACACGGACGATCTCAAGAATCTCGATGCCGCCACGAAGGAAGCCGCGAACGTCAGCAAGCTGCTGGACGGCGTCCGGTTTGAGATTCAGAAAGATCCGGACGGCGCGAAGATTGATCAGCTTGATCGCGAGAAACGGGAGCTGCAAACGCGCGTCACCAGCCTGCGCGAGGCCCGCAAGTCCGCGCAGCAGCAGCTCGACGATCGGCACTATCGCTGGACGCAATGGCTGAAGCACGGCGGCGCGTTGCCGCTCGAAGGATTGAAGGAGACGCTCGTCGTGGAGGATTCCCTGCTCGCCCGATTGCGCTCCGGCACCGACCACGAACGTCTAGACGTTCTACCGAAACTCGCGTCGCGTTTCAATGAACTCTGGGTCGCTGTCGAGCAACTCACCCAGCCGCTGCGCTCGAACATTGCCGGCGCGGAGAAACGACTGCGCCAGCTCGCGGAGGATTTGGAGAATCTCTCGAAAGGCCAGGCGCCAGGTTCCTTCCCGCTCTTCCAAGCCGCGCGCCAGAAGCTCGGCGAACGCGTCGAACAACTGGGCCGCTTGATTGAAGTGAAGCCGCAGGAGGAGCGCTGGTGGCCGGCACTCGAATTGTTCCTCGGCCGCAATCGCTGGGCGCTCGTCGTGAAAGAAAGCGCGGATTACCGCGAGGCGCTCGATATTCTCCGCAAGACGCCGCCTGGCCGCGAAGCGGAATCGTTGCTGAACCCCACGGAAGTGCGACAGCTCCGCGGCGGCACGAAGGACGGATCGCTCTTCAGCAAGGTCACTGTCGCGCATCCCATCGCGCGGCTTTACGTCGAACATTTGCTCGGCGAGGTGATGTGCGTTGATTCCGTCGAGAAACTGGAATCCACCGACGCCGGCCGCGCCATCACGCCCGAAGGCATCTACAAGCAGGCGCCGTTGCGTCGTCGTCTGAAGCCCGCGAGCTCAGTCGAACTCACGCTCGGCAAAGAAGGCTTGGAGCGGATGCGCGCCGCGAAACAGAAGGAGCAAGCCGAGACGCGCGCGGAGCTCGAGGCGCTGAACCGACATCGCAACGATGTGCAAGCGTGGGTGGAGAATGGAAAGAAAGCCGGCCTGGACAGCGGCACCCTGCCCGACCGCGCCGCCGAGCTCGCGCAGTTGCCGCAACTGGAAGCCGACTTGGGACGCGTCCGCGAAACCATGGCGCTATTCATGACGCCCGAACGCGAGTCGCGTCAGAAGAAACTCAAGGAATTGGAGGACCAGAAGACCGCGCTCGATCGCAAGGTCGGCAGTCTGATGCAGTCCAACGCCGAGTTCAATTTGCGCACGCGCCCGCATCGCGAAGCGCTCGAGGCAGCCCAGGAGGAGATTCAGGAAACGCGCATGACGGTGGAAGCCAGTCGCGTCGAACTCAGCCGGAGTTTCAGCGGCATCCTCGATGCCGAACTCACACAACGCCGCGATCAGTGGCGCACGAAGTTCCCGAAATGGAACGGCTGCTTCGAAGCCATCATGGACGCCGCCGGGAAGGCTGGAACTTTGGCCGCCGAAGCGCGCCAGAAGCGAAATGCCGAACGCGTTCTGCTCGCCTCGGCCCGTGATGAACAGGGTCAACTGCGTCATCCGGAGTATCAGGCGGAGTTCCCGGCCGACGACGACAGCAATGAAGCGTGGAGCGCCCGATTGCGCGTGCTGGAAACCGTGGAGCTGGAGAAATCCCGCCAGCTTGCCGCTGATCGGAAGAAGGAATGGGAACGGCGTCTCGAAGACAACGTGCTGAACGAGCTGAACCGTCGTCTCACCGACGCGCAAAACACGATTCGCCTGCTCGACCGCTATCTCAGCCAGCCGGTCGGCAAGTTCCGCTATCGCATCAGCCAGCGGAAGGACACCACCGGCTACGGGCTCATTTGGACGCTGCTCGGATCCGGTCTCGAAGCGACCGATCCTTTGATGGCCGCCTTTCACGACGCCGAAGTGCAGCGGGCGAAAGATGAACTGATGCGCGCCGTGAACGCTCCTGACCAGAGCGACGACCGCGCGCGGCGGTTGCTCGATTACCGGAACTACCATCGCTACGACCTGGAGATGGTGCCGGCCGACAAGCCCGACGCTCCGCCCATTTCGATGGGCCGCGCCGGACGCAACCTGAGCGGTGGCGAAAGTCAGGCGCCGTTCTTCATCTCGATGCTCGCCGCGTTCCGTCGCGTGTATGACCGCGGGGACCGCACGTCCACCCGCTCGCAGCAGCTCGGCCTCGTAGTCATGGACGAAGCGTTCTCGAAACTCTCCGGCGACGGAATCGAGGACTGCCTCGCGCTGGCGCGAAACTTCCAGTTGCAGATCGTCATGGCGTTCCCGCCGGAGCGACTCGGCGTGATGGTGCCGCACGCTCAAACGGTGGTGATGTGCCAGAAGGAAGTCGAACGCGACGCCGAAGGCTACGTCACGCGCATCACCAACATCCCGCTGCTCACCACGATGGCGGACGCGATGGAGGCGTTGTCGTGAATGGGTGCATAGCGCCGAATCTGAGTTCGGCGCTCCGTGCATGAAGGCCGCCCGTTCACCCATCGGACGGATGCTATTCAGCGAATGGCAGCGGGTTCGAGGCGGGTTCACGAATGCAGGCGCAAGACCCTTTTCCCGCCGGTGGGAGGAACTGCTCGAAGACGCCCGCCTGACCAGCGCGATCGAGCGCGGCGACGCCGAGCGGGAGATTCGGGAATTGGCAACGGGCGGCTGGGTGGAACTGAAAACAGTGCGCTACAAGCCGCACCTGATCGAACGCGTGGTTATTCCGTTGATCGCTGAACCAACGTGGTGCGAGGCATTCGGGTTTGTTCCGCCGACCGATGAAGAGGCTCGGTTGATCCGCGAGTATCCGTGGGAACCGGCGATGACCTTCGTGCGTGAAGCGCGTCTGAACCTTTCCTTCGCCGAACTCAGCCGGATCAATGACTTCATCAAGTCCACAGTGAGCGAACGCGACATTGTGCCCATCAAGGAACGCTCGCTGGAACTTTTCGGCGACGAGAAGCGGTTGGATGAGCTGCTGGGCTCCGCGCTTTTCCGCGATGGCCGTCTCTGCGAACGGCGCGATCTGCGGTGTGAAGTCATCGGCGTCCCCTTGGGCTGGAAGCGCGGTCCGGCAGCCGCAACGGCGAAGCCATTGATTGTTATCGAGAACGCTGCGACGTGGCAGTCCTTCTGTCGCTGGAATGCCGAGCGCGCCTGTTTCAGCGCCGTCGTTTACGGCGACGGCAACCGGTTCATCGATGGCGTTCGCTATCTCGCCGACATTTTCCTGGAGCTCGGTGGTCATCGGCGCGTCCTGTATTTCGGCGACCTCGATCCTCAGGGACTTCGCATTCCACAGCAGGCCAGTCGAAACGCAGAGCGCCGGGACCTTCCGCGTATCGAGCCGCATCTCCCCAGCTACCGGCGGCTTCTTAGTCTCGCTTCCGTCCAAGGCTCGGATGACGCGAGCGATGAAGTCGACTCGCAGCTTTGCGACTGGTTGGAGGACTGCGCCGAACCAGCCCGGCAGCTCTTCGCCCGGCAACAGCGCATCGCACAGGAACATCTGGGCTGGGAGGCGCTCAAGCAATTTCCAACTGAAGCGAACTGATTCGGCACCACGTCCGATTCGATCGACGCACGATTGTGAACAACTTTTAGTTTCGGCACCGCGGATCCTGCGCTTCACTCACTCCACGCAAAATGGTTCGGGCACGCCACATCTTCGTCGTCCTCATCCTCAGCTGGCTGATGATGAGCGGAGACGCGATGTTGCAGGCTCAGAGCCAACGCCGTGTCGCGCCGCAACCGGGCATCAAGATTGAGTCCGAGGTTCGCTCTGAACTGGAGTCTGGCACCGCAGCGCTAAGGGCGGACATCGACGGCCTGCGAACCCAGTTTCGCCAGCAACCGCGCGCGTTGGCACTGCTGCCAGACATCGAGATCTTTCACAAAGCCGTCCACTGGGCGCTGGTCCATGATGAATTTCTCCGCAGCAACGATGTCTCAATCGCGCGCACACTCCTGAAGCTCGGACGCGAACGTGCCGCGCAATTGGCGGAAGGTCGCGCGCCCTGGCAGACGGCGACCGGGCTGGTGGTCCGCGGGTTTGTCTCGCGCATCGATGGCTCCATTCAACCTTACGGTCTCGTTGTGCCGGCTTCCTTTGCTTCCGAGTCCTCCCGCACCCACCGGCTCGATGTCTGGCTGCACGGTCGTGATAACAATCTGACCGATCTCAAGTTCCTCGGCGATCGGTTGCGGTCGGTCGGCGATTTCGCTCCTGCGGACACCTTTGTGCTCCATCCATATGGCCGCTATTGCAACGCATTCAAGTTCGCGGGCGAAGTGGACGTGTTCGAAGCCCTCGAACACGCGGCGACGGAATACCCCATTGATCGTTCGCGTTCTGGCATCCGCGGCTTCTCGATGGGCGGAGCCGGCACGTGGCATCTCGCGGCGCATCATGGTGGATTCTGGTCCGCCGCCGCGCCGGGCGCCGGGTTTGCCGAAACGGCGGAATATACGAAAGCTCTCGCGAAGGAGCCGAAGCCCGCATGGTTCGAGCAGAAGCTGTGGCATCTCTACGACGCCACGGACTACGCCGCGAATTTGTTCAACCTCCCGACCATCGCCTACAGCGGCGAGTTGGATAAGCAAAAGCAGGCGGCGGACATCATGGCGCGCGCGATGAAGGCGGAAGGGCTCGAGCTCACCCACCTGATCGGCCCCGGCGTGGAGCACAAATACGAACCGAAGACCAAGCTCGAGCTCGCCCGGCAGTTCGATGCGTTGATGGCTCGCGGAAACGATCCGTGGCCAGACCGCGTTCGCCTGACCACCTGGACGCTTCGCTACAATCGCAACAAGTGGGTGACCGTCGACGCCATGGAACGCCATTGGGAACGCGCGCGCGTCGACGCGGAAGTCGTCGAGGGCGGACTAAAGGTCGCAACCACCAATGTCACGGAGCTCACGCTGTCGATCCCACCCCAAGCCGCGCGCTCGATCAAAGGCGAGAGCGCCCTGACGATTCAGATCGATCAGCAGCGACTTTCCTTTCCCCGACCTGACGCGGGCAATGGAACGGCCAGCTTCTCGAAACGCGGCAGCCGCTGGAAACAAGTTCGTACTGAACGGGACGGTGAACTGCGAAAGCGTCACGGTCTTCAGGGACCAATCGACGATGCGTTCATGGACAGCTTCCTCGTCGTGCAACCGACCGGTCAGCCCATGGACCCCGCCGTTCATCAATGGGCGATGGCTGAACTCGCCCATTTTACCAACGAATGGCGCGCTCAGTTCCGCGGAGACGTCCGGCTGAAGTTCGACCATGCCGTGACAGAGGATGACATCGCCCACCACCACCTGATCCTGTTTGGCGACCCGCAGAGCCATCACGTGCTGGGCCGAATCGCGAACCAACTTCCCGTGCGCTGGGATAAGTCGCGAGTCCAAATCGGCACGGTGACTTTTCCATCCACCCAGTGCGCGCCGGTGCTCATTTATCCAAACCCGCTGAACCGGGAACGCTACGTCGTCATCAACAGTGGGTTCACCTTCTGGCAGGAGGGCTCAGCGAGCAACGCGCAGCAGACGCCGAAGCTGCCGGACTTCGCGTTGGTCGACGTAACCGGACAGGGAAGGTCGTCTGAGCGGATTCGGCACGCCGGCTTTTTCGGCGAGAAGTGGGAGGTTCTGCGCCCATGAACTTCCAAACGTCACAAAGCCCATCCGTTGCGTTAAGCACGGCCATCGCACCTCCGATAACTGATGCATGGCCGGACGTAAAACCTGTCACTGGATGGCGTGTGTCCTCGGCCTGCTGTGCTTCAGCGGGACCGGGGCTTTGGAGTTCCAAATTCGAGCAGCAGATCTCGATTTCAACGGAGCCGACGACGAGGAGGATTTGCCCGACATGAACTACGTCCGCTCCCAAGCCGAAGCCGGCCGACCGCGCTCGCAAACGCAGCTCGCGGACTTCTACGTCGCATTGTCGGACTTCACGAACGCCGTGGTGTGGTACCAAAAGGCGGCGGACCAGAATCACGTCCCAGCTCAGCTCACCCTGGCCGGATGCTACATCTCGGGACGCGGCGTGGAGAAGAATCCCGCCACTGCGGCGAACTGGCTACGTCGTGCGGCAGACCAACTCGAGGCCCGCGCCAACACAAACGCTCCGGCGCTGACGCTCGCGCCAATCGTTCTGCCGTCAATGACCCGGCCGCAAACGCCAACGAACGCGATCCCCGCGCCGACTCCGACCGCAACGGTGACCAATCGCGATTTCTCCCCTGCCCCATCGATCTCCACGGTCAGCGTCACGACGCGGACCAATGCGCCTCACGTCCGGCGCATCAACACCTTGCTCGCAGCTGAACCGGACTTGCAGGAGATCCCGGCCGGTCTGCGCGCACCATCCGATTCCCGGTAGTTCATGAAGCCGTTCCCGCTGTTCACCACCACCGCGCTCCTACTGCTCGCCGCCATTAGCAGTAACGGATCGGCCGGTTGGTCCACTGACCTCACCAAGGCGCAGGCGCAGGCGCGCGCCGAGGGCAAAGCGGTGCTCGTGAACTTCACGGGGTCCGACTGGTGCGGCTGGTGCATGAAGCTGCGGAAGGATGTGTTTCTGAAACCGGCCTTCACCAACTACGCGCAAACCAATCTCGTGCTGGTCGAAGTGGATTTCCCAAAACGGAAGCCGCTCACTCCCACCGCGCAGAAGGCGAACCAGAAGCTGGCGCAACAATACCAAGTGCAAGGTTTCCCGACGCTGGTTTTGATCGACTCGACCGGCAACCGACTCGGCAACGTGAACTACGCGAACGGCGGCCCGAAATCATTTATCACCGAAGTGGAAAAACTGCTCCGTCCGCCTTCGGACATTCCGCAACCCAAGCCAGCGGTTCGCAAGCCAGCCGCGCCGAAACGGGTCCAGCCGTCGACGGCCGCATCCCAGACCAATCGCGCGGACCTCGTGCTTTCCAAAATCGTCTCCTCGAAGAAGAAACGGCAGGCGGTAATCAACGATGCGGTACTTTCCGCCGGGCAATCCGCGACGATCAAAGTGGGCAATGAGCGGGTGAAGATCCTCGTCGTCGAAGTACGGGAACGCTCAGCCATCGTGAGCATTCAAGGGCAACGCGAGAAACGGGAACTGCGCCTCGCCACCGGCATTTAACCGCCGCCACCGGCAGACGACCCTGCCGCGCCGCTCAGAACTTCGTCAGCGATTCCAATTCCTTCACGCGCTTGTCGATGTCGCCGCGCTTCACCTTCGTGGTGCGGGTCAGGCCGAACCCTTCGCAGCAGTAGCTCGCCGTGACACTGCCGTAGATCATCGCCCGACGAATGTTCGCGTCGATGCCGCCGCGCGCGGTCGAGAGGTAGCCCATCATGCCACCAACGAAGCTGTCGCCCGCGCCAGTAGGATCGACCACCTTCGGCAATGGATACGCCGGGCAGATGAACGCGCCTTTTGGGCCGGAGAGAATGGAGCCGTGCGAACCTTTCTTAATGATGACGTACTTCGGGCCCATCTTGTGCAGCTTCTTCATCGCGGCGAAGACGTTGTCTTCCTTCGTCAATTGATGTGCTTCGCTGTCGTTGAGCACGAAGCCGTCGATGCGCTTGAGCAGGCGAACCAGGTCGTCGAGCGCGATGTTCAGCCAGAGATCCATCGTGTCGGCGACGACGAACTTCGGGCGCGACATCTGGTCGAGCACATGATGCTGGAGCGCCGGGGCGATGTTCGCGAGCAGCACGAACTCGCTCTTCTTGTGCGGCTCGGGCAGGTGCGGGGTGAACTTCTCGAACACGCCGAGCTCGGTGAGGAGCGTGCGGCGGTTGTTCATGTTCACTTCGTACTCTCCCGCCCAGTGGAACGTCTTGCCTTCCTGAACCTGCAGGCCGTGAAGATCGATGCCGTGCTTCTTGTAGAGCGTGACGTACTTCTTCGGAAAATCATCACCCACCACACCAACCATCTTCACCGGCGCGAAGAAACTGGCCGCCACCGCCGCGTGACTCGCGGAACCACCGAGCAGCCGCGGATT
Source organism: Verrucomicrobiota bacterium (assembly GCA_016713365.1). Classification (GTDB taxonomy): domain Bacteria; phylum Verrucomicrobiota; class Verrucomicrobiia; order Limisphaerales; family JADJPG01; genus JADJPG01. The sequence continues at coordinate 148,761 of JADJPG010000004.1, read as the reverse complement.
TTCCGCGTTGGGGGTTTTGATGGAATCCAAGGCTGTCGAGCCGACAATAAGAACGCTCATAGATGTAGTTCAGGTTTTAAAAAATGTGAGAGGGAAAGTAGGGAATCAGGCGCCAGAGTCCAAGTTCCAATCGTCACTGCACGCCAGCGAAGCCTTCCGCCATCGCCACCGCTTTCAGCATCGCCTTGGACTTGTTGACGGTCTCCTGATACTCCGCCTCGGGCGTGGAATCATTCACCCAGCCGCCACCCGCCTGCACGTAGGCTTTGCCGTCCTTCAGCAGCGCCGTGCGGATCGTGATGCAGCAGTCGAGATTACCATTGAAGCTGAAGTAGCCGACGCAACCGCCGTACGGCCCGCGCGTCGTTTGTTCCAGCTCCGAGATAATTTGCATCGCGCGAATCTTCGGCGCACCGCTCAACGTTCCGGCCGGGAACGTGGCGCGCATCAGGTCGTAGGGCGTCTTGTCCTTCGAAAGCGTACCCTCCACTTGCGACACGATGTGCATCACGTGGCTGTAGCGCTCGATGATCATCAAGTCCTTCACCTGCACGCTGCCGAAATCGCACACGCGCCCGATGTCGTTTCGCGCGAGGTCCACGAGCATGACGTGCTCGGCGCGTTCTTTCGGATCCGCGAGTAACTCTTTTTCGAGCGCGAGATCCTCCTCCACGGTGGCACCGCGCCGGCGCGTGCCGGCGATGGGCCGAATCTCCACGCTGCGGTCTTCGCAACGCACATGAATCTCCGGTGAGGCGCCGACCAGCGCGAAGCCTTCCAGTTCCAGCAGGAACATATAGGGCGATGGATTGATGGACCGCGCGGCGCGATAGACATCCAGCGGCTCCGCTTTGACGGGCGTGGAGAACCGCTGCGAGCCGACGACCTGAATGATGTCGCCCGCCGTGATGTATTCCTTCGCCTTGAGCACATTCGCGAAGAACTTGTCCTTCGAAACGTTCGACTCGAAAGGCACGTTCGGCAGCTCGGTCGGAACCGTGACCGGCGCGTGCTCGATGGGTTGCTCCAGCAACGAAACCAGGCGTTCGATCTCGCCGACCGCGTTCTCGTAGGCCTCGGCCGGATTCGCCGCTTCATCCACGACAGCATTCACCAGCACAGTGATGGTTTGTGCGACGCGATCAAAAATCAGCAACTCGTCCGCGATCAGGAAATACATCGTCGGCGTCTTGAGCTCATCATGAACCGGACGCGGAACAACGGGTTCGACATCGTGAATGAATTCGTAACCGATGAAACCGACGGCGCCGCCGGTGAAGCGTGGCAAACCGGGGAGCGGCACGGCGCGAAATTTCTTCAACACAAGCTCCACGACTTCCAGTCCGTCCTTCACGCACTTGTCGCAGTCAGGCTGCGGCTCGCGCGGAACTGCGAACTTGTCCACCACCTTTCCGTTTTCGATGACTTCGATGCGACCGCCATACTGACGAATGATCGCTCGCGGATTGCAGCCCACGAAGGAGTAACGGCCGAGATGTTCACCGCCCTCGACGGACTCGAAGAGGAACGACTCGCCCTGGCCGCGAATCTTGCGATAGGCGGAGAGCGGCGTCTCAAAGTCGGCAAGCAGCTTGCGCGTGACCGGAATCAGGTTTCCCTGCGCGGCCAGCTTCTGAAATTCATCCAGCGTCGGCGAATACATGACGCGGAAGTTGTAGCCTGCGCCGGGCGTTTCGCGCCACAGGGAAAATCAATTGGCGACCATCCGAGCTCGTTCTACCCTCGTCCCGTGTCTGGACAAATCTATCGCTTTCAGCATCGAGTCAGCTACTCGCTCTGCACCGTCGGGAATCATGTGTATCATTCGCGGTTTCTCGACATCCTGGAGCTTGCCCGGGGGGAATTCTTCCGCGAACTCGGCCACACCTTCGCGGCGCTGCAGGAGCGGGATACAATATTTCCCGTGATCGAATGCCGGCTCACCTTCAAAGGTCCCGCCCGCTATGACGACCTGCTGACGGTCGAACTGTGGATTACGGAGGCTGAACGCATCCGGCTCACCTTCGCCTGCCGCGTGAAGAACGCGCAAGGAACGCCCCTCGTCGAAGGCACCACGCATCACGTCTGCACCTCGCTGCACGACAAGCCGAAACGGCTCCCTGCGGAACTGGTAGCCACACTCACTCCGTATTTCGCACCACCTCCGCCGGCATAGTTTCTCCAAGCAATTATTTGCCTCACCACGGTTTCCATGCTGTAGTCTTGACGTCTGTCGCTCGTTGGCAGGCAAGAGCCGGCGAACTCGGCGAACAACGTAACAGACGAACCGAACGAACACGACTGACCCATGCAAGCAACCACTGAAGAAACGGCCATCATCCAGCAGACCAAAGAGCTCTGCCAAACCATCATCGACCAGCCGGAGTTCCGCCAGATTCGCACGCGCATCGACGCCTTCATGGGCGACGACGCCGCCAAGGCCCAATATCAGCTTGTGATGGAGAAGGGTGACGAACTTCAGCAGAAACAGCAGATGGGCGCGCAGCTCGACAACAATGATATTGCCGAGTTCGAGAAGAACCGCGAACTCCTGCTGAACAATCCGGTCGCGGCGAACTTCCTCACTGCCCAACAGCAGATGCACAAGATTCAGGAGTCCGTGATGCAATACGTCAGCAAGACGTTTGAACTCGGCCGCGTGCCGACCATTGAAGATTTCCCGGCTGAAGGCTGCGGCCCGAGCTGCGGTTGCCACTGACCAAACAGAAGCACTTTGAAAATGAAAGGCGCGGGTCAAACGACCCGCGCCTTTTTCTTTCGTAAGCTGTCTACCGCTTACTGCCGGCCCCCCGCCCACTTCGGCGGGTTCTTGAGATGGTAAAGCATCTCACCCGCTTTCGGCACGAAGAGCACGCCTTCATGCTCGCGATTCTGGAAGTCTTCCTTGCGAATGCTGTTTGGATCGCGGTAGCCCAAGTTGATCTTTTTGCAGACGCTCTCGGGAATCTGCGTCGCCAGCGTCACTTGCACGCGACATTTCTCCACTCCGTTCTCGAACGTGCCCAAGCCGCGCACATGTGTGGAGTGCGCAATCACGCCCCAAGGATAGTTCTTAAACTTGTCCCACTGTTTGTGGAAGTAATCACGGCAGTGATAACCCACTTCGAGCAACGTCTTGCCGTGCGTCACGCTCACCTCGGTGATGTGCGGCGCGTAGATGATTAACTCCGCGCCATCGGCCAGCACGGGCTCGAGCTTGTACATCGCCTTGCCGCCAGTCCACACGTCCGCATACATCGGCGGACAGCACGAGAGCACCTGCTTGAACGGCTTGTCCACATAGGTGATGTGAATCTGCTTCGAGAGCTCGCTCGCGTGATCCCACGCGCCTTCCGGCGTGCCGGCGAACAATCCCGAGAGCGACTTGTCCGGCGCGACGACCATGCAGAAGCAGAGCTTGGGCACCTTCACGAGCGAACCGGCCTTGTCCACGACGCGGCGCACGGGCGTCCACTTGTTCCCAATGATCATCGGGTTCGTCACCATCGCACCGAGCCAGTGAAAGAAATTCAGAATGCGCGGCCCGCCGATGCCGGGGAACAGATACTTGTTGCCACCCGAGAAGCCAACGACCTCGTGCGGGAACACCGGGCCCACGATGATAAGCTGGTTGTAGTCGAAGACGCGCTTGTTGATTTCCACCGGCACGTCCATCGAGAACAGCCCATTGGTCAACTCGCTCACTTCGCCCGCGGAAATTGTCCCGACTTCCTTCAACGCCGCGGGATTATCCCACTCGTGGTTGATAAACTCGACGCGCTTGTATTCCGCGTCACGCTGCTCCGGCGTGATGTCCAAGCGTCCGCAAATTTCCGACTCAGTCATCGGCTGGTGCGTGCCGAGCGCGATGATGATGTCGAGCTTGCTGGTAACGCCTCCAATCGCCGCGTAAATCGCCTTGAACAACAGCCCGACTGGCGCCGTGCGCGTGCCGTCGGGTACGACGAGCAGGACACGCTTCCCGCGATAACTGTCGGCGGGCAACGCCTTCGTAACGACTGCGGAAACCTGCTCAGCTGTAACAAGGCGATTGGCTGGCTGCGCGGAGGCGAGCAATGGAAGCGAGGCGCTCATATCGTGTTGAAGTTGAGATTTCAAATCGTCTGGCTCAGGAAACCACCGTCCACGCGGATGTCTGTGCCCGTCACAAAACTGCTCGCCTGGTGGCTCGCGAGAAATACGCACGCGCCCACGAGTTCCTGCGATTCACCGAAGCGACCCATCGGCGTGTGGCCCCAGATCGATTTCGTGCGCGGCGTCGGCGAACCGTCGTCGTTGAAGAGCAGCTTGCGATTCTGTTCCGCCGGGAAGAAGCCGGGCGTAATCGTGTTCACCCGGACGCCTTTCGGTGCCCACTCGCGCGCGAGAAAGAGCGAGAGATTCAGTACTGCCGCCTTCGCCGATGAATAGCTGACCACTCGTGAGAGCGGCAGATGTGCTGAGACGCTCGCGATGTTGATGATGCTGCCACGACCGCGTTTTGCCATCGATGGACCGAACTCCTGGCACGGCAGCAACACGCCACCGACCAAGTTCAAATCGAAGTTCGCCTGCCAGTCCTCCAGCTTGATCTGTTCAAACGCGTGGTCCGCCGTGACCGTCACTTTCGGATCATTGCCACCCGCAGCGTTCACCAAAATCGTCGGCGCACCGAGCCTGGCTTCGATCTGTTCGTGCGCTTCGCCGAGGCTGCAACGCGAGATGGCGTCCACACTGAAGAAGGCCGCCGTCCCGCCTTTCGCGGCAATCGCTTTCACTCGCGCCTCCCCGCGCTCCGCATTGCGACCGAGCACCGCCACCTTTGCTCCCGCCGCCGCGAGACCTTCCGCCAGCGCGCCACCGAGTTTTTTAATGGTGCCGAGAACCCCCAGATCTACACCAAGCAAATTGAACAAGCTCATAGATAAAGTTGGAGAGCAAAGTGTGCAGCAGGTCAGAAAGCCGGTGAAGGAGAATTTGAAATGGTGCGCGGTACAGGGTTCGAACCTGTGACCCCTACCGTGTCAAGGTAATGCTCTACCACTGAGCTAACCGCGCATGAAACGACGGGGGCAAGAGAGTCCGAAAATCCCCGCGTGATGGCAAGCGAAGAATTCTAAAATTGAGCGTGTTTCAGTCTCAACTTCGTGACCGGCCGCAAAAACAAAAAGAGCAACCGAATCGCTCCGGTTGCTCTTCTGAAAAATGCTTCGTCGCTCGAAATTAAGTACGAGCAGCAGGACGCTTGGCCGCCGTGTCGAGAATGGCTTTCTCGACCGAGTTCGGAACCTGTTCGAAATTCAGCGGCTCCATGGAGTAGGAGGCGCGTCCCTTCGACAGCGAACGAATCGCGGTGGCATAACCGAACATTTCAGCGAGCGGAACCTGGGCGTTGAGCACGGTCTGGCCAGCCTTGGCATCGATGCCAAGAATGGTGCCGCGACGGCGGTTGATGTCACCGAGCAAGTCACCCTGGTACTCATCAGGCGTCGTGACTTCAACTTTCATGATCGGTTCGAGAATGATCGGACCGGCCTTCTTGACCGCTTCCTTGAGCGCGAAGATGCCCGCCATCTTGAACGCCAGTTCGTTGGAGTCGACTTCGTGGAACGAGCCGTCAACGACCTGCGCCTTGATGTCGATCATCTGGTAACCGGCATGCACGCCGCTGCGAATCGCTTCTTCGATACCGTCGATGACCGCGCCGACGTATTCCTTGGGAATGGCGCCGCCGACAATCTTGTTCTCGATCTCGATGCCCTTGCCCTTTTCATTCGGCTGGATGGTAATGCAGGCGTGGCCGTATTGACCGCGACCACCGGACTGGCGGATGAATTTGCCTTCGCCTTCCGCATCCTTCGTGATCGTTTCGCGATACGCGATCTGCGGAGCGCCGACGTTCGCTTCGACTTTGAATTCGCGCTTGAGACGATCGATGATGATTTCCAGGTGCAGCTCACCCATTCCCGCGATGATCAGCTGACCGGTTTCTTCGTTGGTGAAGCAGCGGAACGTCGGATCTTCTTCCGACAGACGTTGCAAGCCCTCCGACATCTTATCGCGATCGGCCTTCGTCTTGGGCTCGACCGCCATGCTGATAACCGGCTCCGGGAAGGTGGGCGGTTCCAGCGTCACGTCAAAGTTCTCATCGCACAGCGTGTCACCAGTGGTGATGTTGCGCAGGCCTACGAGTGCAGCGATGTCACCTGAGTAGACGGAGTCGATATCTTTGCGCTCGCTGCCTTGAATAACCATCAAGCGGCTGACGCGTTCGCGCTTGCGAGTGCGTGGATTATAGATCGTATCACCCTTCTTCAAATGGCCGGAATACACACGGAAGAAGACGAGCTTTCCGGCATAAGGATCGGTCCAAAGTTTGAAAGCGAGCGAACAGAATTTCGCGCTGTCATCCGTGTCCACTTTGACCACGTTGTCCGTTCCAGGCTCGGTGCCTTCGGCCGGAGGAATGTCGAGCGGGCTCGGGAGGTAATCGATGACGGAGTCAACGAGCACCTGCACGCCCTTCTTCTTGAAGGCGGAACCGCACAACACGGGAATCAGCTCGATCTTGCAGGTCAGGCGACGAATCGCGGCCTTGAGGATCGTAGGCGTGATCGGCTTGTCTTCGAGAACGAGTTCAGCGATGGCGTCGTCCTTGTTGGAGACAGCGTCGATGAGTTCCTTCAAAGCATCCTGAGCCTTGCCCTTCAACTCTTCAGGAATGTCTTTAATCTCGTAGTTGAGACCTTCGTTGGCGATATCGCCCGGACCCCAGACAATCGCCTTCTGGTTCACGATATCGACAACACCTTCAAACTTATCTTCTGCACCAATAGGCAGGAAGATTGGGAAAGCATACGCCTTGAGCTTCGTGCGCATGTCATTCAGCGCATTGTCAAAGTTGGCACCCGTGCGGTCCATCTTGTTGACGAACGCGATACGCGGAACCTTGTACTTGGTCGCCTGGCGCCAGACCGTTTCGGACTGGGGCTGCACACCCGCTACACCGCAAAACACCGCGACCGCGCCGTCCAAGACGCGCATCGAGCGCTCGACTTCCGCCGTGAAGTCAACGTGACCGGGCGTGTCGATGATGTTGATGCGGTGCGAAACATCCTTGAACGCCTTGTAGATTTGGTCTTCGCCAGCCTTGGCGCATTTCTGCGTCCAGAAGCAGGTCACAGCCGCCGAGGTAATCGTGATGCCGCGTTCCTTTTCCTGCTCCATCCAGTCGGTCACGGTATTGCCGTCATCGACGTCGCCAATCTTGTGAATGAGACCGGTGTAAAAGAGGATACGCTCGGTGGTCGTCGTTTTGCCGGCATCGATGTGTGCGGCAATACCGATGTTGCGGGTCCGTTCCAGCGTGTACTGCCGGTTTGGCGAATTGGGCGACTTGTCTTGCATGACTGATTGCGACTGAGGGTTACAATAAAAACGCCCCGAGGTTTCCGCCTGCGGGGCGTCAGGAAAAACGATGTTACCAGCGGAAATGAGCGAACGCCTTGTTTGCCTGCGCCATCTTGTGAACTTCGTCGCGCTTGCGAATGGCATTCCCCTGCCCTTGATACGCTTCCATGATTTCAGCGGCGAGCGCCTTCATCATCGGAATGCCCTTGCGGCCATCCGCGAAATCAACAATCCAGCGAAGCGCCAATGACGCCTGACGGTCCGAGGTCACTTCCATCGGGACCTGATAGGTCGCACCACCGACACGGCGAGCCTTCACCTCAAGACGAGGCTTTGCGTTGTCAACGGCACGCTGGAGGATGTCCAACGGGTTCGCTCCGGCATTCGTTTCAGAAAGCTGGTTGAACGCACCGTAGACAATTCGCTCAGCGGTGTTCTTCTTGCCACTGCACATGACAGTGTTGACCAACCGCGTGACGAGTGTGCTGCGGTACTTCGGATCTTCGGCCAGGGGCCTCTTGGTTGCTTGACGGCGTCGTGACATGAGAGTCTGGGGTCTTTAAACGTTAAAAAATTATGCCTTCGGCGCCGTGGCCTTCGGGCGTTTGACTCCGTATTTGGAACGGCTCACGCGGCGCTTCTCCACGCCGGCAGCGTCGAGAGAACCACGCACGATGTGATAGCGCACACCGGGAAGATCCTTCACACGACCACCACGGACGAGAACGATCGAGTGCTCCTGAAGGTTGTGGCCTTCATCAGGAATGTAGGCGATCACCTCGAAGCCATTCGTCAAACGAACCTTGGCGACCTTGCGCATCGCCGAGTTGGGCTTCTTGGGGGTACGGGTCATCACCTGGAGGCAGACACCACGGCGAAACGGTGAGTTTTCCAAAGCCGGAGACTTCGATTTGATTCGAATCTTCGTGCGGCCCTTCCGGACGAGTTGATTGATGGTCGGCATTTCTTTGTAAAATTGGCTCCGTTTCCCTGAACTTAGAGAAACGGAGCGCGGATTATTAGCAGTTAAGGTGTTGGTTGCAACAAGTATTTGTTCTTTCGCTGAAACACTCGGTTTCAGCCTGCCACCGGCTCCTCAGCCAGCGGAGAAGTTTCCGGTTGCATTGGTTCTTCTTCGATTTCCACCAGCGGTTTCAGCTTCACCTTGCGGTGGTTTCCGAAACCGGTGCCGGCAGGAATGATGTGACCCATGATCACGTTTTCCTTGAAGCCGTGGAGGTAGTCGACGCGGCTCATCGTGGCAGCTTCGGTGAGAACACGTGTCGTGTCCTGGAAGCTCGCTGCACTGAGGAACGATTCCGTTTCCAGCGACGCCTTGGTGATGCCAAGGAGCACCGGCTGCGCTTCGGAGGGTTTTCCACCCATCTTCTCGACGCGCTGGTTCTCGTTGTCGAAGTCGATCTTGTCGATCTGTTCGCCCCACAGGAACATAGTGTCACCCGGCTCCGTGATGCGAACCTTGCGGAGCATCTGGCGGACGATGATTTCGATGTGCTTGTCGTTAATCGTCACGCCCTGGAGACGATAAACTTCCTGCACTTCGTTGACCAAGTGCTCCTGCAGCTCTTGCGGGCCGCAGATGTCCAGGATCTCGTGCGGATCAATCGGACCTTCCGTGAGCTGCTGGCCCTTCTTGACGAAGTCGCCCTTGAACACAATGACGTGCTTGCCGATCGGAATGAGGTGTTCCTCTTCGGTGCCAGTCTGAGGATCCTTGATGACGATGCAGCGCTTGCCGCGAACGCTCGGTCCAAAGTCCACCACGCCGTCGATCTTGGAGATCTCGGACGCGTCCTTCGGATGACGGGCTTCGAACAGCTCGGCCACACGCGGCAGACCGCCGGTGATGTCCTTTGTCTTCGCGCTCTTACGCGGCGTCTTGGCCATCAGCGTACCGGCAACGATCTTGTCGCCTTCTTCCACCACGACGTGCGCGCCCGACGGAATCGGATAGCTCGCGATCGGTTCGTTGTGGTCGTCGAGGATGATGATCTGCGGATGCAAATCTTCCTTGTGCTCGATGATCAAAATCGTTTCCTGACCCGTCGCCTGATCCATCTCCTGACGCATGGTGACGCCATCGATGATGTCGTGGAACTTCACCTTGCCCGCCTTCTCCGAGAGAATCGGAACATTGTAAGGATCCCACTGGACGAGCGTGTCGCCCTTCTTGACCTTCTGGCCATTGGCCACGGAGATGACGGAACCGATCACAATGTTGTGAGCTTCGAGTTCGCGTCCTTCGTCAGTGCAGATGCTGATTGAGCCGTTCTTGTTAAGAACGATGTTGTTGCCGTCTTCGAGTTCGACGCAGCGGATTTCGTTGTAGCGAACGACACCGTCGTGCTTCGGCTTGATCATCGGCTGCTTGAACTGGCCGGCGGCGACACCACCCGTGTGGAACGTACGCATGGTGAGCTGCGTTCCGGGTTCACCGATGGACTGCGCCGCGATGATGCCCACCGCTTCACCCAGCTTCACGCGGGCACCGGTGGCGAGGTTGCGTCCGTAGCAGTTCATGCAAATGCCCTGCTTGGATTCGCAAGTCAGCACGGAGCGAATCTTCACACGCTCAATGCCGGCGTTTTCAACCGCCTTCGACTTGATTTCATCAAGTTCGTCGTTGGCCTTGACGAGCGAATGCTTCGGATTGAGCGGATCGTGGATGTCATCGCAAGAGCAACGGCCCACCAGACGCTCGCTGAGCTTCACGATTTCGTCTTCGCCTTCGTAAACCGCCGTCACCCAGATGCCGTTCGAAGTGCCGCAATCTTCCTCGCGGATGATCACGTCCTGCGAAACGTCAACCAGTTTGCGGGTCATGTAACCGGAGTCAGCCGTCTTGAGCGCCGTATCCGCCAGACCCTTACGGGCACCGTGGGTCGAGATGAAGTACTCGAGCACCGTAAGACCTTCACGGAAGTTCGAAAGAATCGGCTTCTCGATGATTTCGCCGCTCGGCTTGGCCATCAGACCGCGGAGACCGACAAGCTGACGCACCTGCTGTTTGTTACCGCGCGCCGGAGTCCACCATCAGGCTGATCGGATTGTATTCCTTCTTGCCCTGATTTTGGTCAAACGTGCGGAGCATGACGCCGGAGATTTGGTCGGTGCAATGCGTCCAGATGTCGACGATCTTGTTGTAGCGCTCGCCGGAGGTGATGACACCTTTGCGATGCTGCTTCTCCACTTCGCCGATTAATTTCTGCGCCGTTTCGATCTCGTGGCTCTTCTCCTTCGGGATGATCATGTCATCGATACCGATGGAGACGCCCGCCTGGGTCGCTTCGCGGAAGCCAAGTTCCTTGAGGCGATCGAGAGTGACGACCGTTTTCTCGTGGCCGCAGATCTTGTAGCACTTCCAGATCAAGGTTCCGAGCTGCGCCTTGCCGACGACAATGTTCGGGAAGCCCATTTCCTCAGGCCAGATTTCGCTGAAGATAACGCGGCCAACCGTGGTTTCGATGACCCGCTTCTCCATGTTTCCGTACTCGGTCTTCTTTCCGAGATCGGGATTCGCGAGAATGACGCGGTCATGCGTTCTAATGGCGCCATCAGAATGGGCGTAGAGCACTTCCTGCTTTGAACCGAAGAGCATCGGCTTGCCGGCCTTCTTATGGCCGATCGTGCGAGGCTCCGCAGTCAGGTAGTAACAGCCGAGCGTAATGTCCTGCGTCGGCGTCATGATTGGCTTGCCGCTCGACGGGCTGAAGATGTTCAACGGCGCCATCATGAGCAGGCGCGCTTCCATCTGAGCTTCGACCGACAGTGGCACGTGCACGGCCATCTGGTCGCCATCGAAGTCGGCGTTGTACGCGGTGCAGACCAGCGGGTGAATGCGGATGGCCTCACCTTCGATGAGCATCGGCTCGAACGCCTGAATCGACAGACGATGGAGCGTCGGAGCGCGGTTGAGCAGTACTGGATGTCCGCGGGTGACTTCGTCCAGAATGTCCCAAACTTCGGGCGACTGGCGTTCGATCATCTTCTTGGCGCTGCGCACCGTGTGCACGTAGCCGAGCTCTTTCAAGCGGCGGATGATGAACGGTTCGAACAACACGAGCGCCATCTTCTTGGGAAGACCGCACTGGTTGAGCTTGAGTTCCGGACCGATGACGATGACGGAGCGACCGGAGTAGTCGACGCGTTTGCCGAGCAAGTTCTGACGGAAGCGACCGGACTTGCCCTTGAGCATGTCCGAGAGCGACTTGAGCGAACGATTGCCCGCGCCGGTGACGGCGCGACCATGACGACCATTGTCGAAGAGCGCGTCCACCGCTTCTTGAAGCATGCGCTTCTCGTTGCGGATGATGACTTCCGGCGTCTTGAGCTGAAGCAGGTTCTTCAACCGGTTGTTACGGTTGATGACACGGCGATAGAGATCGTTCAGATCCGACGTGGCGAAACGGCCACCTTCCAGCGGAACCAGCGGACGGAGGTCCGGCGGGATCACGGGCAGCACCGTGAGGATCATCCATTCCGGACGAACCTTATGTACGTGGAACGCGGTGAGCAGCTTGATGCGCTTGGCAATCTTTTTACGGATCTGCTTGCTCTTCGTCTCGGTCATCCCGATCTCGAGTTCCTTGACCGAGTTCGGAAGATCAACGCGAGCCAGCGCATCACGCACGGCTTCGGCACCCATCTTCGCAACGAACGCGTCCGCTCCGTACGTCTCACGGGCTTCACGATACTCATGTTCGCTGAGCAGCTGATGCAGCTTCAACGGAGTGGAGCCGGGATCGATCACGAGGTAATCCTCGTAATAGATCACGCGCTCGAGATTTCGTGCCGTCACGTCCACCACGAGACCAATGCGGGACGGCATGCACTTGAAGAACCAGATGTGCGAGACCGGCACCGCGAGCTCGATGTGACCCATGCGCTCACGACGAACGCGAGCCAGCGTGACTTCGACACCGCAACGATCGCAGACGACGCCACGATGCTTGATGCGTTTATACTTTCCGCAGGAACATTCCCAGTCCTTCACGGGACCGAAAATGCGCTCGCAGAAGAGGCCGCCCTTCTCGGGCTTGAACGTGCGGTAATTGATGGTTTCAGGGTTCTTGATTTCGCCCTTGGACCAGGAGCGGATGGACTCGGGGGAGGCGACGGCAATGGCGACATGGTCAACCTGGTTAACCTTGTCGAGGCCGAGCAATTCGCGAGTGGATTCTTTCGTGTTGATCATAGGTTCAACGATTTTTCTTTGTCCGCCTGAGAACTAGTTACCGAGGTTGGCCAACGCCGTTTGCGGGGTCGCGGGCTGATCGACAGGGTTGGAATAACCAACCTTCACATCGAGACCGAGCGACTGCATTTCCTTCACCAAAACGTTGAAGGATTCCGGAATGCCGGCTTCGAGGCAGTTGTCGCCCTTCACGATGCTCTCGTAAATGCGCGTGCGGCCTTGAACGTCGTCCGATTTGACGGTGAGAAGTTCCTGCAGCGTGTAGGCTGCACCGTAGGCTTCCATCGCCCACACTTCCATTTCGCCGAAGCGCTGACCGCCATACTGCGCCTTGCCGCCCAGCGGCTGCTGGGTAACGAGCGAGTAGGGACCGACAGCACGGGCGTGAATCTTGTCCGCCACCAAATGGCCCAGCTTCATCATGTAGATGTAGCCGACGACGATTTCCTGGTCGAACGAATCGCCCGTGCGACCATCGTTCAACTTGATCTTCGCATGCTCCGGAAGCTCGGCTTCCTTGAGATATCCGCGGATATCCTTTTCCTTGATGCCGTCAAAGACCGGCGTGGCGAACTTCAAGCCGAGCAGCTTCGCTGCCCAGCCCAAGTGCGTTTCCAAGACCTGTCCGACGTTCATGCGCGAAGGCACGCCCAGCGGGTTCAGCACGATGTCGACCGGCGTTCCGTTGTCGAGGAACGGCATGTCCTCTTCGGCAACGATCTTGGCGACGACGCCCTTGTTCCCGTGGCGACCGGCCATCTTGTCACCGACCGAGAGCTTACGCTTCGAGGCGATGTAGACCTTCACCTGCTTGATGATTCCAACATCGACTTCGTCGCCCGCTTCCGCGCGTTCGACTTCCTGGTCGTGCTGCATCTGGATGTCGTCGAACTTCTTCTTAAACTGACCAATGATCTCGTTGATCTTGTTGCGAATCGGCGACGGGTCGATCTCGATGCGATCGTACACCTGCGCCAGCTTGCGCAGCAGCGTCTTTGTAATCTTGCGGTTCGCAGGAATGATGATCTCGCCCGTCTCGCTGTTCACGACATCGAGCGGAATCTTTTCACCGAGCAAAATGTTCGAGAGCGCTTCGGTCAACTGCTCGCGCAACTCGTCCATCTTCGATTTGTATTCTTCCTGAACCTGCTTGGAAGCCTTCTTAACGTCAGAAGTCACCACAGGCTTTTCATCGCGCGCGTCGCGTTCCTTCTTCGAGGAAACCTTGACGTCCATGACGATGCCGTAGGTTCCCGAAGGAACCTTCAGCGACGTGTCTTTCACGTCCGCGGCCTTTTCACCGAAGATGGCGCGAAGCAACCGTTCTTCCGGCGCGAGTTCAGTTTCGGACTTCGGCGTGATCTTGCCGACGAGAATGTCGCCCGGCTTCACTTCCGCACCGACGCGAATGACGCCGTCCGTGCCGAGGTTCTTGAGCGCTTCATCGCCGAGGTTCGGAATGTCGCGAGTGATTTCCTCAGGCCCGAGCTTAGTATCGCGGGCGCCCACTTCGAACTCGTCGATGTGAATCGAGGTGAAGATGTCGTCTTTAACGATGCGTTCGCTGATCAGGATCGCATCCTCGAAGTTGTAACCGTTCCACGGCATGAACGCGACCAGCACGTTACGACCGAGAGCGAGCTCTCCGCCTTGCGTGCAAGGACCGTCGGCGATGACCTGGCCCTTCTTGATGCTGTCACCCTTCTCGACCAGAATCTTCTGGTTGATGCAGGTGGCCGCATTCGAGCGCATGAATTTGCGCACCGGATACACGTAAACGCCGTTGGCCGGATCGTGTTTGATCTTCTTCTTGCCCTCGGGAAGGTCACCCTTCTCGGTGATAATGATCTGGCTGCCAGTGACGGATGCGACCTTGCCAGCCTCTTCCGCAACCAGCACGGCGCGTGAATCCCGGGCAACCCGCTCTTCCAAGCCTGTCGCCACCAGCGGCGCCTCAGTGATGAGCAGCGGCACTGCCTGGCGTTGCATGTTGGAACCCATCAACGCGCGGTTCGCGTCGTCGTGCTCCAAGAACGGAATCAACGATGCAGCAACGGACACAAGCTGCTTCGGCGAGACGTCCATGTAGTCAACCTTCTCAGGCTCGACATCGATGAAGTCACCTTTGCAACGGCATGTGACAGTCTTGGTCGTGAAGTGACCCTTGTCGTCGATCTGAGCATTCGCCTGAGCAACGATGTAGTTCTCTTCGCGATCCGCCGTGAGGTAGTCGAGATGCGTGGTGACACGACCCTTCTCGGCCTTGCGGTAAGGCGTTTCGAGGAAGCCGAAGTCATTGACGCGGGCGAAGGTCGCCAGCGACGCGATCAGACCGATGTTCGGACCTTCAGGAGTTTCAACCGGGCAGATACGGCCGTAGTGCGACGGATGCACGTCACGGACTTCGAAGCCGGCACGATCACGTGAGAGACCGCCAGGCCCGAGAGCCGACAAGCGGCGCTTGTGGGTCAGTTCCGCGAGCGGATTAATCTGATCCATGAACTGCGAGAGCTGGCTGCGACCGAAGAAGTCGCGGATGACCGCGCTCAACGCCTTCGGATTGATCAGCTTCTGCGGAGTCATCGTTTCGAGACCCTGATCGAAGAGAGTCATGCGCTCCTTCACCAGACGCTCGGTGCGCGCCAGACCGACACGGCACTGGTTGGCGAGCAATTCACCCACAGTACGAATGCGGCGACTGCCCAAGTGATCGATGTCGTCCAGCGAACCCTCGCCCTTCTTCAAGCGGAGGAGATACTTGGTCGCGGAGATCAAGTCCTGCTTGGTCAAAATGCGCGAGTCGTTCTTGTCGTCGTGACCGAGCTTCTGGTTGATCTTGTAACGACCGACGCGTCCGAGATCGTAGCGCTTCGGATCGAAGAACAGGCGCTTGATCAACGCACGAGCGTTGGCAGCCGTCGGCGGATCCCCAGGGCGGAGGCGGCGATAGATATCCTTCAACGCTTCCTCTTCGTCCTTGGTCGGATCCTTCTTCATGCACTTGATGATGATGCCATCATCCGCAGTGGTATCCACGACCTTGATCTTGTTGACGCCGAGTTCGGCGATCTGCTTGACGACCGCCTTGGAGAGCGGCTCGAACGCACGGGCCACCACGACGCCCTTGTCGGGATCGATGGCGTCCTCGATGAGAACCTTGTTGCCGATGTCTTCGAGCTTCTCAGCTTCCTTCACACTGATGTCTTCGATGTCATAGAACATCTTGAGGATGTCCGCATCGGAGCCAGTGCCCTTCTTCTTGTCATCCGTATCGAGGAAGTTGAGCGCACGGAAGAAGGTCGTTGTGAGAAATTTCCGGCGGCGTTTCTTACGGTCGAGATACACGTAAAGAAGATCGCTCGTGTCGAACTGCGCTTCGTACCAGGAACCGCGATCCGGGATAATGCGGAAGCTGTGGAGCATCTTGCCGTTCGGGTGCTGGGTCGCTTCGAACGCGAGGCCCGGGGAACGATGCAGCTGGCTGACAATCACGCGCTCGGCGCCGTTGATGACGAACGTGCCCTGCGGAGTCATGAGCGGAAGTTCGCCCATGAACACTTTCTCTTCCTTCGTGCCCTTTTCTTCCTTCAACAGGAAGGTGACGTAAAGCGGAGCGCCAAACGTGATGCCTTCGCGCAAGCACTCCAGCCAGTCATTCTTGGGCTCGCCAATGTCGTAGCTATGATAATCGAGGACAACCTTGCCATCGTAACTTTCAATCGGAAAAACTTCCTTGAACACGGCCTGCAGACCGACGTTCTTGCGCTTCGTTGGCGCGGTCTCGAGCTGCAGGAACTCCACGTAGGAATTCGTCTGCAATTCGATGAGATTCGGCGGAGCGATGATCTCTTTGATTTTCCCGAAGTTGATACGTTCGTTGGCTCGCGATGGCATTTTCTTTTCGAGTTTGGCTGGCACCCGCCAGACCGTTAATTATCTGAAACGACAGAAGGCAAGTGCCCCGCGTTTGCGGGAAACTTGCCGAAATCCAAAATTGTGTCCGCTCTTATCAGTATCCGTAGTTTTTGCTGTCTCGCGGCTGGCTCACCGCATTTCCAACTCTCCCGAGACGACTTCCGTCTGCAAAGGAAAATTGAATTCGCCAAGGGCGGTGAGACAGCTCACCGCCCCGGCGTATTCAAACTTACTTGAGGGTAACCTTCGCGCCGGCTTCCTCGAGCTTCTTCTTGGCAGCGTCGGAATCGGCCTTGTTGGCACCTTCGAGCACGGGCTTCGGGGCACCTTCGACAAGGGCCTTGGCTTCCGCCAGACCGAGTCCAGCCTTCACTTCGCGCACGACTTTGATCACAGCGATCTTCTTGTCGGCGGGGACGGATTCAAGAATCACGTCGAAGGCATCCTTGGCTTCCGCAGCAGGAGCAGCAGCACCGGCGGCAGCGCCACCAGCAGCGGCAACAGCCACAGGAGCAGCGGCAGTCACGCCCCAGGCTTCTTCGAGTTTCTTCACGAGATCCGCGGCTTCAACCACGGTCAATTTGCTCAGTTGATCTACAATGCTGGCGATGTCAGCCATTTTTACCTTTCAGTCTCGTCGCCCACCGGAGCCCCGGCAGATTTGAGTTCGCAGCCGCGAACCGACGATTCACTCTATTTGTTGTTTGTTGTTTGTTGCTCCCATCCGCCAGCAGGCGAACAGGAAAACTGAGGCACCGGCGGGCCGGGCATTTCATACGATGCCCTGACTCCGCCGGACGCCAAATTGGTTCAGGCCTTCTCGGATTTGGCCTTGATGACTTGCGCCAGCTGGGTCGCAGGCGTGTTGATGATCCGGGCGAGAGTGGTCGCCGGAGTATTGATCAAGCCCAGCAGCTTCGCACGCAGGACTTCGATGCTCGGGAGGTCAGCCAGGGTAATGATATCCTGGCTCTCCATCCGCTGACTGTTCAGATAACCGAACTTCAGCTTCGGCTTCTCGAACTCGGAGGAAAACGTCTTGAGAACCTTCGCGGCAGCGGAGACGTCCTGACGGCCCGTCACCACAGCCAGCTGGCCAGCCAAGGTTCCGGTCAAGTCAGCCACACCGGCTTCCTTGGCGGCAATGCGGAAGATCGAGTTCTTCACCACGTGCATTTCCGCACCCACCTTGAAGAGGCGCTTTCGGAGTTCCGTGATGGGCCCGACCTTCAAGCCTTGATAGTCGACCACGATGAAGAATGGGGAGGCGTTGAGCCGGGCGATATACTCGGCGGAAATGTTCTGTTTTTCGGCGCGCATGATATTGAGCAGATAAAGGTTTACTTGATGGCGGCGAATTCCTTGAGGTCAACTCGCACCGGCGGACTCATCGTGGCAGACAACGTGCAGCTTTGCAGGTAATCACCCTTGGTGGTGGAAGGACGAGCCTTCGCAACCGCTTCGATCACCGCGCGGGCGTTTTCTTCCAACTGTTGGATATTGAACGACGCCTTACCAACGGGAACATGAATGTTTCCAGCCTTGTCGATCTTGAACTCGACACGGCCAGCTTTCACTTCCTTCACAGCTTTCGCAGTGTCGTCAGTCACGGTGCCAGTCTTAGGATTCGGCATCAGGCCGCGGGGACCGAGAACCTTACCCAGCTTACGCACTTCACTCATCGCGTCAGGAGTCGCGATCGCGACATCGAAATCAGTCCAGCCTTCGACGCACTTCTTAATCATGTCGTCGAAGCCAACGAATTCCGCACCGGCCGCCTTGGCAGCATCGGCAGCAGGACCGTTCTTGGCGAAAACGAGCACTTTAACCGTCTTGCCGCTGCCGTGAGGAAGCGGAACGGTGCCACGCACCATCTGGGCAGATTGCTTCGGATCAACACCAAGACGAAATGCGAGATCAACCGTCTCGTTGAACTTGGCCTTCGGAAACTTGGCCAGGACTTCGACGGCGGACTTCAGCGAATACGACTTCGTCGCATCCACCTGTTCCAATGCTTTTTTGTATCTTTTGCTGGGCATTTTATTGAGCGGTGCAAACGAGCCGTGGCTCTCCCGCGTTTAGGTTTAGTTAGCCGAGGACTTCGATTCCCATGCTCCGGGCGGTGCCCGAAACAATCCGGAACGCAGCCTCCTCGTTGGTTGCGTTCATATCGTTGAACTTCATCTTCACGATCTCCATCACCTGTTTCTTGGTGACCTTGCCGACCTTGTCTTTGTTCGGTGTCTTGGATCCAGAAGCAATGCCGGCCGCCTTCTTCAGAAGCACAGAAGCCGGCGGAGACTTGGTGATGAATGTGAAAGACTTGTCTTGATACACCGTGATCACAACCGGAATCACCAATCCGGCTGAATTCTTCGTCGCAGCGTTAAATTCTTTGCAGAACGCCATGATGTTCACGCCCTGCTGACCGAGGGCGGGACCGACCGGCGGTGCGGGGTTCGCCTGTCCACCAGGAATCTGCAACTTAATCTGTCCAGTAACTTTCTTAGCCATAACTCAAATTGTGTTGAAAACGTTCTGCGAAATTCGCCTCTTGTAGAGAGCCTGCTCAGGCCTTCTCGACCTGCCAATACTCCAATTCCACAGGAGTATTCCGGCCAAAAATATTGACGGTAACTTTCAGCTTGCCGCGCTCAGGTTCGATTTCCTCGATGACACCGCTGAAGTTCAGGAACGGACCGTCGTTAATCTTGATGGTTTCGCCCACCTGGAAATTGACCTTGGGACGCTCGGTGTCTTCGGACTCAGAAACCGTTGCCTTAATGACAGCAATCTCATCCGGCGTCACCGCAATCGGACGCTCGCCGCCAACAAATCCAATAATGCCTGGGGTTTCACGAATGAAATACCAGGGCTTGTCGAGAACACGGCGGCTTTCATCCAGCAGCGCCATGTCAATGTAGACATAGCCAGGGTGAAGCTTGCGAGTGCTGACCGTCTTTTTTCCACCACGCACTTCAGCCACCTTCTCCATGGGCACGAGCACTTCCTTGATATACTCACCCATCTCCTCAGCCTTGAGGCGTTTCTCGATGCTGTCTTTGACCTTCTGCTCCTGGCCCGACAGAGTATGAATGACAAACCACTGGCTTTGCATGATGCGATTGCTTTCGTCCGTTAAATTCTCGCCATCCAGTTCACGAACAAGACCAGGGCGTAATCGACGATCACCGTAAATACTCCGAGAAGGACAATTGAAATCGCGACGAGGACCGTCGAACCTTTCAATTCATCCACCGTCGGCCACGTGCACTTCCGCAACTCCTCGCGGGTTTCCAGCACGTAATTGCGGAGCTTCACCAAATTGCCCGTGAGCCACAGCACAATGAAGACGAAGCCAAAGATGCCCGCCCAGATTAGGATTTGCGTATAATCTTTCATGTTTATTTGGCGGAGGGGGAGGGATTCGAACCCCCGTTGGCGGTTAAGCCAAAGCGGTTTTCAAGACCGCCGCGATAGACCACTCTGCCACCCCTCCGGCTTCTGGAGCCGATTGGCCGAGCTGGCACGGCGTGAGGGACTCGAACCCCCAACCAACGGTTTTGGAGACCGCTACTCTACCAATTGAGCTAACGCCGTACTGACCGCCGTGTTTCATTTCAATGTCTCGATTCTCCGAGAGCAAAAAGGAGTGCGGAGGCTTGCGCCTCCGCCCTCCCACAATTGCAGAAGAGTATTAGGAAACAACTTCAGCGACGCGACCGGCACCAATGGTTCGACCACCTTCGCGAATCGCGAAGCGCTGACCCTTTTCCATGGCGACCGGAGCGATCACTTCAACTTCCACCGAGACATTGTCACCCGGCATCACCATTTCCACACCAGCCGGGAGAGTCACGTTACCAGTGACATCCGAGGTACGGAAGTAGAATTGAGGACGATACTTGTTGAAGAACGGCGTATGACGGCCACCTTCATCCTTGGAGAGGACATAAACCTCAGCCTTGAACTTGGTGTGCGGCTTGATGGAACCCGGCTTTGCGAGCACCATTCCACGCTCAACTTCTTCCTTCTTCGTGCCACGCAGAAGAATACCGACGTTGTCGCCAGCTTCAGCCTTGTCGAGCAACTTGCGGAACATTTCAATGTCCGTCGCCGTCGTCTTGCGAGTCTCACCAAGACCAACGATTTCGACTTCGTCCATGCGATTCAAGACACCACGCTCGACACGACCAGTCACGACCGTTCCGCGACCTTCAATGTTGAAGACGTCCTCAACGCACATCAGGAACGGCTTGTCGACTTCGCGAGTCGGCAGCGGGATGAACGTATCAATCGCTTCGAGCAATTCAGCGATCGCCTTCTCGCCTTCGGGCTTCGCAGCCATCGCCGCCGTCGCGCTACCACGAACAATCGGGGTCTTGTCACCAGGGAAACCATATTTCGTGAGCAGGTCACGGATTTCCATGTCGACAAGGTCAAGAAGCTCCTTGTCATCAACGAGGTCAACCTTGTTCAGGAAGACAACGATCGCAGGAACACCAACCTGACGGGCGAGCAGAATGTGCTCACGAGTCTGAGGCATCGGACCGTCAGCAGCGCTGACAACCAGAATCGCGCCGTCCATTTGCGCAGCACCCGTGATCATGTTCTTCACATAATCCGCGTGACCAGGGCAGTCAACGTGGGCATAATGGCGATTCGGGCTCTCGTATTCGACGTGAGAGACCGCGATGGTGACCGTCTTGGTTTCGTCACGAACGGTACCACCCTTGGTGATATCAGCATAGCTGATCGCCGGAGCCATGCCCTTGCGATGCTGCACTTCGACGATTGCCGCCGTCAGAGTGGACTTACCATGGTCGACGTGACCAATCGTTCCGACGTTAACGTGCGGTTTCGTGCGTTGAAAATTCTCTTTTGCCATTGCTATCTCCTGCGTTCGTTTAGTTGTGTTTTCGTTTAATCGTTCGTTACTAGCAGTCTGGAGCCCATGATCGGGATCGAACCGATGACCTCGTCCTTACCAAGGACGTGCTCTGCCAACTGAGCTACATGGGCGGAAGCCGGACTTAACCAAATGCCCGGACCAAACGACAAAACACCACGAACCCCGGCTTTTCCACCATGAAAAGCCAATAGGGCTCACGGTCTTTTACTCTTTCCGGCCCAATGACTGGGCGCAGAAAGTAGAAAAGTTGCCTGTGAGTGTCAACGGTTTTCTCTTTTATTTTGCCTCCCATCCCCCCGAGCCTCATCAACCACCGCAGATTTCCCCAGTCGAATCGCAAGCAGTAGGGAAATGCGGGCTTATGAACACGAGAGACCCAGTGACGGTGGGCGGGCGAGCGTGTTTCCAGCTCGAATTAGGGGAGACTGACTCAGAAATTGACTCAGCGAACAATATCGTTATCGTCGCGACGTGCAGCCTTTTGGTTTTTGTTTTAGCGACCGGTGGTTCGGCGGCTTTTATTACCGTCCGAACAACCTGTGCTGTTGGCTGTCTTAAATCGATCTCAATCAAGCCCAACCGCAGGTTTATCACCTGCGGTTTTTTTATTCCCAAAACCTATGATTATTGTGCTCAAACCGAACATCGCGAAGAAAGACGAAGGTATCGTCGTGAAGGAAATCAAACGCCTCGGCTACAAACCGCACATCATGCGCGGCGTCGCCCACACCGTCATCGGTGCCATTGGCGACGAACGCACCCATCGCACACTTGAGGTCCTCTCGTCGTGGCCGCAGGTCGAAAGCGTCATCCCCGTGCAGAAACGCCACAAGCTCGTCAGCCGCGAGGCGCACAAGGCCAACTCCACCGTCAACGCGCGCGGCGTGGTCATCGGCGGGAAGAAGTTTCAGGTCATGGCCGGTCCATGCTCCGTTGAGAGCGAGAAGCAGCTCATGACCACCGCGCACGCCGTGAAGAAAGCCGGTGCCACCATCCTGCGCGGCGGAGCGTTCAAGCCCCGCACGTCGCCCTATGAATTCCAGGGACTCGGCGAGAAGGGCCTGAAGCTGCTCGCCAAGGCGCGGAAGGAAACCGGCCTGCCCATCATCACGGAACTGCTCTCCGAACAGCATGTGGAACTCGTTGCCGATTACGCGGACATCCTCCAGATCGGCACGCGCAACGCACAGAACTTCCAACTCCTCATCGCCGTCGTGAAGATCGGCAAGCCCGTCCTGCTCAAGCGCGGCCTCTCGATGAAGATCGAGGAATGGCTGCTCGCCGGCGAATACATCCTCGCGAACGAAAACCCGAACCTCATGTTCTGCGAACGCGGCGTGCGCACGTTCGAGACTTACACCCGGAACCTGCTCGACCTCGGCGCGATTCCCATCCTCAAGAAGGAATCCCACTGCCCGGTCGTCATCGATCCCAGCCAGGGTGCTGGCCGTGCCGACCTCGTCACCGCCATGTGCAAAGGCTCCGTCGCGATGGGCGCGGATGCGTTACTCATCGAAGTCCACCCGAATCCAGCCGAGGCTTGGAGCGACGGCGCGCAGCAGGTCACACTTGAAGGCTTCGCGAAGCTGATGGACGAGTTGAAACCGTTCATCGCCGCAGCAGGTCGGGAGTAACAACCTTGTGCCCGAACGCGGCGGATGTGAATCGAAACGTTTTCGATTTCACTCCGCCGCGTCGGGCCGTGGAGTGTCAGAATTAATCATGATGTCAATGATTGGCAGGAACAGCGCGACCACAATCGTCCCCACCACCAGCGCGAGGAACACGATCATCACCGGCTCCAGCAGCGATGTCATCGCCGACGTCGCATCGTCGACTTCCTCGTCGTAGTTGTCCGCGATCTTCAGGAGCATTTCGGGCAACGCGCCTGTCTGCTCGCCCACGTCCACCATTCCGATCACGACTGCTGGAAACACTCCGGACGCCTTCAGCGGAATCGTCACCGTCTCACCTTCCCTCACGCTCGTGTGAACATCGGCCAATGCTCGGCTCACCAACGCATTACTCGCCGTCTCTTTCACGATATTCAACGCCTGCAAGATCGGCACACCACTGCTGAGCAACGTCCCCAACGTGCGCGTCACCCGAGCCACAATCGCCTTGCGAATCACCGTTCCCACCCCAGGAAGACGCAACTTCAACCGATCGAACATCGCGCGTCCCGGAGGCGTGCCCAGCAACAGCTTCACGCCAAAGAAAGTCACCACGACCCCCGCCAGCAACGCCACAAAATGCTGCTGCATCAAGCGGCTGAAGTTGATGACCATCATCGTGAACGCGGGGAGCGGACGCCCGTTCATCAGGCCGTTGAAAATCTCCTCGAACTTCGGCACCAACACCACCATCAGCAACACGATGACCGCAACCGCCACACACAACACCGCCGCGGGATAAACCATCGCCGTCGTCACTCGGCTCTTCAGTCGATGAGCCTTTTCCATGAACGTCGCCAACCGCGCCAGCACCACGTCCAGCGCGCCACTCAATTCTCCCGCCTTCACCATCTGCACGTAGAGCCGGTTGAACACTCGCGGGTGGAACGCAAGCGCCTCGCTGAATGACGATCCGCCTTCAATCGACGCCAGCACCTCCGCAATCACCCTTCGCAACCCCGGGTCGCAATCCTGATCCTGAATCAATTTCAACCCACGCGTCAGCGGCATGCCCGCCTCCAGCAACGTCGCCATCTGTCGGGTAAAGGTCAGCACCGCTCGCGACCTCACCCTCGCTCGGAAACGAGGGATACCAATCGACGTTCTGAACAATCCGCGCCGCGCCGTACCGCGGCCAAAAGTCAGTTCGCGCGCCGATCTCTCAGCGCGACTGGCCGTCACGCTCGTTGGGAAAAATCCCATCTCCTTCAACCGCCGCACCGCCTCCAGCTGGCTTTCCACCGCCAGCGCGCCCCGCGTCTCCCGACCCCGCGAATCCAATGCGATATACGAGAAGTTCGTCATAGCTCCACGCCCCGAGATACGAATCGTTGCGTGTGAAAGTTCGACAACCCCAACTCCGTTCCGTCACGCATCGGAGTAAGGAATGAGGCGCGACCGTAACAACCGCATTGCGAATCACAGGTGCTTCCCGGCAATCTCCGCGCGATGTCCGCGCTGGATCGAGAACGACTCAATCGCGCCGTGGCCCGGGTGAATCAGGAATTGCTCGCGGCGCTCGGCCCCGATGGTCATTGGGTCGGCGAACTTTCCAGCAGCGCGCTCTCCACCGCCACTGCCGTCACCGCGCTCAGCCTTGTTCAACGCGAGCAAGGTCACACACATCACGCCGAGCACATCACGCGCGGACTCGACTGGCTCGCGCAGAATCAGAACACCGACGGCGGCTGGGGCGACACCACACTCAGCCTCAGCAACCTTAGCACAACCACGCTCTGCTGGGCCGCTTTCGGCGCGGTGCAGGGAGCGGACGCCAAGTTCCGCTCTACCCTTCAGGAGGCCAAAGCATGGCTTACTGAACGCGCCGGTGGGCTCGCTCCCGATCAACTCGCGCCTGCCATCATCGCGCGCTACGGCAAGGACCGCACGTTCTCCGTCCCTATCCTGACGATGTGCGCGCTCGCCGGGCGCCTTGGATCCGGACGAGATGCTTGGCGCCACGTCATTCCCCTGCCCTTCGAACTCGCCGCGTGTCCGCACACGTGGTTCGCCGCGCTGCGCCTGCCCGTGGTCAGCTACGCCCTGCCCGCGCTGATCGCGATTGGTCAGGTCCGTCACATCCAGAGTCCATCTCCCAATCCCATCGCCCGACTCGCGCGCCATCTCACGCGGGACTCCACGCTGCGGAAATTGACCACCATCCAGCCCGAGAACGGCGGTTTCCTCGAAGCCACCCCGCTGACGAGCTTCGTCACGATGAGTCTCGCGGGCAGCGGACAAGTGAATCATCCCGTCGCGAATCGCGGCGTGGAATTCCTCATCGCCTCGCAACGCGCCGACGGCAGCTGGCCCATCGACACCAATCTCGCGACGTGGGTCACGACGCTCGCGGTGAACGCGCTCGGTGCAAACTCTTCACTCCTCGCCAATCACACCTCACGCCTCCGTTCCTGGCTGCTCAACCAGCAATACCGCACCATCCATCCCTATACACAAGCCGCGCCCGGTGGCTGGGCGTGGACCGATCTCCCAGGCGGCGTTCCAGACGCAGATGACACTTCCGGCGCATTGCTCGCGCTGCGCCAACTCGGCCCAGTCGACGACGTCACCCGTGAAGCAGCGGCTGCTGGCATCACATGGCTGCTCGATTTGCAGAATCGCGACGGCGGCATTCCGACCTTCTGTCGCGGCTGGGGTGCGCTGCCCTTCGACCAAAGTAGCGCGGACATCACGGCGCATGCGATTCGCGCGTGGCTGGCATGGTTCGACGATGCGCCATCTGACATGCAGCCACGGCTCCTGAGTGCGCTGGAACGGGCACTGAACTTTCTCATCCACGTCCAGCATCCAGACGGCTCCTGGCTCCCGTTGTGGTTTGGGAACCAGCACATGCGGGACGACCAGAACCCGACTTACGGAACCACAAAGGTCTTGATCGCATTGTCGGAGGCAATCGAGTTTGGATTCACAAGGAACGTTCAAGGCGCAATTCGCGGAACTTTCAAGCGCGCGTATGAATCCGAGGCCAAGGCTGAACTCTGGCTAATCTGCTCGCAGCGTGGCCCTCAATCTGGCTGGGGCGGTGGAAGGCACGGACCAGCTTCAGCCGAGGAAACTGCGCTCGTCGTCGAAGCCTTCACTGCCCTTTTGGGTCGCGCCGCGCCCAAGTCGTGCGAGAACGTTCGATCACAGCTCGCAGTAGAATCGGGCACTCACTGGCTCCTCTCCCACGTCGAATCCGGCGAGTGGACTCAGCCCTCGCCCATCGGATTCTACTTCGCGAAGCTCTGGTATTACGAAAAGCTCTACCCGATGATTTTCACCGCTGCCGCGCTCAATCGCGTGCAGCAGCTTCCTCCATCTCCCTTGTAGGAGTCGACGTGAGGATATTCCAATCCTCGCCCCGATCGCATTCGCATCTTTCCCAACTTCCGGAGAAGACCGAACAGAAGACAACGAAGGGTGCGGGCTTCGATTCGGGAGCAACGCGATCCTCCTTCGCTTCCTTCGTTCCCTTCTGTGAATCCGATTTCCGAGCTCAGGACGATTTGAGTCTCGTTACCTCGACTCCTACCTCGGCAGCATCACACCGCCAAATCCGCAAAGCTTTCCGCAAACTGCGTCATTGCCATCCTTTGCGGTGCTGCGGTTCAATACGCGTCGCTCGTTACCCCAACGGGGCACGGGCGGAACAAACCTTTGATGACTTTATGGATCTGACACGCACAGCTTACGGCACGTGGAGCGGTGGCCGCTTCATGCATTTTGGCGAGGAACTCAGCGAAGAACGCTTCATCTCCGTGATGCGCCACGCCTACAATAGCGGCATCCGCACCTTCATGACCGCCGACGTCTATGGCAATGGCGCCGCCGACGAAATGCTCGGACGCGCCCTCGCCGGCATCCCGCGCGACACCTACTGCCTCGTCGGCGCAGTCGGACACGACTTCTACTCCGGCAAACGCGACGGCTCGAAAGGCTTCCCGCGCTTCACGAATCCGCAGCTTCGCCCGCCGAACCAGTATGCGGACTACCTCCGCATGGCCACCGAGAAATCCCTCGAACGTTGCAAGACCAACAAGTTCGACTGCCTGCTCCTCCACAACCCCGACTCCATCGGCTATTCCAGCGACGCCGTGTGGAAGGCGATGGACAAGCTCAAGGACGCCAAGCTCACCGATCGCCTCGGCATCGCGCCCGGGCCGGCGAACGGCTTCTCGCTCGACATTATTCTCTGCATGGAACGCTTCGGGCCGCTGATGGACTGGGCGATGATCATTCTCAATCCGCTCGAGCCGTGGCCGGGCAGCCTGTGTCTTCCCGCCGCGCAACAGAACAACGTGAAGATCATCACGCGCGTCGTCGATTACGGCGGGCTGTTCCATGACGACGTGAAGCCGGGCCACAAGTTCGGCTACGGCGATCATCGCACGTTCCGCCCCGCCGGCTGGGTGGAAGCGGGCAACGCGAAGATGGACCGCATGCGGAACGTTGCCGAGAAACACGGGCTCACCATGATTCAGCTCGCGTCGATCTGGAATCTCTCCCAACCCGCCGTTCACAGCGTCATCCCGACGATCATTCAAGAAGCCGATCCGAAGAGCAAACCGATCGAAGCCAAGGTGGAAGAGCTCGCGAAGCTGCCCGACCTGAAACTCTCCGCCGATGAGTGCGCCTACCTCGCCGATATCGGCAACAACAAGGGCTGCATGGCGCTCAAGGGCGCGAATCGCTCGCACACCGGCGAACCGGAAGCCGATCACTGGGGATTGAACCCGGACCTCGAAGCCGTTGGCAAACGCTGGGGCATCGATCCGGATAAGGATCTCGTCTGCACGCACACGAGCGCGGCGTAGCCACCTTCGCAAAACGAATCTCGCATCGAGCGGCTTTGGGCAACCGACGCCGCTCGATTACTTTTAGTCGAAGAACCAGTTCAAAAATCCTCCCGGATCGATTCGACCGTAGGCGATGAGCACAGCAACGCTCACTGCGGAGGCGATCAAAATGGTGAAGAAGGGAAACTGCCTGGAACGCGAGCGACCGAGCGCAGCGAGAGCGATCGCACTGATGAACGCAATCGGAACCAGCATCAGGCAAAGTTGAAGGAGGAGGCACGGAATCCCCCAGAAGACCAGTTTAGGATCAGGATTGTTGTAAGAAGGCCAATGCCCGCGCGACAGCCACACCAAAACGGCGAACAGCAACACCGCGAAGACAAACAGCAACGGCGACACTGCGAGAACCAGCGCCGCCAGCGGCAAAGGTTTGTTGAACTGCTTGAAGGGCATCAGCGCAAAAGTTCTCCTCGGTCAACTGCATGCCTTGCTGCAGATCCTCCGATTCGTTCATCCCCCCTGTAGCGCCGGGTCGGGCTTCAGCGCGGTCTCTGGCGACGGCGATGCGTAAACCACCACCGTACCAGCGATGAAATCGTGCAGCGCTCTCCGTTTCTTGTTGGTCAGAAGGACGATGAGTTCGCTCCAAAACCAGACGGTCTGAGCCCAGTTCAAAGGCGTGTACCACAAAGGCGCCAGCTCGATCATCCGCTTGCCACGCTCCATGAACGAAAGGGAAAAATACTCGGCATCGGTCATCTGAAGGAGCGGGAAAAGCAACGTCATTGACGTCAACAAGCTGAAAACAAACGTCACACTGAACCTCAGAAACGCTTCGCGGTAGCCCACAGGCGTGCCATCGACCTTCCGAATCACGATGCCTGCGAGGAGCTTCCCCGGGGTCCCACCGTAACGACGAACCAGATACACATAGTAGAACAGTTCGAAGAGTGTAATGGGGATGAGGAAGTAGAGATCGAACAACCGAAACGAGGAAGTTCCCCAGAGAGCCAGAGCGCCCAACGGAAGCGTGACAAAGAAATCCAACAACAACGACGCCAGCCTTGGCCCGAATCCCGCATAACGCAAAGAGTCCGTGTTCATAATGATGCGGTCACCAAACTGAGCTCAAAACCTAAGCAGAGTTCCAGTCCGGCATCCGTGGGTTTCCTTTTCTTCAACCCGTGTCCTTTCACGACTCGGAGGCTGGAGCAATGAGAGTTCCGAGTCCAGTGCAGATTCGGTTGGAGCCGGCCTCATCGACGCAAGCTCGGCGCTCCGACCAGCGCGTTAATCTTCAGGCGCTTTCACTCCTGGCGTATGGTGAAGAACCGCTTCGGCTCTGTGCGATTGAACTGGTTCGTGTGAATGTAGGTGCCCAATCGATCAAACTGATTCGTCAGGAACGGTGTCCACTGGCTCAGCGGCGTGGTGACTTCCGGGCTGGTGATGGCCACAAAGTTCGCGCCTGGAGTCCCGCCCACGGCACTGACGATTACGTTCGTCCCGCGGACGCGCGGAACGCAGTTACGGAATTCGTAGGTAAGATCGTTGTGAGTGAGGCGATAGGTGCCGGTGTATCCGGAGAAGTAGCTGCCGACCACGACGGTATAGGTGCCGCCACTGGTGGTGGTGTGGTTGACAACGGATTCGGTGGCGTCGTTGTCAAAGGTGATGAGGTTGCCGGCGGGGCCGTAGAGGCGGAGCCACGGGTTGAAGCTGCTGGTGCCGGTGAGCTCAGTGCAGCGGAGCGCGATGGGTTCCCCAGGGCAAAGGGTGAAACGCCAGATGTCTTCGTCGCCGAGGGTGATGGTGCCTTCGTGGGAGCTGCCTGAGAGAGAGCCGCCTTCGTCTCCGGCGGGAACAATAAACGTTCCCGGAATGTTCAGATAGGTGAGGTTGTAAGTGCCTCTGTGGCCGGAGAACCAGCTGCCGACGAGAACGGTGTGGATGCCGGTGTTGGTGGCCACGAAGCTGACGAAGGAGTCGCTGTCGTCGTTGTCAGAGGCGATGAGAGTGCCGGTGGGACCAAGGAGGCTGAGGAAGGGGTTGTAACTGGCGGTGCCGCCGGTCTCGCCGCAGCGGAGGATGATCTGGTCGCCGGCCTGGGCAGTGAAGCTCCACATGTCGATGTCGCCAATGGAGGTGATGCCAGCGTGGTTGCCGCCGTTGATAAGCCCGCCGCCCTCGTCG
The DNA here is from genome assembly GCA_016713365.1 of Verrucomicrobiota bacterium. Lineage (GTDB taxonomy): Bacteria > Verrucomicrobiota > Verrucomicrobiia > Limisphaerales > JADJPG01 > JADJPG01. The sequence continues at coordinate 118,644 of JADJPG010000004.1, read as the reverse complement.
CCAAGGGGCACAGTGTAGTCGCCAGGGGTCTTGGCGAGCCGGAGATTGTAGGTGCCGGAGTAGCCGGAGAACCAGCTGCCGACGATAACGGTGTAGGTGCCGGCATTGGTGGCGCGGTGGTTGAGGTACGAGTCACTGTCGTCGTTGTCGAAGTCGATGAGGACGCCGGTGGGGCCGATCAGGCGGAGGTAGGGATTGTAGCTGGCGGTGCCGGTGAGTTCGCCGACGCGGAGGGTGATGTTATCTCCGACGGCGGCGGTGAAGCTCCACACGTCCTCGTCGCCCAGCAGCGTGGTGCCGGCGTGGTTGCCGCCGTTGATGAGCGGGCCGCCCTCGTCATCCGCCGGGACGATGTACAGGACGGAGGAGTTCACGTAGCGAAGGTTATAGGTGCCGGAGTGGCCGGAGAACCAGCTGCCAACGATGACGGTGTAGGTGCCGGCATTGGTGGCGCGGTGGTTGAGGTACGAGTCACTGTCGTCGTTGTCGAAGTCGATGAGGACGCCGGTGGGGCCGATGAGGCGGAGGTAGGGATTGTAGCTGGCGGTGCCGGTGAGTTCGCCGACGCGGAGGGTGATGTTATCCCCGACCGCGGCGGTGAAGCTCCACATGTCCTCGTCGCCATTGAGCGTGACGCCGGCGTGATTGGCGCCGTTCGTGAGCGCGCCGCCTTCGTCATTCGATGCGATGACGAACGCGCCGGGCGCCTTCACGTAGTTGAGATTGTAAGTGCCGGTGTGACCGCGGAACCACGCGCCAACAATGACGGTGTAGGTGCCGCTGTTGGTGGCACGGTGATTGATGATGGAATCGGAGGCATCGTTGTCGAAGGCGTTCTGGATGCCAGTGGGGCCGATGAGGCGGAGGAAGGGATTGTAACTGCCGGTGCCGGTAATCTCGCCGACGCGCAAGTGATGTTCTCGCCGGCGCTTGCGTCGAAACTCCGCACATCCTCGTCGCCGTTGGACGTGGTGCCGAAGTGGGTCATGCCATTGGTGAGCGCGCCGCCTTCGTCGCCGACGGGCACGGTGTAAGGCTGCTGGGAGTTCACGTAACGCAGGCTGTAGGTGCCGGTGTGCCCCTGAAACCACGCGCCCACGAGCACGGTGTAAACACCCGCATTGGTGGCCCGATGATTGATGTAGGAATCCGAGGCGTCGTTATCGAAGGCGATCTGGATACCCGTGGGGCCGATGAGGCGCAGATAGGGATAAAAGTTGGCGGAGCCGGTAACCTCGCCGACGCGCAGGGTAAGGTTGTCACCCACGGCAGCGGTGAAGCTCCACATATCCTCGTCGCCGTTAGCGATGGTGCCGGCGTGGTTGCCGCCGTTGGTGAGCGGACCGCCCTCGTCGTCCGACGGAACGGTGAACGCCCCCGGCGCCTTCGCGTAGCGCAAGCTGTAGGTGCCGGTGTGCCCACGGAACCACGCGCCTACGATCACGGTGTAAACACCGTTGTTGGTGGCGCGGTGGTTGATGAAGGAATCTGCAGCATCGTTGTCGAAGGCAACCTGGACGCCGGTGGGGCCGATGAGCCGGAGGTAGGGATTGTAACTGCCGGTGCCGGTGAGTTCGCCACAGCGCAGGGTGATGTTCTCGCCGACGCTCGCGGTGAAGGTCCAGGCGTCTTCATCGCCATTGGAGGTGGTGCCGAAATGATTCATCCCGTTCGTGAGCGCACCGCCTTCGTCACCAGCGGAGACCGTGAAAGTGCCAGGAACATTTACGAGCCGCAGATTGTAGCTGCCGGTATGACCCTGATTCGCGCTGCCGATGACGACCGTGTAGGTGCCCGCGTTGGTGGCGCGATGGTTGAAGTAAGAGTCCGAGTTATCGTTGTCCGTGCCGATCAAAACGCCGGTCGGCCCATACAGCCGGAGGAAGGGACTGTAACTGGCGGTGCCGACGATTTCGCCGACGCGCAGTGTGATGTTGTCGCCCACGGCCGCTGTGAAGCTCCAAGCATCTTCATCGCCGAGGGAATTGGTGCCGGTGTGATTGCCACCATTCACCAGCACGCCGCCTTCATCCCCCGCTGGCACGATGAACGCACCGGGTGCTTTCACGAGGCGCAGGTTGTATGTGCCGGTTTGATTCGCGAAGCCGCTGCTGACGATCGCCGAGAAGGTGCCGCTGTTCGTCGCGCGCACGCTGATGTAGGAATCGGCGGCGCCGTTATTCTGCGCCATCAATACCCCGTTCGGAGTGAGAAGGCGCAGAAATGGATTGTAGCTCGTTGTTCCGGAAAGCTCGCCGCAACGAAGGATGATCGTGTCGCCAGCGTTTGCCGTGAACGTCCACGTATCCTCGTCGCCGATCGGTGACGTCGCTCCTTCGTGGTTGCCGCCGTTCTCCAGCGGGCCTTGGGCGAACAATAACTGGGCATCGCTGAACAGGAGTGCAGCAAACGTGAACAGGAGGAAGCGATTCATCTTCATAGTGGAGCCTTTTTCAACCAACCGCCGAGGTGTCCTTCCAACGCTTTGCGAGTCCATTCCTAAACCTCCGCCAGTGGACCGATCACCCGTCGCTCCGTCAACCTCCGATTCCGACAAAATCCATCGCGACCGCAAACTTCCCCGCGTTACCGCAATACCGCGGGCTTTCCCGAGCCATCGATCACGATCTCGCGAGTTCCCACAGGAACAGCATTCGTCGTTCGCGCCCCATTCGGCCAGCGCACGAGCACGCGCGAAGGCGAACCACCCAGCACCTGCGTGGACGAATCCTGCGACCAATAGCCCGCGCCTGAATGCACCTCGAACGCCGGACCAGGCACTCCACCCACTTCGCCTCGCACCACCGCGCCCACCGCATCACGATTTCCCGGCAAGCCCACCAACCGCACCCGCAAGCCCGGCTTCGCCGTCGTGTTGCGATACAGCTTCGTCTCCGCTCCGTTCTGTGACACCGCGAGGTCCATGCGGCCATCGCGATCAAAATCCGCCGCCGCCGCACCTCGTTGCTCACCGTAGATCGCCAGCCCACTCGTCTTCGCCGTCAACGCCTCGAATCCGCCACGGCCATCGCCTCGCAACAACAAGCCTCGGCCTGCGTCGAGACGCGGCACGTCCGGTTGCAGACCGAAGAAATTCTGTGCGAGAAACAGATCGACGCGACCGTCCCCGTCGAAATCCCGCGCCACGACGCCGAACACCGGCGCGAGTTGCGCCTCCACCGGCAACACGCGGAGCTCGAAATGATCGCCTCGATTCAGCAACACCACACTTTCCAGCCACGACGCCGTGAGCCGTTTCATCTCGCCCGCCTTGTCACCGAGAATCTCCACCAACGACGCGCGGCCATACTGCATGTGCGTCGCAAACCGCGTCCGCACGAACGGCAGACCGCGCGCGAGGAAATCCATCTGCCGCTCCGGGACCACGGTTTTCAACGTCGTGTCGTAGTACGCTTCGGCCACTTCCGTGACGCCGTCCCCGTTCGCGTCGCCGAACCACAATTCGATCGGCTGCGCCCGGTGACTCTGCTGCCGCGTGCCGCATCCCCAGTTCCCCGCGACGAGATCCATACGTCCATCGCCATCAAAGTCCGCCGCCGTCACGCTGTTCCAGAGACCAGTGAACTGCGAAAGCACAGAACGTGGAGCGTTCGTCGTTCCGACCGGCGCATCCCACGCGGCCAACCGCCCGCGCTCATTCCGAAACACCTTCAGCGGCCCCCACTCGCACGCAAGCACCAGATCCGAATCACCATCCGCATCCAAGTCGCTGAACACCGCGCCGCTGACCAGGCCCACCGCCGACAAATGTCGCCGCGTTCGTGGCATCCACCGCGAAGCTCTCGCCCACACCGCGCAGCAACATCGACGACGCCGGTTCTGGCCAGCGCTCCGGAATCATCCGTCCACCCACAAACAAATCGAGCCGCCCGTCGCCATCCACATCCGCCATCGCCATCGGACCCGCGCTCGAAGTGCTCGCCGGCAGCGAATCATCGAAGGCGCGCTTCGCGAAGTCAGCGAGGCGCACCATCGGCACATCCGTCGCCTTGTCCTCGTAGTTGGACTGCGCCGCGATCAACCCGATCGCGCCCGAGCTCCGTCGCCAGGGCAGAATCGTCGCCACATCGCGAGCCGCCGGCTGAATGAGGAACGGCTCGAGCGCCGGTTGAAACGCGCCCTGCTGGTTATTCCGCAGCGCCGCGATGGAACCGCCCTTCCCCGCGCCGACCACCAAATCATCCCAGCCATCGCCATCCAAATCCGCCCACGTCACGCCTGGCCCCAGCTGGCTGAGCTGATGTGGCAACATCGGCTGCCGCGCGAAATCGTCGAAGCGTTCATCCGCATGGCGATGCGCAAGCGACGCCGATACATCCGTGAACAGCGGGGGCGTTGCTGGCGCGCGGCTCTCCGGAACCGGCGGTACCGCGCCCGATTCGTCCACTTCGCAGAGCTGATTCGCCCGCACCCCGTTCACCACGCTCTGCTTTCCGCCCGGCCACTTCACCAGCACGGTCATCACGTTGGTCACGGAACCCGCCGCAAAGACCCGCATCGCGTCATCGCTCGAAAGATATCTGCCTCCGCTGATCATCTCCTGGCTCTGCTCCGGCATTGCACCACCGCGCACGGTGATGCGCGCACCGATGCCGCGCGTATTTGGCGCGAGGCCCTTCAGCCGCACCGCGACGCGCGGCGCCGTGGAGTCGTTGCGGTAGAACGAAACCGGATCGTTCAGGTTGTTCACCACCACATCGAGATCGCCGTCGTTGTCCAGATCCGCCATCGCCATGCCGTGCGACACGCCGTCGAAGTTCAGCCCCCACGCGGCACCGGAATCCTCAAACTTCAGATCGCCGCGATTGCGAAACGCCACGTTTGGCGAGTTTTGGCGTGGGAACAGTTTTCGGCTCTCAAAGATCTCCTCGCGCGTCGTGCGCCGCATTCCCTTGAGCCTCTCGACCACGTCCAGGCTCCGCGCCATCCGCTCGTGACCGTTTGCCACCAGCAGATCCTCATAACCATCCAAATCCACATCGAGGAAGAGCGGCGTCCAGCTCCAGTCGGTCGCCTCCACGCCCGCGAACGCCGCCATCTCCGCGTACGTGCCGTCACCGCGGTTCAGGTAGAGCGTGTTCACCATGTAGTGCGGACGATTCTCATACAGCCCCGGCAACGGCACCGGCGGCATCCGGTCGCCCTGCATGTCCATCCGCATCACGTGATCGCGGCTCAGCATGTCCACCACGAAGATGTCGTCGTAGCCATCGCGGTTGAAATCCGCCACGTCGATGCCCATTGAGAAATGACTGCTCTTGCGGAACATCAACATCGGCGCCGCGCGAAACTTTCCCGCGCCCTGGTTCAGCCACACGCGATCCGGCGTATCGAAGTCGTTACAAACCCAGATGTCAGTCAGCCCATCCTGGTTGAAGTCGCGCATCATCACGCTCAAGCCCCAGTCGAACGGCGGCTCCGCGAGCGGTTGCCCCGCTTCGTCGAGAAACGTCCCGTCCGTGAACGACAGCGGCGCGAAACTCTTCCCGCCGACGTTGCGATACACTTCATCCAACTCGCCGTTCTCCTCGATGCCACCGCGCGCGTTGACTCGATAACGATTCGCGAACTCCGGGTCCGTCGCCGGACGCCCGTTCACGCGGGCCACCACCTTCTGCCCGTTGCGCGTGGCGAAATGGAAGGTCGTGTTCGGCATGTCCATCAACGCCATCGTTCGATAGTTCGCCACGTAGAGATCGAGAAACCGATCGCCATCAAGATCGCCAATCGCGAGCGACATCCCGGCCTTCGAACCGTTCAGCCGCGCGAACTCGGTGAACCTCCCACGGCCGTCATTCGCCATAACGCGCGTGCCGTGGCCTACCGTATTCACCACGAGATCGAGATCCCCGTCGCCATCCATGTCCGCGAACGCCGCCCCCGCCGCGGTCAGTCCATCAAATGCCACATCGGCCGTCGCGGCGATGTTCGTGAAGCGCCAGTCGCCGAGATTGCGATAGAGCGCGCTCGCGCCGGTGAGATTGCAGAGGAAGACATCGCAGCGACCGTCCGCATCGACATCGCCGAACGCCACGCCGCCGCCGTTCATCAGCACCTGATTCGTAAGATGCCGCCATTGCGGAAGCTGATTGCTGAAGAGAATGCCCGTCGTCGCCGCCGGCATCGCGGTAAAGCCCGTTTTGCCCACGGTAGGAACGGTGAGTTGAATTGTGCGCCCGGCGCCGTTCGTCTCGCCGAGTGGAGAGGCTGAATGCAGTGAGAAAACGAAGAAGAAGCTTAGAAGGAGGAATAGACTCGCCCTCACCCCAGCCCTCTCCCCCAGGAGAGGGGGCGCGGCGAGAACTCTTCGAGTTTCAAAGTCGCGCTCCGCGATCGCTTCTCGAGTAGCCGCGGCGATCGAGGTGTTATCAGCGGAACGCTTATTCGCGCACCCTCTCTTGGGGGAGAGGGCTGGGGTGAGGGCGGTCCAATTCTGGATCGGCGGCTTCACAAGTTCACTTCCTGGCCGTCACTCGCCCGGTTTCATCGATTGCCACCTCGCGCGCGCCTTCGGGCAACTCCGTGGTCGTTGTTTTCCCGCCCGGCCAGCGCACGACCACTTGCTTCGCGACAAACGGCGCCGTCAGGACCGGCACCGCGCTGTCCTGCGACCAGTAACCGGCGCCCGCATGAATCTCGCGCACCGGCCCAAACTTTTCCCCGGACGCCAGACGCAACACCGCACCGACGCCATGCGGATTGTTTTTCGGCCCGAGCAAACGCACGCGCAACCCCGGCTTGCCCGTGGCGTTGCGATACAACTTCGTGTCCGCGGAGTTCTGCGTCACCACGAGGTCCGTGCGGCCGTCGCCGTCGAAATCCGACACCGCCGAGCCGCGCTGTTCGCCATACACTTTCACGCCGCTCGATTCACCGGGCACGGGGCGAAAGCCACCCTTGCCATCGCCAGCGAGGAGCAATCCGCGTCCGGCATCGAACCGCGACGTATCACCATCCACCGCAAAAAAGTTCTGGCTCAGGAAAACATCCTCCGCACCGTCGCCATCGAAGTCCGCGACATTCACACCGAACGCCGGCGAGAACTGCGCTTCGATCGGCAGGACGCGCGCTTCGAAATGCTCGCCGCGATTCAGGAAGACAGTCGACTCGAGCCACACCGCTTCGAGCATCTTGGCCGGACGCTGCCCAAGGATGTCCGCGATGCCCGCCGTCGCGAACGAGTTCTGCGTCGGATACTTCTCCGTCACCCACGGCAGGAACCGCGCGAACATGTACGAAACCCATGGCACGTCCTTCTTTAGGTCGGGATCAAAATGCGTTTCGAACACATCCGCCACGCCAGCGACCGTCCATTCGCCGAAGTAAACTCGCAGCGGCTTCGCGCGAAAATTCTGGTAACGCCCGTTGCGGCCCCAATTGCTGGCGACGATGTCCAGCCGACCGTCGCCGTCGAAGTCACCCGCGTTCACGCCGTTCCACCAGCCGGTGAGTTTGGAGATGGATGAACGTTGAGCGTCGGGCAAGGCGACCGCCGGATCGAATGGAACCAACTTCCCGCCGTCATTTCGGAACAGCTTCAACGGCCCCCATTCGATCGCGAGAATTAGATCCGGATCACCGTCCGCATCGAAGTCGCTGAACACCGCCCCGCTGACCATCCCGATCAACGCGAGACGCCTGCAGTTCTCCTCATCGATCTCGAAGCCCGCTCCCGTGCCCTTGAAGAACAAGGACGAAGGCGTCTCCGGATACTTCTGCGCCTCGACGCGTCCGCCCACGAACAGGTCCAAGACGCCATCGCCATTCACATCCGCCATTGCCAGCGGCCCGACCGAAACTTCCCAGCCGGGAAAGTTGCCCTGTCGTTTCTCCTTTGTCGGATCGTATTCGCGCACCATCGCTCCGCCGAGTTCCTCTGCCTCGTAATTCGCCGCGCCGGCCAGCACGACATTGGAGCCGTCCGCCTTGCGCCAGCCCAGCAGCGTCGTCTGATCGCGTGGCAACGGCTCCTCGAATACCGGCGCCCGCCATGAAGCGAAGCCGCCTTTGCCGTCATTGCGAAACACCGCCATCTTCCCACCCGCGCCGCCACCCAGAATCAATTCGTCCGACCCGTCGCCATCCAAATCGTACCACGTCGCTCCCGGACCGAGCTGACTCATTTTCCGAGGCAACAACGGCTGGCGATTGAAATCAGGAAACTCCGCCTCCAAGTGCTGATGCTTGATCCGGGCGCTCACATCGGTGAAGAGCGTCGGGGTCGCGCTTGGCGCATCCACTCGACGCGGTACCGGCCCGGACTTCGCGCCCGTCTCATCGATTTCGTACACACGATTCGCACGCACACCATTCACCACGCTGACCGCTCCGCTGCGCCAGGTGACTTCAATGCTCATGCCGTCCTTCGCCGCACCGGTCGCGAACATCCGCGCACCGTCATCGCCCGCGAGATAGCGACCACCGCTGATGACCTCCTGACTCTGCAGCATCGGTCCGCCGAGAAACCGTATCTTCGCGCCGACCCCCTGCGTGTTCGGCGCCTTGCCACGCACGCGCACGAGGACGCGTCCGCCGGGCGATTCGTTGCGATAGATGCCCGCGCTGTCGTTGAGATGATTCAAGATCACATCGAGGTCGCCGTCATTGTCGATGTCCGCCGTGCACATGCCGTGCGTGGTGCCCACGTGATCGAAACCCCATTCCTTCGCCTTGTCCTCGAACGTCAGATCGCCGCGGTTGCGGAACGCCTGATTATGTAGGTTTAGCAACGGGAAGTGTTTCTTCTTCAGCTCGCGATGCTCCTGATCCGTCAGCTTGCGCACGCGCCGTGCCTTGAGAATGGCGTCCACTGCATCGGCATTGAGCGAATCGCGCGTGTGACCGGTCGTCACAAAGACGTCCTCATAGCCATCCAGATCCAGATCGAGAAACAGCGGCATCCACGACCACTCAGTCGCATCCAAGCCCGCGAGCTGCGCGATCTCCGCGTAAGTTCCGTCGCCGCGACCGAGATAGAGCGTGTTGCGCTTGTACTGCGGTCGGTTGTCGACGAGGCCCGCCGGCAGGAAGAGCGGCGTGACGCCCATCGTCTGCGTCTTCCGCTTCTCGTGCTCGCGGCTCAGCATGTCCACGACGAAGAAGTCATCGTAGCCATCGCGATTGATGTCCGCGAAGTCCACGCCCATCGAGAAGCGCGGCGTGTTCCGCACGGCGAGATTCGACATCGCACGAAACTTGCCGCGACCATCGTTCACCCAGATGCGATCCGGCGGGAAGAGATCGTTGGCGATGTAAATGTCCGGCGCGAAATCTCCGTTCATGTCGCGGAACATCACCGACAAACCGAAGTCGTACGGAGGCTTGGTCAGCGGCTTGCCCTCCTCGTCGAGAAACGTCCCGTCCGTCCACGACAACTGGCGGAAGTTTCCCTTGCCGTCGTTGAGATAAACCGCGTCCGGTTCACCGAGCTCGCGAACGATGCGCTCCGCATCGACAAAGTAGCGATTCGTCAGCTCCGGCGACGTCATCGGCACGCCGTCAATCGCCGTCAGCACCGGACGCCCGTTCACGTTCACCGAATCGAACTTCGCGTTCGGTCGGTCCTCGATTTTCACCGTGGCGTAATTGCACACGTAAAGATCGAGCGTGCCGTTGCCGTCGATGTCCGCGAACGCCGCGGACGTCGCACCGAATCGCCGCAACAACCCGCTGGCCTTGGACTCCGCAAACTTCGCCTTGCCGTCATTGATGAACAAACGCGATCCCTGCCCCTGCGTATTGACCAGCAGATCCAGGTCGCCGTCGCCATCCACGTCCGCGAGCACGGCGCCGGTGGAATAATTCTCCGCGCACGCGACACCAGCCGCCGCCGTGATGTTCTCGAACTTTCCGTTGCCGAGATTGCGATAGAGCGCGTTCGCGTTCTCCATGCCGCAGAAATAAAGATCCGGCCAACCGTCGCCATCGACATCGCCCGCCGCCAGACCGGAGCCGCTCGTGCGCATGCTGTTCTCCAGCGCACGATCGTCGGAAAGGAAATTGGTGAAGGAGATCCCCGTGGACGACGCCGTCAATCGTTCCAGAAAAGTGCGGCCCACTGTCGGCACGTTGACGGCCCACGACCGAAAGCCCGGACCCTCTTCCCGCTCCGCAGCGGTGGCGGCCAGCTGCACCAAAAGGATGCCCGTGAGCGTTGCCGCCGTGGCAGGCCCCACCGTCCGCAGACGTTCCCAGAAGCTTGTATTCACAGTGCTTGATTGGACTCGGCAAAATTAGCGATTCCTCAATCCGAGGCGAGCCTGTTTCGAGCCGCGGTGAGAATCCCGACCAGCCCGTTTAGCGCATCACCGCGACCTTACCTGTCGCGTCGATGGAAATCTCCATCGCACCGGGTGGAACCAGGGAAGTTGTCACCTTGCCACCCGGCCACCGGATTGAGAGCTCCGCAGGTCCCTCGGGCATCGCGATCACTTGAACGGCGCTGTCCTGCGACCAGTAACCGGAGCCAGAGTGAATCTCCCGCGCCGGTCCCGACCTGCCACCGCTCACCACCCGCAGAACCGCACCGACCGCCGACGGGTTGCCCGCCGAGCTTTGCAGGCGGATTCTCAGGCCAGGTCTCGCAGTCTTGTTATGAAACAACTTGGTCGCCGCTGCGTTCTGCGCGACCACCAAATCAACGCGCCCATCGGCATAGAAGTCGCTCAAGGCCGCACCGCGTTGTTCGCCGTAAATCAACAACCCACTCGCCTGGCCTGCCACCGCCGCGAAGCCTCCGCGACCATCTTCCGCGGAGCCACAAACCCCGTCCTCCATCCAGCCGCGAATGTTCAGGGTGCACAGCGAAGAAATTCTGGCTGAGAAACAGGTCTTCAAACCCATCGCCATCCAAGTCCCCGGCACAAACCGGCGAACGCCGGCGCGAGCTGGCTTCCACCGGCAACGACCGCGCCTCAAAATGGTCGCCGCGATTCAGGAAAATCATCGAATCCAGCACGGTCGAATTCAGTTCGTGCAGAGTCTTCCACGACTCGCCGTATATCTCCGGCAACGTCGCGTTCGCATAGTTTTCGTAGCTGCCCATTCGCTCGCGCATGGCCGGCACCGCGGCGCCCATTCCATGGAACGGCTGCATCGGCAGAAGCCGGTTCGACACAGGGTCCGTGTAGGCCTCGATTGACAGAATGCTCCCATCGCCAGACGCCTCGCCATGGAACAACCGCAGCGGCCGCGCCCGGAACATTTCCGTGCGCGTGTTCCGACCCCAGTTTGACGCAGCGATATCCATGCGTCCGTCGCCGTCGAAGTCCCCAGTCGTCACGCCATTCCACCAGCCCGTGAGTTGCGACATTATACGTTCAACGTTCCCCGCTCTCACCAGCGCATCCCAAGAGACGAAACGCCTGCGTTCATTCCGAAACACCTTCAGCGGCCCCCATTCACAAGCCAGCACGAGATCCGCATCCCCATCCGCATCCAGATCGCTGAAGACCGCACCGCTCACGAGACCGGCATTGGTGAGAACCTCATTCGCCGCCGGATCCGCCACGAACTTGCCTTGCCGCTGGCGATAGAGCTGCGACGACGCTTCGACCGGAAACTTGCCGTGAATCGCTCTGCCGCCGACAAACAGATCGAGCTCGCCATCACCATCGACATCCGCCATCGCCATCGGACCGGAACTGGAGACTTGGCCCGGAACCGCGGCTTCCATCATCTTCGCCGGCACGCGATACGCCCGCACAGCCGGCTCATTGGGCTGCCCGTTTTCGTAGTTGGCGCTCCCCACCAGAACCACTCTCTCGCCGCCGGCAGTCCGTAAACCCAACACCGTCGTTTGATCTTGGGATACTGCTCCTTCAAACGGCGCCCCGGTCATCGGGACGAATCCGCCACGAGCATCATTGCGAAACACCGCCAGCGTTCCGCCCCGACCGGAACCAATAAGCAAATCATCCCAACCATCGCCATCGACATCGAACCATGCCACGCCCGGTCCGGACTGGCTCAGGCGTTTCGAGAGCGTCGGTTGAAGGGCAAAATCATCGAACGCCTCGTCGACATGCCGGTGATTCACCAGTCCACTCACATCGGTGAAGTGCGTGACCACCGGCGCGGCTTTCGCGCTCGACTGTTCCACCGACGACGCTTCATCAACCTCGTAAATCCGGTTCGCCTTAGCATTCTCGACCACGCTTCGGCGACCGCTCCGCCACGTCACTTCGATACGCATGGGCTCCCGCCCCGCCGCAAACGTCCGCATGGAATCATCGCTGGAGAGGTAGCGCCCGCCCGCCATCATCTCCTGGCTTTGCGCCACCGGTCCGCCCGTCACTTGAATGCGCGCACCAATACCCCGCGTGTTCCGACCCTTTCCTCGCAGTCGCACCGCGATTCGATCGCCGACAGCGTTGTTGCGATAAACGTAAGCCGGGGCGTTCAGATTGTTCACCACGCAATCGAGGTCGCCGTCGTTGTCCAAATCCGCTAGGCACATCCCATGTGAGACCCCGCGAAGATCAAACCCCCACGCCGTGCTCACATTCGTAAACGCACCGTTACCCAGATTCCGGAACGCCATGTTCGCCGTATCGAGTCGCGGAAACATCCTTCGCAAATGCAACTGCTCGACAGTCTCCATCGTTCGTTCGCGCTTCGCGGATTCAATCTGGCGCACCGCGTCCATGTTCATGCCGTCGCGCTCAAAGCCGTTCGACACCAGCAAATCCTCGTAGCCATCCAAATCCACATCAACGAAGACCGGCGTCCACGACCATTCCGTCGCGTCCAGCCCCGCCCACTGCGCGGCCTCAGCGTAACTTCCGTCGCCGCGATTCAGGAAAAAGGTGTTCCGTGGATACTGCGGACGGTTTTCAATCGCACCGACCGGCAACAACTCGGGCTTGATGTCGATCCGCTGGGTGAATCGCCGCGCATGCACCGGACTCAGCATGTCCACCACCAGAAAATCATCCCAGCCATCGCGATTCACATCCGCGAAATCCACGCCCATGGACGACAGGCTGATCTGGCGCAACGTCAGCGGCTGTGCCGCGCGAAACACACCGCGGCCATTGTTGATCCAGAGCCGATCCGGCGACCGGAAATCATTGCAGACATAGATATCTGGAGCGCCGTCCTGGTTGATATCACGAAACGCAACGGACAGTCCCCAGTCGAAGAGCGGCGCAGGAAGCGGACGACCGTCTTCATCCAAGAAGCTTCCTGCCGTAAACGCTACGGGCGTCCACCGACCAGCGCCGTCGTTTCGCAGCAAGACATCCGGCTCGCCATTTTCATCATAGGCAAACGATCCGCGCCCGCCTTGTTGGGCGATGCGGAAGTTGAATCGGTTCGCGAGTTCCGGATCCGAGATCGGCACCCCGTCCACGCTCACCACTTGCTGACGACCCTCAATGGTCCGAAGAGAGAACCGGGTATTCGGCTGATCACGAATCGTGACGATCCGGTAGTTCGCGATGTAAGCGTCCAGATCCCCGTCGCCATCCATATCTCCAAACGCCACGGAACTCCCTCCCCGGCGCGCGTTCCACGCCTCACCCGTCGGAGTGAAACTCCCCTTGCCGTCATTGGATAACCAGTGCGTTCCGCCACCCACGGAATTCACGACCAGATCGAGATCTCCGTCTCCATCAAGATCCACCAGCGCCACGCCACTCTGCTCCAAGCCCGACAATCGAGACCCCAAGCGGACGGTTATATCCTCAAAACGCCAACCTCCGAGATTGCGGAACATTCTCCCGCCACCACCGAGACCGGCAAAAAACAAATCACACCACCCGTCACCATCGACATCCCCGGCCGTCACTCCGGAACCGTTCAAGAGAATCTGGTTCGTGAGATGACGTTCCGCCGGGAGGTGATTGGTGAAACGAATTCCACTGGCGGCGGGTTCAATGAGTTCCAGCACCGGCTTCGCACCACTGCCGCTACTCCGCACCGGAGCACTTCTTCCACCCGGTTCCGAAGTCCATTCCAATGGAGCCGCTGAAACTTGCGTCGCGCACCACATCGAAATCGCACTGAGGATGGCTGACAGCGACACCATCTTGTTCAATGCACTCAGCGCGTTCATTCGTTGCGGTTGCGATACCCTTTCATATCGGACAGTCCAGTTCGACAGGCAAAACAAAAAGCCCGGCCGGGCATTGCTGCCCGGCCGGGTGTTGAGTTCGGAGGTTTGGGTTTAAGTCAGGGGGCGACGCTTACTTGTCGTCGGCCTTCTTCTTGTCCCAGTGGTCCTTGGCCTTGCGCGGCGGCTTGATGCATTTCTCAATGCCCGTGCTCACCGCCTGCGACCACTTGATCCACACACGCGCTTCTTCCGGATACGCTTCGGCGATCTTCGCACGCACTTTCTTTTCAAACGCGTCGAGCGTCTGTTGCGTCGGACGGCCTTTCTCGGCCTTGGCGCTGTTGAGCGCCGCCCGCAGGGAGGCCACCAGCTCGCGTTTGACCGCTCGGGTCACGCGGGATTGGTTGACCTTTTCAATCAACAGCTCGATCGCCAGCGGTGCGGTCACCACTTCGATGGTCTTGCTGTCGCTGTCGGTCAGGCCCCGGCTGTCCGTCACGATGAGCGTGATGGTGTGGGTGCCCACTTCGTAGCAGTTCGTCGTCACCGGGCCGCCGTCAAACGGAACGGGTTCCAGTTCGTCGAACCACAGGTAGGTGAGGGCGCCGCCATCGGCCGCGCTGCTGGTCCAGCCGTCAAGCACGAGGCACGCGTTCCACCAGTTGCAGCTGATGAGCACCGGGTTCTCGTAGTCAGGCGAGAAGTCCACCAAGGCTTCCGCTCCGATGACTGCCGTCGGGGGCACGGAGTCCGGCGCGACCGTCACGGTGACGGTGGCGCTGGCCTGGCTGCCGCAGGCGTTGACAACGGTGTAGGTGAAGGTGTCGACGCCGCTGTAGCCGCCGTTGGCGGTGTAGATGACGTTGTTGCCGCTGATGGCCACGGTGCCGTTGGCGCCCTGGGTGACGCTGGCGATGCTCAGGCCGCCTTCGATGTCGCTGTCGTTGGACAGGACGGCGATGGTGACCGGGGCGCTGCCGAGGGTTTCAGCGGTGTCGTTGTTGGCCGTGATGGCGTCGCACACGCCGCTCACCGTGATGGTGAACGTGCAGGCGGCCGAGGTGTCGCGGCCGCCGTTGGCGGTGCCGCCGCTGTCTTGCGCCCGCACAGTGACCGTCGCCACGCCGCTGGCGTTGGCCGCCGCGGTGTAGGTGAGGGTGCCGTCAGCCGCAATGGCCGGTTGGGCGCTGAAGAGCGACGGGTTGTCGTTTTCCACCAGGAACGTCACGGTCTGGCCCGCTTCCGCCGAGGAGGCGTCAAACGGGAAGGCCTCGATGTTCAGGTCGTCAACCCACTGGTTGTCGTTGGCGCCGCCGGTGCGGCCGCCGAAGAGAACCTGGGTGGCTTGCACGCCGGCGTAGTTGGCCAGCGCGACGGTGACGGTGTTGCCGTCATAGACCACGGTGGCTTCGCCTGCCGGGGTGACGGTGAGGGAGGCGTCCACAAAGGTGTCTTTGCGGAGGTAGTTGCCGCTGCCGTCATCGTCCTTGGGCAGCGGGATGTAGCCCACGCGGGCTCCCTGCCACTTGATGTCGATGCCGACGTCCTGGCTGGTGCCGTTGTCGAAGGTGTCGACGGTGACGCTCAGGCCGGTGCCGGTGCCTTCTTCGCCAGTGAAGCTGTCGGAGAGGTCAGTGCCGATGTTCATGCTGTAGCCGTCGGCACCACCACCACCACCACCACCCACGCGGCTCTTCCAGCTGACGCTGAGGCTTTCGTAGATGGCCACGGGGAACGGTCCGATGGCCCAGCCGCCGAAGCCACCGGCGTCATTGGCGTCGGTGAGCTTGAGGATGCCGTCTTCCACTCGGGGATCCGGACGGGTGCCGGCGCCGTTGAGGTCAATCAGGCGCGTGCCAGCGGGCAGCGAGCTGAAGTCCGAGGCAAAGACCGTGGGCACACGGGCGATGCTGTTGTTCTTGATGTCCGTGGCCCAGCCGGCAACGGTCTGCGCGCCGGCGTCTTCGGCCACGCCCTGGTTGGGGCCGCAGGCGAAGGTCGGAGGCGTGTTGGGTTGCACGACGGTGAGGGTGGCTTCACGGGAGGCCACGTTGCCACCGAGGGTGTAGGCCACGGCGCTGAACTTCGCGCCGTTGTCGGTCAGACGCGGCGTGAGGGTGTAGCTGGTGCCGTTGGCGCCGGGGATGACGTTGCCATCGCGATACCACTGATAGAAGATCGGCGGGTTCGCATTGCCGGGCACCACCGCGGTGGCCGCGAAGTTGAAGGTCACCGTGCTCGGCGCATTGCCGTCAGTCACCTTCACGCTGGTGATTTCCCAGGACGGGGTGTTCGGGCCCTTCGTGTTGGTGTCGCCACCGTAGACGAAGCGCACTTTCACCGTGTCGCCGGTGTTGAAGAAGCCGAGGTCGGCCGCGCTGTCAATGTAGCCAGGTCCCTGGTGGTTGGCCGAGGTGAGCACGAAGGCCGCCTTGTTTTGCAGGATGGAGTTGCCCGCGCGCACCGTGCCGTTGTAGCCGCCAGCCGTGAAGGCCGTGCCAGGCACCGCGGTGTAGGCGCCGCCGTTGACGCTGATTTCCACAGCTGCTCCGTCCCAGTTGTCGTTTTCCAGGCTCCAGCGGTGGCTGAAGTTGAGGTAAACGTAACCCGCACGGCTGACCGTGATGACCGGGCTGTCCAGGAGGCTGGTCATGCCCACGCCGGCTTCGGCGTCGGCCTGGTTGACCTGCCAGCTGCCCGCCGCGGCGTCATAGCCGAAGGGCGTGCCGGAGAACGCAGCCGCCGTGGTGGCCGTGAAGCCGCCGTCGCCGCTGGTGAAGCTCTCGTCGAGCAGGGCCGCACCGGAACCGGCGCTGGCCGGAATGATGAGGAACGTCTGGTCCTGTGGCTCGGTGCTGGCCGTGATGCTCACGCCCGCGCCGTTGACGTAGGTCGCCACCGAGGGGCCGCTGATCGGACGGAGGGTGTCCGGAGGCGTCGGGTCGCTGTCCAGCTTGGCCGCCACCTGCAGGAAGTCACCACCGCCAGCTTCCTTGTAGAGCGCCATCACGCGGTAGGCCGTGCCGCCGGTCAGCGCCAGGGGCGCCGTCGGCAGTTTCGAGAAGGCTCCGCAGCAGCCGGTTTCTTCCTGGATCTTCACCAGGCCCGCACCGTCGCCCAGATCCATCCACAGTTCCGAGGCGTCATCGCTGCGGAGGTAGAGGATCCAGTTGCCGGTCGTCGGCGGGATGAAGAAGCCGTCCACGCGGCCACCGAAGTTTTCGCGGCTGTCCGTCGGCAACACCGTGCGGGTGTCGAAGGACGCCATGTTGAAGCGCACATCCGGGCTGTTCGGATAGCGCGGATCGCTGGTCAGCGCGCTGACGTTGACCGTGCCGATGTTGTCCCAGATCGACAGGTTCAGGAAGCCGGGGCTGAGCACGAACGCGTTGAACGTGACGTCCACCACGGCCGGGTCCATCGCCTGCCCAGCCGAGCTGAGCACGTCGCGGACGTTCACCGTGTAGCTGGCGCCCGGAGTCTGCTCGTTTTCGAAGCTCACCGTGACGCTGGTGCCGCCGGGGTTGACGATCGCGCTGAGGGTGCTGCCCAGTTCCGCGGAGGTGTAGCTGAACACTTCCACCGCCGTGAGCGGATCCACCAACTGGTCGAACGTGATGGTCACGTCGCGCATGTTCGCGCTGCCGCTGGCGCCCACGATCTTGAGGGGCGCCGGAGCGCTGACGTTGAGCAGGGCTTCGCGGCTGGTCGCGCCCTTGCCGGGCACGCGCACCGCCACCTTGAAGAGCGAGCCGTCATCGGTTTCCGCCAGCGGTCCAACCGTCAGGCTGGCGCTGTTGGCACCCGGGATGGCCACGCCGTTGCGATACCATTGATAGGCCACGCCACCGCCGCACAGCGGCGAGGTACCGGTCGCGCCGACCGTGAAGGTCGCAAACGCGTTGGCCGGCAGGCTCAGGTCCGAGGGCTCCGTGGTGATCGCCACGCTGGCGCCAGCCGGGGAGACCATCGTGCCGAGGTTCAGCGCGCCAATGCCACGGGTGGTGACGTTGATCGGGTCTTCGGTGTGGCTGGGCAAACGCACGGCCACGCCCATGTTGTCGCCGCCGCCGCCTTCCTGCACGAAGCTTTCCATGTAGTAGCGCTGGCCGGCCACGAGTTCGATCGCGCCGGAGATGTTCGCCTGCGGTCCGCCGGAGGCCGAGTTCACGCCCTGACGACCGCCGCCGCCACCGGCTCCGGTCCATTCACGACGGCTCGCCCACACGGGTTCACGCGCGATTTCCACCTTGTTCGCCGGATTTTCATCCGTGCTCATGAACAGGCGGCCACCGTCATCCGAGGAGAGGAAGAACACGTGCGGACCAGTCTCGGTCGCCACGAAGTAACCGCTGATTTTCGCAGCGTAGTTCTCGAACTCGTCCGCTTCGTTAAGCTCCCACAGCGTCACCATGCAGCTCTGGCTGGGGGCCGGCTGGGCGGCCGCAATCGCGTCCACTCCCGCCGTGAAGCCCAGGTAGTATTCCTTCGTCGCGTAGCCGGCGGCATACGCAAAGCTCACGAAGTTCACCACCGTCGGGTTCGGGCTCAACGCATTGTTGCCCGTCACTTCTTTCACGTTGCTCACCGTCAGCGCGTAGTCCGTGCCTTCAGCCTGCGCGCTGGTGGTCAACACCACGCCCAGACCGCTGCCGTCCACCACCGCCGAGTCAATCGTCAGCCCGGGGATGCTGTAGTTGGCCAGGTTCTGCGCCGAGGCCACTTCCACGCGCTTGTCAAACTTCAGCGTCACCTTCTTCAAGGTCGCATCCGGCGTCGCGCTCAACAGCACCGGCGGCGTCGGGATGTTCACCGTCAACGTCGCACTGGCGCTCACCGCGCTGCTGAACTCGTTGGCCACCGCGCAGCTGATCACCGCGCCGTCATCCGTCGCCAAGGTCACCGGAATGGTGTAGCTCGGGCCGTTGGCACCGGCGATCGCCTGACCGTTGCGACGCCATTGATACTTGTAACCAGGCGTGCCGTCCGCGCGCACTCCGAAGGTCACCGGGTTGCCGCCAATCACCGTCTGGCTCACCGGCTGGCTCACGATCGAGACCGCGCCCAGGTTCATGAAGAGCTCACCGCGCTCGCCGCTGTCGTGATAACGCGACGGCGTAAAGGCACTGGCCGGGATCGGCTCCTGCCCGTTCGCAAAGGCCGCACCACTCTCCGGGCGCCACGCCACGGAACCGTTGTTGCCACCGCCGCCTTCAGCGTAGGTGTATTCCAGGTAGTAATTACCAGCGGCCAGCGTCTGCATCGCCGAGATGTTGCCCTGGCCGGGACGACGATCCGTCGCCGCATACTGGCGGCTGCCGTTCCACTCCGGTTCACGCGCGATGCGCGTCTTGTTCGCCGGGTTCTCGTCGCTGCTCAGGTAGAGGTTGCCGATGTCATCCGAGCTCACCGCAAACTGGTAGTTGCCCGCCGTCGCCACGTTCAGGATGCCGAAGATGGTCGTGTAAAAACGCTCGTTGGTGCCATTGTCCGGCAGCGGGTCTTCGAAAAACACATTGCCTTCCACCGCCACCTGGCCGTCCGCCTGCGCAAACAACCGGCGCTGATACGACGTGTTGTCCAGCACCCCGTCCCCGCCTTCGCGGGTCTTGTTGTGCCCCACATGAATCGCACGCTGCTCATAACCCTTGCCGTGCGTGAACGTGTCCGTGTCATTGATCGGACCATTGCCGCCGGAGGTCACGCTGAAGCAGGCCACCGAGTAATCAGTGCCTTCCGTCAGCGGAGCGTCCGTGTTCAACCAGTAGCTGTTGGCCCAGGGACCCGGCGTCACACTCGTAATCGTCACACCCACCACGTCAAAACTGCCCGGTACCAGCGTCGCCGCATCCGGCGCCGCGCTGAACGACACCAAAATCGCGTTCGGATTGCCGCGGCTGGAAGCATGCAGCAACGTGAACGGAAGCGCGTTGAACTTGTATTCCTTGAACACCGCCGTCGCCGTCGGACCAGCTCCATTGCGGCACACCGCCAGACCCACCAGCGCGCTCTCGCGGAACGCACCACCGCCGGTCTGCCAGTTGCCCGCGCCCGTGTCCTGGCTGGCAATCTGCGTCCACGCCACACCATCAGTGCTGATGTGCGCGCTGAACACATTGCCACTGCGCACCACGCGCAACCACGCGTTCGGATACGGCGGCGCATTCTGATCCGCCGGATCTTCATGCCGTCCGTCGTTCTCGCCCGGATCCCCGTCCGTCGCGCTGGCAAAATGCCCCGTGCGATAGGAAAACTTCGTCTGATTGGCTCCAGCCGTCGGCTTGACCTGCAAGAACACATGACGGCTGTCCTCCGCCAGGCTTTCACGCACCATGATGCCGGCCTTCGTATGATCACCGTTGAACGTCAGCGAATCCACGCGCACCTGCACGTCGAAATCTCCCGCCTTCTGCCCATACGCATACGTAAACTCATCACTCATGTCCCAAATGTCGTTGCCCCCACCCACAATCGTGATCGCACCACCGTCACCCTCGGTGACAGTTCCGATCGCATTGCCGCCGACATTAACTGCTGTGAGGCCGCTACCGGTCGGCACGACCACCGCGCCGTACATGTTCTGGCCGGCATTATCAGCCTGCTTCAAACGAAAGGTGCCCGCAGGATATTCCTTGGAGTAGACGGAGTACCATTGATTGATGGTGCCGTCCGCACCCTCGTCGATGCCGACTTCGTCGGCCACGGAGGCGTTCCCGAGTCGATTCGCTCCCGTCATCACCGGTGTCCATCCTTCATCAACGATCCACTGCATCTTATCAGCCCCAAATGTCGGAGGAGTTGTTCCATCCGCGTCCGAGAGGCGATTGTCGATGAGCATGTAGACCTTCACCGCCTTCGCGACGGAGACGTCCAGCGTGTAGGTGGCGTTGTCACGATTGTCGTTTCCCGACATGATATACTCGCCGCCAATCAGGTAGGAAGGAATGGTGACCGTGTCCGAGGCGTTGGTGAAGCGATGGCTGCGGTCAACAAACGCGGGCGCATGATTTCCAAAAAGGCCCACAGTGTAGGGTTGGCCAGTCGTCAAACCGATGATCGGTTCATTGTTGGCGTGGTCGCTCCACGTCTGGCCGGTCCACTTCGCGAATACCGTGTCGTTGGCATCATTGTCACCACCGGTTTCCACTACATCCGTAATCACCGGGAACGCGCTCGATACTGACGCACCGAGCGCTAGCGCGGCCGCGCTGAAGGCGAATAACTTCGCCTGCAGCCGCCGGATTGAGGTTTTCTTCGTCATAATGTGTCTGGTTGGTTGTTCTACTGAGGATTCTGAACGCCCGATGCTCTCGACAAAACAGGGCTAAAACCCGTCTCGGCGCGAATAGACGCGATCACAGGAAGCTCTGGGCACAGCTGGACAGTCTGGCACTTCATCGATTGTCTGGGCGTCCCGGCAGCCATTGGCATTGGGTAACCAACGCCAATCGAATGAAGACAATCGTCTGGCGTTGGGGCAATCAGCTGTGGAACGACGCAAAAGAAACATAAATGACACTCAATAGCAACTGGAATGTTGCTATTTAGCCCTTGAAAGCGGGGTATCACGGCCCGATGAGACCGCACTTTTGCGTAGGCGCCGCCCATCCTGCACCACTTCACCCACGGAACGTGAAGTCCGCGGCCGCAGTTGACGTCGATACATTTCGACAATCATGATTCACACCGTGCAAGCCCTGACCTCTCTCCCGTTTGGCGGAGCCTTCGCCCGCGTTGCTCCCGCGGTTGCGTCGTTGCTTCTACTCGGCAACAGCTGCCTTCAACTCTCCCAAAGTGCTGCTGCCGAAATCGACCTCTCCAAACTCCCACCCGCCGCCACGCGTCCGGTGGATTTCGCGAAGGACATCGAACCGCTGTTCGCCAACAACTGTTACTCCTGCCACGGACCGAAGAAGCAGGAGGCCGGGTTGCGTCTCGATTCAAAGGCGGACGCTCTGAAAGGCGGCGAGGAGTTCGGCGCGAAGGTGCTTCAGCCGGGCAAGAGTGCAGAGAGTGTGTTGGTCCACGCTGTCGCGCATGCGAATCCAGACCTGAAGATGCCGAAGAAAGGTGACCGGCTGACAGCGGAACAGGTCGGGCTGTTGCGCGCGTGGATTGATCAAGGTGCCGTCTGGCCCGAGAGCGCGGACGCGAAGGACAAGAAGGATCCCAAGGAACACTGGGCGTTCAAGACGCCAACGCGTCCGAAGGTTCCTGCTGCTTCCGACAAGAAATGGGTTCGCACACCCGTTGATAATTTCATCCTCGCGAAGCTCGACGCCGAGAAGCTCAAGCCCTCCGCCGAAGCCGACCGCGTCACCCTGCTACGCCGGCTGCATCTCGATCTCACCGGACTGCTGCCGTCCATCGCTGAAGTGGACGCCTTCCTGGCCGACAAATCCCGCGACGCCTACGAGAAGGTCGTCGAGAAATTGTTGGCCTCGCCGCACTACGGCGAACGTTGGGGCCGTCACTGGCTCGACGCCGCGCGCTACGCGGACAGCGATGGTTATGAGAAGGACATGTCGCGCGAGATGTGGCCGTATCGCGATTACGTCGTCAATGCCTTCAACAAGGACCTGCCCTACGACCAGTTCATCATCGAACAATTCGCCGGCGACATGCTGCCGAACGCGACGCAGGATCAAATCGTCGCCACCGGTTACCTGCGCAATTCCATGGTCAACATGGAAGGCGCCATCGACCCTGAGCAATTTCGCATGGAGGCGATGTTCGACCGCATGGACGCGCTCGGCAAAGGCGTGCTCGGTCTCACGATTCAGTGCGCGCAGTGCCACACGCACAAATACGATCCGATGACGCAGGAGGAGTATTACAAGCTCTTCGCCTTCCTGAACAACGACCACGAGGCGCGCCCGGTCGTTTACTCGCCCGACCAGCAGATGAAAGTCGCCGACCTCCGCCGCCAGCTCGATGAAATCGAGAAGGACCTCCAGCATCGCGTGCCGGACTGGGAGAAGCGCATGGCCGCATGGGAGGAATCCGTGAAGAACGATCAGCCCGAATGGATCGTCCTGAACAATCTCGATCAGGAAGGCGACAAATCGCAGCGCTACGAAATGTTCCCGGACGGCTCGCTGCTCGCCTGCGGTTACGCGCCGACGCTCTTCACGCAATGGTTCCGCGTGACGAACGATTTGAGCGGCGTAACCGCGTTCCGGCTCGAACTCCTGAACGACCCCAGCCTGCCTTACGGCGGCCCCGGCCGCGCCTTCAACGGCACCTGCGCCCTCAGCGAATTTCACGTCGAGACCACCGACCTCAGCGCGCCGACCAACAAGGTGAAAGCCAAGTGGGCTTCCGCCACTGCCGACGTCGTTCAACCCGAACGCAAACTCGAATCCAACTTCGACGATCGCACGACCAACAGCCGCACGACTGGTCCGATTCAATTCGCCATCGACGGCAACTCGAAAACCGCGTGGGGCATCAACGTCGGTCCCGTGCGCCGCAATCAGGAACGCAAAGCCGTCTTCAACGCCGAGAAACCGCTGGGCTTCGCGAGCGGCAAGACCCAATGGCGCATCGGGCTCAACCAAAGTCACGGCGGCTGGAACAGCGACGATCACATGAACAACAACCTCGGCCGCTTCCGCATCAGCGTCACCAAGGCGAAGGACGCGAAGGCTGATCCGCTCCCGAAGAAAGTTCGCGACATCCTCACCAGCGTGCCCGCCGACAAACGCACGCGCGCGCAGCAAGCCACCGTCTTTGCCCACTGGCGCACCACCGTTCCCGAATGGAAGGAAGCCAACGCGAAGATCGACAAGCTCTGGGAACAATGGCCCGACGGTGCCACGAGCATGACGCTGCTCGCGGGCAAGGATCGTCCCACGTCCGTGCTCAAACGAGGTGACTGGCTGAAGCCGACCAAGACCGTCACTGGCGAAGTACCAGCCTTCCTCAACCCACTGCCAAAGAATGCGGACGCCTCCCGCCTCACCTTCGCGAAGTGGCTCGCGGACCGGAAATCGCCGACCACCGCGCGCGTGTTCGTGAACCGCGTCTGGCAGGCTTACTTCGGCATGGGCATCGTCAGCACACCGGAAGACTTCGGCGTGCAAGCCGATACGCCGAGCCATCCCGAGTTGCTCGACTGGCTCGCGGTCGAATTCATGGAGCCGAAGGTCAACGACGCTGGCAAAGGCAAGTTGAAGCCCTGGTCCGTGAAACACATCCACCGCCTCATCGTGAACAGCGCGACCTATCGCCAGAACAGCAAGGTGACGCCGGAGCTCTATGCGAAGGATCCTTACAACCGCCTGCTCGCGCGCGGACCGCGCTTCCGCGTCGAAGGCGAAATCGTCCGCGACATCGCCCTCGCCGCGAGTGGCTTGCTCAATCCGAAGATTGGTGGACGCGCCGTGATGCCGACCGCGCCGGAGTATCTCTTCCAGCCGCCCGCCAGCTACGCGCCGTTCCCGTGGAAGAATGAAATTGGCAACGAGAACTATCGTCGCGCGCTCTACACCTTCCGCCGTCGCTCCACGCCCTACCCTGCCCTGCAAACCTTCGACGTACCGAACGCCGACTTCTCCTGCGTGAAACGTCAACGCAGCAACTCACCGCTCCAGGCGCTCGTCTCGCTCAACGAACCGATCTTCGTCGAGTGCGCGCAGAACCTCGCACGCCTCACGCTCGCCGAAGGCGGCACGACCGACGACGCGCGCCTCACCTACGCCTTCCGCCGCGTGCTTTCGCGCCCGCCAGACGCCGGGGAAAAACACGAACTGCTCGCGCTCCTCGACAAACAAAAGCAGCGCCTCGCCGACGGCTGGTTGAACCCAAACGAAGTCGCCACCGGCAAACCCGAGCTGGCAAAGAACCTCCCGAAAGGCGCGTCGCCCACGCAGCTCGCCGCCTACACCGTCGTCTCCCGCGTGCTGCTGAACCTCGACGAAACGATCACGAAGGAATAGCCATGAACTGCCAATCTCATCTCTATCGCGGCCAGAATCCCCAGGACGTCACCCGCCGCTGGTTCCTCCAGCAATGCGCCGTCGGCCTCGGCGGTCTCGCGCTCGGCAACTTGATCGGCGGCAACGCTTCCGCCGCCATCGCCGGCAACAATCCACTCGCGCCGCGCAAGCCGCACTTCGCCGCCAAGGCCAAGCGCGTCATCTATCTCTTCCAGGCCGGCGGACCGAGTCACCTGGAGATGTTCGACAACAAGCCCGAGCTCGCGAAGTGGGACGGCAAGCTGCCGCCGCCGGAGTTGATCAAGGGTTACCGTTCCGCATTCATCACGCCGAACTCCACCTTGCTCGGACCGAAGTTCAAATTCGCGCGCCACGGCAAGAGCGGCGCGGAGCTCAGCGAGATCGTGCCGCATCTCGCGAAGGTCGCGGACGACATCGCCATCGTGAAGTCGATGCACACGGACGCCTTCAATCACGCGCCCGCGCAGATCATGATGAACACCGGCTCGCAGATGTTCGGCCGGCCGAGCTTCGGCTCGTGGACGACTTACGGCCTCGGCAGCGAGACGGATAATCTGCCTGCATTCGTCGTGTTCAGCACCGGCGGCAAAGGCACGAGCGGCGGCGCGTCGAACTGGGGCAGCGGCTTCCTGCCGTCCGTTTACAACGGCACGCTCTTCCGCAGCACGGGCGATCCGGTGCTCTATCTTTCGAACCCCAAGGGCATGGACAACGAGGTGCAGCGCGATTCGCTCGACGCCATCCGCAAGCTCAACCAACGCAAGCTCGACTCCGTCGGTGATCCAGAGATCGCTACGCGCATCAACTCGTTCGAGATGGCGTACAAGATGCAATCGAGCGCGCCGGACCTGATGGATCTCTCGAAGGAGCCGAAGCACATCCTCGATCTCTACGGCGTGGAGCCAGGCAAGGCGAATTACGCGAGCGCGTGCCTGCTCTCGCGGCGGCTCATCGAACGCGGCGTGCGTTTCGTACAAATTTTCCACGAGAGCTGGGACCAGCACGGCGGTCTCGTCGGCGACTTGAAGAAGAACTGCAAGAACACCGACCAGGCCAGCGCGGCGCTCGTCGCGGACCTCAAGCAGCGCGGCCTGCTCGAAGACACGCTCGTCATCTGGGGCGGCGAATTCGGTCGCACGCCGATGGTGCAGGGCGGCAACGACGGGCGCGATCATCATCCGAATTGTTTCTCGATGTGGATGGCCGGCGGCGGCATCAAGCCCGGCATCACGCTCGGCGAGTCGGACGAGTTCGGCTTCAACGCCACGAAGGACAAAGTCCACGTCCACGACCTGCACGCGACGCTGCTGCACCTGCTCGGCTTCGATCACACGAAGCTGACGTATCGCTTCCAGGGCCGCGACTTCCGCCTGACCGATGTGCATGGCGAAGTCGTGGAAAAGCTGCTGGCGTAAACGGAACGGAGCGCCGGTCTCCGACCCGGCACGTTTCAATTCCAGGTAGAAGTCGACGTGAGGAGACTCAAATTAAATTCCAGTTTCCGACCGAACCGACCAGAGTCTCGTCACTTCGACTCCTACTTTCTTTAACCATGAACCTCCAAAACAAAATCGCTCTCGTCACTGGCGGCACCAAGGGCATCGGTGCGGCCGCGGCCATCGCGTTTGCCAAGGCCGGCGCGGATGTCGCCATCAACGGACGTTTCGATGACGCCGACGCACAGGCCACGCGACAGGAAATCCAGAAGCTCGGCCGCCGCTGCGAAATCATCGTGGCCGACTGCGCCAAGCAGGACGACGCGAAGCGTTGTGTCGAGGAGACGGTGCAGAAACTCGGCGCGCTCGATGTGCTCGTGCATTCCGCCGGTGGACCGGTGAACGGCAAGCTCTTCGAGATCACGCCCGACGACTGGTATGGCGCCTTCGACATCCACGTCCACGCCATCTTCCACCTCTGCCGCGCCGCGTTGCCGCACATGAAGCCGCGCAAGGAAGGCGCCATCATCCTCGTCTCGTCTACCGCCGGCCTGCGCGCCGTGCATACGAACATCGCGTATCAGGTTGTGAAAGGTGCGATACCTCATTTCACCCGCGCCCTCGCGCGCGAGTTCGCCGATGACAACATCCGCGTGAACTGCGTCGCGCCCGGCGTCGTCCGCACGCGGTTCCACGCGAACATGAGCGACGCGCAGAAGAAGCTGAACCTCGAACAGCGCATTCCGCTGCACCGCGAAGGAACGCCCGCGCAGGTCGCCAGCCTCATCACCGAGCTCGTGACCAACGACTACATCACGGGCGAGACGTTCACCATCGACGGCGGCCTGACGATGCGGATTGCTTGAGGCGTGACCGCAGAGGGTGAAACAACTTATGCCAATCGGCCGCCGTGAGATTGGGCAGACTTGAGCTTCCAACATTTCTTCTGAGAGGGCGGACAAATGGCATAGAGACAGAGGAATGGAATACGGCTTACGGTGATCTATGAGCAACGAAGAATTACTCGCGTGCAAACGAGTCATACAGTTTTTGAGAAAACAGATTGGGGATGATTTTTACAAAGCATGGTTGCGGTGTGGTATTGATCCGGGCTCTCTCGCCGTGCGGGTTAGGTTTCAACCTTCGAAGGCTGTTCCAACGTTTCGCTCTGGTGGAATCAAGAAGGATGATTGGGCCGAACTAGGCGTGTTATTGAGGGATTTGAAGACGCTGCATGACTCCGGTAACTCCGAACTGTGGAACGCCATTACCTTTACTGTCGATGATCGAGATGAATTCACAGCCGACTTTTCTTTCGACGATATTGAAAAACTTGGGCTTGGGGCTGTATTTGCCGCATGGGACAAAAAGTACCTTTCGGGGCTTCAGCCGATACCCGAGAAGATGCCTCCCCGATAGCAGTTCCTGAAGACTGATTTATGCCCAACGAAGCTGCCAGTGATGCCATGGATTCACTCATGGACTGTCTCCTTGAGTTGATTCCAGAGGAATACGTCGCCTTCTGGGTCCGCTGTGTCGTTGTCGATGGGCGCTTCCGTATCAACGTCTACTGCGAGGCGGACGGCGCGAAGGACGAAATTGAAAAGTTCCCACTCGACCCTGAGTCGGAGCAGGCCGTGATCGAGAGGTTTCGCGAATGCCAAGAAGCGACGAAGGTGCCCGACGGGCACCCGTGGCAGGTGGCTTCACTCGTGGCGACGATCGACTCCGAAGGCGGTGTCGGCATCAAGATGAACACCGACTACGAGACGGTCGCCGAAGCCGACTGGGGAAAGTTCACCGCGCTATGGGAGGAGAAATATCTGGCCGGGCGGCGAATTGTTCCCGCGCCTTCACCCAGCGCGAGTGGCGCCACGCCTCCGCCGCTTCCAGTGACGCAACCGTTTATGAGGTTCGACCTCACGGAGTTATTGGAGGAGGCGTTTTCGGAACTCAAAGTCAGGAATGAGGCGGCGGACCAGGTGTTCAACCTGCGTCAGTCGAGTTGGTCGCTGGACCAAACGACATGCGCCATCCGGTTTCACAATCCGAACGGCACGGTGGCCTCGGCCCCGTTCCAGACCATTGGCACCCTGAATCGGAATGACGGCACCTGGCTGTGGGCGTGGGACAATCCATCCATCGTCGACGCCATTCGCCAGCACGCACTGACCGTGCGGGCCTACGGCGAAGAACACGGTCACGAACTGCTGATGTAGCGAAAGTTTCCCTGTGACGAGGATCTGGCGTGGCGGCTCACGGCACTCGCCGCGAAGCTGGGCAACGCCGAAGGCGCCTATCGCGCTCCCGCCGGCCCCACCCTGCTCTTCCTCACGTTTGGGAAACTGACCTTGTCGGGTAAGTGACGGCGAGAGCTCACAGCGACTCCAGAGGCAGATCCTGAAATCCACCGAGCAGACGGCGGTATGGACTGCGGAAACATGTTTCCGCTTTGGCTGCACGGTGAGTAAATCCAAGCGCGCCCGACAGACGGAAGTGCCAAGGCTTCCTCCCGTCCACCCCCCCCCCACTCAGAACGCATCGGACCAGCTTCCTAAGTTTGCTTTGTCGGCTGCACTCACGTAGCCTCGCGGCCCGTGGACCACAGCCTGGTCAATGAAATCGCGAAGTGCATCATCGCCGCCTGGGCGGTGGCGGTGCTCGCGCAACTAGGCCGGCAACCTCTCATCCTCGCCTACCTCGCCGCAGGATTCGCCTGCGGCCCGCGCGGCCTCGGCCTCGTCAAGACCGACGAGCACATCTCCGTCATCGCCGAGATCGGACTAAGCCTGCTGCTCTTCATGATCGGGCTGGAGATCGATCTCAAGAAGATGCTCCGCGCCGGCCGGGTCATCACGCTCACCGCCGCCGCGCAGATTCTCGGCGGCTGCGTGCTCGGGTTGGGATTCTTTCTTGCGTGCGGATTCAGCATCACTGGCGGCAAGCTCGATGCGTTGTATCTCGCCGTCGCCACCGCGCTCAGCAGCACCGTCATCATCGTCAAAATCCTCTACGACAAACGGGAGCTCGACACCCTGCCCGGCCGCCTGACGCTCGGCGTGCTCGTGCTGCAGGATTTGTTCGCGATCCTCTTCCTCGCGCTGCAGCCGAATCTTCAGAATCCATCTCTCACCATTCTCGCGCAGTCGCTCGGCAAGGTGCTCGTGCTCGTCGCGTTCGCGTTTGTCGTCAGCAAGTATTGCCTGCCGCGGTTGTTCAAGGCCATGGCGCGCGCGCCGGAGCTCGTGCTGGTCGGCGCGCTGGCGTGGTGTTTCATCCTGGCCGGACTCGCGCATCTGCTCGATCTCTCGCGCGAGATGGGCGCGTTGATCGCAGGGGTGGCCTTGTCGACCTTTCCCTACACACTCGACGTCGCCGCGAAGGTCACGAGCCTGCGCGATTTCTTCGTCACACTGTTCTTCGTCGCGCTGGGCATGCGCATCCCGGCGCCCACGCTCGACCTGATTCTCTGGGCGCTGGCAATCAGCGCGTTCCTCATTGTGAGCCGGTTCGTCACCGTGTTCCCCGTGCTGCACAAGCTGCGGCAAGGCCATCGCGTTGGTCTCCTGCCCGCCATCAACCTCAGCCAGATCAGCGAGTTCTCCCTTGTCATCCTCGTCATCGGCCAGCAGTCGAAACACATCTCGCAACACTCGCTCGACATCGTGGCGTATGCGTTCGTCATCCTCGCCGTCGCGTCGTCCTACGGCATCACGGCGTCCGACCCGCTCACGCGCAAACTCAGCGCGCTGTTGAAGCGAACGGGCGTACCGGATCTCGACGAGGGCCCGAAGGAAGCCGCGGACAAGGAACACCCGCCGCGCATCATGCTGCTCGGCTTCTTCACCACCGCGAGCTCGCTCATCGCGGAGCTGGAACGCAATCAGCCCGAGCTGTTGAAGGAGATGGGAGTGATTGATTTCAACCCGGTGGTGAACCAGAAGCTGCGCGAGCGCGGCATCAAGGTTATCTACGGCGACATCAGCAACCGCGAAACGCTGCATCACGCCGGCGTGTGTCATGCCGAGGTGCTGCTCTGCACGCTGCCGAATTCCATCCTGAAAGGGACGACGAACTTGATTCACGTCCGCCAGCTCCGTGAACTCAATCCGACCGCCCGCATCATCGTCACCAGCGATTCCTTTGCGGAGATTGCCGACCTCTACAAAGCCGGCGCCGATTACGTCGCCGCACCGCGCGTGACGGAAGCGAGCGAACTCAGCGCCGTGCTGGCCAGCGCGCTAGCCGACGGACTGCCCGCCAAGCGCGCCGAGATGGAGACGCGATTGAAAGGGCGGAACGAGGTGTTGGCGTAGCGATCGCTCCAGTTCCGCAGCCCTCAGCTCCCTTTTTAAGTCCCACCTGCCATCAGAAATCGGTTCAGGATGTAGAACCCCGAACCGATGAGCTCCTCGGTAAGCGACATCAAAGCAACCGCAGATCGCGCTTGGGGACACTTGGGCGAGGCGGCTTCCATCATGATGTGGCTTCTGAATGGAAAGGCTGACTGTGGATGCATCGCTGTTTTTGAACATGAGTTTCCCGCGGGAGTATATGCGGGCCGCCCTGCTCGTCTCTCTGCTGAGCATCTGGGTGCTCGTGTTCCTCTTCTACTATTTGAACCGCTACACCAAGCGGCCGTACTTCACCACCTGGACCGCCGCCTGGCTCTTCTATGCGTTGTGGCTGACGCTGGGGTTGTCCGCACCGAATCCCGATCCCACGTCGCTCCGGATGATCGCGCGACAATGGTGTGTAGGCATCTCCGCCGTATTCCTCCTCTGGGGCAGCCTCGACTTTCTGGAAATCAAAGTGCGCCAGCGGTTGTTCGGACTGTTCATGGGGTTCCTTCTGACTTGGAGCACCATCAGCCCCCAGGTCACCGCCGACCCGATCTTGATTCAAACCCCGCTCTTCCTGCTCATCGGCATGTCCAGCATCTTCGCCGGGGTCAGCTTCTACCGGCTGCGCAAGCGGCGGCAATTCGTCGGCGTGGGCCTGCTCTTCTTCGGATTCTTTCTCTGGGGCGTCTATCTCGCGACCTACCCGCTGACCTTGAAACACGAAAACCTGTTCAGCGCCGGCTTCCTCGTTTCCGCCGTCCTGCAACTCTTCATCGCTGTCAGCATGATCGTGCTCGTGCTCGAAGAGGCCCGGCATATCAACGAACAAACTCAGAAGCTCGTAGCGGACGTCAATTCCGAGAAGGAAGCACTGCAGATTCGCATCCTCAATGTGGAGGAAAAGTATCGGAGCCTGTTCGACCAGACCCGCAGCAGTGACGATCTCCAGAAGGCATACAACGATCTCCGGCAAACCCAGCAGTCTGTCGTCCAGCAGGAACGCCTTCGTGCCCTGGGACAAATGGCCAGCGGCATTGCCCACGACATCAACAACGCGCTCTCGCCCGTTCTGGCCTACGCCGATCTCGTGCTCAAGAAAGAGCCCGGCATTAGCGCCGGCTCTCGTAAACATCTCGAGCACGTGAAAACCGCCGCCGAAGACATCGCACACATCGTGGAGCGCATGAGCGAATTCTACCGGCGGCGGGAACACAACACCCACCTGCGACTCGTGAACCTCAACCGCGTCGTGGAACAGGTGCTGGATCTCACCCGCCCACGCTGGCACGACATGGCCCAAAGTCAGGGGATCGCCATCAAAGTCGAAACGGTCCTCGTCGAGTCGTTACCTGAACTGTACGCGAACGAAAGCGAGCTCCGCGAAACGTTGACCAACCTCGTCCTCAACTCCGTCGATGCCATGCCCAAAGGCGGCGTCATCACTCTCGCGCTGCGCAGCCATTCGCTGACCACCGAGTTCTTCTCCGAATCCGCACCGAGCCACATCATCGTCGAGGTTCAGGACACAGGCATCGGCATGGACGAGAAGACGAGGCAACGTTGTCTCGAACCATTCTTCTCCACCAAGCGGGATCGTGGCGGCAGCGGCCTCGGTCTGGCGATGGTCTACGGCATGATGGAACGCCACGAAGGAACGATCGAAATCGACAGCACTCCCGGCAAAGGCACCACGATGCGGCTCGTGTTCCCCGTTCGACAACCTCCCGCGCAAACGAATCCCGCTCCGGCGGCCGTTCCCGATGCCGAACGTCCACTGCGCGTGCTCTGCGTCGACGACGAACCGTTGCTCCGCGAGCTGCTCAAGGAACTGCTCGAATTCCACAACCACAAGGTCACCACGGCAGACGGCGGCCAGGCCGGGCTCGACGCGTTTCAAGCCGCGCGAAATCGCGGTGAACCGTTCGACGCGGTGGTCACAGACCTCGGCATGCCGATCGTCGATGGTCGCAAGGTCGCGCTGACCATCAAGACCACCTCGCCTTCGACACCCGTGGTGATGCTCACCGGATGGGGAACGATGCTGAACGAAAAAGGCGACCTCCCGATCAACGTGGATGCGATTCTCAGCAAGCCACCTCGCCCAGCAGAACTGCACGAGACGATTCTGAAGGCAGTAAACGCCTCGTCGAAGAAACAGGCAGCTTAAGTCGCCACCGATTCGACCGCTTCCACGCACCGCCCGCACAAGGTCGGGTGCTTCGCGTTCGCGCCGACGTCTTCTTCCCAATGCCAGCAGCGCTCGCATTTCTGCCCGAGTGCCTTACCCACCACGATGTCGAGGGTTGGTTCGCCGTTGGCGGGCGCGACGTGAACTTCGAGTTGCGAAACGTTCAGCAATTCGCGGAGTGCGGCGAGATGCGTCTTTGCGTCGGTGAGCAGCGGGTTCGAGCCGGTCAACGTCACCTTCGCTTCGAGCGATTTGCCGATGGTCTTCGCCTGACGTTCCTTCTCGAGGCTCGGCAGGACGAGCTCGCGCAGCTTGAACAAACCTTCCCACGCGCCGCGTTCAGCATCGGAACGTTGCAGCACGCCGGGCTTCCATGTCGCGAGATGCACGAACGGCAGACCCGCCTGGCCGGGAATGAACTCCCACGCTTCGTCCGCCGTGAAGGCGAGGATCGGTGAGAGCAGTTCGCACAGGCCGGTGACGAGGCGATAGAGCGCGGTTTGCGTCGAGCGGCGGCGCGGTGAATTCGCGGCGTCGGTGTAGCAGCGGTCCTTGATGATGTCGTGGTAGATCGACGACAGCTCCACGGCGATGAACTGGCTGAGTTTCTGATAGACAACGTGGAATTCGTAGTCGGCATAAGCCTTCGCGACATCGGCCGAAACGTTCGCAAACTCGCCGAGAATCCAGCGGTCGAGACCGGTCAGGTCCGCGTCGGCCACGGTGTGCTTCGCGGGATCGAAGTCGTAGAGGTTCGAGAGCTGGTAGCGCAGCGCATTGCGGATGCCGCGATAGGTTTCGCTCACCTTGTTGACGCGTTCTTCGCTGACAACGATGTCGTTGCGGAAGTCCTGCGACGCGACCCAGAGGCGCACCACGTCCGCGCCGTATTTCTTCACGTAAGCCTCGGCGGTCTGGGGCTTCTCGTAGCCGCCCTGGCCTTGCTTGCTCTTGGAGATCTTCTCGCGGTCCGCGTCCACCATGAAGCCGTGGGTCAGCACGGTCTTGTAGGGCGGCGCACCGTTGCCGGCGAGCGAGAGCAGCAGCGAGGACTGGAACCAGCCGCGATGCTGATCGGATCCTTCGAGATAGAGGTCGGCTTGGAACGGCTTGTCGGAGCCAGCGAGCTCCTTGCGCCGGGCAGTGACCGCGCGTGAGGACGAACCGGAATCGATCCAGACATCGAGAGTGTCGCTGGACTTCGCGGTGGCGTCGGGACCGGTCCAGTCCTTCGGCTTCACGAGGGACCACAGTTCAGTCGCGCTCTTCTCGAACCACACGTTCGAGCCGTGCTTCTCGATCAGGTCGGCGGCGTTGCGCACGATGCGCGCGTCGAGCATCGGGTTGCCTTGTGCGTCGTAGAACGCGGGAATCGGAACGCCCCAGGTGCGCTGGCGGCTGATGCACCAGTCGGGACGCGACTTCACGGCGGATTCGATGCGGTTCTTGCCCCAGTCTGGAACCCAGTTCACGGAGTTGATCGCGATGACGGCCTGCTCCGAACGCCTGCCCACGTGAGTCCCGATCTTTTCCGCCAGCCCAGGTGAAGAAGTGAGCCGACTCACGTCGGCTGCTACATGATCAATGCGGATGAACCACTGATCCATCGCGCGGAAGATCACGGGCGTCTTGCTGCGCCAGCAATGCGGGTAGCTGTGATGATAATTCTCCTGCTTGAGCAGCGCCTTGCGGACGCGCAGCTCGTGGAGCACCGCTTCGTTCGCGTCGCTCTTGCCGTGCTTCTCCAGGATGCTTTTGCCGAGCATCTCGGCGGGCATCTGCTGTTCCACCGGCAGATCGTTGGTGTGCGCGAGCGCACCGTCGTCATTGACCGGTGAGTAGATCGGCAACCCATTGCGGCTGCCGAGGCCGTAGTCCTCCAGACCGTGGCCGGGCGCGATGTGGACGAAGCCCGTGCCCGTGCTGTTCTCCACGAAGTCGTCGCCCGCGAAGAGCTTGCCCGTGCGATTGCAGAACGGATGTTGATACTCAAACTGCGCGAGTTCCGAGCCATCGAGGCTGCGCAGGATTTGGTAATCCGCCCAACCGCACTTCTCGGCGACGGTCGGGAGCAGCATCGTGGAGACGATGAAGCTCTCTTCGCCTGCGAGCACGAGCGAGTAGTTGAACGTGGAGTTGTAGGCCACCGCGAGGTTCGCGGGCAGCGTCCACGGCGTGGTCGTCCAGATGACGATGTTCACGCCGGGCTGGCCGATGACCGGGAACTTCACGTAGATGCTCTGGCTGACGTGGTCGGCGTATTCGACCTCCGCCTCGGCGAGCGCGGTGCGGCACGGGATGCTCCAATACACCGGCTTCTTGCCGCGATAGACGAAGCCCTTCTCCACGATGTCCGCGAAGAGCCGGAGTTCGTCCGCCTCGTATTCCTTGCGCAGCGTGACGTAGGGATTCTCCCAGTCGCCGAGCACGCCGAGGCGCTTGAACTGCGCGCGCTGGATATCGAGATACTTGAGCGCATACGCCTCGCACGCCTTGCGAATCGTGGCGGCGTCGGCACTGGTGTCGCCGGCCTTGCGCATCTCCTGCGAGACCTTGAATTCGATGGGCAGACCATGGCAGTCCCAGCCCGGCACGTAGGGCGCGTGTTTGCCGCTGATCGTCTGATACTTGATGATGATGTCCTTGAGAATCTTGTTCAGCGCGGTGCCGATGTGGACATCGCCGTTGGCGAACGGCGGGCCGTCGTGCAGGACGAATTTCTCCGCGCCGGCGCGGGCTTCCTGAATCTTGCCGTAGAGATTGGCGGCCTGCCATTTCTCGAGACGTTGCGGTTCGCGCGTCACCAGATCGGCTTTCATGGGAAAGTCGGTGCGCGGCAGATTGAGCGTGTCTTTGTAGTCCATCGTCAGTCTTTCAAAGGTGGCGGATGCTACGGGGCGCGCGACGGCGAGGCAAGCGCGGGAAACGCGGCGACGAGTGATACGGGTCGCAACCACGGACCGCCTCAATTCTACAAACGCCGTCGGAGCGCCGGCTTCCAGCACGGCGTGTTCACGCCGCCAATTCCAACGCGCCGTGCCGGAAGCCGGCGCTCCATGGGCAATCCGGATCCACCCATGGTGATGATGAGGTGCAAACAACTCCCCGAACTGGTGGCCCGCTGCAGTGTCTCCCAAGAATTGCATTGAATCCCGGACGGAACCGAATACTCCTTTTGCCGTGGACCCTCGGTTTGTTCCGGGCGGTCACGACCATGCAACCTAGTGAACAGTTCGCGTCGACGCCGGCCGCGCTTCCTCCAGCGCGGTAAATTCCCGAGATGAAACCCACCGACTTGCGGGGCATCCTGCAATACATCCCGCGCTTCCGCGAAAAAACCTTCGTGCTCGCCATCGACGGCGCGATCGTGACCGGAGAGAACTTCGCGAACATCGTCCTCGATATCGCGGTCCTGCGCAGCCTGAACATCCGCGTGGTGATCGTTCACGGCGCTTCCGCGCAAATCAAGGCGCTGGCCGAAGAACAGAAAGTCGCGGCCTCAAACATCGATGGCGTCGGCATCACCGACGCCGAGACGCTCAAGCTCGCGCTCACCGCGGCCAACCGGCTGACGCACGAAATCCTCGAAGGGCTTTCCTCGAACGATCTCCGCGCCGTCACCACGAACGGAATCGTGGCGCATCCGCTGGGCATCATTCACGGCGTGGATCATCTCTTCACCGGCAAAGTCGAGCGAGTGGATGTGGAGTTGTTCCAGAGCCTGCTTTCGCAAGGGATCATTCCCGTCGTGCCACCGCTGGGCTTCGACGGCGACGGCAAGACGTATCGCGTGAACTCGGATCACGTCGCCGTGTCGCTCGCGGAATCGCTGAAGGCCACGAAGCTGATTTACATCACGACGGCGGACGGTCTGTTCCAGCAGGGTCAGCTGATCCGCCAGATGCTGGTCAGCGAACTCGATCAGGTGCTGGCCACGCGCCGCGCCGAAATCATGCCCGAAATGCTTTCCAAGGCCATTCACGCCGCCGCCGCCTGCCACGCCGGCATTCCACGCGTCCACATCATCAACGGGCAGGTCGACGAAGGTTTGCTGGCGGAGGTGTTCTCGAACGAAGGCATCGGGACGTTGATTTACGCGAACGAGTACCAGCAGATTCGCCGCGCGATGAAGAAGGACATCCGGAACCTCATGTTGCTGACGAAGAACTCCGTCGCGAACGAGGAGCTGATGAAGCGGACGCGGACGACGTTCGAGAAGCAGCTGGGTGATTACTACATCTTCGAGATCGACAAGAACCCGGTTGCCTGCGTCGCGCTCCATGTTTACCCGGAGCAGAACAAGGGCGAGATGGCTACCTCTACGTCAACCGTCGCACGAGAACCAGGGCATCGGCCGCAAGCTGATCCAGTTCGTGGAAAGCAAGGCGCGCGAGCTCGGGCTGGGCGAATTGATCGCGCTCTCCACGCAGGCGTTCACCTACTTCATGTCGAAGGGCGGCTTCGTGGAAGGGTCGCCGGACGACCTGCCGGCAGCGCGCCGCGAGAAGTACGACCAGAGCGGCCGGAAGTCGAAGGTGCTGATCAAGAAGCTGAAGTAGGACGCTGAAAACCGCGGATTCACGCGGCGGAATCAACTTTTCCGCTTGCCAGAGGCTTCGCGCATTTCATTCACTAAAGTCAGGCTGTTCGCGCGTTCCAAGTGATTCACCGATCCCCGGTGCCTTCTGGCGACGCATCAGCCGAGACTCCGGAATTTATGGCCACATCGAAAAGCAAATCTGCCTCAAGCCGTCGCGGCTTGCTGGCTGGCGGCAACTGGATCATTGATCAGGTCAAGCTCATCGACGTCTATCCACAACGCGAACAGCTCGCCAACATCCTGAGCCAGTCCCAAGGCACCGGTGGCGCGCCCTACAATGTCCTCGTCGATCTCGCCAAGCTCGGCGCGGATTTCCCGCTGCTGGGCGCCGGTCTCGTCGGCAAGGACAGCCTCGGCCAGGCCATTCTCGAAGACTGCAAGAAGAACAAGGTCGACACGCGCTACCTCCGCGCCACCAACCAGGCGCCGACGTCGTTCACCGATGTGATGACCGAGCAGTCCAATGGCAAGCGTACGTTCTTCCACGACCGTGGTGCGAATGCCCACTGGACCGGCGAGGATCTCGATTTCAACAGGATCAAGGCGCAGATTTTCCACCTCGGTTACCTGCTGCTGCTCGATGAACTCGACAAGCCGGACACCAAGTTCGGCACCAAGGCCGCCCGCCTGCTCGCCGCCGCGCAGGAAGCCGGAATGAAGACCAGCGTCGATGTGGTCAGCGAGGATAGCGATCGCTTCGGCCGCATCGTCACGCCGGCGTTGAAGTATGTTGACTATTGCGTCCTGAACGAAATCGAAGCCGGCAAGACCGCGGGCTTCAAGATCCGCCAGCCGGACGGAACGCTCGACACGGTGTCGTTGCGTCATGCCGCCGGCGCGCTGCTCCAACAAGGCGTGCGCGAAGTCGTGGTCATCCATTTCCCGGAAGGCGGCTTTGCCCGCACCCGCAAGGGTGAAGACGTGTGGCAATCCTCGCTCAATCTCCCCGGCAAGTACATCGCCGGCACCGCCGGAGCCGGCGACGCGTTCTGCGCCGGCGTGCTGCTCGGCCTGCACGAAGGCTGGGAACTCCAGCGTTGCCTCGAAGCCGGCGTTTGCTCCGCCGCGGCGTCCCTCTCTGAACCCACCTGCACCGGCGGGATGAAACCTCTTGCCGCCTGCCTCGCGCTGGCCAAGAAGTACAAGTTCCGCGCGCCGCTCGAACCCGGCGACTGATCAAGTTTGCGGCCGGGAATCTTGTTTCGAACTGCGCCGGAAACATCCCGGCGTCACTCCCAGTTCACGTTTGAACGACACCGAGAAATACTCGGGATGCGTGAACCCGCACCGCACCGCGATCTCCGCCAGCGGCAGGCGGGTTTGCCGCAGTAACGACTGGGCCTGATCGAGGCGCGTCCGCACAATCTCCTCGTGCGGCAGACGGTTCAGAGCTTTCTTGAACCGCGCGTAGAAGAGCGATTTCGAAACCCTCACGGCCGACGCCAGCGCTTCCGCCGTCAACCCGCCGCACGCCTGTTCGCGAATCAACTGACACGCGCGCGCCACCAACGGATCGTCCACCGCAGTCACCTCGGTCGAACGCCGCATCGCGATTCCCGCCGGTGGCACCAGCACGGATCGCGGCTTGCCGGCCATCCGTCGCGACATCAACTGGTCGAGCATCTCCGCCGCGCGCCAGCCAATTTCGCGCGCATTGTCCATCACGCTTGAGAGCGGCGGGTCCGCCAGACGACACGTTTCTTCGTCGTTATCTACGCCGATGACGGCGACGCGCTCCGGCACATCGATGCCCGCCTGTCGGCACGCATTCAGCACGCGCAGAGCGATTCGATCGCTCGCCGCCATCAAGCCGATCGGCTGTCGCAACTCTCGTAGCCAGACCCGAAGCCGATCTTGATTTCGCTCCCATGCGGCGAGACTCGCGTCGTCGTCGGAAAGGGACAGCACCTCCAAATCGTCAGCAGAACGTCGCTCCACAGCGCGGCGAAACCCGACCTGCCGACGATCAGACCACAACGCACCCTCAACACCCACGAACGCGAAGCGGACAAAGTTTCGCTCCAGCAAATGCGCCGCCGCCAGCCGGCCAAACGCCTCCTCGTCGTTGCCCACGTGTGGCAATCCCAGATCCAATCGATGGCCGAACAACTCCACCGCAGGAATCTTCGCGCGCAGGAGCGCCTTCGCCAGCCGCGGATCCTCCACGAAAGCCAGCACACCATCGCCATCCCAGTCGCGCAGCCAGTCGCCGCGGTAAACACCCGAGGCGCGCGGATTCAACTGCAGCGACCACCGTCCGCGCGCCTCGACATAGTCCGCGATGCCCGCGAGCACACCTCGTCCGTAGCGACGGCTCTTGTCGATGCAAACGGCGACGCGGACGTTCGCGCGCAGTTGAGTGGTTCGGGACATGAGGCGATCATCTTGCGGAACGCTGGACGGAAACTCAATTTCTTTTGCACTCAAGTGCATTGTCACCCGAGCAGCATGCCGCATAGTCCGGCCTCATTCATGTCTCCCTGGCTTCTATGGACGTTCGCCGCCCTGCTCTCGTGGGGCGTGTGGGCGATTCTCTCCAAGCTTCTCGGCGACGCGCTGTCACCCGAACTGAGCCAGGCCGTTTCCACGCTCGGCCTGCTTCCTATTCTCGTGCCGCTGGCGCTGTCGAAAGAAGCCCCTTTTCGCCAAGCGCCACGGACAGGAATGCTGTGGGCGTTTCTGGGCGGCATCGTTTCCAGTCTCGGGAACATCGCCTACTACGCGGCGTTGTCGCGCGGCGCAAAGGCGGCCGCTGTCGTGCCACTGACGGCGCTCTACCCGGTCGTCACCATCATCACCGCGGCCTTGCTGCTTCGGGAACGATTGAATCGCGTGCAGCAGATCGGTCTCGCGCTTTCCTTCGCCGCCATTTGGCTGTTCAACATCCAGAGTGAAGACGGTCTCGTTTCCCCAGCCATCCTGCTCGCACTGCCACCGATCGTCCTCTGGGGTGTCTCGGGCTTCCTGCAAAAGCTCGCCACGAACCATCTCCCCGCGAGAACCGCAGCGCTCGTTTATCTCAGCGCATTCTTGCCCGTCGCCGTTTTTCTCGCCGTTCGCGAAACCTGGCCCGTCTCCATCTCCACACGCACTTGGACCCTCGCCCTGGCCTTGGGATTCTTCCTTGGCTTCGGAAACCTCGCCGTGCTGACCGCTTTCGCGCGCGGCGGCAAGGCGAGCGTGATCGCGCCGCTGGGAAGTTTATACCCGATCGTCAGCGTTCCCATCGCGGTCCTCGCGCTCGGCGAAACCGTCGGGCGCCGCGAGGTGTTCGGTATTCTCTTCGCGCTCGCCTCGGTGGTCGCGCTGGCCATGGAAACTCCCGCGACTGCGGCAGCCTCTTCTCCACTCAACCCCAAATGAACCTGTGAAAAACATCTACGAACTCTTTAAGTCCGGCGTGGTCATCGGTGACGGCGGCTACCTGATCGAACTCGAACGCCGCGGCTACGTGGACAGCGGCTCCGGCCGCGAGCGCGTCGGCACCGGACGCGGCAGCGGACAGTTTACCCCGGAAGTCGCCATCGAGAATCCCGACGCCCTGCGCGAGTTGCACCGCGAATTCCTCAACGCCGGATCGCAGGTCATTCAGGCGCTCACCTTCTTCGGCACGCGAGAGAAACTGTCGCGCGCCGGCTACGGTGCCGACACGGAGAAGATCAATTTCGCTGCCGTGAAGATCGCGAAGGAAGTCGCCGGAGACAAGGCGCTC
This sequence comes from Verrucomicrobiota bacterium, assembly GCA_016713365.1. GTDB lineage: Bacteria > Verrucomicrobiota > Verrucomicrobiia > Limisphaerales > JADJPG01 > JADJPG01. Next base: position 77,327 of record JADJPG010000004.1, on the reverse strand, counting down.
GTCGCAGGCAGCGTTTCGCGCACTCAGTTGACCGAGCGCGAAGGCATGACCTCGCTCGACAAATCCCGTGATCACATCAACGAACAGATTCGTCTGCTCAAGGATGCCGGCGTTGATTTCCTCATCCTCGAAACGTTCTTCCATCTCGCGGAAATGTCGATCGCGCTTCAATGCGCCGCGTCCGTCGGGCTTCCCGCCGTCGCGACGATGAGCTTCCGCCCCACGATTGCAAAGTGCAGCGACGACAAAACTCCGGCCGAGTGCGCGCGCGTCATGGCTTCGCTCGGGGCGATTGCCGTCGGGGCCAATTGCGAACAGGATCCCAAGCGCATGCTTCCTTTGCTTCGCGAAATGCGATCCGCGACGGACGTTCCGCTGGCGGCGCAGCCCGCGGCGTTTCACACCACGAACGAATGCCACAGTTTCACGCGGCTCCCGGCGTTCCCGGACGACCTCGAAACCATCCAGGTTTCGCGAGGCGAGTTCACCGACTTCGGGAAGCTGGCGCGTAACGAAGGAATCGGGTATGCGGGTGGCTGCTGCGGATGCAATGCCGCCTACATTCGAGCGCTCGCGCGCGGCGTGCAAAATCCGGGCTGACCCATGAACGTTTCCGTCCATCCGACCCCGGACATCGCGAACACCGCCGCCGCGGATCTACTCGCCGGCTGGCTGACGCAGGCCAGCGTCCGCAACGTCATGCTCGCCGCCGGGAATACACCGCTGCCTTTGTATCAGAAAATTGCGGAACGCGGACTGCCCCTGGGCCGGCTCAATGTCTTCGCGCTCGACGAATACGTCGGCGTGCCGCGCGATGAACCGCGCAACTGCGCGAATCTGATTCGACGGACCGCCGTCGTCCCATGGGGAATTCCGGGCGATCGCTACTTCACCGTCAGCTCTGAGGAACCCACCGCCCTGCCCAGCGTGATCGCGCACGAACGACGCATCCTCGCGGAAGGCGGACTGGATGTCGTGATTCTCGGGCTGGGACAGAACGGGCACCTCGGTTTCAACGAGCCCGGCAGCGCTGAGAATTCGGCGGCGCGGGTTCTCGAACTCGACGCCATTTCCGTGGAAGCGAACCGTACGTGGTTCGGCGGCGACTACGCGCCGGCTCGCGGCGTCACGGTGGGAATGAAAACAATTCTGGCAGCCCGCCGCATCCTGCTCCTCGCCTACGGTCACCACAAGGCCGCCGCCGTCGAGATGATGATTCAAGGACCGCGAACTCCGAAATGTCCCGCGTCGTTGTTGCAGGGGCATTCGAAGGTTGAAATCATCCTCGACCACGCCGCCGCAGAGCGGCTGCCGAAAAACGAATGACAACAGCGGCGGACAACCACGAGCAGTTCATCGGCATCGACGTCGGAGGGACGAAAATCGCCGTTGGACTGGTGGAATTCCCCGCCGTTCTCGCGACCCATCGCCAGGTCATCCGAACTGACCCGAACCGCGGGGGCGCCGCCGTGCTGGACGATGTGGTTCAACTCGCAACGCAACTCGCCTCGGATGTCGCGCAGCGAGGAGGACGCGTTGGCGGCATTGGCCTCGGGATCTGCGAACTCGTGGACCGCGAAGGCAATCTTGCCAGCGAGAACTGCATTCGATGGCTCGACCAGCCGGTCCGCCAACGGCTTTCGGAAATTGCGCTGCTCGTCATTGAGGCGGATGTGCGCGCGGCGGCGCTCGCGGAAGCCATCGCGGGCGAAGGTCGTTCGTTCGAGACTTTCCTCTTCGTCACAATCGGCACCGGCATCAGCTGTTGTCTGATGCAAAACGGCAGAGCGTATCTGGGCGCCCACGGCTTCACCGGGACGATGGCGAGCAGTCCGCTGACGCATCACTGCGAGAGTTGCGGCCACATCGACGAACGCACCCTTGAAGACATTGCCGCCGGCCCGGCGTTGCTCGCCAGGTTCAACGCCATCCACGGCAGCGCAAACACGAGCGAAGAAGTCGTCCGCGCAGCAGCCTCCGGGCATCCCATCGCTGCGCAGGTGATTCGCTCCGCCAGCGAAGCGCTCGGCGCGCAGATTGGAATGCTGGTCAACGTGCTGGATCCGGAAGCCGTGATTCTCGGCGGCGGCATCGGCGTGAGCGACGGCTTTTATCAGACGCAGTTAACCGCCTCGATCCGGCGTCACATCTGGAGCCAGCGTCATCGAGATCTTCCCATCGTGCGGGCCAAGACCGGTGCTGACGCGGGCTGGATCGGCGCCGCAGCAGCAGCGCACCGACAACTATTTTCCTCCCAACCTGTCCCATCGAACGTTCAAACCACCACCTCGGCATGAAAACTCCTGAACCACTGCTCAATCGTCGTGACTTCACCAAGGCCGCCTTCCTCACTGGCGCCGCCCTCGCGACCGCGCCGACCAGCGTCTTCGCTGCTGACACCGCGCCGAAGCGAATTCGCACCGGAGTAATTGGTTGCGGCAGCGTTTCGGGTTCGTACCTGCCCGTGCTCGCCAAGTCGCCCCATGTGGAACTGGTGAGCCTATGCGACATCCGCCCCGAACGCGCCCGCAAACAGGCAGAGCGCTTCAAGGTGGCCAACCATTATCCACACATCGACGCGATGCTGGCCGGTGTGCCGTTCGATTTCCTGATCGACCTCACCGACATGCAGGAGCACGAGAAGATCAATCGCCGAGGACTCGAAGCCGGCAAACACGTGTGGAGCGAGAAACCAATTGCCAACACGCTGGCCGCCGGACAGAAGCTGTTGCAGCTCGCCATCAAGAAGAACCTCCGCCTCTGGGGCGCGCCCATCACCGTGGAGAGTCCGCAGTTTGCGTTCATGGCGAGGACGCTGGCGGAACGAAAACTGGGACGCGTCGCTGCGGCTCACGCCTTCTACGGCCACGAAGGCCCGGGCTGGTCTTCGTTCTTCTACGAAAAAGGCGGCGGCAGCATGCCGGACCTCGCGGTCTACAATTTCACCAGCCTCACCGGTCTGCTTGGCCCTGTGAAATCCGTCAGCGCGATGATGAGCATCGTCACACCCGAACGCACCATCGACGAGAAGGGCAAAATCAAGGTGACCGAGGAGGACAATGCGATGGTTCTGATGGATCATGGCAAGGGCGTGATCTCGCACGTGCAATCAGGCTTCAACTACTTCAACCCGCACGGTCACGACGGAAGCGGCGAGCAGCGGCACACAATCCAGATCACAGGTTCCCACGGTTACATGGGCATGGTCGGCTACGACTGGGCGCCGCAGGGCGTGGAACTCGCTACGATGAAGAGTCCCAAGTTGGAACGCCACGTCACGGATGCCAAGGGCTACATCTGGCAACTCGGCGGCGCGCTGGCAGCGGAATCCCTCTCGACCGGTCGGCAACTCCTGGTTACGCCCGAGCACGCGCTTCATGTTTTGGAAGTCATCACCGCCGCGCGCGAATCATCGGCAACAGGTCGCCGCATCAAGCTCTCGTCCACGTTCAAGTGGCCTGTCGTGAGCTGAACAAGGACAGAACCCTCAGTCCGAACTGTCCCCACGCGGGACAGATTCCAGCCCACCGCAGGACGCTGCTGCCTCGCGCGGTGTAGTAACACTCTGTCTCACCACGCTGAATCAAGAGTCGGGCGCTGCGCTCTCCACAGAACAACTGCCATGTAAATTGGCAGTCAGCGCCACACCCCCCTCGGAATCCGCCTTCGACTGTCCCATGTGTCCAAGAATTGGATGCATTGATCGCAACACCCGCCGGGGAGCCTGCCGGCTTGCCGATTATCGTCGCTTGGCAAACCCAGTGCTTACTCCCGGTCCGGAACTGTCTCGTGAACGCGACGCACTCACAACCTGCACCCGATGGACTTCTGAGTTCTGAAAAGACTCAGAAGACAGTCCCCGCAGCATTTCACGACGCTCTCAACCCAGAACCAAAGGGCAATGTTTGTATGAATGCCTTCTCTCGAAGTGGAACCCAGTCACGGCAATCGGCGCTGCTCGTCATCGTGCTGGCGCTCATCGCGAGCATTCTTCCAATTCACGCGCAGAAACTCGACCTGAACCGGAATGGGAACAGCGACGTTTGGGAGGCGCTCTACAATTCAGCCGGGTTCGAACCGGACTTCGACTCAGACGCCGATGGCGTCATCAATCGCCTCGAAGCCATCGCTGGAACGGACCCGCGCGACAATCGTTCCCTGCCGAAAATCTCCGGCTACCGGATGACGACGAACAATCTCGGCGTGACGTTCCATGTGTTGATGGAAGGCGCGCGCGGTAAAAGGTTCGAACTTCAATCCACCTCCGAGCCGCACGGCACGGCACCGGAGAACTGGACATCGGAAGGCGCAGTGGTCGCCCGCATGAGCACCAGCGTCTCCATCTCCTCGCCGGCGGATCGCCAGGCCAAGTTCTTCCGCATGAGCATCACCGATGTGGACACCGATGCCGACGGCCTGACCGACTGGGAGGAATACCAGCTGGGGCTCGATCCGCTCGTCGCCACCAGCAACGGACAATTCGACAACATCGGCGTGCGCTTCACCGACTATCGTTACGTCACGAATCGTCTCGCTTCGCAAAGCCTCGCCAGTCTGATGACCGCCTCGCTCGCAGCCCGACCGGCAGCAAGCGATCCTTTCTGTGGCATCGCCGCCAGCGGGGCTCCGATCATCGCCGCAGGGATCACGCCGACCGGCACAGGGCTGACCGGCAATTACTACACCAACGCCAGCTCGACTTACACGAACCCGGTGAACTTCCACGCGACGAATCTGTTCCTCACCACCAACGACGCGGTAATCGATTTCACCTGGACCACCAATACCTCGCCGAACTTGATGAACGGCAACTACACCGTCCGCTGGACTGGCCAGGTGCAGCCGCAGTACTCCGAGACCTATTTCTTCGAAACGCGCACGGACGATGGCGTGAAACTCTGGGTAAACGATCAATTGATCATCGATCGCTGGCAGACGCAGAACACCACGTGGACCAACGCCATCACTCTGGTGGCCGATGTCCGCTACAACATTCGGATGGAATACTTCAACCGCGGCGGCTCGGCTCGCGCGCGCTTGTCGTGGTTCAGCCCCAGCCAGCCGCGCCAGGTGATTCCCGCCACGCGACTGTATCCTTCAGCGAACGGCTATGAAGTCGGCGGAATCACCAGCCCGTTGACCGCCGTCGGCTTCGTCGGACAACCCTTCAGCTACACCATCAACGGCGCGAACTCCCCGACGGGCTTCGGCGCGACGAACGTCCCCGCGGGACTGGAGATCACCAACGGCGTCATCGCAGGCGTTCCCACCCTGGCGGGCAGCTACGACGTGGCGTTGTTCGTCACGAACTCAGTGGGCGTTACCGATGCCACGCTCCGGCTGGAGATCATCGACACCGGCAGCTCCGTCACCCGCGAGGTCTGGCTGAATGCCGTCGGCACCACCGTGAAGGACATCCCTCTCCATCTCGCCGCCAACCAGACGAACACGCTCGGCAATCTGGAGGGCGTCACGAACTTCGGCGACAACTACGGCGAGCGCATTCGCGGCTATCTGGTCCCGCCTGTCACCGGCAACTACTACTTCTGGATCGCCGCGAACAGCGCCGCCGAGCTTTGGATTTCGAATGACGGCGAGCCGGTGAACAAAGTGAAACGTGCGTTCGTGGGCAAGAGCACCAATCCTCGCCAATGGACCCTGCAGCCAAGTCAGAAATCCGGCTGGCTCTCACTGAAAGCCGGCGAGCGTTACTACATCGAAGTGCTTCACAAGGCCGGCAAAGGCGCGAATGACCATTGGAGCGTGGCGTGGTTGCTGGACGCCTATGGCACGAACAACGTTCCGACCGGTGTGGTGCCCGGCTACGTGCTCGCGCCCTACGTCGAAGCCGAGCCCTCGGAAATTTCCGGCACGCTCTACAGCGCCAACATGGTGGCCCAGTCTGGAGCGCTCAGCTCCGGCGTCGGCTCCGCCACGCTGCGATTGAGCGCCGACGAATCGCAGGCGGTTCTACGCTTCAGCTACAGCGGCCTCTCCACGCCGGTAACGGCAAAGCACATTCACGCCGACACCTACCTCGGCAAGAACGGCCAGGGTCAGATCGTCTTCGACATCGACACCGCCACCGCCGAACTCGACGGCAGCTACATTTGGAACCTCGAACCTTCGGGTCCTTTGAGCACGGCAGACCTCATTGAGATCATCAAGCAAGGCAAGGCTTACATCAACGTTCACAGTGTCGACTATCCTGCGGGTGAAATTAACGGTCACTTCGGCCTGGCGAACGGAACCTCCTCGTTTACACCGCCGCCGCCCCCGCTCCCGTGGGCCAAGGACCACGCCAATACGAACGCCGTCGTCCGCTTCCTGCAGCAAGCGACGTTTGGCGCAAGCCCGGCCGAGATCAAAGCCGTCCGTTCGTCCGGCTACGAGAAGTGGATCGAGAAGCAGTTCAAGATTAAGATCAGCGGCCACTTGACCAATGTTTTCGCGACGGCCAATCCCGATCCAAGCGACATGTATCCCGGTGAACTCACGTTCAACACATGGTGGAAACAATCCGTCTCCGCCCCAGACCAGCTCCGCCAGCGCGTCGCCTTTGCGCTCAGCCAGATACTGGTCGTCTCCGAACAAGGTCCGCTCGAAGACAATCCGCGCGCGCTTTCCGCGTACTACGACACTTTGCTCAAGCACTCCTTCGGCAACTTCCGTGAAATGCTCGAAGCCGTCACGCTGTCCCCGGCGATGGGCATCTACCTCGACATGCGCCGCAATGACAAAGGAAACATCGCGAGCGGAACGCATCCGAACGAAAACTACGCCCGCGAAATCTTGCAGCTGTTCTCCGTCGGTCTGAACCGCATGTGGCCGGATGGCACGCTGGTCATCGATTCGAATGGCGACCTCGTTCCGACCTACGATCAGGATGTCGTCACCGGCTATTCCACGTGTTCACCGGCTGGAACTACTGGCAGACCAACCCGGGCGAACAAGCGCCTCCCGATCAATTGGAACCCCAGCGCCAACTACACGAACCCGATGGTACTCGTCCCGACGCATCATGAACTCGGCACCAAGCGTCTGCTCGATAACGTCATCCTGCCCGCCGCGCACGGTACGGCAGCGGACTCGGCCAACACCAACTACGATCACTATTGCTCCCAGGATCTGAAGAAAGCCCTCGACTCGATCTTCTACAACGAGAACGTCGGTCCCTTCATCTGCCGCCAGCTCATCCAACGCATGGTCACCAGCCATCCGAGTCGCGACTACGTCTATCGCGTGGTCCAGAAGTTCAACGACAACGGGGATGGCGTCCGTGGCGACATGCAAGCCGTGATCAAGGCCATCCTGCTCGACTACGAAGCCCGCAGCACGAACACGATTTCGCTGCCGACCCACGGCAAACAACGTGAGCCGTTGCTCCGCGCCACTGCGATGGCCCGGGCTCTTCAGGCTCCGTTGCCAGTCAAAGCCAGCTTCAAGCAAACCGGCGGATCGCGCATCACGATCACCACTTCGAAACCCCACCGCTTGAGCTCGAGCGACGATGTCTACCTCAGCTTCTCCGGCAACAACGCCCCGGCGTCGCGCATCTACAACAACGTCTCGGTCAGTAATGCCAACACCTTCACCATCACCGCGCCCGGCGTCGGAGTGGGAACATACAGTCAGTCGGGAAATACCATCACCGTGACCAACTCCGGCCACGGACTCTCGGCGGGATACCAACTCCACCTCACCTTCACCAGCGGCGGGGCCAAGAGCGGCATCTTCACCGTCAGCAGCGTCCCCAGCAGCTCCGTCTTCACCCTCGCCACCACTGATTCCTCAGCCCGCGTCGGCAATTGTGCCTTCGCCAAGTGGACGGGCGGCGGTTTCACTCAAACTGGCAGCAACATTACCTTCACCACCACCGGACCGCACGGGCTCGCCGTTGGCAAGTATGCCTTCATCGAGTTCCCGAACGGCGGCTCCGTTACGAACGGATCGTATCGCGTCACCAGCGTTCAGAGTCCGACGCGTTTCACCGTCGCCGTCTTCGCCTCCTCCAGCCGAACGGAGAGCAGCCCGGTCGTGTTCCCGCTGGTGCCCGCGCCTGTCAGCCGCTCCGGCAGCGTGACCATTCATTACAACACGTGGAACATGAACTACACCGACGGCGGCAACAGTTCGAGCCTCTCGCAGACGCCGCTGAACTCGCCCACCGTCTTCAACTACTTTTTCCCCGACTACAAATTCCAAGGCATCTTGGCCTCCGCCGGGCTGACCACGCCTGAGTTCCAGCTCACGTCCGACACCAGCATCATCCTGCAGATGAACTTCCTGACGCAGGGCATCTTCAACAACAGCGCGAACACGAACGGCCTAAGCAGCTTCACCAGCGGCGGCGGCGCAATCGGCATGGATGTCGGACCTTGGATGACTCCGGCGGCGACCTCCAATGCCGGCATCCCCGGACTGGTGGATTCACTCAACACAATGCTCTGCGCGGGACAACTCTCCGCCACCGCCAAGGACATCATCGTGAGCTACGTGGCTGACAACACCCGCTTCCCTTACTCCACCACGCCGACCAATTCGCAGATGCGCGACCGGGTGCGTGCCGTGGTGCATTTGATTGTGAACTCTCCGGAATTTGCCGTTCAACGTTAAGCCTATGAAAGACAAAGCTGTTTCTGTCATCACCCGGCGCGGATTCATCCGCCAGGCCGCTTGCGCTGCCCTCGGAACTGGCGCGCTCAGCGCCGCGATTGGCGACCTCCGCTTCATCAACTCCGCCGTCGCTCAAAGCGCCATCAGCGACTACAAGGCGCTGGTCTGCATCTTTCTCTCGGGCGGAAACGATTCCAACAACCTCATCATTCCGACGATTCCCTCCGAGCACGCCGACTATTCGGCCATCCGGAGCGACGTCCTGGCCATTCCGATCTCAGGCGCGGCCAATGTCGCCCTCCCGCTCTCGCCGTTGAGCAGCGACGGTCACGATTACGGACTCCACCCAGCCTGCCCGGAGCTCGCCACCTTGTTCGACGAAAGCAAACTCGCGGTCCTCTTCAACACCGGCACGTTGGTTTATCCACTGACCCGTGCCGAGTATCGGTCCGGAGTTCTCGAAAAACCTCCGCAGCTCTTCTCGCACTCCGACCAAGTCACGCAGTGGCAAACGTCGATCCCGGACCGTCCGCCGCTCACCGGCTGGGGCGGACGCTGCGCCGATTTACTCGCTGCCGTTCAGCCCAGCGCCCCCATCTCCCTCGCCGTCACCGTCGCGGGCGCCAACACCTTCGAAGTGGGCAACATCGTCTCCCAATACTCAGTCACCACCTCCGGCGCCATCAACCTCAGCAGCGTGTCGGGATCACGGCTTCAATCGCTCACCAACATCCTTGCCCTGCCCTACCCAAATCTTCAGGTGCAGGCCTATGCCGATGTCGGTGAACATGCGATCCAAACCGGCGGCCTGTTAAACGCGGCGATTTCTTCAACGTCCGCCGCCAACTATTGGAGCACTCCGTTTCCCACCACCGTCACCTCACCCACCGGCGGGAATCCGTTCAGCTCAAACCTCGCCCGACAGCTTCAAATGATCGCGCGACTCATCGAAGCTGGTTCGCGCAGCGCCGGGAACGGAGGCTTCGGCATGAAGCGACAAATCTTCTTCTGCCAGGTCGGCGGTTACGACACGCATTCGGGACAAACCCCCGGAGCGAACAATCCTACCGCTGGCTCCCACGCCAACCTTCTCGCGGAACTCAGCCAGGGAATGTACGCCTTCCAACGCGCGATGGAGCAACTTGGGCTTTCGAACAACGTGACCTCCTTCACCGCGAGCGATTTCGGCCGCACCTTCCCGTGCAACGGCGACGGCAGCGACCACGGCTGGGGCAGTCACCACCTCATCATGGGCGGCGCGGTAAACGGCCGCCGAACGTATGGACGCTTCCCGACGCTCGCAGTCAACGGGCCCGATGACACCAGCACCGGTCGCTGGATTCCCACCACCGCCATCGATCAATACTTCGCCACGCTCGCGACATGGTTCGGCGTGGACAACGGCAATCTCTCCACGGTGTTTCCGAACCTCGGCCGATTCTCCTCTCCCAATCTCGGCTTCGTATGAACCAGCGCGGTGCCATCATCGCCTTGACCATTCTGGCAGCCGCGGCCGTTTGGATGGTTCAGTCGCGCAAACCGTTATCCAATGGATCAGCGGAACTGGCTCAACCACCATCGACGGATCCGAAAGCGTCGCGCGTTGTCGCCAGCAAACCACCCGCAGCTCCGGAGACACCTCCTCCCGCACCCGATCCGGAACCTGAACCCGAACCACCGCAGCCGGTCGTCCCTCCGCCCAAGCCTGTCTCCATCGCTTCCGCCGAAGAAACGCCGCCAGGCCCGGAGTTGGGCGAACTCGATTCGGGACTGACCCCGGCGACCGTTCTCGAAAATCTGCGCGGCGTCTTTCGCCATTACATTCTCCGCTTCCACGAAAACCCGGTCGGCGACAATGCCGAAATCACACAAGCGCTCAACGGCGGGAATCCGAAACAGGTCATCTTCCTCCAGCCCGATGACGGCATGCGGGTGAACGCCCGCGGCGAACTCGTCGACAATTGGGGCACCCCCTTCTTCTTCCACTCGCTCTCGCGAACGGAAATGGAAATCCGCTCCGCCGGTCCCGATCACAAAATGTGGACCGGCGACGATCTGGTGATGAAGTAAAGCCAGCGCCCCGCGCAAAGCTCGACCGCTACTGGATTAAACCGCGCTTCCGCAGCATCGCGTCCATCGCCTTGTCCATCAGCAAATCCGCCAGCGGCTTGGTAACCTCGTCGAGCGTCATTGTGGCTGCCTTGAGCTTCGCCGGATCTCCGATCTGCGTCACCGGATCCTCAGCCGCGATCAGATTCTCCACCGTGCGCAACGATTCAACCACCTGACTGCGATACTCCACTTCCAGTTCCTCCCCGCACTCCGTCAGAGCGCTTCGCGTCGCAGCCACCGTCTCGGAAGCCTTCAACTTCGCTTCCACCCACTGCCGAGCCCGAACGTCGTCGAAGAAATGCTCAACCGACTCCTCCACCATTTTCTGCACGTCGGCATCTTCGACATCCACCGCTGACTTCATCTCCACCACCTTCTGTTTGCCCGTCGTGATATCCCGCGCCAGCACATGCAGAATGCCATTCGCATCAATCTCGAACTGCACGCCCACTCGCGGCACTCCGCGTGGAGCCGGTTCAAAATCGATCGTGAAACGACCCAGACTCCAGTTGTCTTTCGCGCGCTCCCGCTCGCCTTGCAGCACATGAATCAACATCTCGCGCTGATGGTCCACTGCCGTGGTGAATGCTTCGCCGGCCTTCACGGGAATCGTCGTGTTCCGCGGAATGATCACGTTCATTAAGCCACCAAACGTTTCCAATCCCAGGGAGAGCGGCGTGACGTCCAGCAGCAGCACGTTCTTGAAGCCACCACAGAGAATCTCCGCCTGAATCGCCGCCCCCAACGCCACCGCCTCGTCGGGATTCTGGGAAGTGTTCAGCTCCGGACCGTCCGTCGTGTGAAAGTCCGTCCCAATTCGAATGCCTCCACGAGTCTCTTCAAACTCGGCGCAGCCAAACCATTCACCGACCAGCCGGCGAACCAGCGGCATCCGCGTCTGGCCACCGACGAGAATCACCTGATCCAAATCCTTCGCCTCCAGCTTCGCGTCTGCGAGTGATCGAAGACAATGAACTCGGGTTCGCTCCACAATCTCGCGCGTCAATCGTTCCAGTTCACCGCGAGTGAGCCGGTAGCTGAAGCTGAAGTCGGCCGTCAGGAACGGTAGCGAAATCTCCACTTCATCCTCAGTCGAAAGCTTGATCTTGGCTTGCTCCGCCACCTCGCGAATGCGGGATAGCAACGTCAACGTCTCCGGCGTTGCATCACGGGTCTCCATCCTGAAACTCAATTGTGGACCGCCCGCCGCTTCCATCTTCTCGATGATGAAACCGACCAGCCTTCGATCCAAATCATCGCCACCCAGTCGCGTGTTGCCATTGGTCGCCAGCACCTGAAACACCCCGTTGTTCAGCTCTAGAATGGACAGATCGAACGTGCCACCGCCGAAATCGTAAACGGCGATCTTCGCGTGCTCCTTCAATCGATCGAGCCCATACGCCAGCGCCGCCGCCGTCGGCTCATTGATGATTCGCTCCACGGTCAGGCCGGCGAGTTCCCCGGCCTTCTTCGTCGCGTTGCGTTGCGCGTCGTTGAAGTAAGCCGGAACCGTAATCACGGCGCGCGTGACCGATTCACCCAGCGAAGCCTCCGCGTCGAGCTTTAGCTTCCGGAGCACTTCCGCTGAGATTTCCTCCGGTGTGTAGGCCTTCCCGTTGATCTCGATCGCCGCCTGGCCCTGACCTTCGGCGCGAACCGAGTACGGGACGTTGAGTTCCTCCGCCGGAATCTCACTCCCTCGGCGTCCCATGAAACGCTTCACCGAATACACCGTTTGCGCCGGATGCAGCACCCGAACCCGGTTCGCCATGTGCCCAACCACCGGCGGCGCATCGGCGTTCGGAAAGTGAACCACACTCGGCGTCAACCGCTGGCCATCCGCATCAGCGATCACCAGCGGAATCCCGCTGTCGACGATCGCGACAAGCGAGTTGGTGGTGCCGAGGTCAATACCGACAATTCTGCTCATGTCAGGAAATGCTGCACGATGCGGCACCTCGCGTCCAGTGCGCGCGCCTGAATCAACGAGCCAGCCGAGAGTCCCGGCCACCGCGAAATATTTCTGCAACTTCACGGCTGCTGCCGTGACTTCCTAGGAGATGCGCCGACGGGACGCTGGTGTCGCCGCCGGAAGCCAGAGCAAACGCCGAAATCTTTACACATCACCTCGCCATGAAACCATTCATCACACTCCTCACTCTTACCGCGCTCACCTTCAGCGCCGTTGCCGGACAACTGCAACCGACTCACGTCTCCGATAATGCAAAGTGGGTGGCCCACCTCGACGTCGCCAAACTGATCACCACCGAACTCGGCGGCTACCTCGGCCGCACATTCATGGACAAGAAGCTGGCCAAGCCGACTCGCGATCTTGAGCAGTGGGGCATCGATTTCGACTGGCGAGACATCGAAGGCATCACCGTTTACGGAACGAGCTTCTCGAAGAATCCCGACACCGAGGCCGTAGTGGTGATCAAGAGCTCGTTCAACTTCACGGAGGCCATCGAGATCGTCATCGACCGCATTGCCGAATATGGCGGCGACGATCGCCCGATCCAGAAGGTCCAGTCAGAGCCATTCGCCATTTACTCCGCGAAGGGAGAAGTCTTTGGCACTCCGTTCGGCAAGGAACTGTTTCTATTGAGCAAATCGAAAGCGGAACTGGAGAAAGCCCGCAGCGTGCTCGACGGCAAATTGGCCAACATCACGAAATCGAAGAACTTTCCCGGCGTTGGTGCTGCCGAAGGTGGCTTCCTCGTCGCCGCCATTGCGGACGGTTTTCAAACGGTCGCGAATCTCCCACCACAAGTGCGCGGATTGAAGAACGCGGAGAGCGGCCAAATCAATGCCGGCGAGAAGGCGGACAAAGTATTTGTGAAACTGTCGGTCAACACTCGCGATAACGAATCCGCCACCCAGATGCAGCAAGTCCTTCAAGGCCTGCTCGCTCTCGCGGCGCTAAGCCAGGAGGAGAACAAGGATCTCGCGCTGCTGGTGCACGGCGCCAAAGTCAGCGGCACTGATCGAACCGTCACTGTGAACCTGGAGGTTCCCTCGGAAACCGTCATCGCCAAGGTCAGCGAGAAACAACCCAAGCGAAAGAAGCAGAAGTAGACCGGCAGCGTTCGTCAACCCGTTGCGTTCTCCCTCAACCGTTGCCAGTTCGTCCCTGGCAACGGTTCTTTCATTTGGTCAAGCTTTGGCTTTGAGAAGCTCCACCAACGGTGCCATTGTCACCCTACACACCATGAAAGCCCGATGTTTGATTTCCATATTCTGTCTGTGGGCCAGTCTCCTCCCTGCCGCCGAGCTCACCATCACCCGCTTCGACACCAACGGCGTCATCAGTTGGTCCAATGCGTATCCTGCCGGGGTCATCACGATTCAAACGAAGAGTTCCCTGAACGCTCCCTGGCCAGTAGGCATCAATCACTTTACCTCCAACGCCGTCGGAAGCGCAGATGTGGGATTGGCACCAAGCAACGGTTTCATTCGTTTGTTGTCGGTGGACATCTCCACCAATTTCGCAGGCCATTTCACGAATCTCACTCATTCGTATGGCATTCTCGAAACCGTGGCCGGCCGCGGACGTTCCAACAGCGACGTGAGTCACTGGCAGCCCAGCTTCGAAGGCGACTGGGCCACCAATGTGGATCTCTCCCGACCGCACATCTCATTTGGTGATCCTCACGGGAACGTGTTGATCGTCGATCAACGGAGTTCCTCCATTCTGAAGGTGACGCCCGAAGGACGCCTCTTCACTTACGCCGGCACGCATACCGCCGGCGACAATGGCGATGGGCCGGACTACGCCACCAACCTGCATCTCAACAGCCCGAACGGTGGATGGATGGCCGCGGATGGAACCCTCTACATCCTCGATACCGACAATGCCAAGGTCCGCAAGGTCGACACCAATCAGGTGATGACCACGCTCTTCACCACACCACTCTTGGGCGACGGCCGCGCCTTTTGGATAAAGAGCGACGAGTCGCTCGCCTACTTCGGTTCCGGCGATCCCTCCGCAAACACGCTGAACCGCTGGACGCCCACCGGCGGCGTCACGGTTGTTCGTTCTGATTTCGGCAATCTCGGAAACATCCTCGGCGACGAGCGAACCGGCGAGCTTTACATCAGCGACCGCGATTTGAACCGCGTCTATCGCATGGACACAAACGGCACACTTATTCCCATCGCCGGCAACGGCACTCAAACGGGCGGCGGAGACGGATTTCCAGCGCTCGAAACCGGCCTCATTCTGCCACGATCCGTCTGGTTCATTCCCAATGGCGGCTTTTTCATTGGCGAACACGATCCCGGCAACCGCATCTGGTACGTCGATCCTGCCGGCATCATTCACCGGTGGATGAACGGCAGCAGCGCCAACAATTTCCGCGTTGGCGATGGCGACTGGTTCTTTGCGAATCCGAACCAGGCCAGGCTCTCGCGTGTGCGAGCGGTGAACACCGATACGTTTGGAAACCTGATCATCACCGAAAGCAACTACGGTTACGTGCGCCGCGTCCGGTTCCAGCGAATGACACCGTGAGCGCAAACCGGGCTTGCAAGGACGATGCCGCAACGCAGAATCCGCCGCGTGGACAAAGCGATGGCGTATCTGGCGGTCGGAATCGGTAGCGCTCTCGGCGGCATGGGGCGTTTCTGGATCGCCGGGCTGGTCGGTCAACGCTTCGGCGATGCTTTTCCCTGGGGAACCATCCTCGTCAACGTCTCCGGGTCCTTCGCCATCGGATTCCTCGCGGCTCTCACGTCCAGCGAGGGCCGGTTGCATCCAAAGTTAAGTCCGCTCGCTGTGCAGTTTTTCATGGTGGGTATTTGCGGTGGTTACACGACCTTTTCCTCCTTCAGCCTGCAGACGTTGAAACTGATTCAAGGCGGCAACCTGTCACAAGCCGGCACCAACATCGCGCTCTCGGTGATCGCCTGCCTCGCCGCCGTTTGGGCCGGCCACGCCCTGGGACAATTACTCCAGCGCTGAACAATCGCCTGAAGTCGCGACTTACTTGCGATCCGGACGCGGACATCGCACCAAGGTCGGGCGTTTGTCATTTCCGCTCTTCCCCCGCGGATCACCGTTGTTGTCCGTGACAATCCAGATCGAGTCCTTGCTCACTGCCAAACCTTCCATCAGCCCCACCGGCAGACCCGTTCGGTAGCCGAGATTTTCCTCGATGTCGCCATAATCAAATTCATCCAGCACCTGCCGGGTTTTAGGATCGACCTTAGAACTACCCGGTGCTGACGGCACAGGACCCAGAGCTGATTCTCAAACCAGCAGAGGTCCGAGTAGTGCAGTCCGAAGAAGCTGCTCTTGGCCGGTTGCACCACGAATTTCTTCGTCACCTTCAGACTGGCGAGATCCACTTCAATGATCACCGCAGAGCTTCTCTCATTGGCGACGTAGAGTTTTCCGTTCCCGATCGCGATACCTTCAAGCGAGGCATTCGGATCCGCCGAACTGAAATAGTCCTCGGCCGTCCCCCAAACGATCGGAAGCCGCTCCGTCTTGCCGGTCACCGGATCGCAGCGAAAGATCCAGCGCCGACGTTCCTCGCAAATGTAGAACCGTCCCTGCTCATCCCGCGCGATGCCTTCGCAGTCGAAGCTTTTGCTGTCGCCCGCGACCGCGCGAAGGCTGTCGTTCGAAAAGCAGTCATTGAATGGCCTTAGGTTCGCCTCCTGACCCCCGGGGAGAAAATCGATGCGATACAGGATCGAGTCCCGCGTGTTGCGCAGCGTGAGCAGCTCCCCGGTGTCGAGCAGCCACAGACCCGACGCGTCAAACTGCTGACCTTTGGGGAGATTGAGAGAAGTAATCTGCGCTGCCTGAAGACGATGCTTTGGCCAGCCGTGGCCGCTGGTGTTTTGAGGAGTCTTGCAACCGACGAGGACCAGCAGGAGGACACCGACGGAAAGAGCGGCTCTTATCATGGCGATACGTTGACCACCCCCGCCGTTTCTCCACAAGCGAAACGTCGAGTCCGCGTACTACTTCCAGTCCCGGACCACCACAGTCACCAGATTCAACGCAGCAGCCGGGTAAATTCCGAGGTAGAGCATGCCGGCGATACACGCGCCGAGGGAGACCTTCAGCGGCAGCGACACGAAGAGCGGCGAAACATCGGCCGGTTCCTTCGACCAGTATATCGCACGGATGACTCCGAAATAGTAGTAGAGCGAAATCACGACGCCCACGAGCGCCACGGCGATGAGCCAGTAGTAAGTGGAGCCCTGATCAATCGCGGCTTTCAGCAGAAGAAACTTTCCGAAGAACCCGGCGAGCGGCGGAATGCCCGCGAGGGAAACCATCGCGAGAGTCATCGCGCCAGCGAGTAACGGCGAGCGTTGGTTCAATCCGGCGAGGCCGCTGATGTCTTCAATATCCGTCGCACGTAGCACGACCGCAATGACGGTGAAGGCCGCGAGCACGGTGAAGAGGTAACCGCTGAGGTAGTAAAGCACCGCCACCTTGCCGGACTCGCTCAACGCCGCGAGACCGAGCAGCAGGTAACCACCGTTCGCGATGCTGGAGTAGCCGAGCAGGCGCTTGAGGTTGCGCTGCGGAATGGCGCAGAGGCTGCCGTAAAGAATCGTGATGGCCGACATCGCCATCAGCAGGCCCTTCCAACGAACCACAAATTCCAGAGGCAGCGCGCTGAAGAGCACGCGCATGAGGAGAATGAGGCCTGCCGCCTTCGAACCGACCGCGAGGAATGCCGTCGCCGGTGCGGGCGAGCCTTGGTAAACATCCGGCGCCCAAATTTGGAGCGGGAACGCGGCGATCTTGAACGCGAGTCCGCAGATCACCAGCAGCAGGCCGACCAGGAAGATGGGCTTGTCCGCGAGCGCGAGGGCTTTGCCGTTCAGCTCGGTGAAGTTCATCGTGCCCGAGGTTCCGTAAACCAGCGCGATTCCGTAAACCATCATCGCCGACGCGAGACCGCCGAGAATCAGATACTTCACGCCGGCTTCGAGCGAGGCGACGCGGTTCCGTTGGAAGCTCGTCAGGATGTAGAAGGTAATCGTGATGAGCTCGACGGAGACGAAGAGCATCGCGAAGTCTTTCGCGGAGGCAGCGAACATCATTCCCGCCAGCGCGATGAGAGTGAGGCTGTAGAACTCGGAGATTCCGCTCTGGATGCGGCTCGCAAACTCGGCGGACATCAGGAGAACGATCACCGCCGCGAGCAGGAAGAAGCGCTTGAAGAATAGCGCCGGAAGATCGAGCACGATGTTGTCGCCGAGAGTCGGGAGGGTGAGATACACGGGGACGTTGACGGCGGCTTGTCCTGCGGCTTGCAGGGGGAGATTGAAAGTTGCGTTCACCGGCAACCAGATGAAGCTCGCAACGAGGATTCCCAGCGCACCGAGCGCGGCGACATAGCCGAGCTTGCGCTTGTTTTCGGCGGGCAGCCATAGGTCGAGCAACAGCACGCCCAAGGCGAGCAGCAGAACGGCAATTTCCAGACTAATCAATGCGGTGTTCATCTTCCTCCACCTTCTAGTTCGTCACGTTTAACAATTAGCTGTTTGGAAGCCTTGCCTGCGTAGATCCCATCGGGTTTCCATTCGACAAAGCCCCACTTTTCTAGTGCTTCGACTCGGGTGGTGGCAACGCCCAGCTCCCACCATCTAAAACCTGTCCGGTCGTCCGAATAAGTCATTTCGACTCCCACCCCACCACGAAATCCATTCGTCGCATTTTCTAGGATCACCACAGCCATAGCTGGAACTGGATTTGTAAACCTACGGTTCTTTTGGTGCTCGAACATGAATCGCTGCATGGCAATTACGTTGGACCAACGTTTATCTCGAGATGAAGTGCCAAGCTTATAGCCGACAATTAGCAGGCCGATGACCCCTGCCGAAAAATATAAAAACCGTTTCGGGATGGGGGTATTGAGAATTCTCCAGCCACGGTTCATCGCTTAACACTTTCGAGTGCCACGGCTTTGCCTGACGTGGCCATCTTCACGATGGCTTCGGCGCTGGGCTTGATCTTGTCGGTCAGCAGGCGCGGCCAGAAGCCGAACGCCAGCAGCGCCGCAAGCAGCAGCACGAACGGCGTCTTGCGCCAGAGCACGGCGTCCTCGACGGAGTTCCATTTGTCGGAGAGTTCGCCGTGCAGGACGCTCCGCACCGCGCGCAGCATGTAGATTGCGCCGATCACCAGTCCGCCCCACGCTGCAGCGACGACGAACCATTTCGCGTGGCCGAAGGACGCCTTCCACGCGCCGAACATCACGCTGAGTTCGCCGACGAAGTTCGCGAAGCCCGGCAGGCCGCAGCCGGCCATCATCGCCATGACGAGCGCCGCGCCGATGAAGGGGAGCTTGCGGAGCAGTCCGCCCATCTCGTCCATGTTCAGCGTGTTTGTCTGCGTGCGGATGTAACCGCTGAGCGCAAAGGTCAGCGCGGCGAGCAGGCCGTGCGCGATCATCACCACCACGGCGCCGGTCACGCCGATGAGGTTCAAGCTCGCGATGCCGAGGAAGACGAAGCCCATGTGCGCGACGGAGGAGTTGCCGATGAGCTGGTTCAAGTCGCGCTGGCGCATGGCGACCCAGCCGCAATAAAGAATGTTCCCAAGGCAAAGCAGCGCAAGGACGTTCAGCCAGTCTTTCGCGCCTTCGGGCATCAGCGGCAGCGCGATGCGAATGAGGCCGTAGAGACCAAATTTCTTCAGCACGCCGGCGTGGAGCATGGCGGTCGCGGTCGGAGCCGCGCCGTAGCCGAGCGGTGCCCAGGTGTGAAACGGCCAGAGCGAGACGAGAATGCCGAAGCCGAACATCAGCAGCGGAAAGATGAAGTGCTGCACGTTCGCGGCCATGGGGTTCGCGCGGAAGTAATCGGTGAGCGCGACGATGTCAAACGTGCGCTGCGCCGCTGGAACCTGGAGGTAAAGGCCGATCAGACCGACCAGCGCGATGAGCGCGCCGGCGCTGAGGTAGAGCGTGATGTTGAAGGTCGCGTAGTTTTTGTTTTCTCCGCGGCCCCACAGACCGATCATGATGAAGGTCGGGATGAGCGCGAACTCATGGAACGCGTAGAAGAAGAACAGGTCGAGCGACGCGAACGCGCCGAGGATGCCACCGGTCATCACCATCAGCAGCAGGTAATAGAGCTTCTCGTTGGTTTTGATTTCCCACGACACGCACGCCGCCGCGAATGCCACGATGGCGCCCATGAAGATCAGCCCGACGTTGATGCCATCGACACCGACGAAGTAGTTGATCCCGAGCGACGGAACCCACGCGGCCTTCTCGATGAACTTGTAGCCGCCCACGCCAGCTTCCGCCGCTTCGTAGCCGAGGAACATCTTGGTCGCGACCAGCAGCGAGCCAAGCGTCGCCAGCAATGCCACGCCGCGGAACACGACGCGGTAGTTGCGCGGGGTAAACAGAATCACCAGCGCGGCGAGGAATGGGAGGAGGATGATCGAGGTCAGCATGCGAGGATCATTTCAGGGCAAAGAGGAGAACGAGAACCACTCCCGCCACGAACAAAAAGGCGTAGGTCTGGAGATTGCCGGTCTGCACGAGGCGCAGGGCGCGGCCGACGATTTCCGTCGAACCATGCAGACCACGAACACCGAGGCCGGCGATGATCCAGCGGTCAAACCAATCGGCCAGCCGCGATACCGCCTCGTGCGTGATAGTAATGAGGCCTGAGTAAATCTCGTCGAAGTAGAAGCGATCACGCATAGCGCGGGAGAGCAGACCGAGCTTCTCGGGTAGCGGATCTTTCTCGGCGTTCGCGTAGAGGCTGTAGGCGAAGGAGAAGCCGAAGACGGTCGCGCCAAGACCAACCAACGCTGCCAACGGCGCATGACCGAACGGTGCGAACATGGTTTCAAAGAAATTGCCGTGATGCGCGACGGCATCCGGCGTGAGTTGGCGGCCGAACAGGGAATCAATTCCCCCAGAAGCCGGCGAGTACGGTGGGCACGGCGAGAAGAATCAGCGGCCAGTCATCACCTTCGGAGATTCATGCGCGTGGTCGGCGTGTTCAGAGCGGGTCGAGCCGAAGAACGCCACCAGCACAAGGCGCGACATGTAGAACGTCGTCAGCAACGCGACTAGGGACGCGAGGATGAACAGGAACACGCTGTGATGCGAAGCGGTCGCGAGGATTTCGTCCTTCGAGTAGAACCCACTCAACGGAGGCACGCCGCAGAGGGCGAGCGTGCCGAGGAGAAACGTCCAGAACGTCACCGGCATTTTCTTCTTCAGGCCGCCCATGTGCCAGATGTCCTGCTCGTGATGGCAGGCGTAGATGACGGAGCCGGCACCGAGGAAGAGCAGCGCCTTGAAGAACGCGTGCGTCGTGAGGTGATACATCGACGCCACCGGGCCGGTGAGGCCGACGGCCATGACCATGTAGCCGAGCTGCGAGAGCGTGGAGTAGGCGAGGATGCGCTTGATGTCGTTCTGCTGAACGGCCATCAGCGCCGCGATGAGCGCGGTGAAACCGCCAATCCACGCGATGATGTCGAGCGCAGACCAGCCGTTGAGAAAGCCAAGGAAATCCGGCCAGACGGTATGCGCGCCGAAGAGGAAGAACACGCGGCACAGCATGTAAACGCCGGCGGCAACCATCGTCGCGGCGTGGATGAGCGCGCTGACGGGCGTCGGACCTTCCATCGCGTCCGGGAGCCAGACGTGCAGCGGGAACTGCGCGCTCTTGCCCATCGCGCCGCAGAAGATCAGGAGGCCGGCAATCGCCGCGACGCCGCCCCACTCGGTGGGGTGAGAGTTAATCCACGCCTGAACGACCTCGAAGTTGACAGACTTGGCCATTGACCAAACCAGAATTATTCCGAGGATGAATCCAAAGTCACCAAGTCGATTCGTGATAAACGCCTTCTTGCACGCATCCGCAGCGGACGGCTTTTCATACCAGAAGCCGATGAGCAAGTAGCTGGAAACGCCGACGAGTTCCCAGAAGATGAAGGTCATCACCAGGTTGTTCGAGAGCACGATGCCGAGCATCGAGAACATGAAAAGGCTGAGGCTGCCGAAGTAGCGGCCCATGCAGCGGTCTTCCTTCATGTAGCCGTAGGAATAGATGTGAATCATCGTGCCGACACCGGTCACGACGAGCAGCATCAGCAGGCTGAGCGGATCGAGGCGTAGTCCGATCTCCACCTTGAGGTCGCCGATGTTCAACCAGTTTAACGGAGTGGGCAGAACGAGCTTCGCGCCTTTGAACATCACGAACATGCCGCAACTCACTACGAACGAAAGCACGACGGCGGTGATGGAAATCTGCGCGCTCAGCCGGTGACTGCGGTGGGTGAACAGACCGATGGCCGCCGCCGAAAGCAGCGGCAGCAGCAGAATCAGCCAGGCCAGGTCTTCAGGTTGGAGATTTTCGAACATGCGCGGAAATCAGAGTTTCATCGAGGTGAGGTCTTCGACGTGGGCGGTCTGGCGCTTGCGGAAGAGCGCGACGATGAGCGCGAGGCCCACCGCGACTTCCGCCGCGGCCACCGTGATGATGAAGAAGACCATGACCTGGCCGTTGAGGTTGTTGTTGAACCGCGAGAAGGCGACGAGCGCAAGGTTGGCCGCGTTGAGCATCAGCTCGAGCGACATATACATCACGATCAGGTTGCGCCGCATGATGACGCCGAGCACGCCGAGGCAGAAGAGCGCCGCGCTGACGATCAGGTAATGTTCGAGTCCGACAGGCGTTAAGTGCATTACTTGAGATCCTTTTTGCTCAGGAGAATCACGCCGACCATCGCCACGAGGAGCAGGACGGAAACAATTTCAAACGGCAGGAGGTATTGGGTGAAGAGCAGCTTGCCGAGCGCGTTGGTCGCGCCCTCCGCCTGCGGCTGGACCCCGGTGCTGAGACCGGAGGTGGTGATGGCGCGCACGGCAATCGCCAACAGCGCTCCGACGGAAACCACGCCGGTCACCACGCCGAACGTCTTGTAGTGGCGACGGGCTTCCTCCTTCAAATCGAGCAGCATGATCACGAAGAGGAACAGCACCATGACCGCGCCCGCGTAAACGAGGATTTGCACCGCCGCGAGGAAGAACGCGTGTAGCAAAACGAACAGGCCGGCCATCGAGATGATGGAGAGCACGAGGAACATCGCGCTGGTGACCGGGTTGCGCGTGAACGGATTCGCCACGACGAGGAAGGCGCAGATGAGCGTCAGCGCGGCGAAGAGGTAGAAAAAGATGTCTTGGATTGCCATGAGTCGGTCAGACCTTCACCGGAAAATTCTCCTGCTCCTTCGCCTCCTCCAGCTTGTGTTTCCACTTCTGGATGCCGCCGTGCGTGCCGCCGAGCGAGAGCAGTTTCTCTTTGTTGTAAATCATCTCCTGCCGGCTGAGGCCGGACAGCGAGTAATCCTTCTGCAGAAAGATCGCTTCCTCAGGACACACTTCCTGGCAGAAGCCGCAGAAGATGCACCGGAGCATGTTGATCTCGAATTCCTGCGGCATCTTCTCCGCATTCGCGCGGTCAGCGGGTTTGCCGTCGGGACCGGGCGGCGTGATCTTGATGGCCTTGGGCGGGCAGACGAATTCGCAGAGCTGGCAGGAGACGCACTTGGTGTGGCCTTCCTGATCGCGCACAAGATAGGGCGCGCCGCGATAGTTCTGGCCGACGGTCCAGGGAACTTCCGGGTAGTAGCCCTTCGAGGTCTGCTTGGCAGCATTGTTTCCCCGGAACAGCGTATCGACGAGATGACTCGCGGTGATCTTGAACCCGCCGAGGATCGCCGGCAGGTAAAGCCGTTCCCAGAATGTCAGTTTTTCGCGTTTGACGATCATGTGTTTCGACTAGTTCGCCTTCATCCACAACACCACAGCCGTCACCAAAATGTTCGCCAGCGCCAGCGGGATGAACCGTCGCCAGCCGAGGTCCATGAGCTGATCGTAGCGGAAGCGCGGCAACATCCAGCGCACCCAGATGAACAGGACCATGAACGCGAGCAGCTTCGCCACAAAGATCCCGATGTGCAGCAGCCCGGCAGCGATGGTGCTGGCCGGCGTGCTCAGGCCCGGCAACGTCCAGCCGCCGAAGAACAGCGTCACCATCATGGCCGAAACCAGAATCATGGCCGCGTATTCGCCCATGAAGAACATCGCGAACTTGATCGAGCTGTATTCGGTGTGGTAACCGCCGACGAGTTCCGTCTCGGACTCGGGCAGGTCGAACGGCAGACGGTTCGTCTCCGCAAACGCTGCGATGAGGAAAATCACGAACGAGATGGGCGAATAAAGAATCAGCCAGCCGTTGTTCGCCTGCCAGGTGATGACGTCGCTGAAGTTCAGGCTGCCGACGTAGAGGAAAATCGGAATGACGCTCATGCCCATCGCGATTTCGTAGGAAATCATCTGCGCGGTGGCGCGGATGCCGCCGAGGAAGGGGAACTTGGAGTTGCTCGCGTAGCCCGCCAGCACGATGCTGTAAACGCCGAGCGACACGATGCCGAACGTGTAGAGAATGCCGACGTCGAGATTCGCGATGACCATCGGCTCATTGCCGAGCTTTGAGCCGAACGGCACCACGGCCAGCACGAGGAACGCCGGCACCATGGAGATGGCAGGCGCGAGCCAGAAGTAAGCTTTGCGCACGTAATTGGGCGTGAAGTCCTCCTTGAGGAAGGCCTTCAAGCCGTCCGCCATCGGCTGGAACATGCCCCAGCTCTGGAGCAGCGCGCCCAGGAACGGAATCTTCAAGGCGAGCGGCGGCGCAGTGCGGTTCGGTCCAACGCGGCCCTGAATCCACGCGGAGATTTTGCGTTCGGCGAGAACGGCGTAGGCAAACATCGTCAGCACGGCACCGAAGACACCGACGACCTTGATCGTGGAAATGATCAGCGATTGAAAGGTGGGATTGAGATGATTGAACCAGTCCATGCTCTTCAGATTTGAACCGTCACACCCGTGTCGCCGAGCGACGCCCAGGTCACTCCGTTGAAGGCCGGCACCTCGGCGGCCATCTGGTTGAACAATCCTTCGATGTTCACGAAGCCGTTCTGGCCGGTGACGTTGTAAACCAGCTCGTGCAGGAATTCCCATTCGGCGCGCGCGTCGCCCTTCGGCTCGACCGCTTTCACGAAGCGCTGCACGCGGCCTTTCACGTTGGTGAAGCTGCCGCGCTTCTCCGCATGTGCGCAGCCGGGCAAGAGATAATGCGCCGCAGCCGTCGTCTTGTTCGGAAGAATGTCGCTGACGACAAGCGTCTCCAGCTTGCCCAGCAGCTCCGCGCTGATGCCGTGCTTCGTCACGTCTTCGCCGAAGACGATGAGCGTCTTGATCGCGCCGGACTTGATGCCGTCGGCGATCTTGCCGAGGTTGCGTCCCATCTCCGCGTGGCAATCCACAATGCCAGTGAAGACCGCACCGTTCGTGTTGGGATTCTTGTCCGCGTTGACGAGCAACTTGTCGCCTTCGCCATTGCGCGGCACCGAATCCCTGATCGCGCCGAGCTTCGTCGCAATTTTCTTGAGGAGGAACCAATGTCCTCGTTCGTCTGCCGGGCCGAAGCCACGATGGCCACCGAACCCGGGGCGGCCTTGCGCAGCTTGTCCGCTGATCTCACCGAGCGCCGCTGGTCCAGGTGGATTTCTGGCCGCGAACCATAACCGACTTCAACCGATCCTCGCGATGAATCCACTTGTAGTTCAGGCGACCTGCGTCGCACATCCACGGACCGTTGACGGCGTCGTTGTCGCGCGGCGTGTAGCGATAGACTTTTTCCTCGCGCGAACTGATGAGGACGTTGCAGCCCGTGGCGCAGCTCGTGCAGACGCTCTTGGTTTCCTTGAGGAACCACACGCGCATCTGGAAACGGAAATCCTTCGACGTCAGCGCGCCCACCGGACAGATGTCCACGGTGTTGAGCGTGTAGTTGTTGTCGAACGGCAGGCCGGGGAACGTCGCAATCGTGTTGTAGCTGCCGCGATTCACGATGCCGAGCGCGTCGTCGCCCGCGACATCCTTCGTGAAGCGGATGCAGCGCGTGCAAAGAATGCAACGCTCGGCGTCGAGCATGATGCGCGGTCCGAGATCAACGGCCTTCGGCTTGTGAACCTTCGCCTCGACGAAGCGGCTCGCGCTCTGGCCGTAGTCCACGGAATATTCCTGGAGCTTGCACTCGCCGGCCTGGTCGCAGATCGGGCAATCGAGCGGGTGATTGATGAGCAGCGATTCGAGCACGCCTTCGCGCATCTGTTTCACGGCGGGCGTGCTCGTGTAAATCTCCATGCCCGGCGAAATCGGCGTGGCGCAACCGATGGCCGGACGCGGCGACTTCGCGATCTTCGGCGTGCCGTCGGGGTTCATCACCGGCTTGCGATCCGGCCCCAGCGCGGGCGTGCCGAACTCGACGAGGCACATGCGGCAATTGCCGGCGACCGGCAGCTTCGGATGATAGCAATAATGCGGCACGTCCTTCTTCGCGATCTCGCAGGCCTGAAGCATCGTCGTGGGCGCGGGCTTGCCCTGCCAATCCGGCGTGAGCTTCGGCACTTCGACTTCGCGCCCGTCCACCTTGACCTTGATCTTTTCGATCGCGGGCGGCGCGGGCTTCGTTTCAGTTGGCGCAGCGTGACATCTCTAAAATCTTTGCCCCATCGGCTTTGGTTTCAGGGCGGCCGCGCTTCTTCATCGGCCGTGCCTTTGGCGACGAAATCATCTTTGAACTTCGCCACGAAACTTTGCACCGGCCACGAGCAGGCTTCGCCAAAAGCGCAAATCGTCTTACCGCCGGGAATGTTGTCGGCGATCTTCACGAGATAATCCGCGTCGCCCTTGCGGCCTTCGCCGTGCGTGAGGCGATGCAGCGTCTTGCTCATCCAGAGCGAACCTTCGCGGCAGGGCGTGCATTGGCCGCAGCTTTCGTGGGCGTAAAACTCGGAGAGATTCGCCAGCACATCGACCACATCCACCGTGTCGTCCAAGACGATGATCGCGCTCGAACCGCTCATCGTACCGGCTTGCAGCAGCGAATCGAAATCATACGGCAGGTCGAGCATGTCAGTTTCCACTTCGACGTCTTTGCCTTCGACCTTGCGCTTGAGTTTGAATTTCTCGCCCGCCTTCAAAACTTTCGAGGACGAGCCGCCGGGAATAACGGCCTTAAGTTTTCGACCTTCCAGCAAGCCGCCACCGAACGCCGGATCGTTGATGAGCTGGCCGATGGTGGCCTTGCCGACTTCGATCTCGTAATAGCCGGGGCGTTTCACCTGGCCGCTCAGGCTGACGATGCGCGTGCCGGTGTTGTTCGGCGTGCCGAGCTTCGCGAATTCCGCGCCGCCCATCGTGACGATGTGCTTCACGTTGCAGAGCGTCTCGACGTTGTTGACGATGGTCGGGCACATGTAGAGCCCGAGCACGGCCGGGAAATACGGCGGCTTGATGCGCGGATAAGGCCGCTTGCCTTCGAGCGATTCGATGAGGCCGGTTTCCTCGCCGCAGATGTAAGCACCCGCGCCGCGATGGACGTGAATCTCCAGATCGTAACCGCTGCCGAGAATGTTTTTGCCGAGGAAATTTTTCGCGCGGGCTTCTTTCAACGCCGCGTTCAGCAGCTTCGCGCCCTTGGGCATTTCGCCGCGGATGTAGATGTAGGCGAGCTTCACGTCGTTCGCGAAGCACGAGATGATCATGCCCTCGATGAGCTGATGCGGATCTTTGTGGATGATCTGGCGGTCCTTGAACGTGCCCGGCTCGGATTCGTCGGCGTTGCAGATGAGATAAATCGGCTTGCCGCTGCGGCGATCCACGAAGCTCCACTTGAGTCCGCACGAGAAACCCGCGCCGCCGCGACCGCGCAGGCCGGAGAGCTTCACGTCGTCGCGGATTTGTTCCTGCGGCGGTCATCTGCTTTCGCCTTCGGGCAAATCCTTCGGGCGGATGGCGAGCGCTTTCTTGAGCGTATCGTAGCCGCCGTGCGGATAGTAGCATCGATGTCCGGCGTGTAGCCCGGGTTATCGAGGTGCTTGAGAATGAGTCGGAATTGTTGCGGCATATCAACGGCTTGACTCTACGTGAGAAATCTTTACGTTTTCGCCTCCACCGGATTGCCCGATGGTGTAACGGTAGCACAGCAGACTCTGAATCTGTTTGTCATGGTTCAAATCCATGTCGGGCAACCAAATCATTTGGTTCATTTGCACTTCCCCAAAATCTCGTCCGCCTTCGCGTGCGAGACGCCTTCGTGAAAATCCTCGTTGCACATCATCACCGGCGCAGTGCCGCAGCCGGCGAGGCATTCGACAAACTCTACCGAAAACTTGCCGTCCTTCGTTGTCTGCAAACCGTGCGCGTGCGGATCGAGGCCGAGCTTGGTGCAAAAATGTTCGTGCAGCTTGTGTGAGCCGCCGAGCGCGCAGCTCAACGTGCGGCAGACTTTGATCACATACTTCCCAGCCGGTTGCTGGCGGAACATCGGATAGAACGTGACGAGTTCGTGGACGTTGATGGGCTGAAGCCCCAGCTTCTTGGCGATCCAGACCGTGGCTTCGGTCGAGATATGGCCGAAATGTTCCTGCAACGCGTGCAGCAGCATGAGCGACGCGCTGCGCTTCACGGGATAATGCGTGATCAGCTCGTCAATCTCGGCTTCCAAATTGGCTGGAACGGTGAAACTCATCGGTCACATTCTCCCATCACAAAATCAAACGAACCCAGGATCGAAACCGTGTCGCTCATCATGTGGCCGGGCAACAGGTGCGACAGGATGCTCAGGTTCACGAACGAGGGGCTGCGAATCTTCATGCGATACGGCGTGCCGCCGCCGCGACTGTTGATGTAAAAGCCGAGTTCGCCCTTGGGATTTTCGTGGCCGAAATAAATTTCGCCGGGCGGACAGTTCATGCCCTGCGTCACGAGCATGAATTGATGGATCAATTCCTCCATGCTCGACATGACTTTATTCTTCGGCGGCAAAATAATTTTGCCGTCGGCCACGTTGACCGGTTCTTTTGATTTGTTCTCAAAACCGCCAGGGAGTTTGTCGAGGCACTGATGGACGAGGCGCACGCTCTGGCGCATTTCTTCCATGCGCACGAGGTAGCGGTCGTAACAATCGCCGACCGAGCCGAGCGGCACGTCGAATTGCAAATCCTTGTAGCAAAGATACGGCTGCGCTTTGCGGAGATCGTAATCCACGCCGCTGCCGCGCAGGTTCGGGCCGCTCAGACCAAAATCAATCGCCTCCTCCTTAGAGATCACGCCGACATCTTTGGTGCGATCCACCCAGATTTTGTTGCGCGTGAGCAACGTCTCAACCTCGGCGATGTTGACGACGACTTCGTTGAGGAACTTGCGCACCGCGTCGCACCAACCGGGCGGCGTGTCGCGCGAAACCCCGCCAATGCGCGTGTAGCTCGTCGTGAACCGCGCCCCGGTGAGGGATTCGCAGAGGTTGTAAATCTTTTCGCGTTCGGTGAACGTCAACAAGAACACCGTCATCGCGCCCACATCCATCGCGAAGCAGCCGACGCCGAGCAGATGCGACGAGATGCGTGCCAGTTCCGCGCAAATCACGCGGAGGTATTGGCAACGCGGCGGGAGCTTTGTCGTGGATGCCGAGTAATTTTTCGACAGCGAGCGCGTAGGCGACGTTGTTGGCCATCGGCGCCAGATAATCCAGTCGATCCGTGTACGGGATGAACTGGGTGTAGGTCATGTTCTCGGCGATTTTTTCGTCGCCGCGATGCAGATAGCCGATGTCAGGCGTCGCCTTGGTGATGATCTCGCCGTCCAGTTCCAGAATGATGCGCAACACGCCGTGCGTGGACGGGTGCGACGGCCCCATGTTGAGGACCATCTTTTCGCCTTCGAGATCGCGCAGCTCGCCGGAAGCTGCAGCTTCCGCAGCACGTGCCGCCGCTTCGCGAAATTCAATGTCTTGAACGTTTGCCATTCGCTGAAAAATCTCAGACCGACATCTTCACCACTATCGCTGCCACACCGAAAATCACCGCGACCAGCATCACCACACCTACACAACCGCTCTTGCCCGTCGGTACTGCAGTGAACTTAGCGGGCTCTTTCGCGTAGAGTTCCGCGCCGAGCTTCTCGACGAACTCTTTCGCTTCCTTCAAGCCGCACCCTGTCGCTTCGCGCACCAGCTTGATCGCTTCGATCTTGCGCGGGGGGCCACCGTAGATTGCTTCCAGAATCGCCGCCCGCTTGTCTTCCGGAAGCTCCATGCGGCTACTCCGGCGTCCGCACTCGCGGCTCGCGGGCTAGGGAATCTTTGCCGCCCGCCACCGTCACAAACGGGCCACCTTCCAGCGGCGCGGGCTTGCTGAACGCCACATCCGGCATCTCGCTCGGCTTGCCGGCGAGCGGGAAATCTTTGCGCAGCGGGAAGTAAGGATAGCCCTCCCACATCAAGATCCGGCGGAGGTCGGGGTGCCCGCGAAAGCGAACGCCCATCATGTCGTAAATCTCGCGCTCGTGCCAATCCGCCGTGCGCCACACAGTGGTCACGGTGGGCAACTCGGACTTCTCCTCGCTCACGTCCGTCTTCAGGCGCAGATGGATGTTCCCGGCGAGCTTGCTCAACTCGTAAACCACCGTCCAACGCGGGTCTTCGCCGTAATTGTCCACGCTGCTGATGTCGATCAAGTAATCAAACCCCAGCTCCTTCTTCGCGAAGGCGCATACCTCGGCGATCTTCTCCGCGTCAGCGACCTTCAAAGTCAATTCACCGCGAAACTCGCTCGCTTCAGAGAGGAGATCTCCGAACTGCGCTTTCAACTTCTGGGCTGATTCAATGGCGGACACGGTTGCTTAAATTCGTATGAGTTGAGCGTAAAGAGCGTCGTTCAGGTGGCGCTAACCTTTGACCGGCGATCCTTCTTCGCGCGCAGGATGTTGGTAATCTCCAGTTCCTCCACGACCGGCTGGCGAGCCACCTTGTTCTGCATCTTCACCAACGCGTCGAGCAAAGACTCCGGACGGGGCGGGCAACCCGCTACATACACATCCACCGGAATGATATTGTCCACACCCTGCAGCACCGCGTAACTGCGATACATACCGCCCGTCGACGCGCATGCGCCCATCGCGATTACCCACTTCGGCTCCGCCATCTGGTCGTAGATCCGCTTCACGGACAGCGCCATCTTGTAAGTCACCGTCCCCGCCACAATCATTACATCTGACTGACGGGGCGAAAACCGCATCACTTCCGAACCAAACCGCGAAATATCAAACCGACTTGCGCCCGAGGCCATCAACTCAATCGCGCAACACGCCAAACCCATCGGCATCGGCCACAGGGAATTCTTGCGGAACCAGTTCAAAGCCGCATCGACCCGCGTCACAATGACGTCGCCTTCGATTTTCGAATTATAGCCGAATTCAGCGTTGTTCTGCATAAGGAGAGGCGCCCCGGAGGAAGACCGCGCCGACCAACTTTGGGAAGCTAATCAGCCAAAAAAAGTCAGGCAAGGTTAATTCGTGAATTTTTTCACAAGCCAGCCTTGTGACCGTGATTTGCCCGCTTCATGGCTACCCGCCGCCGGAAAACCACCCCTTGAAAAAACGAAAGGCCGGACAACAGGTCCGGCCTCTTCACACAAACACACCTGAGAAACAAGCGTGTAACACGCCACCAATGTAACCGAATCTCCTTCCCCAGACAGTCACCAGTTATGGTTACGCCTGTCCCATGCCCATCTCCAGACACTCAACTCGCCTTCAATTCCACAGCCCCAGTCCAATCCGTCGCGGCGTTCGGGAGTCTGTTGCTATTGGAACTACGTCAGAAAGATGCGGCATAAACAAAAGGCACCGAACTCCTGAGCGCAGCTAGGTTCCAGGCGCGAAAGATCGTCTCTTTCCCTCAAACTCCTTTCGCTCCAACGTCCTGACGCGATCTGGAAAATTTGACGAATTGCCATAGTTGCGCATAAATAAGCTCAGCCATGAAGCTTCCTTCCCTGCAAATTCGCCGCCAGAGGTCTTGGAATGTCGTCATCCGCTATGCGTTAACAAGCCGTTTGGTCGAGTGGGTTGGGCTAGCGTGCTTGATCGCAACCTACTTAGCAGGAGCCACAGCCCGTGCCGATTCACTTCAGAATTGGACGGTGCGGCAAATACCCCCGCCTGAAGGGCCGTGGCTAGCAGGGCATTGGGATGTAACCTATGGGAACGGCATGTTCGTGGCGGTGGGGCACAAACAGTGGACCGACTATGGCACGATTTACAGTTCGCCCGATGGGGTTAACTGGACTCCGTGGCATGACGCAGATCCGACCCTCCGGATCAACGGTGAGTTGCGCCGCGTGATCTTCGCTGACGGCAAGTTTATGGCAGTGGGGTGGGGCTATAACACCTACACCTCACAGGACGGCACGAACTGGATGGGTTTCGCCAACGGTCCGGGTATCGGATTTTTCCAGGACGTTTGCTTTGGACAGGGAAAGCACGTTGCGATTGACGGAAATATGGAACTTTCCAAGAGCATATTGACTTCATCAGACGGTCGTATTTGGCGTAGACAGGCCTTTGCTAGGGCGACACGCCGAATTGGGTTTGGGGGCGGACGTTTTGTAGTCGCGTGTCAATCGTTTACAGGCACAACCACGTCGTTTTACTGGTCTTCCAACGGAGACAACTGGTTTCGAGCTGAGATAGACTTTGCTCTCGTTCCAACAGGATTGACGTGGGGTAACGGAATGTTTGTAGCCGTCGGGTTTAAACTAGGT
Organism: Verrucomicrobiota bacterium; assembly: GCA_016713365.1. Lineage (GTDB taxonomy): Bacteria > Verrucomicrobiota > Verrucomicrobiia > Limisphaerales > JADJPG01 > JADJPG01. Next base: position 44,923 of record JADJPG010000004.1, on the reverse strand, counting down.
ACTCCGTATACGCCAACTATTCTCACATCGCCAGACGGAGCGTCATGGACACCACAAAACCCCGGTGTGACCAATCTCCTTAGCAGTGTCGAGTGCATCAATGGTTTGTTCGTGGCAACCGGAGATTCTGTAATCCTGACGTCGACCAATGGCGTCAACTGGGACGCACGTACTATCACGAACAACTTAGCGAGATTCGCTTATGGCAATGGAACGCTGGTCGGCATTTCTGGAAATTCACGTTGGGGGCAGGATCTGTTGCAATCCGACCCATTGCTACATCTTGCCGTCGCTCGAGAAAACCCTTCCGAAGTTGGTATCAGCGGGATCCAAGGAACTACGATTCAGATTGAATCAGCCAGTGACCCGAGCGGTCCGTGGCAAGTTCTTGATACGTTTCCTCTGAGCACGAGCCCGTATCTCTGGACGGACTCCACTTCACCGCAGCCTCCGCTCCGCTTCTACCGCGCGAATTGGTCTCCTTAACAGGACGCAGAAGTCCCCTGCGGGCTTGACCGCACCACGCGGGCCTGCGAGACCTAGCGCATGAAATCTCGCCTCGTTTTTCTCGCAGCCGTGGTGTCGGCGCCTTTCCTTGCCGGTGCCGCTGATGAACTCACCTTGCACACGTTCAAGAAGGTCCAGCTCAGCGACCAGTTCTGGAGCGAAGGGGCGAATCTCGGGGACTTCAACAAGGACGGCAAGATGGACGTGGTGTCTGGGCCGTTCTGGTGGGAGGGGCCGGAGTTCAAAAGGCGCCACGAATACGACGTGGCGGACAAACGCAAGTCGCCAGGCGGCTCCGCGCCGTTCGAGTTGAAGCTGGGGCCGATGACGAAAGTGACGGTGCCGGGCTTTCACGGCGGTCTCGGCAAGGAGAACGCCTACTCGGATAATTTCTTCGCGTTCGCCCACGACATCAGCGGCGATGGCTGGGATGACATTCTGATTCTCGGTTTCCCGAGCGCGGCGTCGTATTGGTACGAGAATCCCAAAGGCGCTGGCGGACTTTGGAAGAAACATCTCGCGGTGGATCTCACGGACAATGAGTCGCCGACGTTTGGGGACATCACGGGCGACGGCAAGCCGGAGCTGCTCTTTCACACGCGCATCAAGGAAGGCACGAACATGGTGAGCTACTTCGGCTACGCGCAGCCGGATTGGAGCAAGCCGACGGAGAAGTGGACGTTCCACAAGATTTCCACGCCGGGCAAATGGCACTGGTTCAATCACGGCTACGGCTTCGGCGATGTGAATAACGACGGGAAGCTGGACATCCTGGAGAAGGACGGTTGGTGGGAGCAGCCGAAGTCGCTCGCGGGCGATCCGACCTGGAAGCAGCACAAGGTGCCCTTCGCGCCCGCCCACGGCAGCGCGCAGATGTATGCCTACGATGTGAACGGCGACGGATTGAACGACGTGATCACGAGCCTCGCGGCGCACGGTTACGGCCTCGCGTGGTTCGAGCAATTGAAGGAACGTGACGCCGACGGAAGCATCCGCTTCACGCAGCACAACATCATGGAGCCGAAGAAGGGCAACGCGCCGCCGCCGCTAAACAAATACGGCGTGCGCTTCTCGCAGCTTCACGCGGTGGATCTCGTGGACATCGACGGCGACGGCTTGAAGGACATCGTGACGGGCAAACGCTTCTGGGCGCACGGTCCGGCGGGCGACGACGAACCCGGCGCACCGGCGGTGCTCTACTGGTTTAAGCTCGTGCGCGGCGCGGACAAGTCCGTGGACTGGGTGCCGTATCAAATCGACAACGATTCCGGCGTCGGCACACAGGTGGTGGCCGCGGACGCGAACGGCGACGGTCTGCCGGACATCGTCGTGGGCAACAAGAAGGGAACGTTTGTCCACATTCACTCGAAGAAGACCGTAAGCCAGGAAGAGTGGGACAAGGCGCAGCCGAAGCTGGCCGCACCGCAGCGCGCGGAGGTGAAGTGATCTGTTGAGCCGTGTCATCGGTTACTCCCAAATGTCTGAACATTGGCGGCTTGGTTGCCGCTGGCTTTGATCCCACTGGGAAGTATCTGCTCACAGTTTCCCACTCGGGTTGCGGGGTGTTTTCTACTGACACTTGGGAACGAGTAGCCCGTGATTACCAGATCGCTTATCCTGCGGCAGGGGTGGCGTTGGGAATCGGGCCGATCGACGGCATCTTGGTGCGGATTTCAGAAATTGATTACGCTACTGAGCAGCTACGGTTTTCGAGTCCAGACGGAAGATTAAGATTCGAGTATGAATGTGGCATTCTCAGCATCATTCAATTGGAAGCCCAGGCCTGAACCGCTTTACTTCCCTTGGTGCGTTTCGGTTTTACACTCGAAGAAGTTGAACAGAATGCCCCGCTGAGTTCGTCCACCATTGCGATGTTCACAAGACTTTTGAAAAACGTCTCTCTTCGCGCTCCGCTTCTGTTCGCCTTCGTCGCCGGTCTGGTTCTAGGCGCAAGGATGTCCTTCGCCGCCCCGGCGGAGTTCAAGCTCGCGGGTGATTGGGATGTGCAAGTCACGTTTACGCATGGCGGCGGTTCACCGGTGAACACCATCGTGCGCGTGACGCCGCCCGAGTGGGTGACGGTGACGGCGGAGAAGTATGATTCGCTGCCGGTCTTCAATCCGCGCGCGGGCGGTTGGGTGAAAGGCGTGCAACTCGTCGGCGTGCGCGCGCAGGAAACCACGACGCCTTACCTGCTCGACAGGGACAGCCTCGTACTGCGCGCCGGACCGGACGCGAGTTCCGAGGCGTTCCGTCGCGGCGAGGCGTATGAGGTGGATTTGTCCTGGGGCACCGTGGGCCGCACGACGAACAACATCATCGGCGCAAAGCAACCGGTGTATGCTAGCTATCGCCACGCGCAGTTGCGGCTCGATGCCGTGGTAATGACGAAGGATGGGCGCGTGGAATTGCGCAAGGGCCAGCCGCTCTCCGCCGCTCCGCTCGCGCCGGAAGTCAAACCCGGCGAGCAACACCTCGGGAACATCTGGCTGCCCGGCGTCATCGCGAAGCTTTCGCCCGACCATCTCTTCCCGATTCTGGAGACTGCTTATCCCGAGCCGCCGAAGCCCTCGCCGACGGTCGCGGAGAAGTTCACGCCGAAGGCGCTCGCGAAGCTGCGATCAGGCGAGCCCCTGCGCATTCTCGCGTGGGGCGACAGCGTCACGGTCGGCACCTACGTGCCCGACTGGCAGAAGAACCGTTGGCAGGAACAATTCGTCGCGCGACTGAAGGAACGCTTCCCGAAGGCGAAGATCGAACTCGTCACGGAAGCTTGGGGCGGGCGCAACACGAGCACTTACCTCGCGCAGCCGCCCGGCGCGGAGCACAACTACAAGGAGAAGGTGCTCGACGCGAAGCCGGACCTCGTGGTGTCCGAGTTCGTGAACGACGCGGGCCTCAACCCTGAAGCGGTCGAGAAACAATACTCGAAGTTCCTCGCGGACTTTCAGGCCATCGGCGCGGAATGGATCATCCTCACGCCGCATTACGTCCGGCCCGACTGGATGGGCCTCACGCGCGAACGCGACATCGACCACGACCCGCGTCCTTACGTCGCCGGCCTGCGCCAGTTCGCAGCGAAACACAACGTCGCCCTCGCCGACGCCGCGCTGCGCTACGGTCGCTTATGGCGGCAGGGCATTCCGCACACGAGCGTGATGCTGAACTCCATCAATCATCCCGACGCGCGCGGCATGAAACTGTTTGCCGACGCCCTCATGGAATTGTTTCCATAGGCCGCAGAACGTATTGAACATCCCATGAGCAACCTGATTCCCGCCCCCAGCCGACCGCCGTTTTGTCACCGCCGCCGAGAAGGTGGATTACGTCTCGCCGTGGACGCTGGAAGAATGGCTGTCCCGTGCCGACGTGGTGCCGAACAAGGAACTGCTGATGGTCCGCGCGAACATGGAGCCGTTCCGCTCGCATCCGTTCCACACGCACCCAACGCGCGAAGAGATCATCTACATCCTCTCCGGCCGCGCGGAGCAATGGATCGGCAAGCAGCATCGCATCCTCGGCCCCGGCGAGATGGTGCTGATCCCCAAGGGCGAAGTCCACGGCACCTACAATCCCTTCAACGAACGCCTCGTCTTCCTGGCCATCCTCTCACCTGCGAACGCCCCGGAGCCCGGCATCGTGGACGTGTCGAACGAAGAGCCTTGGCGTTCCCTGCGCAACGGTTTCCCGAAGACGACTTAGTCCCACTCGGGCTGCGACCGGTGCTTCGGCCGCGTTGCAATCGATCTTCAAACGGGTATTCTTCCCGCGTCCCCGCTTTGCGAATTCATAAACAGTTCGAAAGCGCCGACTGTTGTACCCGTGAACTTCCGCGCCACCATCGTCGTACTGCTGCTCGCACTGGCAGCGCTGGCGTCTGGACGTGCTGCGGAAGCGACGAACTCCTCCTTCATCAACTTCGAAACCGCACCCGTTCATCCCATCGCGCTGAGCCCGGATCGTTCCACGCTCGCCGTCTGCAACCTCGCGGACGGAAAGCTCGAACTCCTCGACGTGACGGGTGACACGCCGCGGTCAATGGGCTTTGTGCCCGTCGGCATTGATCCGGTCACCGTCCGCTTTCGGAACGACACCGAAGCGTGGGTCGTGAACCACATCTCCGACTCGATCAGTATCATCGATGTCCCGGGCCAGCGCGTCATCGCCACTCTCGATACGCTCGACACGCCGAGTGACGTCGTCTTCGCCGGCACGCCCGCGCGCGCCTTCGTCTCCTGTGCGCTCCCGAACGTCATCCAGGTTTTCGATCCCACGTCACGCCAGCTCATCACCAATCTCACCATCCACGCCGAGCGACCGAAGGCACTTTCGGTCAGTCCGGATGGTCAACGCGTTTATGCGGCGATCTTCGAATCCGGCAACGCCACGACCGTCATCGGCGCGAAGATGCGGAACCTGCTCTTCATCGACAACGTTGTGAGCCGCACGAACGGCCCGTACGGTGGATTGAATCCGCCGCCGAACAACGGCCTGACATTTCGTCCGCCGATCAACTCGAACCTCCCTACGAATCTTCCGCCGCCGAACACGAGCTTGATTGTGCGACGCAACGGTTCGGGGCGCTGGCTCGACGACAACCAGCGCGACTGGACGGAGTTCGTCTCCGGCACCAACGCCGCGCTCACGCAACGTGTCGTCGGATGGGATCTGCCGGACCGCGACCTCGCGGTGATCGACACGGCGACGTTCGCAATCAGTTACGCGACCGGCCTGATGAACATCTGCATTGCCGCCGAACCGAATCCAGCTTCAGGCGCGATCGCCGTCATCGGCACGGAGGCGCGGAACGAAGTTCGGTTCGAGCCGAACCTGAACGGCGTATTCACCCAAGTGAAGCTGGCGATGGTGAACCCCGCGAACCTGCCTAAGATCGTCACCGACCTAAATCCGCACCTCGATTATTCGACGCCGGCCGTTCCCCCAGCTGAGCGCGACCAATCCATCGGTGATCCTCGCGCCATCGTTTGGACCGCAGACGGCACACGCGGCTACATCGCCGGAATGGGATCGCGAAACGTCGTCGTGGTCGGACCCGATGGCGCACGTCTCCCTCAGCCGCCGATTGAAGTTGGTGAAGGCCCATGCGGGCTGGCGCTCGATGACACCCGCGGGCGCCTTTACGTCTACCATCGCTTCACTTCGAGTCTTTCCGTCGTAGACACCGCCTCGCAAGCCGTGAAATCGATCACTCGGTTTGTCGATTCGACGCCCATCAATGTGTCCGCCGGGCGCCGTCATCTTTACGACACACGCCGCACATCGGGTCTGGGCCAGGCGTCTTGCGCTTCGTGCCACGTCGACGCACGGATGGATCGCCTCGGCTGGGATTTGGGCAATCCCGCGGGCGACGCCACAACCGCAGTCCTAAACCATCAAGGGCAGTTCGTGACGAACACCTATCACCCGATGAAGGGCGTGATGGTAACGCAGACCTTGCAGGACATCATCGGACACGAACCGTTTCATTGGCGTGGCGACCGCGCGGACATCGAAGCCTTTCAGGGCACGTTCACTAATCTGCAAGGCGCCGCCGCTGCGCCGAGCCACGTTGAAATGCGTGAGTTCCGCGACTTTCTCGCGAGCATTCGCCTCCCGCCCAATCCGTATCGCAATCTCGACAATTCACTCGCCACAAATGTCCCGCTGCGCGGACAGGTCGCGCTCGGCGACGGCGAACTTCCGAGCGGCACTCCCCTTCCCTCCGGCGACGCCGTACGCGGACTCGCGCAATTCAATCGCGCCGAGAATTTCTGCGCGACCTGTCACACCGCGCCCACGGGTCTCGGCGTCGAGACGGCGCTGCAAGGTGGAGCGCAACGGCCCATCACTCCCGGACCGAATGGCGGACATTCCTTCCCGGTTTCGTTCCGTCTCGAAAACAATCTCCGTTCGAAGATCGCGCAGTTTCGAAACATGGCGGACAAGATCGGCATGAGCGGAACCTCCCCTGAATCGAGCGCCGGTTTTGGTTTTGGACACGATGGCAGCATCGATACGTTGCCGCGGTTCCTGAACGGCTTGCGCGTCGCGACCGATCGCGATGTCGCTGATCTCACGGCGTTCCTGCTGTCGGTCGCCGGTTCGGATACGACTTCGCCGCGAGCGACATCGGACACGACGCCAGTGAGCGCCGTCGGGCGACAGGTCACTCTCGCTTCATCAAATCGCACGGCGCAGTTCGACGCCATGCTCGCGCTCGCTCGCTCGCCGACCGGCCGAGTTGAGCTAATCGCGAAGGGTCGTCGCGGCGACGTAAGCCGCGGCTGGTGGTTTGATTCCGCTCGAGATGTTTTTCAGCCCGATCGCCGCACTGAAACGGCGACCATCGATTCACTGCTCGCTACGATTACAGCCGGTTCCGAAACCACGTTCACGCTTGTGGCTCCCGGCACCGGCATCCGGCTTGGCATCGATCGCGATCTCGATGGGCAACTGGACGGCGACGAACTCGATGTCGGAAGCAATCCGTCCGAACTGCTGAATCTCGTTCGGGTCATCACGGAACGCAGCACCGTCGCTGTCGGAACGCCCGCCACACTGAACGTGCAGTTCGCCGCCTTGCCCGCGCCGCTGATCGGATTCCAATGGCTGAAGAATGGCGAATCACTGCCTGGCGAAACGAACGCCTCACTCGCGCTGCCGTCGGTCGCATTCGCAGACGACGCCGATTATTCCGTCGCCGTCGTGACGGCATTTCAAGCGTGGACCAGCGCACCGGTTCGGCTGGTCGTCGCACCGGCAGTTGTGGAGATCGACCCCCGCGTCACAACACGTCCGACTCGGCTCGAACGCCCTCTTCACCGCGAGCGTGACGAGCGCAACGTCCTTTGCCGGTCAATGGCGGTTCAACGAAAGCCCGGTGTCCGGAGCCACCAACACGGCTCTGAGCGTATCGAATGTCCAACTGGCGGCGGAAGGCCGATACGATTACATCGTCGCGAACAGCTTCGGTTCTGTGACCAGCGCGCCAGCGTTCCTGACCGTGCTCGTCAACCCGACCACCGTGGTGCCGCCGGTCAGTCTCGCCGTACCAGTTGGTGGTGATGCGACGTTCAGTTTCGTCATCGCCGGGAACCCGCCACCGTTTCACTACCAACTTCGTCGGTCGTCGACGACCCTGACCAACTACAGTTCGAACGAACGCATCGGTTTCCTCACGCTGTCCAACGTGCAGACCAATCAGGCCGGCACTTACCGCGTGATCGTAACCAACGCCGCCAATCCCACGCCCGGCCTGACCATGCCGCCCGTGACGCTCACCGTATTGTCGGACGCGGATGGCGACGGTTTGCCGGACGTGTGGGAAACCGCGAACGGGTTTGCTGCGACCGACGCCGCCGATGCCGGGCTCGACGCGGATGGCGACGGCTTGTCGAATCATGACGAGTATCTCGCAGGAACGAATCCGCGCGACAGCGGCAATCTGCTTCGCGTCGAGCAGATCGAGTTCACAGGGGAGATTCCCGCCGCCGTGGTTCGCTTTCTCGCCCTGGCCGGAAAGACGTATTCCGTTCAATCGCGCGACCTGATTGGTGACTCACCGTGGATGAGGATTGCGGACATCCCCGCCTACGCCACGAACCGCCTCGTCGCGGTCACCAACACGACGACCGCCGGGCCAACCCGCATTTACCGTCTGGCCACGCCACGCGTTCCATGATCTCGAGAAGCCCGCTTGCGAATCCGCCATCAACCGCTGATAACTATGCCGAACTCCACCACTGAACGACGTATGGTTGATCGAACTTTGCACCGCACCGTGCTGCCCCTTCTCGCCCTGATCGCGTGGCGCGGCGGCTTGTTCCCCGCACAGGCGCAGACCGCCGCCAGCGCGTTTACCTACCAAGGCCGGCTGCTGGAAAATGGAACGGCCACCGGCGGCGCGCATGACTTTCGGTTCGCGCTGTTCAGCGAAGTTGCTGGCGGCGCATCAGTCGGCCCGGCGATTACGAACCTCGCCGTTTCGGTCAGCAACGGCGTCTTCACCAGCACCCTCGATTTCGGCATCGAAGCGTTCTCCGGCGCGAATAGCTGGCTGGAGATTGCAGTGCGCCCGGCGGGTTCGAGCGCGCTTTTCACCACGCTCGTGCCGCGACAGAAGCTCACGCCGTCGCCTTACTCGATCTTCACTCTGAAGGCCGCGAGCCTGACGGGCACGCTGCCCGATACGCAGTTGTCGACGAACGTCGCGCGGCTCGACAGCGAGCAGACATTTCGCAGCACCGTGACCTTCGCCGGTGGCGTGAGAGGCGATGGTTCGGCGTTGAGCAATGTCGTGGCGACGACACTTTCGACTCGGCAGATGGAGCGACTTTGGCGGATTCCGATTCCGTTCGTAACGGTGACGAATGCGGGGAATCCGCCGGATGTGAATGGCAAGGGCGTAGTGGGCTACGATTTCCGGATCGGGAAGTACGAGGTGAACAACCACCAATACGCGGCGTTCCTGAACGCCGTCGCGGCGGATGATCCGCGTAGCCTCTACAACACCAACTCGGCCGAGAACGTCCACGCGGGCATCACGCGGAGCGGTTCGCCCGGAGAATTTCATTACGAGGTAAAGCCCGGCATGGGGCATCGCCCGGCGGTGCTGGTGGATTTCTACGACGTGCTGCGCTTCTGCAACTGGCTGCATAACGGTCAGCCTTCCGGTCCGCAGGATGAGACAACGACTGAAGATGGTGCCTACACGCTCACGCCGGAAGCGGTCGCCGCGGAGAATGTGTTGCGCAATCCCGGCGCGCGGTTCTGGCTGCCGAGTGACGATGAATGGTACAAGGCGGCGTATCATCAACCGGGGGACGTGGGCGGAGATTTCGGAGACTACTGGCTGTTTCCGTATCAGAGCTACGATGCGCCGATCTCCGAACCGCCGCCGGGCGGACCGAACTCAGCGAACACGTGCTGCGAAACGGGACGGATGGCCACGGACGTCGGCGCGTACACGCAGTCGCGCACGTTCTACGGCACTTACGATCAGGGAGGGAATGTCCAGGAATGGACGGAGTGGACGAGCGAGTTTCAGCCGCTGCGCAATCGCCGGATTCGCGGCGGGTCGTGGTACTACAACGAATTTTACACCGGCTCGCACGACTTCGAGTTCGACACCACGGATTACGACTCGGAATCGATCGGCTTTCGCGTCGCCGGCCGTGTCGAGCGCTGAACCCGTTTCCGGGAAACGCCCAAGCACGGCCGGCCGCGAATCAATCTATTGACTGCCGATGTTCGATTACTTCGTCAGGCGGTAGAACTTCTGTCCCACGCCAGCGCCGGTGATCGTGACGGTGTTGAAGCCGCCGGAAACGGTCGGAGCGACTGCGACCGGTGTCCAGACGGTGGTGGCAGGTGTGAGCAGAGCAGAGGTCTGCTCCAACACAAAGCCAGTGGATGGAACGGGCCAGGAGATGGTGGCGGACCCGCCGGTCACCGTGATCGTGTGTTTCGGCACGACATCGAGCTTGGCTTCGGTGGTGGTCGCTTCAGCACCCGGTGAGGTGACGACGGCGCGGAATATCGCACCACCATCGCGCCCGGTCGGCACGAATGAGTACGAGGAGGACGTGGCTCCAGCGATATCGGAGAACCCGGCTCCGTCGTTCCGTTGCCATTGATAAGCCACGGGGGTGGGAGCGGAATTGAGGGTCGCTTCGGCGACTGCGGTAAACGTGACGGCTGCGTCAGCGTAGTTGCTCTCCAGCGCGGGCGAGAACTCGACGCTGTTGATCTCCCAGCTGGGCGTGAAGGGTCCCTTGGTGTTGGTGTCACCGCCGTAGACAAACCGCAGCTGAACCGTGTCGCCGGCGTTCAGGTCGCCGAGGTTGGCCACGCTGGTGAGGTAGGCAGGATCCTGGTGACCCGCCGAGGTCAGCACCCATGCCTCTTGTCCCGTGATCACGGAATTACCGGCCACCACGGTGCCGTTGTAACCAACGGCGCTGAAGGCCGTGCCAGGCACTGCGTTGAAAGCGCCGCCATTGATGCTGACCTGCAGTTTGCAACCGTCCCAGTTGTCCGGCTCAAGGCTCCAGCGGTGAACGATGGTAACCGTCAGAGGTCCGCTCTGGACCACGCTCAGTGCGGGCGTGGTCAGGTAGCTGGTGTTTGCCGCACCGTTCTCCGTATCCAACTGGTTCACCTGCCAGCTGCCCGTGCCAGCGCTATAGGACCACGGCGTGCCTTGGAAGGCATTCGGGGTCAAGACCGTGAAACCGGCGCCCGTGGTGTTGAAGTCTTCCAGGCCGACGGTTTGAACCGCCTTGCTCAGGGAGGCGATCTGGTTGGCAGGATTTTGGGTAATGTTAATGCCCAGGCCGACCGGGTAAACGAACGTGCCGAGCCAGGCAGCGGGAATGGGCGAGAGCGTGTTGGGATCCGTCGGATCGGATTCCAGCTTGGCCGCCACGCGGCAGTAGTCGCCGCCACCGCCTTCTTTGTAGATGGCTTCAATGTAATAAGCCTCGCCCGCCGTCAGGGTTTGCGCCGCCGACGGATGGGCAGCGAAGCCGTTGCAACAACCGGTTTCCGCGGTCATGAGGATCTTTCCAGCCGCATCTTTTCCGACGGGGTTCAGGTAGAGCTCGGAGGAATCATCGCTGCTGAGATAGAAGATCCAGTTGCCGGACGTGGGCGGAATGAACACGCCGCTGAGACGCCCGCCAAACTGTTCATGCGAGTCATCCGGATACGCCTTACGCGTGTCGAATGAATTGATGTAGAAGGTTTCGCGCGGGTCGAAGGGGAAGGTCGGCGCGCTGGTAAGCTTGATGATTTCCACACCGGCTTCCGGAGTGTTGTAGGTCTCGAAGGTCAGGAAGCCCGGAACAACTTTCCATGTGCGGAAGGTGGCCGTGGTGCCCGCTGCAATGGTGAGGTCGACCAGATCCGTCGGAGATTTCACCTCGATTGTGTAGGTCGTGTCAGCTTCCAAAGAAGCATCCAGTCCGAGGACGACCGTCTTGCCATCGGCGAGCAGCCGGGCGGCAATAATTCCAGGGAGATTCGGCCCATCGGTAATTTCATAGCCGAAAAGATCCTGAGCGGTATCCGCCGTGACTACCTCGTCGAGTTCGATGATGACCGTGTTGAAACTGTTGTCGGCTACGACGCTGACCACGGTGGGCGGCTGGGTATCGGGGACGTAGGAGACAATCGCACCGCGGCTGGAGGCGGAACCGAATTCGTTGCTGAGGATCACCTTGTACACGCCGGCATCCGTGTCCTTCATGCTCGGGATCGTGTAGCTCGGCTCAGTAGCACCGGGAATCGGAATGTCGTCCACATACCACTGAAAGGTGGGACGCGGAGAGCCATCACCGGTGACGGTGAGGGTGGTGCTGCGATTCTGAACGACCGCGCGATCCGCAGGCTCGTTGGTTGAGGTGACCACCGGCGCGAAGGGAATCACGGCGCGCAACGCCGTGGCGAACGCGACGTCAGAGCTGCCGGTGCTCGATTGGTGAACTTCGACCGCCAGAACGTTCTCGCCCTGCACCAGTGAAGTAGCACTGTACTCAAGCGGCTCCGGCACGCCTTCAGCGCCTTGATTCGCCGCCAGCGTAGACCAGTCTGGCGGGGTGCCGGGGTCACCAGACACGCGGGCCCGGAAGACCTCCACGCCATTGAGGTAAACGATGGCTCCATCATCGAGATAGTTCGTGCCGCGCAGGATCACGCCGGCGGGATCGTAGGGCCAGTCGAACTTGGTGATGAAGTAGAACGTGACGCGGCCCGCAGTGCCGTTGATAAGCCGGTTCAACGGCGTGGCGAAACCGAGATTGCCACCACGGAACGGATCGTCCGCCTGGTTGTAAACGGCTGAGTCGTCATTGCCGAACAGGCCGCGACCGCCAGCCTTCCATTCGTTCTCCCCACTGCCGATCACAGGGACAAAGCCGGGTTCCTTCCACGCGGTGCCGGGATTGTTGGCGGCCGTGGAACTGTCGTTATAGATCCAGGTCGTGTTCGTGTAGGAGATAACCTGGATGTCCTGGGCCTTCGCCTGGAACGCGAGTGCGAGGATGCCGACAGATAAGAGGAGGGTTTTCCTAAGTGCTGAGTAACGCATACTGATTGCCTTTGGTTGACGGGCTCATCCAAAAGAAGCTCCGGACTGCAAGGAGCCAAGCTTCGAAACAGCGAAGCGATTCCTTTGGAAACGGACTAGAAGTAGACGCGACGACTACAACACGCCGCCGCCCTTTGAACAAGGTTAAACTCGGGAAGGCTCATTACTTCTACGAATCAAACTCGCAAAGAGTCGCCAACGCACCGTTTCAGAAGATGGAAGAAACCGTAGCTCAAAAGCCAGCAGGCGCCCCGCCGTGACCGACGGATCCGGTTCACGGCCTGTGCAGCCGGTAATACTTGGCCGGTGGAACCGCCGAGACTGTCACCGGATTCAACGCCCCGCTTGGAGCGTTCACCCAATTCGCCGGAGCGAGACTCGGCGTTTCCTGCAGGACAAAGCCCGGCGAATTCGGCGCCCAAGAAATGCGGGCCTGTCCGGCACCCAACGGTTCGATGACCAAGGCCGGCGCGCCAGCCGTCTGCACCGCGATGGGCAGCGCCCAGAAGCCACCGGTCAAAGAATAAACTCCGTTCGTCAACGGCCCTCCGGCATCGTGCTGACCGACCGTGCCGCTGAGCGAATACACTCCGCCCGTGCTGGTGCCGCCGCCGCCGGCGATCTTGAACCAGTCGATGGAATAGCTTTGAGCGCCGGCATCGAGCGTGAAGGTGAGCGCGGTCATGGCCAGCGCCACTTGTAATGGTTGATTCAATTTCATGATGTTCTCCACTAAGGACGGCCGATGGTGATGGGGTAACTCGCAGCATTGCGCCAGGTGGCTGGCCTCGAATAAGTGCGCGGCAGGTTGTCCGTCTCATTGACCGAGGAGGTTATTCGAATCACATCTCCTCCGGCGGGATTGGCCAATTCGGTGGCGGTCAGGAACCCTCCCAACGGGCCACCGAGAAAGAAGCCACACTCGCTGTATCCGGTCTGGAACAAGCACGGATTCGCGAATGCCTGCACATACCAGGTGCGCCCGGTGGTGACACTGCGACGCGTCCCGCTGGCCGTATCGGTCCAGCGATCCAGCTGGCCGCGAGTCAAACGGATGCCGGCGCCGCGCGGGGACATGAGATTGAAGAAAGCCGTGTCCACATCCGCCTGCTGGCCCGGGGTGAGACTGGCATAGGGCGCTCCGTAGTTGTAGTTCGCGCTCGCGTTCTGGTCCCAGCACGGAAGGTCAGGCGGGGTATCGAAGAGGCCGTCGTCCCCCGGGGTATTGCACTGACCAACGTTCGGCCCGCAATCACCACAATCGCAGCCTTGAATGTCGCACACGTCGAAGTAGTGACCGATCTCGCGCAGGTGCCGGGCTCCGTCTCCAGCGATGGCACCGCCGAGGAGAACGATGTCGTGACCCGGACGCGAGCCGAGCCCACCGCTGATACCGCCAGTGAGGTAGATGTTGATCGCGCTGTTGTTCCAAAGGTATCGCACGTCATTTCGTGCAGCAGTTTCCATCTGATCGCGCAAGATGAGGCCATTGTTCTGACTGGCGAAGTTCGAGTTGAACCAGCGGCTCGGACCAGTGGTGTCCCCGAGGCTGCCGATGTTCCAGACTGGCTCCACCCGCACAAACCGGAAGCCACGGTTGTAGCCGGCATGGAGCTGGTTCATCCGTGCGATCGCTTGATCGATCTGCGCATCGGTGAAGTCTTGCGCGCGCTGGCCGTTGGCGGGATTGAGAACCGCCTTGTAGGACAGGCGAATCTCAATGTATTGCCCGCGCACCGGAATCACAAAGAGGAGAACCGCGGCAAAGCAGAGGCGGAGAAGGTACGTCATAAATTTTTCCCGTCGTTCAGTTACCGAACTTCACGTCGCCGATGGGCGCGACGATCGTGACCGCCTTGGTATGCGTGCCGACACCGCCGTAGTTGTTGCCGAACTTCACGAACAGCGTTCCGCCCGACGGCACGCCGGCCAGCGCATCAGAAAGCGTGGTACTCAGGAACGGATCCTGAAATGTGCCGAACGGAAGGCCGAAACGATCGCGCTGGAGCCAGCGATCATTCGGAAATGGATACTGGGCGCGACAGTTGATCCGGTCGTAGTACGAGAAATGGTCGCGCTGTCCGATGGCATTCTGCCACTGGGTATCCCAAGGCGCGTTGACGGTAATGGTGTTCTGCCCGTTGCAGGTGAAGGCCGTCGGACCGTAGTGCATGAACGAATCAAAATCGTATGGCCCGTAAGTGAAGGAGTTGTTCACGGTGCCGAAGTTGAAGTTGCACGGGATGCAGTTCCCCGCGTTGTCCACGCAAAGACAGCATTGGCCCGCGGCGAGTCCGGAGGTGCAACCAACGGAGACACCGGACCCGCAGATGTTGGCGAGGTTAATGGTCACGAAGTTGCCACGGTCCAAACGGCTCTGCTCATGCTGGAAGCCGAGGGAATGATAGATCTCGTGGCAGATGATGATCTCGCTGCCCCAACTGACGATGTTGATGATCTGCGTTCCGCCCACCATGCCGACCGGCGAATTGTTGAACCCGCTGTTTTGAAAGCGAATGCGATTCCCATCCGCCGCCACGGCCGCCCGAAAGACCACGCCAGCGCGGGCCGCGATCGCGTTCATGGCGTTGATCGCGGCGGTTTGATTCGCCGCGGAGACCGCTCCAATCCCGGTGGTCACGAAATCAAAGGGCACGACACCTCCGGGCCAGAGAGTCGCGGGACCGAAAGTTCCTGCCGCCTGGATGCCGCCGCCGGTCAGAGCCTGGAACTGCGCCAGTGGAATCTGGATGTCGCCCTCGATCACGACGTAGCCGGGTGTGAGGTCCGGTTGGAAAGGCGACTCTGGAAAGGGCGCAGGCTCTTTGGTGGCGTCTGCGCGCAGCGACGGCGCGAAGCATCCGCCGAGGACGAACACGGCGGTCAGCGTCGTGGCGAGATTGCGTTTCATGGAACGGTCTTTCCAATTACTGGAGCGTCACCAGCACGAGCACGTAGCCCTTGCCCTTCTCGAGGCTCGTCATCGCCTTGCCGAGGATCGCGCCCTGCGCCTTCGCGTGGTCGGTGACCTTCATGGCGTGGCCGGGAACATCGGAAGTGGTCAAGAGATCGCCGGGCTTGATCGCGCCATTGCCGGTGTCCGCCTGAACGTAAACGCGCCCGCTCAGCGCGACGTTCTGGCCATTCTCGAACATGCCTTCCTGCGTGAGTTGCACGCCGGTGTTCACGCCATTGGCGCCGCTGATGATGCCGGCCACGCGGCGGTCGTGCGCTTCGGAGCTCATCTTGAGATGGCCCGGGTTGTTCTCGTCGATGATCACGACGGAGCCCTTGGGGATTTCGCTGTCGGTCATCTTGAACGGCTCAGCGATGTCACAACCGCCGCGAATGGTGAGCGTGCAGACGCTGACGTTCGCACCGCCGATGAAGGTGTTGGCCCAATCGTCGGCGAAGTTGAGATGGAGCGTGTCCGAGAAGTCGACGAGCGCACGTCCGGGCGTGCCGCGACGGCCCGAGTAGCCAAAGAATAGATCGGCCGAACGGATGTAGGACGCGAAGTTTTCACCGACGTCGAGTTTGCTCTGGGTGCCGCTGTAATAGAGGTTACCAGTGAACGCGCCAGCCCAGCCGGCAGGATCCGGATTGTCACCGTAAACGCCGTAGCCGGCAGCAGAGGCGCGCCCGGCAACACCGAAGCCGCCGCCACTGTTGTTCTCGCCATAGACGCCGCTGGTAGAAGGCGAAGCGGAAGTTCCCTGCACACCGTTGCCGGAGGTGGAGGTGCCTTGCACGGCGTTTCCACTTGCCGCAGTGCCGGTGACGACGCTGGCGCGAATTTCTCCCGCCACGTCCAGCCGGGATTGCGGTGTGCTGGTGCCGATGCCTACGCGACCGCCGCCGCTGAGCACCACGCTCATGGCGGTGTTGCCGCTACCCACGAAATTGAATTGATCCGTGCTGTCCTGATACTGCAAGCCCCAGGTGGGAAACCCCGCCGAATGCGCCAGCACCATGCGATTGGAGTTCTGGGTTCCGCCGGAGAACATGTTGATCATCGCGGCGCTCGACGCACTGACCGAAGGAAATGTCAGGGACGCATTGGCGTCGCCGAAGACGAGGCTGCCGCCTGAAAGAGTCTGGTTCCCGGTGAAACTGTTCCCGCCGGAACGCAACGCCACATTCGCGGACAACGCCGTGTCCGCCACGCTGCCGCTCAACTGGCCCGCCGGAAGCGCGGTCAATCCCGAGCCATCTCCGGAGATCGTGCCAAAGAACGTCGCGCCCTTGGCGAAGAGGTGCATGTAGTCGCCGCTGGCCTGATTGAACAACGCCACCGCGCCGACGCCCGGATTGGAACTGCCAATCTCCACATCGCCGCCCGCACCATCACCGCCGAGCACTGCCTGCTCGCCGCCGAAGCCATCCACCCGCACGTAGCCGCCCGCCACATGCAGCGACTGTTGCGGCGAATTCGTCCCGATGCCCACGCGGTCGTTGAAAGTCGCTTGGGTCTGGAAAATCTGGTTCGCAGTGAACGTCTGCACCCTATCTGTCAGCGCCACGTTTGACGGCAGTTGCCCGGCCGGCAAGGTGCCGGAGATTCCGCGAGCTGTCATCGCATACGGCGTCGCGGTGATCTGCTGCCGCGGCGCGAGCACCTGGCTGGCGCCGGCGGCACCGGAGCGTTTCACAGAGAGCGAGAGCCAGCGGTCGGTTCCATCGAAGATGTTCACCCCCGTGAATTCCAGCACGACGGTGAACAAGCCGTTGGTGACGGGAACCGATGCACGGTTGATGGCGGGCGCCACCGTGCTGCCGCCCGCGCTGGCGTTAAACAAGGTGAAGCCAATATCGAACTGCCCGGTGGCAGGTCCGTTGGTGTCCGCCAGCCGGCCCTGATAGGTGAAGCTTCCCAGTGAACTTTGTGCGACGGCCCGTTGAAGTGAGCTACACAGGACTGCAATGACAGTCAGAGCGATGATGAACGAGAGTGGAATGCGAGGTTGAATCTTCATAAAGCTGAGAAGGGAACGCAAAGAAGGGAGCCAATCTTTCAACTTTCTCGAAAAAAGTTTTTGAAAGATTGTTCATCGGACAGACGTTCTCCTCCAAGACTCATCGATTGACCATGCCCGCACAAAAAGATCAGCCGGCCAGCGAAGGTTCACTGGCGACGCGAGCCAGCCTGCTTGGCCGGCTCAAGAACTGGGACGACGCCCATAGTTGGGAGGAGTTTTCGCAAATCTACTCGCGGCTCATTCGCGCCGTGGCGATGAAGTCCGGCCTGTCCGAGTCCGAAGCGAAAGACGTGGAGCAGGAGACGTTGCTTTGTGTGGCCAAGACCATTCATGAGTTCGAGTCGAACCCGGCGCGTGGTTCCTTTAAGAGCTGGTTGCTCAACTTGACCCGCTGGCGAATCGCCGATCAGTTTCGCAAACGTGACCCGGTCGCACAAAGCACGACGCCCTCCGACGCCACGACCACCCGCACGCCCACGGTGGAACGAATTCCCGGAACAGACGCTCTCGAAGCCGAATGGGAGAGCGAATGGAAGCGGAATATCATGCAGACGGCGCTGGCCCGCGTCGGGCGCAAGGTGAAGCCGAAGCATCTCCAGATCTTCGACCTCTACTCACAGCGACATTGGGCGGCGTCCAAGGTGGCGCGCGAACTGGGTGTGACGATGGTGCAGGTATATCTCGTGAACCATCGCCTGACCAAGCTGCTGCGGAAGGAAGTGGAGTATCTCGGCCAGCGACTGGAGTAGCGACGGCGGATGGCCGAAAGAATCAAGAGACGGCGATAGAGACGGGATCAAAACGCCGGACTTATCATGCGAATGAAAATGCTGGCCGCCGGACAACACTCCTTTGTTTTTGCGTTTCTTTCGGCTGACCGGTGACCAGTGTTTCCTTACCGCCCGGATTCTGCTAAAAACGTATCCAATGCCGGATACTCCTCCGCCCATTCCAGACTTCGCGCTGCTTCGCCCAATCGGGCGCGGCGCGTACGGCGAGGTGTGGCTCGCGCGCAGCGTCACCGGCGTACATCGCGCGGTGAAGATTGTGAGGCGGGACAGCTTCAGCGAGGACCGTCCGTTCGAGCGCGAGTTTTCGGGCATCCAACGCTTCGAGCCAGTGAGCATGGGCGAGGAATCCCAGGTCGGCCTGCTCCACGTGGGCCGCAACGACGCGGAAGGGTTCTTCTACTACGTGATGGAACTCGCGGACGACGTGGAGACTGGCGAGGAGATTTATCCCGAGCGCTACGTCCCGAAAACGCTCAAGGAACTGCGCAATCGACAAAAGCGTCTCCCGGCCAGCGAGTGCCTCGACATCGGGCTCGCACTGACGCGTGCGCTGGCGCATTTGCACGAGAGCGGCCTGGTGCATCGCGACATCAAACCGTCGAACGTCATCTTCGTTCACGGCATCCCGAAGCTGGCGGACATCGGCCTTGTCTCGAACATCGACACCTCGCACTCCTACGTCGGCACCGAGGGCTTCGTCCCGCCGGAAGGGCCGGGCACGGCGGCGGCGGATGTCTTCAGTCTCGGCAAAGTTCTCTACGAAATCAGCACCGGTCGCGACCGCACCGAATTCCCGAATCTGCCCGACGATCTCGACGAAGTGCCGGATCGCCGCGCGTTGCTGGAGCTGAACGAAATCGTGCTTAAGGCGTGCGATTCCGATCTGCAACGTCGCTACGCCAGCGCCGCGGCGATGCGCGAAGATCTATTGCTTCTGCAAGCCGGGCGATCCGTTCGTCGCCTGCATCTCATGGAACGGCGGCTGCAGTTCATCGTCGAGTATGGCGTGATGGCCACAGTCGTCACCGCGCTGGCCGTCGCCGGATTTCTCTGGGCGTCGGCGCAGACGCGCAAGGCGAACGAAAATCTCAAACGCGCCGAGCGCGCGGAGGACGAGGTGCAGGCGCGTTTGCATGAGGCGAATTTCAATCTCGCCCGCGCCAACCGTCTCGCCGGTCGCACTGGCTTTCGTTTCAACAGCCTGCCGGAACTGGCGAAGGCGGCGGCGTTTTCGAACCGGCTCGATTACCGCAACGAAGCCATCGCCTGCCTCGCCTTGCCGGACTTGAGGCTGATCAAGGAATGGGCCAAGACGCCCTATTGGGACTCCTTCAACTTCAGCCACGACTTTCGCAGCTATGGCACCAACGACGCGTTCGGCGCCATCTATATCCGCGACACGGAGACGGACGAATTACACGAGGTGCTTCCGAGCCAGGGCGCGCCGTTGACCAGCTCCGTCAGCAGTCGGGACGGCCGGTTCGTGGCCACGAGCGATGCCTTTGGGCGCGCATGGCTGTGGATCCGCGGCAGCAATGCGCCGATGCGATTGCCCTTCGGGTCCAAATCGAAGCTCGCGGATTTTACACCGGACAGCGCGTTGCTGATGATTCGTCCGTCGAATGACAGTGTCGATTTCATCAACGTCACCAACGGAGCGGTCGCACAGTCGTTGTCCGAACTGCCCGAGGCTCGGTCGATCCAGATGAGCCCGGATGGCAGCCGGTTGATGATCGTGGAAGCCAACCGCGTCCACATCCTCCGGCGCAGCGACGGGTCGATCATCCGCACCATTGTTCTGCCAGAGGTGGTGGGAGCCACAGAGTGGCATCCGGATGGGCTGCGCATCGTCATCGTCTGGAGCAAGAACATCGGCGTGTATGAAATCGCGACCGGCCGGCAACGGGCGCTGGGTGCCGGGCACGACTCCGCGATCGTGGGCCTGGCTTTTGACAAGTCTGGCGACTGGCTGGTTTCGGCGTCCTGGGATCGCACGACACGCATTTGGCGTGCAGATACGGTGCGCGAGGTCGCGCGTCTGGGCGCCTCTGGAGGAGGCCTGCGGCTAAGCGGCGACCAACGACGCCTGACGATGAAGTCGTGGGCTCAACCGAAAGTTCAACTGTTCGAGTTTGCCGACACGGAAGTGGTCCAGCGCTTTCATGTCCCCGCCTCGAGTTACACCTACCGGACGGTTTTCCATCCATCCGGCCAGTGGCTCGTGGCGGTGGACAGGTCGTAAGCTCTGACGCTTTTCCGCCCTCCGCATCCTGCCCCGGTGGGCCGGTTCGAGATTGGCGGCACCACGAGCGTCTCATTCCTCGCGGCCGGCCAGACCCTGCTCACCGCGGGCGGGCGCGGTCTGCGCTTCTGGCCGATCCAATCCGACGCATCGACCGGCGAAGTTACCATCGGCCCGCGCGCCCCGGAGACCAACACTTACTTGAAACCAATCCACTTCGCTCTGCTCTCAGGAGACGAGCGCTGGTGCGTCGCCATCCCGAAGGAGGGCGCCAGTCCGTTTGCTTTCGAATTGGGCCGCGCCAACAGCACCGTGGAGTTCGTCGACGCCGGCGCGGACCGCATCCACGTGCACGCGATAAACCACGACGGCACCGCAGTGCTGGCTCGGAACGACCGGCATCCGAAGCAGCTGGATATTTGGAGTCCGCGAACGGGCCGGCATCTGGCGAGCCATGAAACGGGAACGTCGATCCGCCACTCCGCATTCAGTCCCGATGAACGCTGGATTGCTGTCTCCGGAATCGGTTCCACGACGATCTGGTCGCGCGACACGTTTCAACTTCGGCACCGCATCCCACATCCGGACGCGGAAGAGAACCGTTACTCGCTGGCGTTCAGTCCAGATGGCCGGATGCTTGCGGTCGCCGTCTCGGACCGCGAACTCTGGCTGATCGACACGGTCAACGGCACGACCCTGGCATCGCTGCCGATTGATCGCCTGGTGGTCGCCATTGGTTTCGCCGCCGCCGGAAACCAACTGGTGGTCACGGGCGAAGGCGGCTGGTGCGAGGTTTGGAATCTCCACCTGCTCCGCGAAAAGCTGTCCGCCCTGCATCTTGACTGGCCGGCACCGCCGATGACACCTCCATCAACCGGCACGCCAACGCCGGCAACGTTTCGCATTCAGCAGTAGTGGTGAGTCCGCGCCAGGGCGCGCTACAACCAACCTTCCTCAAATCACCGCGGTCCACTTCGGGCACGGCGTCTCCGCGATGCCGCAGGTCATCGGATCCACATTTTTTGCCGCGAGCGCTGGAGAAGAAGTTCATGCCGCTTCAAAAATGCAGATTGCTGGAACAGTCACTTGCAGCACGCGAACTTTCTGATACTATCTCCAACTCAGTTTCAGAAACGTTCAACTCAAACTTCGTCGTATTAAGTTTATGGACTTCTCAGGGCGTCGGTTATTGGCACTCCTCTGCTTCTTGGTGGGTGCCACCAGTGTTTACGCAGCTTCTCCCTTCGCGGGCTACTACAAAGGCGTGATCCGCATGAGGGTCGAAGCATTGGGCACCGTCAACGACACGGACGCTTACTTCCTGACGATGTCGGTCGACAACAACGGCAACCTCGTCACCGAAACCATCGGCACCTCCGACATGCAGAACACCGTGCGGTACTACCCGTACGTCACCGGCCAGGTGAACGACAACGGTACTATTGTTCTGAATGAGGGCGCGCCATTCTCCCCGCCCTACGGGCCACAGCCCGCGCCCGCCACCCAGGTCAGCGGCAACGTGATGAAGATCACGTCGGCGAACTTCGTCGCCGGACCCGCCACTCAGCGACTCACGCTGCTCGCGACCAACATCAGCGCCATCCCGAGTAACTCCGCGCCGCGCATCAACTTCGTCACGCCGGCCAATACGAACATCTACGAGAATCTTCCGCTCAGTATCTACGCGAACTTCATCCACTGGGCGGACAGTGTGAGCGTGCAGTGGCGCAAGAACGGGCAACCGATTTCCACCGGCACCAACGTGTTCAACTTCGAGACCGGTTACCTGATTCCCGCCGCGACGGAAGCGGACGAAGGCGACTACACCGTCGTTGTTACGAATCCCTACGGCTCCGTCACCAGTCGCGTCTGCCGCGTCACCGTCTCCCCTGCTCCTCCGGTGGCACCGGGTGGACTCGATCCTCTTTTCGATCCCGCGGCCGGCCCCGTCGCCAGCTTTGGCGGCACGCTCATCGGCGGCAGCATCGCGTCCATTGTTCCACTCGCGGACGGCAACTTGATGGTGGGCGGTTACTGGGATCGCTTCAACAACCAGCCCAGCCGCGGTCTCGCCCGGCTGAACAGCGCCGGTGGACTCGACACCACTTATCTCCCGGCCCTCACCAATGCGGCCTCGCCAACGAATCTCGCCATCAAAGCTCTCGCCCTCCAACCGGACGGCAAACTTCTCGTCTCGTGGTTCTTTGGATTCGATCGACTCAATCCAGACGGCAGCATCGATCCGACTTTCTCCCGCGTGGCCCTTGCGTTCCCAGAAATCGTGAAACTCCAGAGCGACGGCAAAATCCTCATCGCCGGCACCAGCTTCGGTCTCGCGCGGCTGAATTCCAATGGCACCGTCGACACCAACTTCGCTCGCGGGCAGAGCAAGTTCAGCGGCTCCGTCCGCGCCCTCGTCGTCGAACCCGATGACAAGGTCACTTATGTCGGCGAGCTCAACTACGTCGCCCCCGGCAACGTCTCCCGGCCCGTCGGCACCAACTGCGTTACCCGCCTTTTCGCGGACGGTTCGCTCGACTCCTCGTTTATCGCGCCGTCGAACAACACCACCGGCCTCATCCTTGCCATGGACCGCCAGCCGGACGGCAAATACATCGTCGGCGGCAATTTCATCCGCATCGCGCAGTACGCGAATCTCTTTGGCATCGCGCGCCTCAATGCGAACGGATCGCTCGATACATCGTTCCAATCCGGGCTCGGTGTCCGAACCGTGGTTTCTGTTCCCGGCTTCAGCTTCAACATCGACGGCGCCGTCTACGGCATCCGCTGCATGCCCGACGGCAAGACTTACATCGGCGGCGGTTTCCAATCCTACGCCTCCAGCGGGCGCACGAACATCGCGCGCCTGAACTCCAATGGATCGGTCGACTCGAACTTCAATCCCGGCGCCAGCCACCCGGACGGCACCGTGCGCCTCATCGAACCGCTCGCGAACGGAAAGCTCTACGTAGGTGGTGACTTCACGAAGGTCGGTCAAATCCCGCGCACCAAGCTCGCGCGCATCGCCGGCTCCACGCCCGCGCCCCTCGTGAAACCAAGCATCACCACGCAGCCGGCCAATCGCAACGTGCCGCTCGGCGGTTCCACCACCTTCACCGTCGCCGCGAACAACGCGACCACTTACGCCTGGCTGTTTGCCGGTGAACAACTCCCGGTCCTCACCGCTGCAGGCGCCTCGGAACTCACCAACGTCTTCGGCGCGAACACGGCGACGCTCGTCGTGAGCAACGCCTACGCCGCCAACCAAGGCGCCTATCGCTGCGTGGTCACCGGACCCGGCGGCAGTGTCACCAGCTCGCCCGCGAACCTCACCATCACCGGCATTCCCGCGCCGGACACCCAGCCGCCCACCGTGGCCATCACCACGCCGAAAGGCCCGGTGTTCACCACGCTCGACACCAGCATCACGATCAGCGGCACCGCGAAAGACAATGGTTCCGTCACACAAGTCGTCGCGCGCATCGGCAACGGCTCCTTCGCGCCAGCGACTGGCACTCTCACTTGGAGCACAACCGTCGCGCTCGAACCCGGTACGAACCAAATCGCAGTGAAAGCTCTAGACGCGGCAGGATTCGAATCCGCCCTCGCCACCATCGCCATCGTGCGCAAAGTTTCCAGCCCGCTCGACGTCGTCGTGAACGGCAACGGCGTCGTCGCGCCGAACCTCGACAACACCCTCCAGGAGATCGGCAAGAGCCTCAGCCTCACCGCGACTCCCGCCAGCGGCTGGGTCTTCAGCAACTGGCTGGTCGGCAGCTCACCCGTGCTCAGCGCCAAGCTGACGTTTGTGATGCAATCGAACCTCGTCGTCACCGCGAACTTCGTCACGAACCGCTTCCTCGCCTCGCAAGGCGTCTTCAACGGTCTAGCGCTCGACTCGGCCGCGCCGACGCATGAACAGTCCGGCTTCGCGACAATCAAGCTCACCTCCGCCGGGGCGTTCTCTGGAACGCTCATCTACGGCGGAAAGAAGGTCTCGCTGAAAGGCGCGTTCGACATGGCCGGCAGCGCGAGCCTGAACATCACCGCCCCGCTGCCGCTCGCCATCAGCCTGGCGCTGCAACCTGAAGGGGACGTCATCCTCGGCACGATTTCCGACAACGGTCGCTCCGTTCCCGTGCGCATGAATCGCGTGAGCTTCAGCAAGACCGCTCCTGCGACTGGTCTCGCCGGCCTCTACACCCTGCTCGTCCAACCCACGACCAACAACACCGTGAGCATTGGCGACGGCTTTGGCACCGCGAAGGTTGATGCCGCGGGCAATGTGGCGTTGAAGGGCATTCTCGCGGATAATTCTCCGGTCGCGCAAAAAGTGGGTATCTCCGCCGCGGGCGACTGGCCGTTCTTCGCGTCGCTCTATGCTGGCAAGGGCTCGATCATCGGCTGGGTGAAGATTGATTCGAACGCGCCGAATGCCCTGCTCGCCACGGACGGACTCCTCTGGACCCGTCCCGCGCAGGCGAAGCAACCCTTCGCGTCCGGCTTCACCAACGAATGGACGCTCGAAGGCTCGCCGTATCCGCTGCCGGTCACCGGCCGCGTGCTCGCGATAACGAACGGCGTGACCATTCTGGCGGACGGGAATCTCAGCCAGAACATCACGAACGATATCCGGCTGGAGATCGACAACAAGATCACGAACCTCAGCACGAACGCTCTGAAGATTACCGTCACCAGCGCGAAGGGCTCGTTCAAAGGCACCGTCACGCCGCCCACGGGCGGAAAACCGGTCGCCGTGCAGGGCGCGATTCTTCCCCGACAAAACATGGGCGGCGGATTCTTCCCCGGCACGAACCGCACCGGCCAGGTTTACCTCGGCGAGTAAGTCCCGACACGACGGACGCCCAACTGGCTGTCCCCTCCGCGATCGCGCTGCGGTGGTGGTCAAGTCGCTTGGTCCGGAGTCCACCTGCATCCAAAATATCCACGAATCACGTGGCCAACAGCGCACGCTAAAGTTCCTCGCCTCCGGGAATGTGGGGACCCGCCTTCCCTGGAAAAAAGGACCCGCCGAAGCGGGTCCGGGGTTGTGAATAAGTCTTGTCTCACCGATTACAATTTAGTAATCGTCTCGCCGTTCAGTCGTAGCACAGCTCTGAGAAATGGACTTTAAAGCGTTGTCGCGTACAGCAGAGGCAGATGTTCCAGCCTTCGCATCCGCCGCTCCTCAAAGACTGGTTCGAAGTCGGTTTGCTTCAGTTAAAATAGCTGAAGACCGTCGGCTCCGTTCCCATCTCTGCAGCGTTAGTGCTTCGTCAACCCTCACGACCAAGGCATGGGCACAGGTTGACTCACATCGGTTGAACCCCAAGAAGATTTATCCCCTGCAGTCGCCCACGAAGGATTTGGGCTGCACTCAGGGTTTCGTTCCATGGATTTCGGAAGAAGAGAGAAGCTCACGCACGTCGACTACCACCGGCCAATGCGGGCTTGCTGAGGAGACGTCCGAAGAGTCAGTTCGGCTGGGAGAACGTGGCGAGGCAGCGACCAACCATCGCACTGCACGCATGTTCACCACGCCGTTCGCAGTCAACCCAGGCTCGTCGAAGCGTCCTGTTCCCCACCCCACGGGGGACCGGTCTCAATACGCGAGTCAACCGCAGCGTCCATCCCATGCCATCCACCCTGCCGCTGGTAACCACACTTAGCGAAGACGTCTCCTCCCCAGCTTCGCTGCCGGCCAAACCACGCTTGCTCATCGTCGATGACGAGGAAGGACCACGCATGTCGCTCAAGGTCGTCTTCGGCGACCAGTTCGAAGTCCTGATGGCGGAAGACGGCCCGACCGCGATCGAAATTGCCCGGAACAATCCCATCGACGTCGTCGTTCTCGACATTCGCATGGCCGGGATGTCCGGCATCGAAGTTCTCGAACGCCTCCGCTACCTCGATCCGAACATCGAGGCGGTGATGATGACCGCTTTCGAAACGACGGAGACCATGCGACAAGCTCTCCGACTAAGGGCCTGCGATTACATCAACAAGCCGTTCGACCTCGCCACCATGCGCGCCGCGGTCTCTGGCGCCTTGGAACGCCGCTCTCTTGGCAGCGAAGTCCGAAACAACGGAGAAAAGCTCGTCCAGCTCCAGGACGAACTGCAGCAACTGCGGATGGAAGAGGAAATCGTCCGCACTCGCGGCGAGATCTACGCCAGCATCATTCACGACATCAACGGCCCGCTCACCATCATCTCCGGCCTCCTTCAGATCATCAATCAACGCATGGGCGACTCCACGCGGATTGAGAATGAAGATCTGGAAACAGTGAAGGATCGACTCAAGCGCATCACCAGGCAGGTCACCAACTGCATCGAAATCTCCCGGCGATACCTCAGTTTCCTCCGCCAGAATCCCAATGACAACGCCCGCGTCTGGGTGAACCAAATCCTCGGCGATCTCGGTGAACTGCTCCGCGTCCATCCCTGCGCACGGAACAATCAGCTGCTCATTCATCCGCTCACAGAAGACGTCGCCGTTCCTGCGCACGGCACGGACCTGATCCAGATCCTTCTCAACCTCACGCTGAACGCGTTTCAGTGCACGCCCCAGCACCATCGCGTGGAGATCCGCGGCCAGCTGCACCAGCTGCCCCTTGATCTGAACATGTTCGTCGACGGTGCCGAAGACCGGTTCATCAACCGCGAGGAATTCAAGAATACCGGTCCGCTTCTCGCGCTCTCCGTGCAGGACAACGGTCCCGGCATTGCTCCGGAAGTGATGCCGAAGATCTTCGAACCCTACTTCACCACCCAGCCCCGCTCACAAGGCACCGGTCTCGGCCTTTGCATCGTGCACCGGCTCCTGAAGGAATCGCGCGGCGCCGTCCACGTTCACAGCAAGGTCGGCCAAGGCACCGTGTTCACCATTTACCTCCCGGCCCATCCCGCAGGCCAGGGGCCCGCTTTCCGGCTCGAAAGCTGATCGTCTCACCGCGCTGCCTGCGAGCAGCCGCCCGGCGCCGGGTTCACGAATCTCTTTGCGTGCCTTCGTGGCCAAGGCCTACCCTCATGGCCTGAATGTCTGACAGTGCGACGGCCGGCCGAACTCGAACCACCTACTTCTACGAACTGTGGCGCTCCGCCACCGCCGGCATCATCGAAACCGCCGGCAGCACGTTCCTCCTCACCATCGCCGTCAAAGAATTCGCCGCCGGCTCCGTCACCAAAGGAATCGTCGCCGGAGCCGGCAGCCTCGGACTCCTGATCTCTCCCCTCGTTGTCTCCTTCGTCACCTCGCGAGGCTGGCCGACCAGCCTCGCCGCATCGCGCATCGTTGCCGCGGGCGCCATCAGCTTCCTGCTTGCCTCCCTGCTTCCCTCGCTCGAAACCTTCGTCCTCGGCAGCGTCATCGGCATGGCCACCTCCGCCGCCGTGATTCCCCTGCTCACGCAGATGTATCAGGACAACTACCCGGAGAAGGAACGCGGCCGGCTCTTCTCCCGCACCGTCATGGTCCGCATCGCGATGGCAGCCGGGTTCAGCAAGCTGGCCGGCGACGCCCTCGACGGTCACATCGATCAATACCGCTGGCTGCTCCTCGTCTTCGCTGGAGCGCTGGCCGTGGCCAGCTTTTGCCTCTCGCGTTGTCCAACCAACCCGATTCCTTCCGACGGTGGCGCCCACCCGTTCCGCGCCCTGCGTTTCGTGCGCGACGACGCCCTGTTCCGCCGCACGCTGATCTGCTGGATGCTCATGGGCTTCGCGAACCTGATGATGCTTCCCCTGCGCGTCGAATATCTCGCCAACCCGAAATACAATCAGGCCGTCGCCGTCGGAACCATCGCGCTCGTCACTGGTGTGATTCCCAACCTCGCCCGCCTCGCGCTCAGTCCCGTGTGGGGCTACCTCTTCGATCACATGAACTTCTTCGCGTTGCGCGTCACGCTCAACATCGGGTTCGCCATCGGCATCTTCACCTTCTTCACCAGCAACTCTTTCGCAGGACTCGTCACCGGCGCCGTTGTCTTCGGCATTTCAAATGCCGGGGGAGACGTCGCATGGAGCCTGTGGGTTACGAAGTTCGCGCCACCCGGCCGCGTCGCCGACTACATGTCCGTGCATACCTTTCTCACCGGCGTGCGTGGTGTGGCGGCGCCACTCTTCGCCTTTTACTTCGCCGCGAAAGTTTCCCTCGGCGTGCTCGCCGGCTTCAGCGCCGTTCTCATTCTGCTCGCCACCCTGCTTCTCGTTCCGGAGATTCGGCGGGGCCGCAATGCCCGCAATGCTCCCGCACTCGTCGAGGAAGTTTCCGAGTAACCACCGCTACCGAATCGCCTTCACGTAACGTCCCATCCAATACGGCAGCAGAAATTCATCACCCGCGTACTCGATCTGCCCGCCCTCGCCGCCATCCATCTTGAAGGGATGCGAATTCCAACGCGACATACGACGCTCACCCGGCGGCAACAGCTCCACCAACTCCTGACTGCGGAAATTCTCCGGCAGCTTCGTGATGTCCTCGCGATGCGAGTTCTTCACCGACCAGCTAATCAGGTCGAGCGGGAACCGTCGCAATGTCCACAGCGCGCCGTCCACGTCGAACTCCTTCGCACCTGTTGATGCAAGAATGAAGTTCCAGCTTGGAATACGCTCGTGCTTCTCCAACTCGAAATGATCGCGCACCACCACCGCATACTTGCGCCGCAAATCCTCGTTGAATGCGAACTGATGCAGCGTCCAGTAGGTGTAGAACGCGAGCTGATCGTCCGAATGATTCCATTCGTTCCCCATGTCGTTGCCTTCGTAAATGAATCCCTTCGTGGGCGCGACGAGCCCCACGCTGTTCAGAATGTTCGTCAGGTAACCGTGCTTCTCAAACAGCTCGAACGCCTTCTCTCGGTAAATCTCCTTGCCCGTCACCCGGTAGGCAAACTGCAATCCCGCGATGATCTCCGCGCTGTTCAGCTTACGGTCCACGATGGATGGCGGGAACCAGTTCACATAGTCCGGATGCCAGCGTCCCCACAACGTCGGCTTGCCGTCCCAATCAACCAGATACCAGTCGTTGCGCACGATGTGATCCATGATCTTGTCGTAGAGTGTCGCGATGCGTTGCTTCTCCTCCGCCGTCTTCGCGACGCAAGTCCAGAGCACCGCGTAGCCGAAGGTGTGATCCGTGAACTCATCGCTGCTCGTCGTCGCCTTCCACTCCCAATCCTCGTCCGGCGCCACGCGCCAACGATCGCGATCCGAGAACTTGAAACCCCGACGCTCAAACGTGCGCGAGGGAAACCCTTTCAGTCCGTTGATCGATTCCATTCGCTCCAACGCTTCGAACGTCTCCCAAGCATTCGAGCGCGCCTGCGGATCGCCGGTCGCACCGAAGCGAAAGGCCTGACTCGCCATGTAGAACGCACTCCACGACCCATCGTTGTCCGTGTCGATCATCTCCCCGCTCGTGATGTCGCCGGGCCTCGCCAGCCGAAGCTCAGACACCAGTCCGTAGCGCATGTGGCGCTGCCGAATCTTGCGTTCGTAGTGCTCCGCCTTCTGCGCCAGCGTCATCCGGCGAAACTCAATCTTGCTGAGACCCGCCTTCGTCAACGCGAGCACATTTCCCTCGCGGTCCAACGTCACATCCACCACCGCGTCATCTAGCAACCACCGTTTCGACGCGTAGTAATAAACGTCTTCCTTCGCGCTCCAGTGGAACACGCCACGCGGCGTTCCCGCCCAAATTCCATCCGCACCTGCCGCAATGCTGGTGATGTGCGTCACCGGCAGCCGCGTTTGTCGCGCAAGCGTCTCGCGGCCGTCCGTCAAGCCGAGCGCGTAGAAACCACGGCGTGTGCCCACCACCATTTCATTCGCTCGAAAGGCCAGGCACGTCAGCTCGCTTCCGGAGTGAAACAATTCCCAACCCTCGCCGCGGAGCCGATGAATCGCGCTTCCGCTCATCAGGAAAAGCTCCGCACCCCACGCGTAGGGCCAAATCTCCGTTCCTCCCGCCACCGGTGACGCCAACTCGACCAGCTTGCCGTCACGATGCACCGCCACGTTCGTGCCACCGACCAACAGCACCGCGCCATCGTCCGCCCGGGCGAAGCGCTCGAAGCGCCCCGCCGGCAAATGTCCCTTCACCTTGCCCGCCCAGCCGTTCGCGAGAAATCGATCCTCGTAGAGATACAACAACTCGCCGCCCTGCATGGTGAGATCGCGCGGCTTCAGGTCCGCGAGCGGACGAAAGCTCCGGTCCAGCGCCACCGTCTGATCAAACACCCGCGCCACGCCGCGATCCGTCAGCAGGTAAACGATGCCGTCGCGATTCACGAACACCTTGCGGTAGTCCGCGCCGTTCAACTCAGGATTGACCTGAAACCGAACCGCGATGTCTTGAAGAAATGGCGTGTCGGCCACCGATCGAGCCATCGTTAACGGCAGTCCCATCAGCAGGGCACAACAGACGACAAAGGCAACACGGAGTAACATAGTGCGCCGAGGATGGAAACCAGCGCGCCCGTCGCAAGGATTATTTGTCCGGCTCCAAACGCCGTCACTTCAATGTGCCAACTCGGATCGCCTGGAAACACCGACTTGAGGTGTGCCCGGCGGCAACCGAGCGGGATCGAGAAAGTTGAAATCGAAGTAAATGTTCCGTGTTGGGGCGTTGTAATAGACGCCGGGGTTTCGAAAAACATTGGTCGCCACCGCGCTGGGATACAGGCACACCAATGAACCGTTGAGCGTATAGGTGCGTGTACTCCACGCCTCCAGCAGTCGGGGAAGATTATTCGCGCCACCGCTGTAGACAGCTGCAGACGGTGTATTCCCCGCGACGATCGCAGCGACGACAGTGGTGTTGGATGCGGGGCGTGTAATGTAGTGCCCACTGGAAGACTGATCGCGAAAGGCCCCAGACAACAACGTGTAAGCATCACAAACCAACGACGCAGGCCGCGTGTCGGCGGTGTTTGTGGTCCCGAGATGGGCCGTGGTCGGTTGATTGAAATGGCCGAGGGTATAGAGCGGATTCGGGGTGGCCACGGTCAATCCCCGTTCCGCGAGCACCCGCCCGTTCACCACTCGCACCACCGCAAACTTGGTCGAGCTCGGCAGCCGCTGATCGGCGATGTAGACGATGCTGGGAGCGACACCGACTCCCAGCACGGATGCCACCTCGGCATTTGTCGCTGCCCAATTATTGAACCGTCCCACATCGAACTCCGTGGTCAGGGCCGTCTTGCTCACCTCGCGCTGGTCCACGAATGTCTTGTTGGTGCTGACGAAATTCGTGATCGCCAGCCATGGGAGCGTTGTGCGTTCTGCCGAATAGGGCCGCTTCAGAAATGCCTCCACGGACGTGTTCGTCACCAGAATCACCAGCTCAGCTTTGTTGAAGTAGCGCTCGCGCCCCAGCGGCGATCCGATCTCTTCATCCGGCGGCGGGATTTGAATAATCTGCCGGACGGCTTCGGGACCCATCTCTTCGTCGACGGGCCAAACCAGACGCGGAGCGTTCGAGACCGCCGCTCCGTAGAAGTAAGGAGTGGTTATCGGGTTGGTGGA
Source organism: Verrucomicrobiota bacterium (assembly GCA_016713365.1). Classification (GTDB taxonomy): domain Bacteria; phylum Verrucomicrobiota; class Verrucomicrobiia; order Limisphaerales; family JADJPG01; genus JADJPG01. The sequence continues at coordinate 12,791 of JADJPG010000004.1, read as the reverse complement.
AGCAAAGTAACGGAGACTGTTCTCGATGGCTCCCGAAGCCGTCACATCGCGGTAGAAGTATTGGAACACGACCGAACCCATATAAAGGTTGCTGTTCGAGTGAACCCGGCCCCGCAGGTGCATGATGGCCGCACCGTTGAATTCCAGATCTCCATTGTAGAAGATTCCGAACTGGAAGATCGGGATGCCGACTGGTGCCTTCAGTCGAAACAGCCGGTGCGAGTCCACTGCCGGCATGTCGGCAATGATCTCGTCTTCAGCAACCGACTTGAACCATAATAATTCGGTCCAAGCTCCAGTGTTGACCGAGTTCATCGTCGATTGCAGCTCACTGTGAACCGCCCACTTCGGCCACCTCAACTGCACATTCGTGCCCGACGGAATGATCTGAATCGGCGACGGCGTGTTGTCCCACTCGACAGACTCCGCGCCGACAGGCATTCCGCAACACCAAAGCCACACCAGCATTAAGTCTGCAATACACCACGTTGGGCGCGATTGCCGCCAATGGAATTTCTCCGCTGCATCCTTGCTTCTCTTCATGCGCCCAGCTTTCCAGATTAGACCCCGGTTGGCAAACCGGGGAATCATCGATACCTTGGACAACCGAAATCCAATATGAACCTCGCGAGACTTCTCCTTGTTCTGCTTGAGTGCAGCACATTCGCAGCCCGCGCCGCCGAACTGCGCGTGATGTCCTTCAACCTCTGGCATGGCGGCGACGCCGGGAAGCAGCCACTCTCGCAAACCGCTGAAGTCATTCGCGCGGCCAAGGCGGACATCATCGGCCTTCAAGAGACGGGCGGCTACGAAATGGAGAAGGGTTCCGGACGACCAGACAATGGTCGCAAGCTCGCCGATCTGCTGGGCTGGCACTACTTCGATCAAGGCGAGCGCACGGGAATTCTCAGCCGCTATCCTATCGTCACAAACACGCCGCGGAAATGGGGCGTGAGCGTCCGCATCGCGCCCGGTCGGGAAGTCATGATGTTCAACGTCCATCTGGCGCACGCGCCGTATCAGCCGTATCAACTCGCCGGAATCCCCTACTCCAACGGGCGCTTCATCAAGACGGCAGCGGAAGCCGTGGACGAAGCACGCAAAGCCCGCGGCGAACAGGTGGAGCGATTGCTCGTGGATCTAAAGCCCGCGCTGGCCAGTGGCAAACCGGTGTTTCTCACGGGTGACTTCAACGAACCGTCGTCGCTCGACTGGACCGCTCGCGCAGCAGCAGCAGGCCGTAAACCCGTCGCTGTCGAATACCCGTCCACGCTCGCCGTCATGAAGACCGGGATGCGCGACGCCTATCGCACGGCGCACCCGGACGAACTGACGCATCCGGGCAACACCTGGACGCCAACCACCCGCCCTGACGATCCGAAGGACCGTCATGACCGCATCGATTTCGTCTTCTTCGCCGGCCCCAATGTGACCGTGAAACGCTGCGACGTCGTCGGGGAATCATCCAACTCCGCCGACATTGCGGTGATCCCGTACCCGTCTGATCACCGCGCCGTGGTGGCGACGATTGAGTTAAATGATTAACCGGTAGAAGAATGTCGATGGACTGCTCCCGCGCCCGCACCAAGAACCCATCTGAATGGCTGGAGATCTCTCCGGATTTCTCGAAACCACTCGCCGAACAAGTCACCGATTGGTTTCTGACCTGGGAACCAGACCTGCGCGAATCAATCAAGTGGAACATGCTGTGTTTCTCCGGGCGCAAACTGGTCTGCGGCCTCAGCGCGTGCAAAGCACATTTGGGCATCACCTTCTTCCGCGGCACGGAACTGGACGATCCTGTGAAGCTGTTCACCGATGGCAGTGAGGGAAACACCAACATCCGGTCCATACGCGTCACCAACCTCGCCGCCGTGAATCGCGCTGCGCTGGAGAACTTGCTCCATGCAGCCGTGGAGCTGGACGCCGACCCGATGATTCCGCCCGCGCCGAAGGTGAAACGGAAACCGTGGCCGATGCCCTCGTTTTTCAAAGCCGCGCTCGCCGAGAAGAAACACCGCGCGGCGGCGGAGAATTTCAAGACGCTCTCCCCGACCTGTCAGCGCGAGTATCTGGTATGGCTCACGATGGCGAAGCGACCCGAGACCCGTGAGGAGCGTTTGAAACAAACACTGGCTGCCCTCGCGAAGGGCCGGAAGTGGGCGCAGCGAAAACAGCTTTGACTCGAATCATCACCGCCGAGGTTCGGTATCAAAAGTCCTTGAAGCTCTCTGGAAGCGGCAGCTCATTCGCCTTCGAATTTGCGCGGGAGTTGGCGGTAGTTGACTGAGCCGGGTGCTTCGCCGGCGCATGTGTTGGCAGCGGCGCTGGAGTTTGAAAGGTCTTCGTCTGGCGTCTGGGCGGATTCACATTTCCAGGCGCGGCGGACGGCTCAGCCAATCCACCGCCATCGCCCGAAACCAGAATGGAAAGCTGTCGAATCGAACCCTGGAGCGCAGCCGCCTGCGCCTTCAGTTCTTCAGCGGCACTGGCGCCTTCTTCCGCGCTGGCGGCATTGCTCTGCGTCACCTTGTCCATCTGACCGATGGCGATGTTGACCTGTTGAATTCCCTGGCTCTGCTCGTCTGATGCCGCCGCGATCTCGGCAACATAGCGATCGACCTCGCGGATCTTGTCCGCGACTTCACGCAGGCCCGTCGTCACGCGCGCGCTGATCTCAACACCACGAGCGCTCTTGGTAATCGAGTTCTCGATCTTCTCCGCCGTTTCCCGCGCTGCGAGAGCGCTGCGTTGCGCCAGATTCCGAACTTCATCCGCGACCACCGCGAACCCCAGGCCCGCCTCGCCGGCCCGGGCCGCTTCCACCGCGGCGTTCAGCGCGAGGATGTTTGTTTGAAACGCGATCTCGTCGATCGATTTCACAATGCGCGCAATGTCATCGCTCGCCGCCTTGATCTCCAGCATCGCAGTATTCATCTCATCGATGTGGCTCGAGCCCGAATCCGCGGCGGCGCGTGCCTCGTTCGCAATCGCCTTGGCGGAGCCGGCGTTATCAGCATTACGTTTCACCATGCTGGAAATCTCCTCCAGCGAAGCACTGGTTTCTTCCAGCGATGCCGCCTGTTCACTTGCACCTTCCGCCAGAGCGATGCTGCTGGCGCTGATGTGCCCCGAGGCTTCGAGCGTCTGCTGGCTGGAGGCGCCGAGCTCGGCCAGGGCGGCATTAAGCGGACGGACGATGATTCGGCGATTGAGGAAGTAGAACGCCAGACCAATCAGAACCGTGACCGGCGCGATCCAAATCAAAGTGCTGATGAAACCAGCCCTTGTCACCGCATCCACCTTGTCCAACGGCGCCTTGAGAATAAACGCACCGTGAATCTCTCCGGTCTTCCAGTTCTCCATCGCGAAGCCAAGGCTGTCCTTCCCGTCGTTGCTGGCGCTGTTCTTCGGATCTCCATGGCAGGCGAGGCAATCGGCCGAGAGCACGATGGGCCGCGCGTAAACGATCTGATTCCGCTGCGCATCCACTTTGAAGTAATCATCACGATCGCCCGCTTCGAGCAACTTCAGGATCTCAGCCTCTTCCGGGGTCGGGTTGTTCTTGGGATTTCGCGCCTGATTCTTCGGCACGCGAAACTCAAAGCCATTCTTCTGCGCAGACTCCTCCAGCGCCTTCCAAGCGGCGACAATTGGGATCGTGCGATAGAGCGCTGTCTTCCGCAGATCAGTCTCCTTCTTCGCCTCTTCCACCAGTTTCGTCCGGTCGAAAGCCCCCGATTGATTCAGGCTGGAGAACGACTCGCGCACATTCTCCGCCTGGGAAATGATGGCGCTCATCGTCTCGCGGGTAAGCTCGATTCCCTGCGAGCGAATCACTCGCGTTTGAATAACCAATCCCACCGCCACGCTGACCGCCACGGCGCCGAGCGCAGCTCCGATAATCTTTTTTCCAAGTGTCATAGTGCGTTGTTGCTATCCACGGACCATTCATGCGACTGGCTCTCCCAAAGAAAAAAGGCACAACCAAAACCACGCGCCAAAGCGTGTCGTTTCAATTGTGCCTTCACTTGCGAGCCACCGATGCCCGCCCGGGAAAGCGGCTGCGGACATTCCGCCAGCCGACAAAGTTGTTAACGGCAGGATCTCCATGGCAATTAAGGCGCGATACGCATTTTCCCGAGAGCAAAAAATGTTTGGCGCCAACCACTTTTGCCAAACGCTTCAGCCGATGGTCCGGGACAAAAACTTAACCGGAACGAATCCCACTGAACCTCGAGACGTCTGGTTTTCCACATCGATGGACTCGAATGAAATGAACGGCCTCGCAAACAATCGAACCAGCCCGTGCATGCTTCCTCTCGTGATCCGAGTGGCGCTGATCCTGTCAATGGTCGCCTCGGGGATCGCCGCTGAACCTCCCGGCCTCACCACCTCCGGCGACGGGACACTGCAGCTTCGCGGCAAACCCTTTCGCGGCATCGGCGTGAATTACTACGACGCCTTCGTCCGGTCCCTGAGCTCCACACCGGCACGCAGCATCGATCCAGCCTTTCGCGCGCTGGCAACCAACGGAATTCCCTTCGCCCGCTTCGCCGCGTGCGGCTACTGGCCGGTCGACTGGGCGCTCTACCAAACCAATCGCTCCGAATATTTCACCCGCCTCGCCTCCGTCGTGAACATCGCCGAGAAACATCGCATCGGCCTGATTCCGTCCCTCTTCTGGCACCAAGCAACGATCTCTGACCTCGTCGACGAACCGCTCGACCAGTGGGGCAATCCTTCCAGCCTTACCATCGACTTCATGCGCCGCTACACGCGCGAAGTCGTCACACGCTTCAAAGATTCTCCGGCCATCTGGGCGTGGGAATTCGGCAACGAATTCAATCTCCCCGCCGACCTTCCGAATGCCGCGCAACATCGTCCGCCCGTTCACCCCTCGCTCGGCACGGCCAGCTCGCGCTCGAAACGCGACGAACTCTCCCACGACATGATTCGTATCGCGCTGACAGAATTCGCCAAAGAAGTTCGCCGCCACGATCCGCAGCGCCTTATCCTCAGCGGCAACGCCTTCCCCCGACCCACCGCGTGGCATCAGAAACACGAAAAACGCTGGGGCCGCGATTCCGCCCCTCAATGGCGTGAGATGTTGCTGGCCGATAACCCATCGCCCATCGAATCCCTCAGCGGCCGTCTCTACAGCACCAATGATCTCGCCAGCCTGCCGTGGGCCGTCGATGCCACACGCACCGCAAAGAAGCCTCTCTTCATCGGAGAATTCGGCGTACCAGGTGCGCTGACGGCCGAATCCCTCGCGCAGTTTCGTCAATGGCTCGAAGCCATCGAAACCCACCAGGTTCCGCTGGCCGCCCTGTGGGTTTACGACTTCGATGGACAATCCGCTGATTGGAATGTGAGCTCCGACAACTCCCGCGCTCCCCTTCTCCGCCTCATCGCCGAACGCAATGCAGCGTGGCGCGCGGCCAAGTCCGACGCGTCCGGTTCGAAGTAGCCAGTCGAACACCGACAAAGTCTCAGCTTGCGGCACCCGGCGCGCTCGGCCAGAACAGTTGCACGCGCACTCCGTATCAGCGAACCGCGAACAAAAAACATACGTTCAGCCATGAGTAACTCGTCGCCCATCCTGCTCGCCAAAGGCGTTTCCGATACTTTTCTCCTCCCGCAAATGGCCAATCGCCACGGCCTGATCGCCGGCGCAACCGGCACTGGCAAGACCATCACGCTGCAGGTGCTCGCCGAACATTTCAGCCAGCTGGGCGTGCCGGTGTTCATGGCCGATGTGAAAGGTGACCTCGCCGGAATCAGCCAGCCCGGTGGCACTTCGCCGAAGGTTCAGGAACGCATCAAGCAACTGAAACTCGACGGGTTCACCTTCGGCGGTTGCCCCGTCACGTTCTGGGATGTGTTCGGTGAGAACGGCCATCCCGTGCGGGCGACGATCAGCGAGCTCGGCCCGCTCATTCTCAGCCGCCTGCTCCAGCTGAACGACACGCAGGCCGGCGTCCTCAGCCTTGTCTTCCGCATCGCGGACGAAAACGGACTGCTGCTGCTCGACTCGAAGGATCTGCGTGCGATGCTCCAATTCGTCGGCGACAACGCCGCGCAGTTCACCACTGAATACGGGACCATCTCCGCCGCCAGCATCGGCGCCATCCAGCGCAATCTGCTTGCTCTCGACGATCAAGGCGCAGACAAGTTCTTCGGCGAACCCGCGCTAAACCTCGATGACTTGCTGCAAACCGATTCCGCCGGACGCGGCTTCGTGAACATCCTCAGCGCCGATCGCCTCATGCAGGCGCCGAAGGTTTACTCCACGTTTCTGCTCTGGCTTCTCTCCGAGCTCTTCGAGCGGTTGCCCGAGGCCGGCGATCTCCCGAAGCCGAAACTCGTCTTCTTCTTCGACGAAGCTCACCTTCCTCTTCGCTGATACGCCGCCGCCATTGCTGGAGAAGATAGAGCAAGTCGTCCGCCTCATTCGCTCGAAAGGCGTCGGCGTTTACTTCGTCACCCAGAATCCGCGCGATATTCCGGACAACGTCCTCGGCCAGCTCGGCAATCGCGTGCAGCACGCCCTGCGCGCGTTCACGCCCCGCGATCAGCAGGCCGTCCGCAGCGCCGCGGAAACCTTCCGCACCAACCCAAAGCTCAATACCGAAACCGCGTTGACCGAGCTCGCCGTCGGCGAAGCGCTCGTCTCCCTGCTTGATGAACGCGGCCAGCCAGGCATCGTGGAACGCGCCTTCATCTGCCCGCCGCGCAGCCAGATCGGTCCCATCAATCCGCAACAACGCCAGCAACTCATCCGCTCCTCGCTCGTGTACGGCGCGTACGAAACAGCCGTTGATCGCGAGTCCGCCTACGAGAAGTTGAAGAGCGCGCACGCCCAGCGCCAGCCGCCTGCAGCGTCCACTGCACCCGCTCCAGCTGGCTCGGAATCAGGCGGATTCTTCGGCTCGCTTCTATCGGGTTTGGGCGGCGGTTCAGCGCCACGTCCGCGCGGAGGACGCGAACCGGAATCACTCGCCACCACGATGGCGAAGAGCGCGGTAAGAACGATCGGTAGCTCCGTCGGACGCGAGATCGTCCGCGGCCTGCTCGGCTCCATCTTCGGCGGAGGTCGCCGTCGATGAGCACGCCGGAGTACATCGCTCCCGGCATTTACATCGAGGAACGATCCTCGGGCATTCATCCCATTCCCGGCGTTGCCACCGCGGTGACCGCGTTCGTCGGCACCACCCGCCGCGGCAAATACAATCTGCCCACCAAAGTCCACAGCTTCGGAGACTTTGAGCGGCTCTTCGGCGGGCTCTGGTTGCGCAGCTTTCTCGGATTCGCCGTCCGCGACTTCTTTCTCAATGGCGGCTCCGAGGCGCTCGTCATCCGCGTTGGTCGCGGTGGGCAGTTGAAATCCACCGACCTGATTGGCGCGACACATCGCAAGAAGCGCGCGGGACTCTACGCCTTGCTGAAAGCCGATTCGTTCAACCTGCTCTGCCTCCCGCCCTACAACGCCTACCAGAATGTCGACGATACCGTCGCCGAAGCCGCCGCCGCGTTGTGTGCAGAACGCCGCGCCTGTCTAATTCTCGACAGCGACAGCCGCTGGACGTCCGCAAGCGACGCCAGAACCGCGATGCAGTCCACTCCCCTGCGGAGCGCGAACGCCGCCGTTTACTTCCCCCGGCTCCGCTACTCGAATCCGCTAAGGGCCGGCGCCATTGAAACCTTTCCCGCGTGCGGCGCCATCGCCGGAGTTTTCGCGCGCACGGACAGTCAGCGTGGCGTGTGGAAAGCGCCCGCCGGCACCGAAGCAACTTTGACGGGCGTCAACGACTTGTCCGTCGCAATCACCGACCGTGATCAAGATTTGTTGAATCCACTCGGTGTGAACTGCCTGCGAAATCAACCACAGTCACGGCACGTCATCTGGGGCTCACGCACCACGATGGGAGCCGACTCGCTCGCGTCCGAGTGGAAATACATTCCCGTTCGGCGGCTCGCACTCTTCCTTCAGGAAAGCATTGAACGCGGCACACCGTGGGCCGTGTTCGAACCGAACGACGAACCGCTCTGGGCGAACATCCGTCTGAACGTCGGCGCCTTCTTGAACCAGCTCTTCCGTCAGGGCGCCTTCCAAGGCAACACTCCAGCCAAGTCCTACTTTGTGAAATGCGATCGCGCGACGATGTCCGCTGATGATGTCGCCAGCGGACGGCTCATTTTCGAAGTCGGCTTCGCTCCGCTGAAGCCAGCGGAATTCGTCGTGCTCAAGTTCGCCATTCAAACTTCCTCCTGACATGTCCACTCTCTACGAACGTCTCGGCGGCCACACCGGCATCGCGGAACTGCTGCGCACCTTTTACGCGGATGTCCGGCAGCACTCGGTGCTCGGACCAATCTTCAACGCTCGCATTCACGACTGGCCCGCGCACCTCGCGAAAATCGGCGAGTTCTGGGCGCTGCAAACCGGCGGCCCATCCCGCTACTCCGGCGGCTTCGGCGCCGCGCATCTCCGCATCGGCATCGAGCCACAGCATTTCGAGCTCTGGCTGGGACTCTGGGATTTCAACTGCCAGCGACAGTTGCCCCCGGCGGAAGCCGAAGCCATGAGCGCTCTGGCCCACGAGTTTGGAATACGACTGCGAAGATTGGTGGAAATGCGACCTCCTCAGTGAGGCGCGCCGTCAGAATCTGGTAGGAGTCGAGGTGACGAGACTCAAATATAGAAAAACCCAAGCCTCATTACGCCGTCTCCCAGAAGGTTTGGAGCTTTCGAAGTGCGTTCAGGCGTAAGCATCCAGCAGCTGCCCGCTCGCGCGCGATAAAGGCTGTCCAGCCTGTTCCAGCAATTGAACCATCGCCGCACCCTGCTGCGTCGCCACGTCCTGCGACTTCTCCAGCAGGCGAACGCCGATCTCGTCGCGCAACGCCTGCGCTTGCAGCACGCTGTCGAAAAGTGATGCCGGACCTAATCCACTGACGTTCATTCACCCAAGGCATCGGAATAAACCACCATGCGTTGAGCCGAAAAATTGTGCAGATAACGCATGGGCACTGAGACGGTGACGCCATCAAGCCCCACACCACTCGCGACCTACATCCCGGGGCGCTGCGATGGTAGCCGTGGGCTTCGCCCACGGTGGAGGAGAAACGCGTCGCGGAGCGACGCATGAAAAGCTCTTGAAAGGAGTCCAGACATCAATCGTCGCTCCGCGACAAGGAAGGATTTGTGATCAAGTCCGTGGGCTGAAGCCCACGGCTACCATCATGGCCTCGCTCCGCGAGGCGTCGTTACTCCCGCACCGCCGCCTGCAGCTTCTGTTTGAAGTCGGCGACGAGTTTGTCGTGGGCGGCGTTGACTTCGGGGTCGGTCAGCGTTTTGTCGGCAGCGCGATAGGTGAACGCGTAGGCCACGCTCTTCTGGCCTTCGGGCACGTTCTTGCCGCGGAAGACATCGAACAGCTCCACGTTCTCCAGGTTCGCCGGCTTCGCCTTCTTCACCACATCGAGCACGGCATCGTGCGTCACCGCTTCGCCGACCAGCATCGCCACGTCGCGACGGATGCTCGGGAACTGCGGCAGCGCCTTGAACGACTTCGTAGCATTCCGGCGTGCGAGCAGTTGATCGAGGTTCAGCTCGGCGAGGAACACGGCGTCGCGAAGGTCATACTTCTTCGCCAGAGTCGGAAGGAGTTGTCCCATCTCACCGAGCACCAGCTTGCCGCCGAGCGCGATCGTCGCGGACTCCAGCAGTAACGACGTGCTCTCGGCGCGACGGTTGAAACCAACACCGCGCAGGCCGAACTGTTCGAGGAACTCTTCGAGCAGACCCTTGAGATCGTAAACGTCGAACTTCGCGTCGCGGTCGTCGCCGCTCCAGAAGTTCAGCGCGCTGGCCTGGTCAACGCGATGGCCACGCGACGCTCCTCCTTCGTCTGGCCGTTCACGTTGATGAACACGCGTCCGACTTCGAACAAGGCCGCGTCGTAATTCTTGCGGCTGACATTGTGCCGGAGCGAATCGAGCAAGCCCGGCAGCAGCGACGGACGCAGCGCGTTCATGTCGCTGCTCAGCGGATTCGCCAGCATCACGAGAGATTCGGGCGCGACCGCGAGTTTCGCCGCGGCATCCGCGATCAACGTCTGGCCCGTGGCTTCGCTCAAGCCCATGCCGGAAAACAGGCGACGCGCTTCAGCGATCTGATCGTACACCGCATCGAACGTGTTCGTACCGATAGCGCCGCGCGGCGGCGTGCTCGGAATCTTGTCCACGCCGTAAAGCCGCGCGACTTCTTCGATAAGATCGACTTCGCCCTTGATGTCCACGCGCCAGGTCGGAACAAGGAACGTCGTGCCGTGGTCGTCCTTGGACTGGATGACGTCCTTCTTCAGCAGCGTCGTCGTGTCCACGCTCGCATCCACGAACGGCACGCGCGCGGCGCCACCAGCGTCCTTGCGTCGCAGGCCGAGACTTTCGAGATGACGAATCTGTTCGTCCGTCGGCACCATCACGCCAATCAGCTCGCTCGCCTTGTAGTGACGGAGCGTGACTTCCTTCGGCTTGATCTCGACCGCGCACGCGTCCACCGCGCCGGGCACGAGCTGACCACCGGCGGTTTCGAGAATGAGCTGCGCGCAACGGCGGCTTGCCCAGTCTGCGATGCCGATGTCGCAGCCGCGCTCGAAGCGGTAGCTGGATTCGCTGCGCAGACCGAGCGCCTTGCTGGTGCGACGGATATTCGTCGACTTGAAGTAAGCGCTCTCGATGAGCACGTCCCTCGTCGAGTCGTTAATTTCCGTGTTCAACCCGCCCATCACGCCCGCGAGCGCGATGCCGCGTTGTTCGTCGGCGATGAGCAGGTTCTCGGCGGTCAACGCGCGTTCCTGTCCGTCGAGTGTCTTGAACTTCTCTCCCTCGGTCGCGCGGCGCACCACGATGGTGGGCTTGCCGCTCGCGCCCTTGCCAATGAGATGATAGTCGAACGTGTGCAGGGGCTGGCCAATTTCGAGCATCACGTAGTTCGAGACGTCGACCACGTTGTTGATGCTGCGAATGCCGACCTTCTCCAGTGTCGTGCGCAGCCAGTCCGGGCTCGGACCGATCTTCACGCCCGTCACCACGCGCGCAGTGTAACGCGGGCAAAGCTCCGGCTCATCCACGCGCACGGCGACGTAACTGTCCACGGCCGTTCCCGCCGCGGCGCCAGCCACGGAAGCGGGACCGCTGGCGACCGACACATCCGGAAGTTTGAGCGGGTTTCCCGTCAACGCCGCAATCTCGCGCGCGATGCCGATGACGCTGTTCAAGTCCGGCCGGTTCGGCGTGACTTCGAGATCGTAAATCACGTCACTGCCCGCGCGGCCGAGATACTCGGCGAACGGCTGCCCAACCTTCGCGTCCTCACGGAGAATCAGCAGGCCATCCACTTGATCCGGCAGGCCCAGCTCCGCTGGCGAACACATCATGCCGTGCGATTCCACGGTGCGGATCTTCCCAACCTTGATGGTGAACGGCTCCTTGTCGCCGGGCTTCATCGGCAGCGACGCGCCGGGAAGGATGAGCGGGACCTTGTCCCCGGCCTTGAAGTTCTGCGCGCCACAAACGATCTGGCGCTCTCCGGCGCCGTCGTTCACGCGGCAGACGGAAAGCTTGTCGGCATTCGGATGTTTGTCGCGCGTGATGACCTGCGCCACGACGATGCCGGTGAATTCGCCGCCGAGCTTCTGCACGCCCTCGACTTCGAGGCCGAGCATGGTGAGCCGCTCGGTGAGTTCCTCGGGCGACCAGTTGAAATCAACGTATTGCTTGAGCCAGTTCAGGGTGACTTTCATGTCCGTAAAAAATTAAGGCCGCTTCGTGCCGACCACTTCCACGATCGGCGGTGCGCTTTGCGGGAACGCGCCGTGAAAATTCTGTCCGACGAACGCACCGACCGTGGCCGCAATTTGCGCCTGCCGGATCGGCGGCGTGTTGCTCCGCTCGCCAAGCGCCGCAGTATCCGGCCCGAGCACGGCAAACCACATGTAGGCTGAGTCCACGATTTCCTTGCCGTGATTCTTCCACGCGACCGGCGCGGGACCACGCCCGTGATCCACGCTAATGACGAATGTCGTCGTGCCGCGATACTCGGGGATTGATTGCGTCAGCGCCCACAGTTCGCCGATGAAGCGATCGAATTCGTACGCGCCGCGCAGGTAACGCTCGTAGTTGCCTTCATGCGCCCAGTCATCCGTCTCGCCGAACGAAACGTACATCGCGCGCGGTTTGATCGTGCGCACCGCGTGCTTCGCCGCATACCCGACGAAAGTGTCGAGCGAGACGCCAGACCAGATGGTCTGCCCGCGCTCGACCATTTCGGTCAGAGCGGATGGCACGGACATGCGCTCCGTTCCCTCTGGAACTTTGAAGCTGCTCCAAACCGGAAACCCAGCGCGTGGCGCATTGAGAATCCACGGCAACACATCCCAGTTCACCGACGCGGCGACGCGTCCACGGAACTCCGGCTTGCCATGCAGCCACTCGAAGACGTTGGTGTTCGCGTTGAGCATCTTGTCGTTGCTGTCGATCTTCGGGTCCGCGTAGCCGGTAAGAAACTCGTTGTAACCGGGATAGGAAAAATTCCGCCCGTTCGACACGCGCACTTCGCTGCCCTTCTCGCGATTGCCCCAGAGCTGGCCCTGTTTCGCCACCGTGCCCCAGAGAAACGGTAACAACACCTCGCGTCGCGCCTCCGGCGTCTCGCGCCAGAACTCTTTGCGAATCGCGTTGCTGTTGCCGAAATTCCCGAACTCCTTGTTGAACGGCATGTC